>CAZSYM010000014.1:0-58859 GCA_964611145.1 uncultured Melioribacteraceae bacterium
GCTCCATGCTCTTTGCCATGAGCCACTTATTCAAATTCCGGGGTTGAGCCTATATAACCGTAGTAGGTGATATAGAGATAACAGAGAACGGGTAAGATAAAAGCGGTGTGTATGCCTATGACATCCGCAAGCGCTCCTTGTAATACCGGAATAACGGCGCCTCCCACAATTGCCGTAATAAGAATACCCGAACCTTGTTTTGTATGTTTCCCCAAACCTTTGAGAGCCAAGGTAAAAATGGTGGGGAACATGATTGAATTAAAAAGTCCAACGGCGAGAATTGTCCACATTGCCAAATGTCCTGTTGAAAGCATGGAAATGGTTACTAACATTGCTGCCACGAGTGCATTAAACCCAAGCGTTTTATTCGGCGAAAGGCGGGTGAGAAGTCCCGAACCGATAAATCTTCCCACCATTGCTCCGCCCCAATAAAAAGCCACGAATTTTCCCGCTTGCTCGGGTGAGAATCCCGCTACGAAATCCTGTCCCATGTAATTTACCAGAAAGGAGCCTATGGAGACTTCCGCACCCACGTAAAGAAAAATTGCTATGGCACCCAAGAGCAAATGCCTATACTTCCATGCTGACGAATGAATCTCGTCGCTTGCGAATTTGCCTTGGGTGGATTTTTCTGCTTCGGCATGAATTTCGGGCAAGTGGGAAAAATAAATCGAAAAGGCGAGAAGGAAAAGTATTCCCGCCAGCCAAAGATAAGGGACTTGCACGGAAGAAGCTTCCAGATTTTTATAAAGCTCAATTTCCGCGGGGGACATTCGCGCAAGCTCCTCGGCGGATTTAATTCCCACACTCAAAATCAGCATGGAACCGAAATATGGACCGATTGTGGTTCCCAAAGAATTAAAAGCCTGACTCAGATTAAGCCGAGAGGAAGCGCCTTCGGGCTTTCCCAAAATTGTTACATACGGATTTGCCGCGACCTGCAAAAGTGTTATGCCCGAGGCCAGAACAAAAAACGCCAAAAGGAAAAGGGGATAAGAACGCAAACCCGCAGCGGGATAAAAAGCAAGCGTACCCAATCCCGCCACCGCCAAGCCGATTACTATTCCGTTTTTGTATCCCACTGCCTTGAGAATTACACTCGAAGGCATGGAAACCAAAAAATACGCCATAAAAAACACGAATTGAACCAGCATCGCTTCAGCATAATTCAATTCGAAAATAGCTTTGAGATGCGGAATAAGAATGTCGTTTAACGAAGTCAATAAGCCCCACATGAAGAAAAGAGTTGTTACTATTGCGAATTCCTTCGCATAGCCCTCACTTTTACCGTTTCGGAAAATCGGAGAGTCTGTCGCTTTATGTTCCATTTAATTTCACCTGTAAAATTTAACGGAATATCTATCTTTTCCAAATATAATAGCGAAATATAAATACTCGGAGGCACTCGGAAAAACAGAAAAAATTTTTTTCTTGACATTTAATTTCTACTTTCTTAAATAGCCCCTCAAATTTTTGAGAAATGTTTACACGAAAAGAAAATATCGACACCATTTCACTTCCCGATTGGGCTTCCCAATCTTTTACTCTATTCATTCTTAGTATCCTTTGGAGCATTCTAATTCTTATGCTAATGCAATAAGAATTAAGCCCGCTCCAACAATCACATTTTTTAAATATCATTTTTTCACGGGCTTATGAGAACAAGAAGCATGGAATCTTATTATTCAATCAACAAATTAATTAACAAATCAAGGGAGGCTTAAGCCTATGAAACGCCTTACACTATTTATGCTGTTTCTCTTTTTGAGCTTCGGTTTCGTGAAAGCTCAACAGCTCGAAATTGTCGGGAAAATTTCCGACAAACAAACAGGGGAGCCGTTAATCGGCGCAAACATTTCTATCAAAGGAACCAATCTGGGAACGGTTTCGGACATGGAAGGGAAATTTCATATCAAACTTCCGCATTACAAGTCCGCAACGCTTGTATTCAGTTACATTGGTTATAAAACCATTACCAAAAAGGTTAAAGAAAGTCAATACGACATGAAAATAGAGATGGAGCCCGACGTTTTGAAAACTTCCGAGGTGGTAATTTCCGGTTTGGCATCGTCGGTTAAAAGAGAAAATGCGGCGAATTCCGTTGCGACGGTGAGCGCTCGGGAATTGACGGAAGTTCCAACGCAAACTTTGGACGGCGAGCTTTCCGGTAAATTCGCCGGGGTAACGGTCAGTGCAACCTCGGGCGCGCCGGGGGGAGGATTTTATGTGAATCTCCGCGGCGTGGGGACAATCAATGCGGAAAGTCAACCTCTTTACGTGCTTGACGGTGTAATCTTAGATAACACCGCTACGCAGTCGGGCGTGAACGCCGTTACGAAAGCCACCGGTGGCGGAAGCACTAATTATCAGGACAATCCCGTAAATAGAATAGCCGATTTGGTACCCGACGATATTAAATCCATAGAGGTTTTAAAGGGACCAAGCGCGGCGGCAATTTACGGCGCAAAGGCTTCCAACGGTGTGGTTATTATTACCACCAAGCAGGGAACGGCTGGACGCTCGTCGTTTACCTTCCGCCAGCAGTTCGGCGTGAACGTCCTCGCTAAAAAATTGGGTAGTCGTAAATTTACCGCAAAAACCGCCAAGGAATGGTTCGGCGAGGTCGGATTGAAAGAATTTCTGAAAGGCAAAACATATGACCACGAAGAAGAACTTTACGGACGCAAGGGGTTCGTGAATCAATCTTCCGTTGGAATCGGCGGGGGAAATCAACGCTCCCAATATTATATTTCTCTTTTTCAAAGAAACGACCAGGGAATAATTCAAAATACCGGTTATTCGAAACAATCCGCTCGAATTAATCTTTCGCACAAAGTAAGCGAAAGGGTCGATGTTAAGATTTTTGCAAATTATGTGCATTCGAGCTCCGACAGAGGATTAACAAATAACGACAACAGCGGTACTTCTTTCGGAATGGCATTGGCGGGAACGCCCAGTTTTCTTAATCTCCAGCCCGTTAACGGTGTTTATCCCGAAAATCCGTTCGTTGCCTCCAATCCTTTGCAAACGGCGGCTCTTATGACAAACAACGAGACGGTTGACAGAACAATTGTGAGTGGAAATGCACGTTTCAATATAGTTCGTACGGAAAAGCAATTGCTCGACTTTACCGCCGTGGGCGGAATAGATTATTATACTCAAATAAACAAAGCTGTTTTCCCTCGCGAGCTTCAGTTCGAAAAATACAGCTCTCAACCTGGGACAACTATTTTGGGCGAGACGGTTTCTCGGAACAGCAATTTGTATTTGAATTTGATTCATAACTATTTCTTCACTTCGGATATAAGTTTCCGAACGGCATTGGGTTTGCAGTTCGAAAGCAAGAACCTCAACCATACGATTTCCGTGGGCGAGGACGTAATTATCGGACAAGAAAATATCGACCAGGCGGCAAGCGTTACGGTTGACCAAAACCGAATAATTCAAAGGGACAGAGGATTTTTCGCACAGGAAGAAGTTAGTATAAAGGATATTTATTTCTTTACCGTCGGAATTCGCGGGGATGCCAGCAGTTCCAACGGCGATGTTAACAAATATTTCCTTTTTCCAAAGGCTTCCGCATCGGTAAGGTTGTCCAAATTTGGCTTTTGGGATAACTTCCGCGGTGTGGTTTCTGGCTTTAAAATTCGTGCCGCCTATGGAAAGACGGGAAATTCCCCAATCCCCGGTGCAAAGTACACTTCTTTCGTCCCTGCAAACGTGGACGGGAAAGGAGGTTTGTTAATAGGTACACGCAAAGGTAATCCCAACATCGAACCGGAGAAAACAACCGAGTTGGAAGTAGGTTTCGATGCAAATTTCTTTGGGGATAAAGGTACTTTCGAATTTTCCTACTACAATAAAAACATTTCCGATTTAATTCTTTTCAGAAATCTTCCGCCCTCAACCGGTTACACTCAAGAGGTGATAAACGGCGGAAATATGCGCACTTACGGTTTCGAAGCATCCTTGGCGTGGGCGGTTTTCAACGAAAAGGAATTTCAATGGACAACACGCGTCAATTTTTATAAAACTCATTCAATAATTACTCATTTGGACGTCCCCGCTTTCAATACAATAGGATTTGCGGATATTTTAGGACGTTTCCGAGTGGAAGAAGGAAAATCCGCTACGCAAATCGTGGGACTTGAAAACGGTGTGTTGAAACAAATCGGAGATGAAACACCCGATTTTCAAATGTCCTTTATCAATAATTTCAAATGGCACAGATTCGATTTGAACTTTTTGTGGGATTGGAAACAAGGCGGGGATGTAATTAACTTGACAACTTTACTTACCGATTTGTTCGGCACCTCTCCCGATTTGGATACGCCCGAAGGCAAAGCGCGTGCGGCGGCTTTCGGCAAAACCACGCACCAATTTGTTGAGGACGGAACCTATCTGAAACTTCGGGAAATAAGTTTCGGCTATACTTTCAAGCCCGAAACGGTAAAGAAAATATTCGGCGGCATCTTCAGTAAGTTCCGCGTGGGTGTTTCGGGAAGGAATATTTTAACATTTACGAAATATTCCAGCTACGATCCGGAGGTAAGCAATTTCGGTTCACGTGCCATCGGGCATTCAATAGAGGTTACGCCTTTCCCGGCTTCCAAGAGTTATTACTTTAATATTTCTTTAGGATTTTAATTGAGGAGGACAATTATGAAAATGAAACAAATTGGATATAGATTTCTAATCTTTTCTTTCCCTCTGCTTTTCGGAATCGTTCTGTTAACAGCAGGTTGCGGGGAAATGGATTTTGTCGATCCGAACGGACCCAGTTTGGAGCAAACGACAATTCAAACTTTGGTTACCGGCATAGAAGCAAGCATGCGGAACGAGTATGCTATTTATCTCAGAGATGTTTCCGTGATAGGACGAGAGGCTTATTATTTCGAACCGGCCGACCCGCGCTATACGGGAACGCTTATGGGAAAAGACGGAACTCAAATCGATCCGTCGGGATTTATTTTGAATCGTCCTTGGAGCGCTCGCTATCGCGTAATACGAAATTGCAATTTCCTGATTGCAAAAGGGAATAAAGGAGCAAGCGGTTTTGCCAAGACAATAAAGGCTTATCAATTTCTTCTTAATGTAAATCTCACTTGGGAGAACGGAATTAGGATAAATGTGGACGGCGATACACCGGGACCCTTTGTGAGCAAGGACGAAGCGCTTACCTTTATTTCTCAACTTTTGGACGATGCCAAAAGTGATTTGGAAAACGCCGGAAGTAAATTTTCTTTCGAGCTTTCCTCCGGCTTTGCGGATTTTAACACTCCGAAGGAATTTATCAAGTTTAACCGTGCTTTGAAAGCAAGAGTTGCAATTTACCAAAAAGATTACAACGCGGCTCTTACCGCCCTGGGCGAATCTTTTATGGATAAATCCGCTCCCCTGACAAAAGGCGCTTATTTCGTTTACGGTAGTGGAGTGGGCGATCAGTTGAATCCTATTTACGAAGTGCCGAATGCATCTTCCATTAAATTCATGGTGCATCCTTCTTTCATCAACGACGCCGAAGCGGGAGATACGAGAGTGGCAAAGAAAACTTTCAAAAGGGATGCTCCCACCACTTTCGACGGGCTTACAAGTCAATATGCACAAACCGTTTCTCAAAGTAGTACGGATCCTTTCCCGATAATTCGCAACGAGGAGTTGATACTTCTCCATGCGGAAGCGAACGTAGGTTTGGGAAATTATGCCGAAGCGGAAAGCGATGTGAATTTTATTCGGAACGCCGCAGGCTTGGGCAATGTTTCTCTCAATGCAAACAATGCTCTCGACGAGGTTTTGAAACAAAAACGTTATTCCCTTTTTCTGGAAGGATATCGCTGGATTGATATGCGGCTTTACGATAAATTAAACGAGCTACCGATTGACCGACCTGGGGACGTGGTTCACAAACAAATGCCGCGACCTTCTACCGAGATTTAAAGCCCAAATCATACTCTCTTCTTACCCCTCTTCGAGAATTTCGGGGAGGGGTATTTTTGTATTAAAAAAGAAGGGAAGCGCCTTTGCTCCCGGGGTCAAAGAACAAAGGCGCGGGGGTACGGGTTTTGGGTTTTAAGGGGTGGAGGCTATCTTTGTTTCGTGGGTTGTCATTTTTTATTCAAATAATTTTTATAATTCTAAATTAAATTCACATGCAATATAGCACTAATCGCTTACGATTGCTGTGATTAAGGTCTCAGGAACCCTCTCAAAATAGTAATTTGTGATTTGTATCATAGATTTTTCTTCTGAAAGTATTTCTTGGGGAGAGAAATAACGGGGATGAAACTCGATTTCTTTGCTCTTTTTGGAATTTTCACCCAAAACTATCAACGGCTTCGAAAAATATTTCAGCGCAATTGCCATAGTGAAAGAGCCGACCTTGTTTATCACGGAACCGTCCGCCAAAATTTTATCCGCTCCGATTATTCCTATATCCGCTTCCTTAGCGGCGTTTCCCAACATTGCTTCCGTGATTAATTTCGTGGGTATGCCAGCGCGAGAAAATTTTTCCGCCATCAAAATTCCCTCGTTTTGAGGGCGAGATTCGGATACAATGATTTTTATCTTGCCCTTTTCATTGAAATATTTGATTAAAACATCCGCCACTGTTTTACTGTTGGAGATAGTCAAAATTGTGTTTTTGCCTTCAAGATAGGGAATTAGTTTTCGGAGTAGTATTTCGGGCAATTCTTTTTGATGTTCTTCAAATTCGGTAAAAAAATTTTCCACGTCCCCTTTTTCGCGGATAATCTTTTCCAATCTGGTGCAATATTCTTCTATCGCCGTAAAGGACGAGAGCCTGTGCCGAATTTCCTTTAAGGTTTCCGTCGGCTCCGGGAGATTTTCCCACTCCGTTTTTAAGAAATTGTGAATTTTGGCGAGTAATTCCTTGCTCCCGGAAAGATTGTCGTTAAATATTTTCTCAAGCTTTTCGGGTGAATTTTCCATTGATATTATTGATTTTTAAAGCGGAAACCTTTTATGGGTTCGCGCAGAGTCAGCACGGGACAAGGAGCTTTTCGGACAACTTTCTCCGCCGTGCTCCCGAAAAGCAAATGCTCCACTCCCGTTAATCCGTGAGTGGCAATTATTATCAAATCAGCATCAGTTTCCGATGCCACATCTATTATTTCCAAAAAAGGTCTGCCCGTTCTGATTATTTTTTCCGCTTCCACTTTTCCCGCTATTTTCTCTTGCATCAAAGTTTCGAGCTGTTTTTCGGTTTGTTCGCTCAAGTCGGTCCCAATTTCGGGGATTGTTATTTGTCCCATTCCGAAATCCGTGGGATAAATCATAGGCTCGATAACACTTACGAGATAGAGTTTTGCCGAAAAAACCTGGGCGAAATCTACGGCGTATTCTAACGCTTTTACGGAATAATCGGAAAAATCAATCGGCACAACTATTTTTTTTATTTGCATTTTTATCCCTCCTATTTTTCGAAACATTCGGTAATTAAATCGTTATATTCTTTGTTCAAGTGCCGTAGTCTTACAGCTACAATTTGAGCCAAGCCTCGCAGAATATTTACACCGATGGCGGGGAATTTGTCGATGAATTCTTGCAAGTCGGGTTTGAAAATCACCGTAACAGTGGTTTCTTTTACCGCTACAGCGGAAGCGGAACGAATTTCATCGTCGAACATAGCCAGTTCACCGAAAAAATCGCCTTTTTTAAGCCGAGCCAATTCTTTTTGGTCGTTTTCCTTATTGCCATGAACAATAGAGACCTCGCCTTCGCGGATTATATAAAGTCCTATGCCGGGGTCTCCCTGATAAAAAATGTATTCATTTTCCGCATAAAGGCGGTTGTGCATTAATTCCATCAATAGATGTAAATGTTTCTTTTTTAACTTTTCGAAAGGGGGCATGCTTTTCAAAACAGCTTCCAGTTCATCGCTTTCGGTAGGGGCTTTGAATAGATTTGTCCAGAAAGTGCTTTTTGTCGATACTTTTTGCGTTTCCATTTTTTTCCTCACATGAAAATTTTTTGTTCTGCCAGTCGCCAAATTTTTTGGCAAGGGAATTTATTTTCGTACAAAGCGCGCCCGATTATTACGGAGTCGATTCCTTTTCCGGTAAATTTGTTTAATTCGTTCAAATCATGGTAATTCCGTACGCCTCCCGAATGCGTAATTTTAGCCGAAGTCGCCTCGGCAATTTTAACGGAAAGCTCGATATTCGGACCTTTCAACATTCCGTTTCTATTTACATCGGTTACGATTAATCTTTCCGCTCCCAGATCAATCAGTCTTTTAGCGTATTCTACGGGTGGCACTCCCGTTTTTACGCGTCTTCCGTGAATTACCACTTGATTATCCATTACATCGATAGCGGCGGAAATTCTAACGGGGGAATAAATCTCTATCAATCGCTTAAAAACTTCGGGGGATTCGAAAGCCAAAGAACCGATTACAAGTCGGAACACGCCTGCGTTAAAAACTTTTTCCGCATCGGCTTCGTTGCCAATGCCTCCTCCGAATTCCACGGGAATTACTACGGAATCACAAATTTCTTTTACGACACTCAGATTTTTATCCGAATGTTCGTGGGAAAAATCGAAATCTACCACATGAATCATTTTGGCATTTTCCGCACGCCATATCATCGCCATTTCCACAGGGTCGTTGCCGTAATTTTTACTTCCCACTTCGGCTATGCCCTGAACCACTCTCACGGTTTTGCCGTTTAAAATATCTATCGAAGGTATTACCAGAAGCTTTTGCATACTTAATTATTTTAATCTTTTTTCTAATTTAATTCATTAGAAGTTAAAAATTCAAGCGCAAACGCTTGGTTTAGAAAGAAAATTTTCGATTCGAAAATCAAAAATTCTTTGTACGCGGAGCACATGCTAAAGGATTTCGGAAAATCCGACATTTCCGTTTCCGAATTGCAAGGTTGACAAGGCTAAAAAGTTCAATAAATCCGCAACGAAATAGTTATATTTAAAGATAAGATAATTTCATTTAAGTTTAAGTGGACATGAAAAAACTTATTAAAAGACTGGCTCTTTTCTCGTTTGTTTTTGTTCTTCTTATGGCAGGTGCATATTTTGCAATCAACGATTACATAATGCCCGCTTATGTGAAATCGCCCGAAATCAACGTACCGGATTTAATAGGACGACAGCAAGCCGAAGCGGAAAAAATTCTTAAAGAGTTGGAATTGGAACCTGTAATTCAAGGCACTCGCTATGACGAGAATTTCCCGAAAGGAACGGTAATGTTCCAAAATCCCAAAGCGGGCAGAAAAGTTAAGATTCACAGAAGAATTTATCTCTACGTGAGCGGCGGCGAGCCTATGATTAAATTGCCTAACCTGGTGGGAAAGACCATGCGAGATGCCAAGATTACACTTGAAAGATTGGGGCTGGCCGTTCATAAAATTAAAAAAGTCCGTTCGGAATTTCCCGCCGGTATCGTTGTCAATCAACAATTCCCCGAGGGGACAAATCTTGCGAAGGGGGATAGCGTTGATATTGAAATTAGCGTGGGTCCGGAAGTCGGTATGATTAGAGTGCCGAATTTATTGGGTAAAACTTTGCGCCAGGCTAAAAGAATTCTCCGAGATAATTCTCTACGATTAGGAAAAGTTACATATCAATATTCCCCGAATCTTCTACCGAATACGATTATCGATCAATATCCGAGCGAAAACAAACTTGTAAATATTGGCGACAACGTAGATGTTTTTGTAACAAAAGGTGTGCGGTAAATGGAAAAATTATTAGCTCCCTCGATTCTCTCGGCGGATTTTTCGAATCTTGCCAATCAAATTCGTTACGCCGAAATGGGCGGGGCGGATATTATTCATTGTGATGTAATGGACGGACATTTTGTACCGAATTTAACATTCGGGCCTCTTGTCGTCGAAGCGGCAAAACGTTCCACTTCCTTGCCATTGGATGTTCATCTTATGATTGAAACTCCGGAAAAATTTATCGGGGAATTTGCCCGAGCAGGTGCGGATTTCATTAGTGTTCATGCCGAAGAAGTAAAACATTTGGATAGAATCGTTAATCTGATTAAAGAAAATAATGCGAAAGCCGGTGTGGCTCTTAATCCCGCCACCCCGTTGTCCGTCTTGGATGAAATCCTTCCCGATTTGGACTTTGTATTGCTGATGTCCGTCAATCCCGGCTTCGGCGGGCAAGGTTTTATAGATTACGTATTGCCGAAAATCGAGAAACTCGACTCGATTCGAAAGGAGAGAAAGCTCAGTTTTTTAATCGAAGTTGACGGAGGAATAAACACGGAAAACATCGGGAAAATTTCGCGAGCAGGTTGCAATGTTTTCGTGGCGGGTTCTTCGGTGTTCAAGGCGGATAATATTACCGCCGCGGTTGTGGAATTGAAAAAGATTATTTCCGAAGCATGACGATACAATTAATAAATATTTTCGAACGATATTTGTTCAAGCGCTACAGTCAAAAGTACGGAATATTCCGCGAGCTTTATTTCCAAGACCAACTGGGACTGGAAATAAGAGGTTTATCTGCCGATACGGCAATGAATTTGAAAAGGGAATTTTTAAACAGAAAGATTCTTTCGTACATCTCCGAAAACGGAGATAATTTTGATTTTCTCGCACTCGGTACTTTAAGCGCATTTCACGAGTTGGTAGTGGAATCCCCCGGCTTGGAAAAGGACGAGATAGGAAAGCTGATATTACGGAAGATAGAAAACTATGCGGGGAACTCCGCCCGCGAAAAGAATATCCTTGAAAAATTGGGGCTTCCCGCAGGCAATATTTCCGCCATGGGAATTTTGAATGTAACTCCGGATTCGTTTTCCGACGGCGGGAAATATTTTCGTCCCGAAGATGCTATCGCTCATGCCAAAGAAATGCTGAAAGCGGGTGCGGAAATTATTGATATTGGGGGAGTTTCCACGCGTCCGGGTGCCAAAAGCATTTCCACAGAAGAAGAATTGAACAGAGTGTTGCCCGTTATAAAAGGCATTTTGGACGAAAACCCCGAAGCCGTGATATCCATTGATACGACAAAGGCTCGCGTGGCGGAAGAAGCTCTCGTATCCGGAGCGAAAATCGTGAACGATATTAGCGGAGCAACTTTCGAACCCGAAATCCTGGACGTGGCGAGCGAACATTCCGCAGCGATTGTTTTGATGCATATTAAAGGTACTCCGGAAACAATGCAAGAAAATCCTTCCTACGAAGATGCGGTAAATGAAATTTATGAATTTCTTGAGGAAAGAATAGACGCCGCCGTTAAGAAAGGAATTAGAAAAATAATAATCGATCCGGGTATTGGATTCGGAAAAAGACTGTTTGATAATTATGAAATCATTTCACGCTTGAGAGAATTCAAAGCGTTGGGTTATCCTTTGCTTATCGGTATCTCCCGAAAATCAATGTTGGGAAATGCCTTGAACATTGATGTTGACAAGCGGGATGTGCCGACCGTTATAGCGGAAACCGTGGCGGTTTTAAAAGGCGCGAATATTGTCAGAACTCATAATGTAAAATATTTGAATTACTTAAAACAGATTTCGAATTTTGTGAATAATCCGGAAGAGTTAAAAAATGCTTGAGCTGTTCAAAATAGGTTTCCTTTCCGTTACGCTTCTCGATGTTTTGGACATTGCCATCGTAACGTTGATTTTCTATTGGCTTTATAAAATAATACGTGGAACGGTTGCGGCGCAGATTTTTCTGGGGTTGATTATTGTCCTTGTCCTTTCCTTTTTGGCTCAAGCGGCGAATTTCAAAGCATTGGGCTGGTTGTTAAAATTGATTTCCGATATTTGGGTGATTGCATTTATCGTGCTTTTCCAACCGGAGATAAGACGCCTGCTTGTTCTGTTGGGACGGAATCCGCTTTCACGCGCTTTTATGCGTGGGGGCAATAGGGAAATTGCGGAAATATTGACCGATGCCGCATTCGAGCTCTCGCAAGTTCAACACGGCGCTTTGATTGTGATAGTGCGTTCTGCGGGAATTCAAGGAGTTGTGGAGACGGGAGAAATCATTAATGCAAAAATCAATAAAAATTTAATACGAACGATTTTCTTTCCTCGCACTCCGCTTCACGACGGAGCGATGATTATTAAAGGAGATTTAATCCAAGCCGTGCGCTGTACTCTTCCTCTTTCTTCAATCAACACTTATAACGATTCACCCTTGGGAATGCGACACCGAGCCGGTTTGGGAATAACCGAGCAGGCGGATGTGATTTCGCTGATTGTCTCGGAGGAAACGGGGGGAATTTCAATTGCCGAAAACGGAAAACTGATTCGCGGGCTTTCTCGAAATTCTCTCAGGGAATACTTACAAAAGAATCTTTATTACACGCGTGAAAAGGGAATACGCAGTATCTTCGAGCATTTCGGACATGAAAAATAGAGTTATCGCCATAGTCCCTTTTTTTAACGAAGCCGACACACTCCCGAAACTGTTTGAGATTCTAAAAACCAAAGTGGATTTGATAATCGCCGTCAACGACGGTTCCACCGACGACTGGCAAACGAGAATCGAACCCTCTGAGAAGATAATTATTATTCACCACAAGAAAAATCTGGGAAAGGGAGCGGCGTTGAAAACAGGCTTTCTGAAGGCTTTGGAGATAGGCGGATACGCTACCGTAACAATAGATGCGGATTTGCAACACGACCCTCGTTTTATCCCCGAATTTATTGAGCAATTGAAACATTGCGATTTTGTGGTGGGGAATAGATTAAAAAATCTCTCCACGATGCCGCTTCTCAGAAGAGCCAGTAATTTTATCACATCTTTCCTTTTGACAATTAAAACGGGAGCGAAAATCGCAGATAGCCAATGCGGTTTTCGTGCGATTAAAACCGAATTAATCCCGAAAATATTGACCGACGAAAAAGGCTTCGAGGCGGAAAGTCTAATGCTAATAAACGCCGCAAGGAACGGATTGAAAATTTGTTTCCATGAAATTCCCACTATCTATGGAAACGATAATTCCAAGATGAGAAATATTCGGGCGATTATCGGGTTTATAAAGATTTTGTTCAAGTAGCTCGCTTCCCTCACATACCAACGCTTCCTTTGTATTGTATTATATTTAAAATTGTGATTTTAAAAAACACTTAAGCGAAAATGAAAACAAATATTCATTATGAATTTCACATAGCGAAAGAGATTCGCGAAAAATATAAATTGGCGGAGGAGCTTTTTTCTCTTAACGGAAATGTTGTTTTTGCCAATATTAAAGCGGTGCGGGAATTTGTTCACAAGGTGAATGCCCGCCTCGAAGCCAAAAACAGAATAACTGTGGGAGAAGCGAATGCGCTGGGGCTGCTCGACGAAATTATACATTACGTAATTCATACTTATGATACTCGAATAAATTTCGGCGCTATCGGAAAAGCTCTGGATTTTTTACGCAATGCTTTGGGAAAAGAAAACGTTAGAAAACTCCTGAGGGAATTTAACGAGACTTTCCCGCCTTCTGCCGTTTACCAAAAAGGGATGGATACGGAAGATTACTTGGAACGGAAAAGCGGAGAGAAAAGCAATTGTGAAATCACATTGGAAGAAATGATTCTTCTCCATCTGGATAATTTCAATCCCGCCGCTAAAAAATTCAAACTCTTTTTTGATGAGAATTATTTGACTGGTAAAGAAATTTATCGGGAGGCAATCGTACGGCTCGAGAAATTTTTCGAAGGGGAAAGACGTTTAGGCTCGGAACTCTTGGATTTGTTCGCATTTCTGAGAAAGCCGTTTATAAAATATCCTAACGACCTAATGAAACAGCTTGAGTATATTGAAAGAAACTGGAAATTTATTTTAGGCGACGAATTTTCGGCGAGGATACTGGCGGGAAAAGATGTTTTCAAAGAAGAGGCGTTGTTTTTTGAAATAAAGGGCGGGGGAACACCGGAATTTTTCCCTCCTCGCTACAAGGCTGGAAGGAAAGAAGGAACATATTCCGAAAACCCGGACGATTTCCTCGAAGAAGAAAAATTCACACCCGATACCGATTGGATGCCCAATGTTGTGCTAATTGCAAAAAATACTTTTGTCTGGTTGGACCAACTTTCGAAGAAATACGGAAAGGAAATAAAGAGATTAGACCAGATCCCAGACGAAGAGTTGGACGCGCTCGCCTCCGCTAATATCAATGCTCTTTGGCTAATTGGAATTTGGGAAAGAAGTCCCGCTTCGAAAAAAATTAAACATTTAACGGGCAATATCGACGCCGTTGCTTCCGCTTATTCTCTTTACGACTATACGATTGCCGCCGAATTGGGCGGGGAAGAGGCATATCGCAATTTAGACGAGAGAGCAAAAGCCCGAGGTATAAGATTGGCAAGCGATATGGTACCCAATCATACCGGAATTTATTCGGATTGGGTGCTTAATCATCCCGATTATTTTGTGCAGAGAAAAGATGTGCCTTTCCCGTCGTATTCGTTCACGGGACCCGACCTTTCGGAGGATAACAGAATAGAAATTAAAATTGAGGACGGTTATTATTCTAAGAGCGACGCCGCAGTGGTGTTTCGGTGGAGAGATAAAACAACGGGCGAAACACGCTATATTTATCACGGCAACGATGGCACCAATATGCCTTGGAACGATACCGCTCAATTGGATATGATTAAAGCGGAAGTGCGGGAAGCGGTAATTCAAAAGATATTTGAGGTCGCCGATAAATTCTCCATTATCCGTTTCGATGCGGCAATGACTCTTGCCAAACGTCATTTTAAAAGACTTTGGTATCCCGAACCCGGCGAGGGCGGTGATATTCCTTCCCGCTCGGAATTTGCAATGAGTAAAAAAGAATTTGATAAATTTTTCCCGAAAGAATTTTGGCGCGAGGTTGTTGATAGAATAAATGCCGAGAAACCCAATACTCTTCTCCTGGCGGAGGCTTTTTGGTTAATGGAAGGCTATTTTGTGCGTACACTCGGAATGCATCGCGTTTATAACAGCGCTTTCATGCATATGATGATGAACGAGGAAAATAAAAAATATCGCGAATTGATTACGAACACTCTCGAATTCGACCCCGATATTTTGAAGCGCTATGTGAATTTTATGAGTAATCCCGATGAGGAAACGGCTATAAAACAATTCGGAAAAGGGGATAAGTATTTCGGCGTGTGCGTGATGATGACCACCTTGCCGGGATTACCGATGTTTGCACACGGGCAAATCGAAGGATTCACCGAAAAGTATGGTATGGAATACAAACGAGCTTATTACGATGAAACTCCCGATGAATATTTGGTGGAACGCCACCGGAAAGAAATATTTCCTATTCTGCGGAAACGCTACTTGTTTAGCGAAGTAGAAAACTTTTGGCTGTACGATTTCGAAAACGATCTCGGCTCCGTTAATGAAAACGTTTTCGTTTTTACCAATAAATTCGGTAGGGAAAAGGCTCTCGTCCTTTATAACAATAAATATGAAAGGGCGAAAGGACATGTTAAAAATTCCACTCCCAAAATGATTAAAAAAGAAAACGGGAGATTAAAACGGGTTAACATTTGTGAGGAATTGGAGATATTGCCCGGTGTCGATTATTTCTACATTGCAAAAGAAATAACTTCCGGGCAAGAGTGGATTTTTTCGGGGGAAAAAATTTGCTCCAACGGATTCGAATTTCTGCTGGACGGATTTCAATACTTGGTTTTTACGGAATTCGAGGAAGTATATGATTCGGACGGACGTTATAGACGTCTCGCGCAGTATTTACAAGGCGAGCCGACCGATAGCATTCGCGAAGCCTTAATATTATTGGATTTGGAGCCTATACACTTATCATTTGAAAGAATTTTCGAGGATAATCTATTTTCCCGCTTTGTGTTCGAAGCCGTAGCGCAAAAACCCGAGCTTTCCGAAACGGAAGAAAGATTGCTGAACTCAATTCTAAATTATCTGAACTCGGTTGGAGATTATCTTGGAAAGGACTTTGCACAAGGACGTTTCGAGGATTTCAAAAATAAATTGGAAGCCGTAATCGAACTAAACGAACGATTAGACAAAACGGAAAAAGATTTCAATCTTGTGGGTGTGGAGCATTCTCTTAAAATTTCCTTGCAAAATAATTACAAAGAAAATCTGCAATTACTTCTCATACATTTACTTGACGATTTAATACAAGAGTTGTTCGGAGAAAAAATCAAAGACGCTCTCCGGTTGGATTCGATAATACGCAGGCATCTGCAAAGTTTCGGGCGCAACGAAAGCGAAATTTATTTCGATGAAATTCTACTGAATATTCTGAAATCGGACGGGAACTTTGAAAAACTTCTGAGCATCGATAACATCAATAGAAACAATTCTAAATTCAAAAGAAGAATTCTGCGCGGAGTATTTAAAGAAATGACAGAGCTTCTCAAAACGGAGAATGTTCGTGAGTTCATTGCTCTCCATGAGTATAAAGGAATAAAATACTATAGCAAGGAAAATTTCGAGGATTTAATTGATTGGTTGTTCACCCTTTCGATTCTCAACGACATTTGTAACTTACGGAATGTGAGCTCTCGTGTAAACAAACAAAAACGTTTTGAGATATTGTTGAAAGCCAAATATGATTTGGTAAAAAAGCTAAAAGAAGTTTCCGCGATAGCGGAATATAAATGGGAAAACTTGCTGGAAAATTTAAATAAATCTTCTTAGCCTATTTAAGCGATGGTTCTTTGAACAATATTTTTTCTCTTTGATTGCAAAAACGCACTATTTTTTTTGCTTTTATTTTAGGGCGTAATTATATTTCGGAACTCAAAATAATACCGGAAAGTATGAAAGATAAGGTTTATATTCAGGACTTAGCGGAACACGTCGGACAGGATGTCAAGCTTGAAGGGTGGCTCTACAATAAAAGGTCAAGCGGAAAGATTCAATTTTTAATTTTAAGAGACGGCACAGGATTGTTGCAATGTGTCGTTTTCAAGGGAAATGTTACGCCGGAGGAATTCGAAGCGGCGGATAAAATGGGACAGGAATCTTCCTTCCGTGTATGGGGCACGGTCAAGGAGGAAAAACGCGCCCCCGGCGGTTACGAGCTTGACGTCAAAAAAATCGAGGTTATTCACGAAACCCACGACTATCCTATCACGCCAAAGGAGCATGGCGTCGATTTTCTGATGGACCATCGTCATCTCTGGCTCCGTTCCAAAAGACAAAACGCAATTTTGCGTGTCCGCCATAGAATTGTAAAGGCGATAAGAGACTTTTTTGACGGCAAAGGTTTTACATTGCTGGATACTCCCATTATTACTCCGACTTCGGTGGAGGGGACGTCCACGCTTTTTGAAACAGAGTACTTTGACTTGGGTAAAGCATACCTTACTCAGTCGGGACAACTCTATGCCGAAGCCGGTGCGCTGGCGCTTGGAAGGGTTTACACTTTCGGTCCTACTTTCCGTGCCGAAAAATCCAAAACGCGGCGACATCTTACCGAGTTTTGGATGGTGGAACCCGAAGCGGCTTTCTTCGATTTGAACGACGATATGGACCTGGCGGAAGAATTTATTGAGTATATCGTTCAAACGGTTTTAAAAGATTCCGCCAAGGAGCTTGAAATTTTAGAACGCGATACCACGAAACTTCAGAACGTTAAACGTCCCTTCCCGCGCATTACGTATGACGAAGCGGTGGAGATTTTGAAGAAAAACGGAGTGGACTTCCCGTGGGGAGATGATTTCGGCGGGGCGGACGAAACAATAATTTCCGACCAATTCGACCGACCGGTAATGGTACATCGTTATCCCGCGGAGGTCAAGGCTTTCTATATGAAGCGCGACCCCGAAAACCCGAAACTCGCTCTCGCAGTGGATGTCCTTGCACCGGAAGGTTACGGCGAAATAATCGGAGGGAGTCAACGCGAGGACGATTATGATACACTTGTGAAAAGATTGGAAGAACATAATTTGCCTCGCGAACCTTTCGAATGGTATTTGGATTTAAGACGTTACGGTTCCGTGCCTCACTCCGGCTTTGGATTGGGACTCGAACGAACCGTTGCGTGGATATGCGGACTGGAACATGTTCGCGAAACAATTCCGTTTCCGAGAATGATTTATAGGAATACACCCTGATGAGTTTAGAAATTATTCTTTTTGTTGTTCTCGCAATCGTTGCCGTTGTCTCATCTGTTTTGATGATAACGAGGCTTAACGCGGTTTATAGCGCCCTTTTTCTGATTCTTAATTTCTTTGCATTAGGAGGATTGTATCTTTTATTGCAAGCCCAATTTATCGCCGTAGCTCAGATAATTGTCTATGCGGGCGCAATAATGGTGCTTTTCCTATTTGTATTGATGCTTTTGAATACGGAAAAAGAAGAGAAAATTTTTGCGAGAGCCAAATTTTTGAAAATCTTTGCAATCATTACCGCAGTCCTTGTCTTTGCGGAGATAGCTTATGTAATTCTCTTAGCTCATCCCTCCGCGGATTTGGCAAATATAATGGCTAACGGACAAAACGGTACTGTGGAAACGATTGGACATTCTCTTTATACCGATTATATCGTGCCATTCGAAGCGGCGGGATTTTTATTGCTTGCCGCCACAATCGGCGCATTAATTTTAGCAAAAAAGAAATTGAAATAAGATGAACGCAATACCTATTGAATATTACTTGATTCTCAGCGCTTTTATGTTTCTTGTTGGCGTGACGGGAGTTTTAATTCGCCGGAATGCAATTGTTGTTTTTATGTCTATCGAACTAATGTTGAACTCGGCGAATCTCACTCTGGTGGCTTTTTCCTCTTTTCTGGGAAATCCCATCGGTCAAATATTCGTTTTCTTTGTTATGACCGTGGCGGCGGCGGAAGCGGCTGTGGGACTTGCAATTATAATTGCAATTTTCAGAAACAAGAAAACAGTTAATATTGACGAGATTAACATTTTTAAATGGTAGGTAATTGATGATTGACTTAATTTATCTTACGATATTGTTCCCGCTTATCGGTTTTCTGATTAACGGGCTTTTCGGTAGTAAAATAAAAAACGAAAAGATAATCGGGATTATTGGCAGCAGCACCGTGGGAATTGCTTTCTTAATTGCTCTCGGTGCTTTTTTTGAAATGTCAAGCCTACCCGTGGAACAAAGGCAACATGTGGTGAATCTTTTTACATGGCTGAACGTTGCCGGTTTGCATATTGAATTCGGTTATCTCGTGGACCAACTTTCGCTTGTTATGGCTTTGGTGGTAACGGGTGTGGGCTTTTTGATACATGTTTATTCTATCGGATATATGCATGGCGACAAAGCCTTTTGGAAATTCTTCGCCTACCTGAACCTCTTTATCTTTGCAATGATGAACCTGGTGATGGGAGATAATTTCTTGGTCCTCTTTTTGGGTTGGGAAGGCGTCGGACTTTGTTCCTATTTGTTGATAGGGTTTTGGTACGAAAAGGATTTCGAGAAAAGCACCGTTCCAAAAGCGGCGAAAAAGGCTTTTATTACCAACAGAATAGGGGATTTCGGTTTTCTGTTGGGAATGTTCTTGATTTACAAGTCTTTCGGAAGCCTTAATTTTCTCGAAGTGTTCCATAAAGCCGAATTTGCTCCTGTAACGACCGTAACTTTCAGTCTGATAGCTCTTTTCCTCTTTATCGGCGCTACGGGAAAATCGGCTCAAATTCCTCTTTATGTTTGGCTACCCGATGCAATGGCGGGACCTACACCGGTATCGGCTTTGATTCATGCCGCCACAATGGTTACCGCTGGCGTTTATATGGTTGCTCGAACCTCGATTATTTTTGCTTCCGCGCCCGCTGTGATGACCGTCGTGGCGATAATCGGGGCGTTAACCGCCTTCTTTGCCGCTACAATCGGGCTTGTGCAAAACGATATAAAGAAAGTCCTTGCGTATTCTACCATATCCCAATTGGGCTACATGTTTCTGGCAACCGGTGTTGGAGCATTCGCCGCGGGAATTTTTCACGTAATGACGCATGCTTTCTTCAAAGCTCTTTTGTTCTTGGGCGCAGGCTCCATTATCCATGCAATGCACGAAAACCAAGATATTCGTCATTACGGGGGACTAAAAAAACACATGCCGGTAACATATTTTACTTTTCTCATGGCGGCTTTGGCTATATCGGGTTTCCCCGGATTTTCGGGCTTCTTTTCGAAAGATGAAATTCTTTGGTATTCATTTGCCGACGGGAATTGGTTTTATTGGGCAATAGGTGCCTTTACCGCATTGTTGACCGCTTTTTATATTTTCCGTCTTGTCGCTCTTACTTTTTGGGGCGAGGAGAGATTCGGAAGCGAATATCACCCGCATGAATCTCCAAAGGTAATGACTGTCCCCTTGATTATTTTGGGTATCCTTTCCGTTATCGGCGGATACGTGGGAATCCCCGAAGTTTTTTCGGGCGAGGGAGGCAACGCTTTCGAAAGTTGGCTCGAGCCTGTTTTCGAACCCGCAAAGGAAAGGCTCGCGGAAATGAATTATTATTCCCACGCCACCGAGATTCTGCTGATGAGCATTTCGATTATCCTGGCGATTTCGGGGATTTATTTGGCTTATTATATTTATACTAAGCGCAAGGACATTGCTGAAAAAACCTCCGAGCGCTTTTCCACGCTTTATAATATTTTGCTCAATAAATATTTCGTAGATGAATTTTATGATGCTACCGTAATAGAGCCGATTAAAAAAGGTTCCGAGTCGATACTTTGGAAATTTACCGATGTAAAAATAATCGACGGCTTTGTTAATGGTGTTGCGGCTGTGGTGGCTCGACTTTCCGAATGGTTTAAAAAGTTTCAAGTGGGAGTTACGCAAGTCTATGCTGTGGTTATGCTTGCGGGAATAGCTATCGTTCTATTTTGGATTATTGCGAGTTTTTAGCCTATGGAAAATTATTTGTTAACATATCTGCTGTTTACGCCTCTCTTAGGCGCTGTTATTTTGCTCTTCTTTAAGGAAGAACAGAAAAACTTAATCCGTTGGTTTGCAGTGGCGGTTTCGACCGTTACATTTCTTATTTCAATTCTTATTTTTAGTAAATTCGATTCTTCGCTTTCCACTTTCCAATTTACCGAGAAAATCCAATGGATTAAAAGCCTTAATATTTCCTACTCGGTGGGAATTGATGGCATTTCCATGTTGCTGATTTTGCTAACGACGTTTATTACTCCTCTTACCCTCGTTTCCAGTTGGAGCAGTATTAAGGAGAAAGTAAAATTATTTACTTTCTTTATGCTTTTGTTGGAATTTGCCATGCTCGGCGTCTTTGTTTCCTTGGATTTATTTCTGTTCTATATTTTCTGGGAAGCGATGCTCATTCCGATGTATTTTATTATCGGGATATGGGGCGGGGAGCGGAGAATTTACGCTTCGGTTAAATTTTTCATCTTTACAATGGCGGGTAGCTTGTTGATGCTCGTTGCAATAATCTGGCTTACCGTTTACGCTTCGAGTCAATTAGGACATTTTACCTCCGATATTGTTGAGCTTTACAGTGTGGGTCCGACGATTCCCGTACAGATACAGCGTTACATGTTTCTGGCATTCTTTATTAGCTTTGCCATAAAAGTGCCTCTCTTCCCGTTGCATACATGGCTGCCCGATGCTCACGTGGAAGCCCCCACGGCAGGTTCGGTAATACTTGCTGGCGTACTTCTTAAAATGGGAACATACGGCTTGTTGCGTTTCAATCTGCCCCTTTTTCCACAATCAACGGTTTATTTCGCTCCTTATGTTTCCGTCCTTGCCGTTATTGGGATCATATATGGCGCCCTTGTTGCCATGATTCAAAAAGATATGAAAAAACTTGTGGCGTATTCCTCCGTTTCCCACTTGGGATTCGTGGTATTGGGAATTTTTGCATTAACGCCGGAAGCCGTGCAGGGTGCGGTAATTCAAATGATTAATCACGGGCTTTCCACGGGCGCTTTGTTCCTTTTGGTGGGAGTTATTTACGAAAGAACACATACACGCGAAATTGCTTACTACGGTGGAATTGCAAAGCTGGTTCCGATTTATGCTACCATCTTAATGATTGTTTCTCTCTCTTCAATCGGTCTGCCGGGATTAAACGGTTTTATCGGTGAGTTTTTAATCCTTTTAGGCTCCTTTAAATCGCAAGTTCTCAATAGTTATTGGTTTGTTATTTTCGGCGCAACCGGAGTGATTTTCGCTGCTGTTTATCTGCTTTGGATGTATGAAAGAGTCGTGTGGGGAAAAGTTACAAATCCAAAGCTGGAAGGGTTAAAAGATATGAACACGCGGGAGCTTGTTGTGTTGATTCCTATTCTTATTTTTATTGTGTGGATTGGCGTTTATCCGAGCACATTTCTTAATGTTTCCGCTTCCGCTACGCAAAGCATATTGCATTCGGTAAGTACTTTTACGTTTAACTTTTTCTAAAAGGTAATTTATGAAGAAAATATTAAGTGGTAAAATATTTATTCCGCTGTTTTTCTTTCTTTTGAATGTTGGAACATTTGCAAGCGAGCTTTCGGAGGAAACGGCAAAAGCCTCGCAAGAAATGGCGCACGCTCTTCCTTCCGGCTGGATGGTTTTACCGTTTATTATTATTCTTTTGATGATTGCTACCGGTCCTCTTTTTTATCATCGCTTTTGGGAAAAGCATTACCCGAAAATTTCCATTCTGCTTGGCTTGATACCGGTAATTTATTACATCACTGTTTTGCATAATACTCATATACTTTTGCACACGTTGGCGGAATACATTTCCTTTATTGCACTTCTCGGTTCGCTTTTCGTTGCTTCCGGCGGCATTCTGATTGATGTCAACAGAAAATCCACTCCCTTGGTAAATGTGATAATACTTTTTATTGGCGCCATATTGTCCAATATTATCGGCACGACGGGAGCCTCGATGGTTTTGATTCGCCCTTATATCAAATTTAACCGAAAAAGAATTCATCCTTATCACATTATTTTCTTCATTTTTCTCGTAAGTAATATCGGGGGAGCGCTTACGCCGATAGGAGACCCACCACTGTTTTTGGGCTTTCTCAAAGGAGTAGATTTCTTCTGGTTCTTGGAAAACAACTGGCATATTTGGTTGCCGACGGTTGTTCTGGTTCTTGCTGTTTTTTATGTTTTCGATTGGCGACATGCAAGAATGGAAAAGGAAGACGATACGGAATACAAAGGGAATATAGTTTTTAAAGGGAAAATAAATTTGCTTTATCTGTTGATTATTCTTGTCGCCGTCTTTATCGACCCCGCCGTAATGCCTTGGGTGCCTTCTTTGGAACCTTTGCCGTTCGGCTTTAGGGAAATAATAATGTTTATCGTAATTTATGCTTCTTATAAAACGGCGGATAAAGAAATATTGAAAGCCAACGAATTTGAGTTCGAACCGATTAGGGAAGTGGCTTATTTGTTTATTGGAATATTTGCCACGATGATTCCTGCTTTGCAATTGATTGCTTACGAAGCGCATGCTTACGGAAGTGAATTGAACGCCGGTATTTTCTATTGGGCAACCGGCGCTCTCTCCGGCTTTTTGGATAACACCCCCACTTTCGTTAATTTCTTGAGCGCCGCAATGGGGAAATGGGGATTGAATGTTAAT
Organism: uncultured Melioribacteraceae bacterium; assembly: GCA_964611145.1. Classification (GTDB taxonomy): domain Bacteria; phylum Bacteroidota; class Ignavibacteria; order Ignavibacteriales; family Melioribacteraceae; genus WFQV01. Next base: position 23,512 of record CAZSYM010000014.1, read on the forward strand.
ATAGCCGCGGAAGTTCATAAGTTCCAAGTTCTTGACCCGCTTTACTTGCAAGCGATTTCCGTGGGTGCTGTTTTCTTCGGCGCAATGACGTATATAGGAAACGGACCTAATTTCATGGTTAAATCCATAACCGAACGTTCCGGTATAAAAATGCCGAGTTTCTTTACTTATTTCATTAAATATGCTATTCCAATTTTGGTGCCTATTTTCGCATTGGTTTGGTTGGTATTTTTCTTTGGTAAGGGGTAAAATATGAGCACGATTAAAGAAGTTTTGGAGAAAGGTGGATACGGACTCTATTTTGGCAATAGAGTTCTTTTGCCTTTTCGTTGCCACATTTTGAAGGTGATTTTTGAAAATGAAATCATTACCGATTTTAGCTCCAGCAAAAGGGGAGCGTGCTACAAAATGGTCGATAATTTTACCGAAATCTATTTCCACGAAGTGGACGACCTTTCGGAAGTGGTTACCGAATTTAAAGGAATTAAAATGATAGTGGTTCAAGAAGGGAATGATGTTTTTAATTTCGAAGACCATGAAAAACTAAATGTTCTTCTCGACGGAGAACACAAATTAAAAATCGAAAAAGTGGAAGACGATATACTATTTTTTGAATAAGGATTTTTATGGGAAGTTCAATGTTTATGCAGATTTTGCCATTCGTGCTTTTGGGTTCGGCTATAGTTTTAGCCGTCCTTATTGAAATATTCACCGCTAAGGGAAAGAAAATATTGCCGTGGTTTTCGGCTTTGTTCTTCCTTGCCGTTTCAATTCTTTCTCTGTATCAAATCGACTTGAATTTATCCGTTTATGGAATGCTACATATCGGTGGTAAATCCGCCATATTCAATTTTGTTTTCAACTTCGGCGCTTTGATTGCCGTGCTAAGCTCGGCGGATTATATTCACAAATACGGTGCCGATTTCGGTGAGTTTTATATCCTTTTGCTTTCTTCCGTGTTGGGAATGATGCTCCTTGCCGGTTCTTTGGATTTATTTACCGTATTTCTCGGCTTGGAATTGATGTCCATAAGTTTTTACATACTTGCCGGAATTAACAGAAAGAAAATAAGCGCCAACGAAGCTTCTCTGAAGTATTTCCTTTTGGGCGCTTTTGCAACGGGTTTCGTGGTTTACGGCATCGGTTTGATTTATGGAACGGCGGGGAATACCAACTTGCATTTTCTTTTTAGCCGCTTTTCGGCACTATTGACCAAACCTTTGTTTGTTATCGGTTTGGGACTTTTCTTTGTGGGCTTTTCGTTCAAAATAGCGGCGTTCCCTTTTCACATGTGGGTGCCCGATGTATATCAAGGTTCCGCCACTACGGTTACCGGTGTAATGTCCACCATCGGAAAGGCGGCGGCGTTCAGCGTTTTGATTCTAACCTTAACGGCTGTTACCACCGGCAGTGCGCCTCATACTTTTAGGGATTATTTTATTGCCATATCGCTTCTTTCCATGCTCTACGGGAGTATTGTGGCGATTGCCCAGAAAAATTTGAAAAGAATGCTTGCATACAGCTCCATTGTTCATGCGGGATACATGTCTATAGGCTTGGCTTCGGGAAATACTTACAGTATGGCGGGCATTATATTTTATCTTGCGGCATATACGTTTATGAATTTGGGTGCTTTCGGTGTTATAGCAATTGTCGAAGGGGAAAACGATTCTCGAATCGACTTGGACGCTTATGCGGGATTATCCAAAAAATGCCCCGTTTTGGCGGGCTTTATGGCTTTGTTCATGTTCGCATTGGCGGGCATACCCCCACTGGCGGGATTCTTCGGGAAATATTATGTTTTTGTGGGGGCAATTGAGAACAACCTCACGTGGCTAGCGATAATCGGTATTATCGCAAGCGCGATAAGCGTTTACTTTTATCTCCGCGTTGTGGTTTATATGTATTTCAAAGAAACGCAAGAAGACTTTGTCGTTCGCCCTAAGGCTGGTGGAATTATAGCTATTACTCTTTCGGGAATTTTGGTGCTGGCTCTGGGCGTTATGCCAAATTTGTTGATGAACTTGATAACATCGGTTATAAAATGAGGTTTTTCTCCGATAATGAATTTGTGCAATTGACAGGACGCGTTTCGGCGTCCTTTCTTTTTTTGAAAAGAGATGTTATTTTGAATGAACAAATACGCATCGTAACAGAAATTTATATTTGTCAATAAAATTTGGGTGAAAAAATGATACCTTTGTTTTCGGTCGAGCAGGTGCGGGAAGCGGACAAATATGCCATTGAAAAACTTGGCTTGGAAGGGATTGTACTAATGGAAAACGCTTCCCGCAGTATTTATCTTGCAATACGACAGCATTTTCCCGATTTGAACGAGCTTTCCCAAATAGGTATAATCGCAGGAAAGGGGAATAATGGGGGAGATGCTTTCGCCTTGGCAAGGCACTTTATTAATCACGGATTTGCCGTAAAAGTTGTTTCCATACCTTCCGAAAAAGAATTGAAGGGAGATGCCGAGTTTAATTACAAAGTTTTGAAAAATTTAATTTCCAAGACGAAAGGTTCGAAATTGGTAAATTTCAAATCCGTGAGAGATTTGAATGTTTTCAAGGAATGTGATGTCATAGTGGACGGCATTTTAGGAACGGGTGCAAAAGGTTTGCTCAGAAGTCCCTATAAAGAAATAGTGCAAAAGCTCAATTCTTTTCATGCAATTAAAATAGCAATCGATTCGCCCACAGGCGTGGATTTGCATAATTCTTACGCTGAAGAAGCTTTCGAAGCGGACTTGACCGTGACGTTGGCGGAGCTTAAGACCGGCTTGTTCTATGGCGCGGGTTATAAATATGCGGGTACAGTCGAGAAAGGCTACATCGGCATAGGTCCCGAACTGTTCGATAAAATGGATGTTAAAGAATACCTTATCGAACCAGAAGATGCTTTCCTCGCTTTGCCCGTAAGAGAGGTCGACGACAATAAATACTCTGCCGGTAAAGTACTCGTGATTGCGGGCTCGAAAAATATAATAGGAGCGGCGGTATATTCCGCAAATGCCGCCATTTATAGTGGAGCGGGAGCTGTTTATCTTGCCGTACCGGAGGAGTCCAGAATTGTTGCACAAACTAAAGTCAATTCCGCAATTGTAAGTCCCTACGAAAGCAATGGCAAGGGAGTTTTTTCAAGCTCTGCCATTGGAGAGCTCGAGACTTTAATTGAGAAATCGGACGTGATCGCATTGGGTCCCGGCTTAGGACGTGAGGAGGAAACGATTTCCGCAGTGGTTGAAATGTTGAAGAAATACCGCGAGAAAAAATTCGTGATAGACGCCGATGCTATTTTTGCTCTTTCAAAAATTAAACTGGACAGCGTGAGCTTGAAAAACAAGGTTCTTACTCCGCACTACGGCGAATTTTCGGCTTTGTTGGGAATTTCGAATGACGAATTAAAGAAAAACATATTGAAATACGGACGCGAATTTGCAATAGCCCACAAAACACTCCTTGTGCTCAAAGGCGCTCCCACGATTATTTTTAACGCAAAAGGAGAAGCTTTTATTAACACTACGGGCAATCCGGGAATGGCAAAATTCGGAACGGGTGATGTCCTTACGGGAATTATTGCAAGTTTCATAGCTCAAAACAAGGAATTGGAAAATTCCGTTGTCTCTTCGGTTTATCTTCACAGCTTGGATGCGGATATTCTGAGCGAGGAAATGTCGGAATTAAGCATTACCGCCGAAGATTTGATTTTGAATATTCCTAACACTATCGATTTTATCAATGAGACGTTTTTATTTGACTCTGAAGAAGAATAAAAAAATACTTGTGTATTACCCGCTTGCAGTGTACTGGAGCGTGCTTTTTGTTATGACGAGTCTCCCGTCGGTGAAATTTGTTGAAAAATTAAAAATCAGTGATAAAATAGAACACTTTTTCGCATATGCAGTACTCGGCTTGCTTTTGACTTTGGCGTTGCACATGCAAAATAAATTCGAAAGACTTAATTCCAACTACGGTTTTTGGAGTGTGGTGATAATCGCGATTTATGCGGCGCTGGACGAAATTCATCAACTTTTTATTCCCAATAGGAGCGGGGAAATATTGGATTGGTTGGCAGATTTCCTCGGCGCTTTGATTGCCTCTTTGCTGATTAGGAAATTTATCAAAAGGTTTTCCGAACCCGTTTCCACGGAACTTTCGAGTTAATCTCATGGTAAAAAGCGAAAGTACGGAGGCAAAAAAACGAAAATAATTTAAAAACAATTTGCAAATTGTAAAATCATTTAATAATTTTTCGAGCAAAATATATTGCATGTAGGAGGTTATCTTGGCATTAAAAAAGAATCCTAAAGTAGATTTAAAATTAAAGTACCAACGCGTGTTCGAAATCAGCTTGGCGGTGGCGCTTTTTGTTCTCATAATTGCGTTCAAGTATTTCCCGCGATATGAGAAGCAGAAAGTTAAAATAGAAGCCCCGCAGGAGTTGGTACAAGTGGAAGATGTTGAACATACAAAACAAGAGGCTCCGCCTCCGCCTCCGCCGAAACCGCCTATTCCAATCGAGGCACCCTCGGACGAGAATTTGGAGGATATAGAGCTTGAAGAAACGGAGCTTGACGTTAACGAGCAAGTCGCCGCTCCGCCTCCGCCGGTTAAAGAAGATAAAGAGGAAGACACTGCTCCTCATTTCTTTGTAGCGGTGGAAGAAATGCCTGAACCCATTGGCGGTATTCAAGCAATTCAGGCAAGGATTCATTATCCCGAAATCGCTAAGCGTGCCGGTGTACAAGGCAGAGTGTTTGTCAAGGCATTCGTGAATGAAAAAGGCATTGTAGAAAAGGTTGAATTGATAAAAGGTATTGGCGCCGGTTGCGACGAAGAAGCAATGCGTGCTGTAAAAGCCACCCGCTTCAAACCGGGAAGGCAGAGAGGAAAACCTGTAAAGGTGCAGGTATCAATACCTATACTCTTTAAGCTTCAATAAATTTTTCGAAAGCGTCCTTCGGGACGCTTTTTTATTGTCTTTTCTCGCCTTATGCATTGAAAAGTCGGGGAGAACGGGCAATATTTTTTCACTTGGGTGAGCAATTAATTATATTTCCTATCTTGATTAAAAAAAATTTTTCAGTTTAAAAAACAATTTCGGAGGATAATTTGGCCGTTAATTTACCGGAAAGCGACTTGAATACATTGATGAAAAGGCGTCTTGAAGAGTTGGAAGAATTAAAACAAATGGGAATCACTCCTTACGCTTACGCGTATGACGTTACGGCATATTCCTTGCAAATTAAAGAGAATTATGATAAGTATGAAAACCAAACAGTGAGAATTGCAGGGCGTTTAATGGCAATTCGCAAAATGGGGAAAGCCTCTTTTGCGCATATACAAGACGCCCAGGGAAAGATTCAGATTTACTTACGACGGGATGATTTGAACGAGCAATACAAGGCTTTTAAGTTAATGGACATCGGTGATATTGTTGGTGTTGAAGGATTCGTTTTCAAAACAAAAACGGGAGAAATATCCGTTCATGCGAAGGATTTGCAACTGCTTGCAAAATCCATTCGTCCCATTCCCATTGCAAAGGAAGCGATTGACGAAAACGGAAACAAAATAATTTATGACCAATTTTCCGATAAAGAACTTCGCTACCGTCAACGATATGTGGATTTGATTGTCAACCCTCATGTTAAGGAAGTCTTCGTAAAACGTTCTAAAATTATTAGTGCAATACGAAATTATTTGGATACGCAAGGTTTGTTGGAAGTGGAAACGCCCGTACTCCAGCCGATTTACGGCGGCGCCGCGGCTCGACCTTTTGTTACTCATCACAACACCTTGGATATGAAACTCTATCTGCGCATCGCGGATGAATTATATCTGAAACGCTTGATTGTGGGAGGATTCGACGGTGTTTACGAAATTTCCAAGGATTTCAGAAACGAAGGAATGGATCGGACGCATAATCCCGAATTTACTATGTTAGAGCTGTATGTGGCTTACAAGGATTATCTCTGGATGATGGAATTTGTTGAGAAAATGATTTATGAAATTTCAAACAAAGTTTTCGGAACAAGTGTTTTTGAAATAGACGGAAAGGAAATAGATTTTACCCCTCCTTGGAAAAGAATTTCCATGACCGACGAACTGAAGCGAATGACGGGAATAGATGTTTTGACAGCTACGGAAGAAGAAATTCGGGAGGAACTTAAAAAGCGCGGTGTGGAATTGGATGAAGGCGCAAGCAAAGGAAAGTTAATAGACGAGCTTTTTTCCGAGACGGTCGAACCCACTTTGATAGAGCCGACGTTCGTAATGGATTATCCCCTTGAAATTTCTCCGCTCGCCAAAAAACATCGGAGTAAGGAAGGCTTGGTAGAACGTTTCGAAGGATTTGTTTTAGGACGTGAAATTTGCAATGCTTTTAGTGAGCTTAACGACCCGATAGATCAGCGACAGAGATTTATCGAGCAGAAAAAAGCGGCGGAAGCGGGCGACGAGGAGGCTACCAAGCAAATTGACGAGGATTATGTACAAGCTCTTGAATATGGAATGCCTCCGACCGCGGGATTGGGAATCGGAATTGACCGCTTGGTAATGTTGCTTACTAATCAGCCGTCTATTCGTGATGTTATTTTGTTTCCTCAAATGAGACCGTTGCAAAAATAAAATGAAAGTCGGACTTCTAACCGCATGGTTTGTTATTTTTTCAACAATTTGCGCTCAAAGCGGTGCAAAGTCCGACTCCCTTTCAAAAATCGAAGCGCCTCTCCGTCTTTCCTTCTTATCTTCCAATGTGAAAGATTCCAATCCTTTTGAAAGAGAAATAAATTACCCGATTTTAGGGGGAATTGGCATTGTTACCGCAAGTGCCGTTCTTGCCATAAATCATTACTACGAAACAACATGGTGGAGGGAAAATAGAACCTCGTTCAAATTTGTGAACGATTGGAAATACGCCCTCTGGATTGATAAATTCGGGCATATGCTTGGAACGGAGTTAATTGCACACGGTTTTTCTTCTGCTCTGGAAGCCGCAAATGTTGGTGAGCGCTCCGCGGTTTGGATGGGCGCCGCCGGAGCTCTGGCAATGCAACTCTATGTGGAATACAAGGACGGTTTTGGTCCCAAATGGGGTTTCAGCCCGGGCGATGCCGTCTCCGACTTCCTTGGAGCCGCATATTACGTCGGGAAATACTATTATCCCGACCTAAAAAATTTTCAGCTTCGATTTAGTTATTTCCCTTCGAAAAAAATGCTGGAAGGGAAAATGCCCGATCACAATATTTCCGACGATTACGAAGGGCAAAAATTGTGGCTCTCCGTCCGTATGAATAACTTGCTCCCCAAAAAATGGGCGTCCGTTTGGCCCGATTGGCTCATGCTCTCTTTTGGCTATGGTGTTAAGAATTTGGACGGACGCGGCGGGGGAGAAAAAGACTTTTTCCTGGCGTTCGATTTCGATGCCGAAGAACTCCCTCTGCACGGACCTATTTGGAACTTTGTAAAAAATACGCTTAATTATATTCATTTTCCTATGCCGGGTATCCGCATCTCGCATGGAATAACTTTCCTTGCATTTGCTTATTAGAATTGTTTTTTATTCTTTTTACCGAAAGAAAAATACGAGCTTTTGATGAAATACAGTGTTATTATACCTACGCTTAACGAGGTGAGACTCCTTCCAAATTTGTTAGAGCCTTTGTCCACCGAAAGTTTGAAAGATAAATTCGAATACGAAATCATATTGGCGGACGGCGGAAGCACGGACGGAACGTTAGAAATCGCAAGACATTGCGCCGATGAAATCCTTGTGGCGGAAGAAAAAGAAAACATAGCCGCCGGGAGGAACAGAGGCGCCAAAGTTGCCAAGGGAGAAGTATTGGTTTTTCTAAACGCCGATGTTACTTTGGATGTAAAAGCTTTCTTTGAATACCTCGAAAGCAATTTCTTTAACCGAGATTATTTGGGGATGACATGTGCTGTTAAAATCGACCCGAGAGAAGAAACTTTGGCGGATAAAATTTTCCTTGGCTTTTATAACCTGTATTTCCATTTTTTGAATATAATTGGAGTGGGGATGGGGCGCGGAGAATGTCTTGTGGTTCGCAAAGAAGTGTTCGAGAAACTCGGCGGGTTTAACGAAAATCTCGCTGCCGGTGAGGATTTCGATTTGTTCAGAAGAGTTCGAAAAAAAGGCAAAATCCTTTTCGCTCGCTCCGTAACGGTGTTCGAATCTCCAAGACGTTTTCGTAAATTCGGACATGTGAAAATATTTTTAACTTGGACGCTTAACGGATTATTTGTTATTTTAAAGAATAAATCTCTTTCGAAAAAATGGGAAGAAGTTCGTTGATTAAAAAAATATTGAGTGTTTGCGGATTGATAGCGCTTTTGCTTTGGAATTCCCGCCTCGCGGCACAAGTGGGCTACGTGAACGTTTCCAATCGCATATATCACTTTTTGGAAAGGATGCAGACGCGAGGAATTTTGAAAGATTATAACTCGTTCGAACTCCCGAAGACAAAAAAACAAATCGGTAAATGGTTGCGGAGATTAAATGCCAAGAAAAATCTTCTGGGCAAAAAAGACAGAGAAATTCTGACCGAATTGCTCAAAGAATTTTATTTTGAAACCTTTGGCTCCGCAGAAAAAAATTCTTCCCTTCTGAAGAAAGACGATTATAAAATCTTCGGCGACAAAAGAAATTTTCTCTATTTCTATTCGAATTCCAAAGGCACTAATTTTTATGTCAATTTACTCGGAGGACTCAAAGAAGCGGTTAGAAGTACTGAAAATACTAAAAAATCGGGGGATTACACGAACAACTCGACGACACTATTTACTTTCGGGGGGAAAATCGGGGGAACGTTTTACGACCAATTAGGTTTCGAAATCAAAGGTACGAACGGTACATTTTCGGGGGACAAACTTCTTGCGGAATCTTTTCAGGAAACAAAATTTAATTACAAGTTTACCAAAACCGATGAAAAAAACGTAGGTTCTCAATTTTTTGACAATACGGAAGGATATTTGGCGTGGCAAAAGAAATGGCTGGAAATTAAAGTGGGAAGCGATAGAAATTTGTTTGGAGAAGGAATCTTGCGCGATATTCTTAGCAATAACTCTCCCAGAGAAGATTATATAGCCCTTAAATTGCGTTACAAAGCGTTCTCCTACACGTTTTATCATGAAAAGCTATTGGGAGAGGTATCGCATGACGAAAAGGGCATGAGAGTGGTTTCTAAGAAAAATTTGGCTTACCATAGATTCGGTTTAAGGATAGGAAGAAAAACGTTTTTGAACGTCGGGGAAATGGTAATTTATTCTTTTCGGGATTTTGACCTTGCATATTTGAATCCTTTCAATTTTTACAAATCTTCAGAACATGCGGGACAGGACAGGGACAATACGTTTTTGTTTTTCGATTTGTCCAACTATTCTTTTCGTAATTTTAAACTTTTTGCCTCCGTTATAATTGACGATTTGGATTTTAGTAAAATCGGGACGCATTGGTGGGGAAATAAATTGATTTACAACGCTGGATTTTATACGACGGTTCTAAATAAATTTTCTCCCCTTGATGTTGAATTTCAGTACTTACGAATAGACCCCTTCGTTTATACCCATCGATTGAGCGGAAACAATTACACAAATTTCGATGCTTGCATAGGCGCACCGGTGCCACCGAATAGCTCGTCCATTGCGGGGCGCTTGATTTTTACCCCGACCGGCAAGCTTTCCCTTGACTTAAATTTTCTCTATTCCGTACACGGGGCAAATGTTTACGGCGAGAAAGGGGAATTGGTTAAAAATGTCGGTGGAAGTTTACTTTATGGCGACGTAACAAAAGACTTTTCGAATGCCAAATTCCTTGACGGACTGCGAGAATATTCGCTTAAAACCTCATTGAAATTGAGATATAAAATTACTCCTAATTATGAAATAATAGCATTGGTCGAATTTGTGAACGACCGTGCCGTTTATTCTCCTCGAAAATATATCGAAGGAATTTTTTCCCTTTCTGCGGAATTGTGACAACCGTACTGTTTTGTGAATAGGATATTGATTATTTCAAAAAAAATATTAACATTGGAAATCTGTTAAAATAATGTGAGGAGATTAAAAAATGAAATTGAAATATTTTTCTCACTCGGCTTTTCAAATCACGAACAACGCTGGAAAAACAATTTTGATTGATCCTTTTCTTACGGGGAATCCTACTGCACCCGTAGGCATGGACGACGTACATGCGGATTTTATTGTCCTTACGCATGGACATGGAGACCATCTGGGCGATGCGCTTGAGATTGCCAAGAGAGACGGCGCTCTTATTATTGCGGTCAACGAGCTTGCCGATTACGTTGCCAGCAAGGGCGCTAAAGCTCACAATATGCATATCGGTGGCGGCTTCGATTTCGAGTTCGGACGCGTTAAGTTTACTATTGCACACCATGGTTCTAAAACTCCGGACGGAGAATACGCTGGCGAACCCGCGGGAGTTGTGCTTTCCGTGGACGGTAAAAACATTTATCATTGCGGCGATACGGGACTGTTTTACGACATGAAATTGATTGGCGAAATGACGCCGATTGATTATATGCTGGTACCTATTGGGGATAATTTTACTATGGGCATTGACGATGCCGTTAAAGCAGTAGAATTAGCAAATCCCAAAGTCGCTGTTCCCATGCACTACAACACTTTTCCCGTAATTGAAGCCGATCCGAATGAATTTAAAACGAAAGTTGAAGCGCTTGGGAAAAAAGCAATCGTTTTGGAATACGGACAGGAAATAGAACTCTAAAACGAAAAAGGTAGGAAAACTGATGTCGAAAATTATTGCGATTACGAATCAAAAAGGCGGAGTGGGAAAGACTTCCACTGCAATTAACCTCTCCGCCTCTATTGCGGCTCTCGAGAAAAAAACATTAATCATAGATATTGACCCGCAAGCGAATTCTTCTTCCGGTATAGGGATAACAACCGAAGAGAATTCGGTTTACGAGGTTATTCTGGGATTGCAATCCGCAGAGTCGTGTATTCAAAAAACACATTTGCCATATTTAGATATTTTACCGGCAAATATAAATCTTGTAGGCGCAGAGGTAGAGCTGGTAAATCTCGAAGGACGAGAATTTAAGTTGAAAGAGGCTATCGAGCCGATAAAGGACGAATATGATTACATCTTCATCGATTGCCCGCCTTCCTTAGGATTACTTACTTTGAACGCCTTGACTGCAGCAGATTCCGTGATTATTCCCGTCCAATGCGAATATTTCGCTCTGGAAGGGCTCGGACAACTTTTGAATACCATAAATATGGTAAAAAAGAATTTGAATACGGAACTGATAATCGAAGGCGTTTTGCTAACAATGTTCGATACACGTCTGCGCCTTTCTCAACAGGTAGTCGAGGAAGTAAGAAAATATTTTGGAGAAAAAGTTTTCAAAGCCGTAATACGGCGCAATGTGAGAATTTCGGAAGCTCCCAGTCACTCTATGCCTGTGCTTTTATACGATGCGCTTTCTAAAGGAGCTCAGGATTATATGGCTCTTGCCGAAGAAATAATTAAAAATAATTCGGAATAGTTTTTAGGGGTAAAAATGTCGAAAGGGAAAACCGGTTTGGGTAGGGGATTGGATGCTCTTTTGAATCCGCAAGTACGTCAGGAAATTTCGAAACCAATTCCCATTGAAAACAGCGGAGTCAAAAAGGATGACGGACATTCCTTTAATATAATAGCCAAAATTCCTACGGGCAAAATTCGTCCCAATCCTTTCCAACCGCGGTCGGAATTTGACAAGGCTGCATTGGACGAGCTGAAAAAATCCATTTTGGAAAACGGACTTATCCAACCGGTAACCGTCAGACGCGCTGAAAACGGTTATTTCGAACTGATTTCCGGTGAGAGACGTTTACGTGCCTTCAAGGAAATAGGTTACAGAGAAATCCCCGCTTATATTATCAAGGTCGAAACCAAAGAAGCTATGTTAGCGCTTTCCTTGATTGAGAACATTCAGCGCGAAAAACTAAATCCTATTGAGGTGGCTCAGGCATACAAAAGATTAATGACGGAATGCAACCTTTCCCAGGAGGAAATTGCGGAGAAGGTTGGCAAGGATAGAAGCACGATAACAAACTCAATAAGACTCCTGAAACTTCCGAAGGAAATTCAGAAAAGTCTGGCAAAAGAGGAAATAACGGCGGGACATGCGCGCGCATTGATAAACCTTGATTCTTACGAGGCGCAAATCGCCATTTTGAAGGAGATAATTGCAAAGGGACTTTCCGTCCGCAAGGTGGAACAGCTTGTAAAACAATACAGTGGCAAGATTTCTAAGAAAAGAAGTGCTCCAAAACCACCGGAGCAAAATGTCCATGTTGCCGCTCTGGAGGAAAAATTGCGGGGTATTTTCGGTACAAAGGTAATTTGCAAGCGGAAAAAGAACGGAGCGGGAAGCATTACTATCGAGTTTTATTCCCCGGACGAATTGGAAAGAATAATTGAATTGGTGGAATCAATTGAAAATTAAAAATATATTGTTGATTATTCTTTTTTTTGCCGTCAGTTTTGAAATAAAAGGACAGATTTCCCCCGATTCCTTAGCAAAAATTAATTTGTCGGATTCCATTAGTGTACAAAAAAAATCGCCCATGGGAGCATTTTGGCGTAGCGCGGTTCTTCCCGGCTGGGGGCAAATTTATAATGAATCGTATTGGAAAGCTCCTCTCATTTGGTCATTAACAGGCTTTTTTATTTACGGCTGGTTTTACAACAATAAATATTACAATGATTACAAAGAGCTTTATATTGAAAGCTTGAAATTAAGCCCGGATGGTAATAACGGCTATTTACGTTACAGGGAATTCTATCGAGACCGAAGAGATTTCTTCGCGTTTTATTTGGCACTTACCTACTTGCTTAATGTGGTCGATGCTTATGTGGATGCACATCTTTTTGATTTCGATGCCCAATTTAACCCTTCTCAAAAAGAAATTTCCGTGGCGTTCCGCCTGCAATTTTAATTTTTCTTTCTAACTTAGAATTTTTGACTCATCAATCTACGGTGATTTCATTAAGATTGTATTGTTTCAATAAAAAGTCTATCAGAATTCCATAGCGGAGTCCCTTGCCGCTCACGTGGATTTCATTTATTTGAAAATATTTAAGGAGCGTAAGCAAAATCAACGTGCCAGCCAAAAGCAAATCTTCTCTTCCGCGAATAAAAGGATGCTCCCGTAAAATTTCCTCGGGCGGGGTGAATTTCAAAGATTCGAGGAAATCGGAAAGGCTTTCCTCCGAAATTTTGCTCCCTTCTATTTTGTTTTCTTCATATCTTTCTAATCTTTTTGATATTGCAACTATTGTTGTAGGTGTGCCTGCAACGGCAATGGCATTAAATTTCTCAATTCGTGGCGGGGGAACATCGGAAAGAGCTTTTATTATTTCAGCTTCCATTTCCCGTAAGGCTTTTCTCGGCACCGGAAATTTTGTTATGAATTTTTCGGTCAAGGAAACCACTCCCACAGGATAACTTTTTGCAAAGAAAATTTGATTTTTTTCACCCATGATTATTTCCGTGCTTCCGCCTCCTATATCAATTATCAGATTCTTCGAAAAACCGAATGAAGAACTTGCTCCTAAATAAGTCAATCGTGCCTCTTCTGAGCCCGATATTATTTCAATTTCCACACCGAATCTCTTTTTTACTTCGGCGATTATTTTATCGGAATTTGACGCTATTCTGAAAGCATTGGTGGCTTTCGCTAAGATTATTTGCGGGTTAAAATCGTGAATGATTTCAAAATAATTTTCCAAGACATTGAAAAATCTTTTTATGCTTTTTTCGGATATATAACCTTGCCACGAGAGATTCTCGCTTAGTCGGGGTATTTCATAGCGATTCAGAACGGTTTTTAGTGTTTTTGTACCCGGATGAAATTCGGCAAGGAGGAGCAAAACCGTGTTGGAGCCTATATCCAACGCCCCCAATTTGACTAATTTATTTTCTGTAAGCTTTTTCAACATATTGATATTTAAAGATTTTTTGGTCTAATTTAACAATCAAAATTAAATAATCTTTCTTATTTATTCTATTATGAAGATAAAAGAAAAAGAGTTCGAGAACATCCTTAAGGATTTGAAAGCCTTGGCACAAGAAATGGGCGTCAAGGTACGTTTCGAAAGAGGAGATTTTAAGGGGGGATATTGTATTGTTAAAGAGAGCAAAATAATCGTGATTAACAAATTATCTTCCTTACAGAGAAAAGTAATTACTCTGGCTGCCGGTTTACGAGAATTGGGCATAGATGAGATATATTTACCGCCCAAATTAAGAGAAGTAATTGAAGAAATGGGAGAACCCCAATGAAAATTCTTGTTATAAATGGTCCCAATTTGAATTTATTAGGGCAACGGGATGTTCGTCATTACGGAACATTAACATTGCAAAAAATAGAAGAATTCCTTGCGAAAGAGTTTCCTGACATCGAGTTTGATTTTAAACAAAGTAATCTTGAAGGGGAAATAGTGAATTTTATTCAGGGAGCACACGACTTGTATGATGCTCTTATAATCAATCCCGGCGGATATGCCCATACCTCCGTTTCCATTAAGGATGCTTTGGAGTTACTCCATATTCCTAAGATAGAAGTTCACCTTTCTCATCTTGCCAAAAGAGAAGATTATCGTCAAAAATTACTTACGGCTCAATCTTGCGACGGTTATATTTCCGGCTTCAAGGAAAAAGGCTATATGGCAGCGGTTTATCTTATAAAAAAGATGAAAGGATAAAGCCGTTTTCTTTCTGAAATTTAAAGGGTTATGCGATTTACTTGAGTTTTAATATTAAATTAATCTTTCACCTTGATTATTTTTAATGAAATAGTTAAATTTACTTAACTTAAATAAACAGAGTAACACGTTGAGGGATTTCGGGCTAAAAAAATTATATTATTCGATTAGCGAAGTAAGCAGATTAACAGGGCTGGAACAATACATTTTAAGGTATTGGGAAACCGAATTTGAAAAATTAAAACCGGCTAAGAATCGGGCGGGAAATAGAATTTATACGAATAAAGATATTCAGCTGATTCTCAAAATCAAAAAACTTTTAAGAGAAGAAAAATATACAATCGAGGGGGCAAAGAAAATATTGGAGGGGAAAAAAGACGAAGAAAAAAATATTTCCTCGCCACCGGAAGAAAAAGAAAAAAACGAAGAATCTGTTACAATTCCTTTAAAAGAGCTTGAAGAAATAAGAAAATTTTTAGTAGATTTACAATCTAAATTATGAGAAAATCGGAACGTGGCGCAGTCCGGTTAGCGTACTTGACTGGGGGTCAAGTGGTCGCGGGTTCAAATCCCGCCGTTCCGACAAATAAAGTAAATAGGGAGCATAAACGCTCCCTATTTTTTTATCTCTCCGTTTAAATAATTTCTTATGAAAACAAAGGGAAGTGTAACTCTTTACTTCTATATCTCAAGTTGCTTTTAATGTTTTCCCTCTTTATCTTCGTATTTTTGAAATATTTTAGAACAGATGAAATTGAGAAAACCGACTTTTGCACGGCTGTATTTTATTTATGCTTATGCTCCCAAGCATTTTGGTAGAGGAATATAGTGGCAAGACTAATAATTTTTATATTGTTTTCTTTTTTTACATTTACCTTCGCTCAGGTAAAAATAATTGTGAAATTTAAAACGCAATATTCAGAAAAAGTAATAGATAATATATTATCCAAGGAAATATATTCGATTGATAATAAAATAATTAAAAAAAGTCACTTAAAGAAGATTATTCCTTTTAACGATTACGGGAAAATTTGGGTCTCGAATGCTCGTGTCGCGCGTAAAATATTAAAGGCTTTGAAAGGCAATTCTAAAATTACTACTGCTTATATTGAGCCCATCTTGAAAATTGATGTAAGCGGAACGGATTCTCTTTTGAGCAAACAATGGGGAATTACCGCCATAAATGCTCCCGAAGCTTGGGAAATTACGGAGGGGAGCAAGAAAATAATTATAGGACTTATTGATACGGGAGTCAAAACAGCACACGAGGATTTGAACGGACAATTTTGGGTAAATCCCAAGGAAGATATCAATAAAAACGGAAAATTCGACAAGGGTGATCTAAACGGGATTGATGATGATAACAACGGATTTATTGATGATGTTATGGGTTGGAATTTTACCGACGGTAATTGGAATAATAATCCCACGGACGACAACGGACATGGAACTTATGTAGCGGGCATAATCGGTGCTAAAAGTCATAATTCCATCGGTATTTCAGGGATTGCACCGAATTGCAAACTTCTCAACCTGAAAGCTTTTAATTCAAATGGTTACGGACGAGAGGAAGATGTCGTCTCGGCGATTTTTTATGCAATCAATGCCGGAGCAAGAATTATAAATATGAGCTTCGGAGATAAAGTTTATTCTCAATTGTTCAAGGATGCACTCGATTATGCCTTTTCCCAGGGGATAATTTTAGTAGGGAGTTCGGGCAACACGGGAAATGACGAATTGCATTATCCTTCTTCTTTTGACGGCGTGATAAGTGTGGGGGCGGTTAACAAATATAACGCCGTGGCAACTTTTTCAAGTTATGGTTCCACTCTGGATTTGGTTGCTCCCGGAGTTTCCATACTCACGACAAATAAAGAAGGTGGTTATTCCGAAATAAGCGGAACGTCCGCCGCGGCGCCTTTTGTTACCGGTGCGGTGGCTCTTCTTTTATCCGTTAAAGATGATTTAACTCCCGACGAAGTAGCATGGATACTTAAAAATACAGCTACAGATATTGAGGAACCAAACTGGGATATTCATTCGGGAGCAGGACTTTTGAACGCATTTGCTGCCGTTACCAACGCAATTCCGTCAGTTGTTAAATTTATTACTCCTCAACAAGGGGAGGGTTTTAACTCAATGCCTATCGACGTAACGGTTTCAGTACTACATCCGAAATTCGATAATTTTTCTCTCTATCTGGGTATAGGTCAAAATCCCTCTTCTTGGACTAAATTATTGGAATCCTCTCGACAGGTTCTCAACGAAAAGATACTTAGTTTACAACTTGCTCCGAATCCGGTAGATACCCTCTATACATTAAGATTACTCGTGCGAACCAAAAGCGGAGATTTTACGGAAAAAAGGACGAATTTCTATTTCGATAAATCACCTCCCAAAATCGTAATGAATCCGCCGATAATAGCCTCCGTGGGAAGCGCCAAAACATTGTTTGTCGAATTAAGAACAGATGATTTAACATCCGCTTATATTCATTTCCGATATAAAGGCGATAAAGAATTTAAAACCGTTTCCCTCGACGATTTCAGTTCTGGAATAAGAAATGTTAAGCACTATCATTTCGGTATGCTCCCGTTTGATTATTTTACCAATTCCACCGAATATTACTTAAGCGCCCAAAATCTTTGCGGTTTGACAACTTATGTGGGAAATGCCGGGAAACCGTTTATAGTTGGTAAAATCCAGGATGATTTTTCATTATTGGCTTTCAGAGAAGAAAAAACCGACTTGGATTATAATGATTTTTATCCTTTCCCGATTGAAAATCCTTATACAAGCCGTGTCTATTATGTTAAAAAGGGAGAGGGGAGGGGGACAAATTTTAGTTATAAATTTTATACCCGCAGAGGGGCAAATTTTTACGCGGAAGATTCCATTGCGAATATAATACCTCTGTATTTTGGAAAATACGGGACAGATTCCCTGTTTTTTATGGTAGGGAAATACCAAAGGACCGGTTACGTGCTCCGTCAGACCACAGCCAACAAAATGCATTTCGACATTGTTTATACGGATTCGAGCGGGAAATTCTATCCCGTGAAGGTTGCGGATTTAAACGGAGACGGAAAAGAAGAAATCATTTGTAATGAGAACGATGAAAAATACTTGCTCTATGGATTGGACGAAGATGCTAAGCCTTACTTTATAAAAGAGCTATTAACCGACTTAAATATAAGCGAATCCATATCATCGTCTAAAGTAAATAATAATATTCAAGTGTTAAAAGATAACGGGAAAACGAACATAATGATTCTTTCTCCGGAAGGGGAATTAACCATTTTCGATGTTGATAAAAACTTTAATCTTTCCAAGAAGCTTTCTTATGAATTTTCTTTACCCGTAAATTTTTCGGGAGCATTGACAGGTTACCGTACGTCTCTGGATGGGAGTATGAAAATCGCCTGCTTGTTCAATTCTCCCAATCCCGCGCCTTATCACCTTTTGGAAGTTTTCACGATAAAAAATAACACTTTAAATTTATTGACGGAGAAATTTTTTATAGATAAACCCGACGCCAGCGGCTTTTTCAAAAAAGACAATTCCAAAATTTCCTTTGTACGGTTCTCCGAATCGGACACCACACAATACTTGTTTTTGAACACGGGAAAATATTTTTATGTTTATGACCATAATAAATGTGTCTATTTTGACGACGGCTCCGATAAACTTTCTTTCTTCGTCGATACAACCGCTTCCATGTTCGGTACCGTTGGCAACGACGGAAAACTTGTTCTGAAATCATTCGATACAACATTTCCCGAAACACCTTTTGATTTGAGCGGGTATTCGTTATCCGATGGAAGCGTTTATTTGTCATGGAAGGGAAGCGGTACATCTTTCCAAATTTTTAGAAGTTCAGATTCATTAAATTTCCATGCGATTGGACTTACCAACACTTGCTCTTTTGTCGATTCGTCCGTGGAACTTAAAAAGAATTATTACTATTTCGCAAAGGCAATTGATAGCGAAGGTAATTTTTCTGTTCCAAGCAATGTTGCACGGGTTTTTGCACATATACCAGCAAAAGTAACGAGGATACAAACAATAAGCTCTAACATATTGACATTAAAATTTAACGCTCGAATATCGGTGAAAACTTCGGAATTTGCTCCCAAGGTAAAATTGAACGGTGAGATGAGAAAAGTCGAAGTATTTGCGGATAGAACGGATTCTTACACGCTCATTTTCGATACGAATTTTCTGAAAGGTGAAAATAGCTTGATTTACACCGGTTTTGTGGATTTTTGGGGAGCACTGTTGGAGGATTCGACAAATTTCTTTTATGCTCCCGATTCCGAAAAACCTCAAAACAGTCTGATAATAGAAAATTACAAATTGATTACGGAAAAAGAGATAAAATTGATTTTTAATTTGCCATTGGATTCCACAAGTGCTACAGATAAAGACAACTACGAAATAACCCCCGAGAATTCTGTCAGAAAGATTGTTTATAACCGTGATTTTCCCAATGAGACGCTTCTTTTCTTGCAAAATCCCGTGGGAGCCTTGGGCATTCCTTACACCTTGCACGTGAAAAACATTTTTTCCAGTAGGGAAAGCGGTTCGATTCCAATCGTTTCGGGAGCCGGTAGCTATGTGAAATTAACAAAAGAAGTAACAAGCTTAAAAAATGTATTTGTTTTTCCGAATCCCGTAATACTTTCGAATACCGGCGGTATCCATTTTGCAAACTTGCCGAGAGGGAGTGAAATAACGGTGTTTTCCATTTCGGGAGCACGAATTATCACAATTTCACCCGAGGTACAAAACGGGGGATACACGTGGAATTTGAAAGATGTCAATGGTAAATTAATTTCTTCAGGAGTATATTTGTATCAAATAATTATAAAAGATGATTCCGGAGAGATAAAAAACAAAATTCTTAAAAAGTTTGCGGTGATAAAATGACAAAAATTTATTTAAAAGAAATCAAGACAAAAT
This sequence comes from uncultured Melioribacteraceae bacterium, assembly GCA_964611145.1. Classification (GTDB taxonomy): domain Bacteria; phylum Bacteroidota; class Ignavibacteria; order Ignavibacteriales; family Melioribacteraceae; genus WFQV01. The sequence continues at coordinate 43,231 of CAZSYM010000014.1, forward strand.
CCAATATGCTAAGCCTTTTTAGGCTTTTCCTTGCCATTCCTTTATTCTTTTTGTTTGAGCATTATCATGAAGCGAGATACTGGATTATCTTTGTTTTGATTATAGCGGCTATTACGGATAATCTTGACGGTTACCTTGCTCGAAAATACAATGAGATTACCGAGTTCGGAAAAATTATCGATCCTTTGGCTGATAAGGTGATTGTAATTACCGTGGTGGTGCTTTTATATTATTTCAAAATAATCGATACTTTGTTTTTCTGGGTAATCGTGCTCCGGGATGTTTTAATATTATTGGGAGGAATTTATTTCTCGAAGAAGTTAGGTAAAGTTTTACCTTCGAATTATGTCGGGAAAATAACCGTCGCCGCTATCGGTTTTTTCCTTTTGACTGTAATAAGCGGCATAGAAAAATCGAATTGGCTATATTTAACTTTATATTATTTGAGTTTATTCCTTAGTTTTACTTCGGTTATAGTGTATCTTTTTAGAGCAATTGAAGCGGTTAAGTGGAGCAAAAATGAAAATGTTTAAGAATCTTAATTTTGAAAAACTCAAAAACGGGCTTTCGAAAACCAAGAAGAAATTGGTTGTACAAATCAATGAAACCCTGTCGGGCAAAGCAATTCTGGATGATGAACTACTTGAGAATCTGGAGGAAATCCTCGTTACGGCGGATATTAATTATGACATAACGGAGAAAATCATAGAAAATACCCAAATAAAAATGCGTTCCGTTAAGGATCGTTCCCAATTAAGTATTATAAACGTGGTTAAGGACGAATTAAAAGAACTTTTGAAAAATTACAAAACCGATTCCGAATTCGAAAAAATAGAAAAATATAAACCTTACGTCATTCTTGTTGTGGGAGTAAACGGTGTTGGGAAAACCACAACAATCGGGAAATTGGCACACAATTACAAAAAAGCGGGACTTAGCGTAGTGATTGGCTCCGCTGATACTTTCCGCGCCGCCGCCAATGAGCAATTGGAAATTTGGGCGAATAGAGTAGGAGTGGAAATAATTAGAAGCATAAAGGGAGCAGACCCTGCCGCGGTAACCTTCGACACGCTGAATTTTGCAAAAAGTAAGAATGTGGATGTGGTGTTGATTGATACTGCCGGACGTCTTCATACTAAAAACAATCTGATGAACGAGCTTAACAAAATTGAACGGGTTATGGGGAAAGTATTGCCCTATGCTCCCAATGATGTTTTTTTAGTGGTTGACGGCAATACGGGGCAAAACGCAATCGTACAAGCGCATGAATTTTCAAAATACACGAAGATTTCCGGTTTGATTGTTACGAAACTGGACGGTACGGCTAAAGGTGGCATGGTATTTAGTATTTGTAAGGAACTGAAAATTCCGCTAAGATATATCGGCGTGGGCGAAGGCATCGACGATTTGTTGACTTTCGAACCTCAGGAATTCGTTGACGCACTTTTTGACTAAATAAATTTAGGAGTAGTTTTGCAAGATACTTTAATTATCGTAAACCCCGTGGCGGGAAAGGGGAGAGGCGAAAAAGCTTATAAGAAAATCATGCATATGCCGGAAATTAGCGGTTCGGTCGTTGTAAAAAGAACCGAATTTCCGGGGCATGCCGTTAAAATCACTCGTAATTATGCCGCCTCGTATCGGAAAATTCTTATTTTCGGCGGCGACGGGACGGTTAACGAAGTTATGAACGGACTTCCTACCGATAAAAATCTGATTGTCGGGGTTGTGCCTATCGGTACCGGGAACGATTTTGCCAAGGAGGCGGGAATTCCTCTTAAAAAACTTGCGGATTTTCTTAACGGAAACGCCGAATACGAGTTAAAACATTTTGGCCTTTTTAATGTTGATTTCAAGACGCAAACAAAGAAATTCGGGAAACGGCGCTTTGCCAATGCCTTAGGCATAGGATTTGACGCGCTTGTAGCCAAAGTTGTGAACGAAAATAAACGGCTGGACGGAGTTATTGCTTATATTTACGGAGTCTTTAAGGCGTTGCGCCAATATGAATTTTTAAATATCGCTTATACCGTACCAAAGATTGAAAACATTAGCGCGGAAAATCTCCTTGTTACCGTAGGTAGCGGGAAAACTTCCGGTGGAGGCTTTTATTTGACACCTTTCGCTAATATTTTTGATGATAATCTTCAGGTAACTTTTATCTCCAAAAGACGCAAATTTCAGGTCATTACTTCGTTACCATATGCGATTTTCAATAAATTGGATAAAGTTAAAGGAGTAACTTTCCATCATTTTCACAGTTTTGAAATTGCTTTCCGGAATCCCGTGCTTGCTCATCTGGATGGCGAAGTTTTGCATGAAGAAATTGTTTATGCGAAAGTAACGTCCTTAAATCATAGTTTGAAATTAATCGTACCCAAATAAACATGTTAATGAAAAAGCCCAAACATAGAGTTTTCGATTACACGCCTCGCTTTTACAATCCCGAAGAAGACGAGGAGGAAAAAAGAAAACGCCGTTTGGGATTCAGACGGAGGCGAAAGTTCAAAGGTAAGCGAGTTGTTTCACCGCTCTTTTGGATTTTATTGATAATCATTGTGTTGTTTGTCTATCTTAAATTAAAAGGCGTTTTCTGAGGATAAATGCAAAATCGGGGAAGTCCTTAGTTTACATAATATACATTATCGGACATTATCCGATTTCCTCTCTAAACTTCTTTATTTTGCTCTCGGCACCGAAAACAACTAAAATGTCGTTGCCTTGCAAGGCAAGATTCGGATCGGGTACGATAATTTCTTCCTCAACTTCGGGAAAAATATTCTTACGACGTTTGATTAAAAGTATCTCGATACCAAAGCGATTTCTTACTTTTAATTGCGCCAAGGTTTTGCCTTTCAGAGTATCGGTAACGGGAATTTCAACCACGGAATACCCCGCAATAGTCGATTTTCCGGTTTCTTCCAAGGTCGAAATTTCATGTGTAATTCCGTCCGCTAAGTTCAATTTCAGACTCTCGCGATTATAAAGTTCCAGCACATCCTTTCGGGAAATGCTCCCGATGATTTGTCCATCCTTTTCAACGGGAAATTGGTCAAGATTGTATTTACTAAATAATCGTAGAACTTTATCCAAATCGTCTGTGGGATGAACGGTTACGAGCGAGGAGGTTTTCATTACATCGCGAGCGACAAGAACGTTTTTCAGCGTGTCGTAATCGGTCATAATAGGCCGAATCTCCGATTCCGTGATATAGCCGATTATTTCTCCGCTTGAATTCTTTACAAAAAAGGTATCGTATGGCGTGTTAATCAATTTATGCACTATCTTGGGCAAGGGTGTTCTCTCGTCAATCAGCTCGATTTCGTTTAATTTGACGTCTTGCACAAGGAATCTCTTCAATATGTTCGATTCCTTTCCGGAAACTATCTTGAAACCTTGCTCCTCCAAATGCTTCACGTGAATTGAACCGTTAATCGTCAACTGAACAATGGTGGTGCTTACGATTACCGCCAACATTAAAGGTAAAATAAAGCTGTAATCCTTTGTCATTTCGAATATGATAAGAATGGCGGAAATAGGAATGGTGTTTATTCCCCCAAGAACCGCCCCCATAGAAACCAGAATAATGAGCGTAAAATCCATTTGTATGCCCAAGGCATGAAAAACGACGGCGAAAAGATAGCCGAATGATGCTCCGATAAAAAGCGAGGGAGCAAACAATCCTCCGAATCCCCCGGAATGTAGAATTAAAGGAACGAATAAGAATTTAAGCACCATCAAAATCAAAACGATTTTCCAGCCAAGTGCGTTCGCCAGGATTTTATTGATAGCTCCGTAACCGATTCCCAAGATATCTCGATAGAAATATCCTGCAATCCCGATTAAAAGTCCCACAAAAGCCATAACAAGCCATTGAGGCAAGACTTTAAGTATCCTTTTCTTGAAAAGCCTTTGCAAAAATGTTGAATATTTAATAAAGAGCAACGAAATTGCCCCTGCAAACACTCCCAGAACGACAAAGAGCCATAATTGGGAATAATCGTTGAAAGGCAAATGATGAAAGTGAAAAATAGGTTCGTTACCCAATAATATTCTTGAAATCGCACTTGCGGTAACCGAAGCGAGAATCAAAGCGGAAAATGTGGGGGTTTGAAAATCGTTCAACAAAATTATTTCCAAGGCAAAGAATATTCCCCCCAAAGGAGTGTTAAAAATGGCGGCTATTGCGGCGCCTGCACCGGCGGCGGTAAAAATTCTTTTCTTTTGCTCGGAAAGTTTCCAAACGTCGCTTAATTTACTTGCCAATCCCCCACCCAGTTGTGCGGCGGGACCTTCGGGACCCACCGTGCCACCGGTACCGATACACACGGCGGGAGCAATAAAATGGAAAATAGTAGCTCGCAACGGAATGTATCCGCCTTGAATTGCTACCGCTTTGATTATTTCCGAAACACCTTTCCTCTTGGCGGTATCGGGAAACAAAATAATCATTACGGCTTGGATTAGCATCCCGATGACAGGAACAAAAATGACAATTCCAGCTCCGATTAAAAACAATCCTTCGGGAGTGGTTTTGAAAAACAAATCATTCAGAAATTCTACCGCATCGTGAAAGAGAACCGCAGCCAGCCCAGCCACGGCTCCCATAATTATTGAAAGCAAACTAAAAACAGTGTAATTGGAAAAAGAAAAAGCCGAAATTAGCTTTTCCAACTTTTTACCATATTTACTGAACTTTTTCCTCAATTCAACTTCGTCCTTAGTCTTTCTTAGTCGTATTTGAAGAAGCCTTCCCCTGTTTTCCGTCCCAATTTATTAGCCGCTACCATCTTTTTGAGTAACGGACATGGGCGATATTTGGAATCATTGAATCCTTCGTATAAAACGTTCATTATGGAAAGACAAACATCCAAACCGATAAAGTCCGCCAGGGTTAAGGGACCCATCGGATGCGCCATTCCGAGTTTCATAACCGTGTCAATATCTTCCGCGCTTGCCACTCCTTCGTACAAAGCAAAAATAGCCTCGTTTATCATCGGCATCAAGATTCTATTGGAGATAAAGCCCGGATAATCTTGAACTTCCACGGGGACTTTTCCAAGTTGCTCCGCAAGATTTTTAATCGTGGCATACGTTTCGTCGGAAGTGGAATAACCACGTATTATTTCGACCAATTTCATTACCGGTACAGGGTTCATAAAATGCATTCCGATGAATTTGTCCGCGCGGCAAACCGCAGAAAGCTCCGTAATAGAAATGGAAGAGGTATTGGAAGCAAAAATAGAATCCTTGTTAGCTATTTTCTCTAATTGCTTAAATAAATTTAACTTAGCTTCTTTGTTTTCAATAATGGCTTCAATATAGAGATCATTATCGGGACTTAAATTTTCCACCCCTACGATTGTTTTCAATCTTGCCAGCGCTTCTACTTTTTGCTCCTCGGTAAAAATACCTTTCTTGATTTGCCTGTCCATATTTTTTTTAATGGTGGCAAGCGCTCTATCCAGAAACTCTTGGGAAACATCGCAGAGTTCCACCTCAAATCCGTTTTGAGCGAAAACATGGGCTATTCCGTTGCCCATTGTGCCACCTCCGATTACAGCAACTTTTTTAATTTCCATAATTTTCACCTTTTATTTTTCGTACTTTTTGACTATTAATGCGTTACCTTCTCCCCCACCGATGCAGAGTGAGGTTAGACCGTAAAGGGAATTTCTGCGCTTCATCTCGTACAACAGTGTTGTTAAAAGTCTTGCTCCGCTTGCTCCGATAGGATGTCCCAAAGCTATTGCTCCACCGTTCACGTTCACATTTTCCGTTGTCAATCCCAAAATTCTATTTACCACAAGAGAAACGACGGCAAAAGCCTCGTTTATTTCGAAAAGGTCGATGTCGGAAAGTTGTAAATTCGCCTTTTTAAGCGCCTTTCGAATCGCATCCGCCGGTGCTTTGGGAAATTCAATGGGAGCACGCGCCGCCGAGGCTTGCGAGACTATTTCCACCCAAGGTTCCAAACCTAATTCCAGAGCTTTTTCCTCGGACATTATCAGAACCGCCGCCGCACCGTCGTTTATTTTCGAAGCATTTGCAGCGGTTATGATACCGTCCTTTTCAAAAGCGGGTCTGAGTTTGGGTATTTTATCGAAATTCGTTCGCTTGGGTTCTTCGTCTTCTTTTACAAGAATTTCTTCTTTCTTTTGCTTTACTTTTACCGGTATAATTTCTTCGTCGAAAGTCCCTTCTTCCTGAGCTTTTAGCGCTCTCTTGTAGGATTCGATTGCAAATTCATCCAGCTCTTCCCTTGTCAGATTGAATTCCTTGGCAATTGCTTCCGCACAACTGCCCATGTGAATATTATTGTACACATCCCAAAGTCCGTCGTGTACCATCGAATCCACCACTTTCGTATCTCCCAGTCTGTAACCGGTGCGGGAATTCATAAGTAAATGCGGAGCGTTAGACATACTTTCCATTCCTCCCGCAATTATAACTTCCGCATCCCCGACGGCAATAGCTTGATGTGCCAGCATTACGGCTTTCAATCCGCTGCCGCAAACTTTATTGATTGTCATACACTCGGTTTTGTCGGGGAGTCCTGCAAAAAGAGCCGCTTGTCTGGCGGGAGCTTGTCCCACTCCCGCGGTTAAGACATTGCCCATTATAACTTCATCGACCGTATCGGGAGAAATTCCGCTATCTTCCAACACGCCTTGAATTGCATATTTACCAAGTTCGGTTGCCTTTAGGGAGGAAAGCTCGCCTAAGAACGAACCGACGGGAGTTCTTTTTGCCGCTACAATTACCGCTTTTTTCATCATTACCTCCGTAAAATTCGATTTAAAATAAAAAACCTTCCGAACGAAGGTTTATATGTCAATTTGTTTCAATTTCGAAAGAGAGACAGCATTTAAGCTTTCCGCACGGACCGCTCATTTTCGAAAGGCTGGTGTTTAGATTTTGTTGATTTGCAATTTGCGTGGTGATACGTTTGAAATTTGTCATGAAACTTGTGCAACAGAATTCCCTGCCGCACATTCCGATTCCCCCTATTTTCTTTGCTTCGTCCCGCGCTCCGATTTGGCGCAATTCTATTCTCGTCCGGAAAACCGCTGCCAAATCCTTTGCCAATTGTCTGAAATCCACACGTCCATTGGCAGTGTAAAAGAAGAACAATTTTTTACGGTCGAATTGAAAATGCACATCCACGAATTTCATTTCCAATCCGTGAAATTTAACTTTTTCCCTAAAAATGGGGATAGCTTCTTTTTCCTTGGCGTTGTTTTCCTCGACACGTGCTAAATCTTCGTCGGTAGCCTTTCGAATCACATAAGGCAAATCTTCGCCTACCAGTCCTTGTTCTCTCCTTTTTAATCTAACGATTTCGCCTTTTTCGCTAACTTCGGCAATTTCTTGAAAATCGTCCAAGCCTTGAACAATAACCATGTCCCCGCATTTCAGTTCTTCGAACTGTTCTTTGGTAATTTCAACGTAATCCGTTCCCAAAAGTCCTTTGCATTTTACCTCTATAATTTCCCTCTTATCCAAAGGGACAAGGGTGTTATCCTTGAGTTCGCACCCCACACATGTATCGAAACCGTTGCCGTCAAAGTTCAAATTTTCAAGAATCGTTTCCTGGTATGTGCGGTCGTATTTTTCCTGGATTTCCTTTAGCAGTTCTTTATCCGATATTTTATCTTCGAGGTGAGGAATATTTATATGAAACATTTGAATTGTTCCTTTTAATTATGTTCGACAGTTCAAAAATAATATTCAACGTTATGACATTCAAGTTAACGTTATTTCCCATCTGTTGTACAAGCCGATTTATATTAGCCGAGATTTCCGCGATGTCCACATGTGAAAATTTTGCGGTGAATTTTTCAATTGTTTCCTTGAAATCCACAAAAAAATCAATTTCGCCAATCCGTTTGAATTTGTCCGTATCCCTGAACCATAGCAAAATTAGATTGATAATCGAAAGAATGTTTTTAACGTCCCTGGTTTCGGTGTATTTATTCATTTCCGATAAAGCGGTAAAATATCTGCCCGCCATGCCATAGCGGATAATCGTAATGGCGGAATTAAAGAGTTCTTCCAAATCATAGTTGCTATATTCCAGAGCTTGCGCTACCGAACCGTCGGAGATAAGAGCAAGTTTTCTTGATTCTTCTTCCGAAAATTCAAATTTTTCGGACAATATCTGGCGGATTTCTTCAACCGTAAGGGGTGGCAAGGAAATTTCCCAACAGCGGGAACGTATCGTTTCCAAAAGCAAATCGGGTGAATCGGTTATCAAGAAAAAAATATTTCCCTCCGGAGGTTCTTCCAGGCTTTTGAGAAGTGCATTTTGAGATTCAATGCTCATCAAATGCGCATCGGAAATAATTATCCCGCGGTAATTGACTTCGGAAAAGTTCAGCGATATGAATTTCCTAATATCCCTGATGCTGTTTATTTTAATGGCGTTTGCATCTTTGATTTCAATTTGGCGATAAGGATTTTCCGCTTTTGTTTTGATTTGTTCCGCTATTTCCTCGATTTGGGAAGCGGAAAGTTTGTCCAGAGGTCCATCGGTGTTGGTCTCCCCTTTCCCCCGTGGCAAAGGGAGAATAAATTTCACATACGGTTCTGCGAAGGAATCTATACCTCGGAAAACACGTTGTTTTGCATCCTCGTTTAAATCTGAATTAAGAAGCTTCAGGAAATTTTGCACCAGTTTATGCCTACCGACGCCTTTGGGACCGCTAATTAAAAAGGCGTGTGGAACACGCCTCGCCTTAAAAAGTCTGCTCAAAATTTCCTTAGCCCTAATTTGACCCGGTAGCCCTTCAGAAAGCAAATCGTTCATTTTCAATCACGTGTAATCATATTCGTCATCGTTATAAAAGAAATCCTCGTCCGTGGGATAGTCGGGCCAAATATCTTCGATTGATTCGTATATTTCTTCGTTATCTTCCAATTCCTTAAGATTTTCTATTAACTCGTAAGGAGCACCTATTCGTTCCGCATACTCAATCAATTCGTCTCTCGTAGCGGGCCAAGGGGCATCGACCAAAAACGAAGCGAGTTCAATTGTCCATATCATCTTTCCAGCCTACTCCGATTATTTTTTAACAATCTCAAAAAGTTTTACATCGTCGAAGATAAAATTACGCGGATTAAGCGGAACACCGTGATAGCGCACCTCGTAATGCAAATGCGGACCTGTGGAAAGTCTGCCGGTATTTCCACTCAGAGCGATTTTTTCTCCCCTTTTAACCTTTTGACCTTTTCTAACAAGAAAACGGCTCAGATGCGCATATAAAGTAGTATAACCGAAGCCGTGATCTATTTCCACAACTTTTCCATAACCGCCGCGACGTCCCACAAAAGAAATCACACCATCTCCCGGCGCATAAACCGGCGTACCCGTATTAACAAGAATGTCTATACCGCTGTGCATTCTTCTTATTTTCAAAATGGGATGCCAACGCATTCCAAATTTATCTCCGTACGGTCCGTCTGCCGGTTTTATAGCCGGAATACAAGCGTAGAGCTTTTTATTATATTCAAGTTTCTTTTTTATTCTCTCGTAATTGTCTTTCTCAAAATTGACTTCCGCAGTAACCTCGGAAATTTTTTCATTTAATTTGGTTAATACTTTCTGCACATCTTTCGAGCTTGTGATAGGAATATCGTCAAATATTTGTCCGCCTATTCCTTTAACACGATTCTTAACGTCAACGGGCTCCAAATTTACCGCAAGCCGAAGCGCATTGTTTTCGCGAGATAATTTGTCCAGATATTTGTCAAGTTCCTCGTATTTGGAAAGGGCACTTTCTAATTTTTTCTTTAAAGCATGGTTTTCCGCCTGCAACTTGGCGACCTGGGAATTGGGATTTATTATTTGATTAACAATAAAGAAAGTCCCAAAAACAAGGAAAGAAATGAGCGTGGAAAAAAATAGAATAAGGAAAAGGAATTTTCTGTAAAAATTCCTAATTTCCACGAACTTAAGTTTATTTGTCGAAAAATAATAAAATTGTCTCATCTTAGTTGCGAACATAATAAAAGAAAGCCTCTAAGTCAATAAGTACGGACTTGTTCATTCGAAGTCATGTTCGAAGTAATTTATTATTCTGTCCTCTCCTTCCGAAGTTTTATTCTTTAATTTTTCAGCCAATCTTTTTTGAAAAACCTTTGCGGCATCGTAGCCGTAATGCTTTAACAAATAATTCAGGGCAATCACTTCGGCAATTACCGTTATGTTTTTGCCCGGTACAATGGGAAGTTTAATATAAGGCACATCCACATCCAGTATTTTAATCGTTTGGGAGTCCAAACCGGTGCGCGTATAATTCCCATTTTCATCCCAGATTTCCAATTCAATAACTATTTCCAATCTTTTTTGATAACGTATTGCACGTATTCCGAAAGTTTGCTGAACATTAATAATACCGATACCTCTAAGCTCCATAAAATGCTTTCCCAATTCCGTACCAGAGCCCATCAATATTCCTTCGCCTTTTTTTGTAAGTATTACCACATCATCCGCCACAAGGCGATGTCCTCTTTCGACCAAATCCAAAGCCACTTCGCTTTTTCCGATGCCCGATTTACCCGTAAAAAGCATACCCACACCATAGACATCCACAAAAGAACCGTGTAAAGTAACACGAGGTGCGAATTGATCATCGAGCAAATCACTTAACAAATAGGCAAGTTTATCCGTAGTGAACTCGGAACCGAAAATGGCAATCTCATATTGATTTGCCAAATCAAGTAATTCTTCCGTAGGGTCGTTGTTGTTTGTAACAATTATACACGGCAAAGGGAAAGCAAAAATTCTCTCGATGGCTTTTTGCCTGTCTTCCTTGCTTAATTGGTAAAGATAGCGCATTTCGGTGTTGCCAAAGATTTGCACGCGGTTGTAAGAGAATAAATCAATAAACCCGGCCAATGCAAGACCGGGTCTATGTAAGCTTTGTTGTGTTATTAGTCTGTTGAAGCCGACGCGTTTATTTAGCAATTTGATACCAAATTTTTCCGATGCTAGTTCAAAAAGGAACTCAACCGTAATAGATTCCTTACGAATAATATTCTTTGGGGAAATCTTCATACTCTTTTCTTAGCCAGTCGCTTTGTTTTGTAAGATTTTAACTGTCTTGTCAATTTATCCACCGCACCTTTAACTGCTTTTCTGAAATCATCGCTGCTAACATTTGCCGAAAATGTTTTGCCGGGTGCCTGAACAACCATCTCTACAGATTTAATACTGTCCTTCAAATGCGTAAAGCTGAGAATCACGTTTACATCGAGAATGTCGTCATAATATTTTTCCAGATGCTTTACTTCCTTGTGGATGTAGTCTTTCAAAGAGTCCTTTGCGCGAAATTTACGTGATGTGATTTGTACGTTCATGGCTACTCCTTTTTAAGATTTTGGATGTGCTGATTTGTAAGTCTTTTTCAACCTCTCGATACTTACGTGTGTATAAATCTGTGTTGTCGAAAGGTTCTCGTGCCCTAATATTTCCTTTACTGCCAACAAATCCGCGCCTCTGTCCAACATGTGTGTCGCCGCGCTATGGCGCAATGTGTGAGGATTTTTATTTTTGATATCGCTTACCAACGAAATATATTTTTTTACTACTCTTTGAACATACTTAGGGTATATTTTTGTTCCTTGTTTATTGCATAAAAATTTTTTAGAGGAATAATTAATAGCCTCAAGATACTCTTTTACTGTGGCAATTGTTTTTTCTCCCAGAGGAACAATTCTATGTTTTGCTCCCTTACCGAAGACAATAAGAGTTTTATTTGCTAAATCCACATCTTTAAGCTCCAAAGAGCAAAGTTCGGAAACACGAAGGGCACAGCCGTAAAGTAAATCGAAGATAGTTTTTATTAATAATTTGTCCGCCGAATCCGTTTCTTCGACAATTTGCATAATTTTTTCGAAAGAGGACAAACTCAATGTTTCGGGCAATTTTTTCTCCGTCTTCGGATTCCTAAGTTTTCCGGCTGGATTGTTCCGTATTACACCTTTTTCCATAAGAAATTTAAAGAAACCTCTTAGTGCGGATAATTTTCGAGCGATGCTCCTTTTGCCCACTCCCCTTTCGGAAAGGTTCATCAAAAAAAGCCGCATTGTATTTTCATTTACGGATTCAATACTTCTTAGCTCGGTTTCTCCGATGAACTCAATAAATTGGAGGATGTCGTCGCCGTATGATTTAAGCGTTAGGTCGGAAAGCCTCCGCACGCCTTTAAGACGGCTTGCATACTCCTCAAAATATTTAATGAGCTCGTTTTTCAGAGACATAGAAAATTTGTATTAGTTAATCGTATCGGAGGAATAAAGAAGCACCCTACTGCCGGGAAGATATTCGGAATCCAAATCCACGAGGGAAATAAGCACTATCCAGTTAATATCTTCTTTGGTTATTTTATCAGCCGGGAATAAAGTAATTTGTTCCAAAATCACTTCCAGACTTTCTTCGTCCAGAAGTCCTACGTTTAATAAATGCAAGAGATAATTACAATTTTCCGCGCCCAGAATTTCTTTTTCTTCTTCGTTAAAAATTCTTCTATTCCCTTCTCTTTTAGCGTCTTTCTTTCGATTGGAATTTTTAGCAAGGATTTTATCGTAAACCAAACCGAAAGCGGCACTCAACGTCTGCTGGTCGAAATCTTTGTTTTTCTTCAGCTCGCGGTTAACTTCGTCGAAACTGCGATTTTTATTTAATCCCTCAAGAATTTTAGCAACGGCTTCTACAACTTTAGCTGTCATATATAATCGAGCCTCTTAAATTTTCTCTCCAAATTTTCCTAACCAATTCGTTTTCTTTTCTTTTCATTCTTCGTCTTTCGCGTTCGTCAATATCATCGTATCCTAACATATGTAAAATTCCGTGGACAATCAAGCGTACAAGTTCTTCTTCCAAAGTAACTTTGTAGCGTTTTGCATTCTCCTCGGCATCGTTCACGGAAATAAAAATCTCACCTTCTAATATAACATTATCTCCAGAATAATTAAAGGTAATAATGTCGGTAGTATAATCGTGTTTCAAGTATTGCTTGTTTATGGCATGAATGGTTTCCGAATCGACAAAGTTTATTTCCAAGTCCGAAATTTCAAAATTTAATATATCTCTTATTTCCCGAACAACTTTACGGATTGCCCTTTTGTATATTTTTCTTTTTGTAAAATTTGAAATAGTTAAACTACTCATTTCAAATTCAGATTTCTATTTCCAAACCTTCATAAGACGCCATGCAACTTAATTTTGTTGAAATTTTGCCCAAAAAATCTTTCGTATCTCGCAGAATTCTTTTAATATCTTTATCGTTATAAGATGGTTCATAATGAAAAAGTAATAAATTCTTTACGTGTGCCAAATGAGCAAAAATAACAGCAGAGATGTTATTGGAATGTCCCCAACCCACATGACTCTTATAGTCCTTAAGCGAATATGTTGTGTCATGAATCAAGTAATCTACCGAATCGGCAAATTCAATTAGTTGTCCGTTATTTTGTTTTATGGATTCTTCTTTGGGAAATTCAAAGGTGGTATTATAATAAAGTTCGTTATCCGTCATGTAAGCAAAGCTATGGGAGTTTTCGTTTACGCGAAAACAAAGAGTGCCCGAGGAATGATGGGCATTTGTCGTTCGTACTGTTAGATTATCGAATTCGTAAGTTTCGTCGGGATAAATTCTATGATAATTTATTTGAGCTTCGAAAACTTCGGGTGATACTGGGAAAAAGGAAGGATGCATCTGTGCTTTAATAATATCTTCCACAGTCATCCCGTTCATCGCATTCGAGTAAAGGTTAATCTCGAAGTTTTTGAAATAAAATGGCTTAAAGAACAACAAACCTTGGATATGATCCCAGTGAGTGTGAGAAATCAGAATGTTGATTTTTTTTCCGTCTGGGTAACTCTTATATAATTCTTCTCCCAACGCTCTGATACCGGTGCCTCCATCGATCACAAAAATCTCTTCATTTTCCGAGATTACCTGAACACACGGAGTATTACCTCCATATTGCACGGTATTTAATCCCGGCACGGCAATAGAACCTCTGGTTCCCCAAAATTTTATTCTCATTAAATCAACCGATTTTTCTCAACTAAACGGACTTTGTTTTCTAAAAACATTTGTGAAGATAACTCATTTCATCGTGGAAAATTTTGATTTAAATCACATTCTATAAAACAAAATACCACAAAGCCAAACCGACCCTTGTTTTTTTCAATTTTTAAAATATCAAAAACTTACCTCGAATAGAAATCAATCATCTCTTGCATGGCTTTGCGAGATACTTCGTTGAATTCATCCGAGATAAAAGAGCGCATTATACTGTTTAAAGAAGGACGATAAATCCCTTTTGCGGAATATCCCCCACCCTCGAAAACACCGGTAACGTTGCGGTATTTGTCTGTCGCAGGAGTGGGAATAGGAACGCCTTTAGGTACCAAGTTCTTCCATTTTTTTTCGAAATCGACCAATGTGGTCAAATTCGGTTCCCACGGCTCGACACTAAGATTATAAAAATTTTGATACGAAACCTCGGAATCATAATACTCGTCTCCAAGCCCGCCGAAAGCATGTCCGAACTCGTGAATAAAAATTTGCCGAGCCTTTCCATTTTTTGCGGCGGTCATGGAATAAAAATTGTAAATCGCCCCTCCGCCGTATTTAGAAGAATTGACAAGCACATAAATTTGGTCGTAAGGTACGTTCGAAGCCACATCTCGTACCACCCAATAATCTTCGGTCATCAGGTATCTTTCGCTATCGAAGGTATAATAGGAAGAATTGAGCAACGTTTTTTTCCATATCGATTTTCGGGGAATATCTGTCCCGCTTTCCATAGAAGGAGCAAGCACCGCCCAAACGTTTATCTTTTCCTTGTTCTCTTTAAATGGCGAATATTGGAAAAGAAAATTCTTGAATTTTTCACAGTCACGCCTGAAATCGAACATTTCCTTTTCCGTGTATCCTTCTGGTAAAAAAACAATATCCAATTTTTTATGATAATCTCCACTGTAATGAACTTTGAATATTCCATATTCGCCATGTCGTTCTTTATTTATGAAATAATCGGAAGGAGCGAGCGTATATTCAAAGATTGAATGATAAACATTGAGGCTGTCCCGCGAAAATATTTCCACGATAACGGTATCCTTAGGAAAAGGGAAAATCACCGACTCTCGAAAAGCTTTCCGAATCTTTTTGGCTTCTTCCGTCGTCTGCCATTCCCGGAAAAGCGTGGAAAAGCCTCGAGAATAGAGTGTTTTGTTTTCCCTTTTGTCTTTAATTTCGAGCAAATAAGCACCGTATTTAAAAGTATCCACCAGATTTACAAGCGAGCCTCCCCAATACGGTTCTTCTTTGAAACCTTCCAGAAATATTTCTTCACTTCTGTCCGTACCGGCATGATAATAATCCATTCGCAAAGTTTTATCCAAAAAATAATCGTCAAATTTAATTTGTGCCGTAACGACGAAAGGAATGAAAAATAAAAAAAGAAATAACTTTCTCATTTCTGTCAACCTTAAATTGTAGATTTAATAACATAGAAATTAAATATATTTTTTCAAAAGGCAAAGAAATTTTGCACCTCCGAACCTTTATTTATAGGACGCTGATTTGACTGATTTTTTATGATTTAAACTGATT
>CAZSYM010000015.1:0-53633 GCA_964611145.1 uncultured Melioribacteraceae bacterium
TTGACGGATACTCACGGATAACCCCATGCCCTTTGCCCCGCGCTCCATGCCACTAACCTCTGCACCTTTGAGCCTTCATTTCACTGTTAACTGTCTCTCGCTCTATCTTTTTGACAGCCGAATTATATTTAGTATTTTTTACATTATCAAAATTTTAAAAAATTAAGGAGAAGCAAATATGGACATTTTAAGTGGAGTATCCATTTTAATAATAGTTCTCGTTCTACTTTTTCTATCGCTTTTAGTCTATTACGTACCAATAGGGTTGTTCATCACGGCGTATTTTTCGGGAGTCAAATTAAAAATATTCAAGGACTTGGTAGGTATGCGTTTGCGCAAGGTTTCCCCGCAAGTGATTGTCCGCAGTATGATTTCCGCTACAAAAGCAGGCTTGGATTTGAATACCAGTCTATTGGAAGCCCATTATTTGGCGGGGGGAAATGTTCCCAACGTGGTAAACGCCTTGATTTCCGCAAACAAAGCAGGTTTGGAATTGACTTTCGCGAAAGCGGCGGCTATCGATTTGGCGGGGAGAGACGTATTGGAAGCGGTTAAAATGTCCGTAATTCCCAAGGTAATCGAAACCCCAATGGTTGCCGCAATGGCGAAAGACGGAATACAATTGAAAGCCATCGCACGAATTACGGTCAGAGCGAACATCGAAAGATTGGTCGGAGGCGCCGGAGAAGCAACCATTTTAGCACGCGTCGGGGAAGGAATTGTTTCCACAATCGGCTCCAGCGAAACACACAAAGAAGTGCTTGAAAATCCCGATAATATCTCCAAAGTCGTCCTAAGAAAAGGTTTGGACGCAGGTACGGCTTTCGAAATTCTCTCAATCGACATTGCGGATGTTGACGTCGGAACAAACATAGGCGCAATTTTACAAGCCGACCAGGCGGAAGCCGATTTGAAAGTCGCAAGAGCAAAAGCCGAGGAGCGCCGCGCCGCCGCCGTCGCTACGGAACAAGAAATGAAAGCCGAACTCGCAAAAATGCGCGCTAAAGTCGTCGAGGCGGAAGCCGAAATTCCAAAAGCAATTGCCGAAGCGTTCAGAAGCGGTAATTTGGGTATAATGGATTATTACAGACTCAAAAACATTCAGGCGGACACGGAAATGCGCAACTCCATAGCAAAACCATCGGAGAAAAAAGAAGGAAATTCGAAAAACAATGGATAAACTCTTTGATTATCTCATAATCGGCTTTGTGATTTATAGCTTTCTGGCTCCTCTTTTCAAAAAGAAAAAAGGAAATGCAAAAATCGAATTGCCGGAAGATATTCCGAATTTTCCCGACTTGGGAACCGAGGAAAGCGGAGCGGACGAAATAGCCAAATGGGAGCAAGAAAACTTCCCGCAATATTCTCCCGAACCCGCTCGCAAAAAGGAAAGCAAGCCAGACGCCATTCCTCCGACTTATCGCGCACATTACACCGACGCCGTAAAAGAACGAAAATTGGCGGAGGAAGTGGAAAGAGAAAAGGAAAAATTCGACTCGAGCGTCAAACAATTCCTGGAAAGTCAAAAAGAATTCGAGGAGTCGGAAAACTTAAATACAATCGCCTTATCTATAAAAAATAAAATACGTTCCGCCGATTCCTTGAGAGAATACTTTGTTATTTCCGAAATTCTGGACAAACCCGTCGGGCTAAGGGAAAATGGCTATTAAAAAATACGTTCTGAAAAAAACCGCTTCGGATTCGGTTCGCAAAGAAATTGACGAAAACAAATTCGTAATAAAATACAAAGAACTTTTAAACGAATCCCAATTCGAAGCGGTAAGCGCAATCGACGGAGCATATTTGGTTATTGCGGGAGCAGGAACGGGGAAAACTCGCACGTTGGTTTATCGCGTTGCAAGATTGATAGAATTGGGTTACGACCCGCGGTCCATTCTCCTTTTGACGTTTACCAGGAAAGCAGCAAGGGAAATGATGAACCGCGCGGCGGTATTATTGGATAATCGCTGTGCGAAAGTAAACGGCGGAACGTTCCATTCCTTTGCCAATCTTACGCTACGCAAATACTCGAAATTCTTAAATCTTAACCCAAATTTCACTATTCTCGACCAATCCGATAGCGAGGATGTTCTGAACCTTATTCGTGGGCAATTAAAACTTCACGACAAAAAGCAGCGTTTTCCTAACAAAGCAACCATTTACAAAATTTTGAGTCTCGGCGTAAACACGGAAAAATCCGTTTCAGAAATCATAGAGCGGGAATATCCGCATTTCGAAAAATTCACGCAGGATATTTTGAAAATCAAATCTCTTTACGAAACCTACAAATACAAAAACGGGCTTTTGGATTACGACGATTTACTTGTTTATCTGAGAAATTTCTTAGCTGATTTCGGTCCCGGAGCAAAGGCACTGCTCAGCACGATACGATTCGTAATGGTTGACGAATATCAGGATACGAACAAATTGCAAGCGGATATAGTTAAAGGACTTACCCAAATAAATCACAACGTAATGGTCGTGGGCGACGATTCTCAATCCATTTATTCCTTTCGGGGAGCAAATTTTAAGAACATCATGGAATTTCCCCGACTTTTCCCCGATGCCAAAATAATCAAACTGGAAGAAAATTATCGGAGCACGCAAGAGATTCTGAATTTCGCAAATCAGATAATCGAAAGAGCGGAAGAAAAATACACGAAATTCCTTTTTACACGCAAATCTTCCGGGGAATTACCCGCCGTGATAAGCGCCAAAAATGAAAATTTACAAGCGCGTTTTATAGTGGAAAGAGTCCTGGATTTGCGCGAGGAAGGAGTGCCATTGAACGAAATCGCCGTCCTTTTCCGCTCTTCCTTCATGTCCTTTGAGCTTGAAATAGAACTCAATAAAGCCAATATCCCCTATCAAAAATTCGGTGGAATGAAATTCGTTGAAACGGCACACATAAAAGATTTATTGGCTTTCCTTAGAATCGCCGAAAATCCGAGGGATATGGTCAGTTGGTATCGGGTCTTGCTCCTCCACGAAGGAATCGGTCCCAAAACGGCTCAAAAAATTATGGATGATATTTCCTCGGGAGCATTGAATCTTAAAAATTTCGAAGAAAGCGCCGTTGCTTCGAAATACAAAAAAAGTCTCGTAAAACTTCTTAACTTGTTAAAAAACATCTCCGAAAATTACGAACTACCCGCCGACAAATTGGAGGTGGCGCTTCAATATTATTATCCCATTTTCAAAGAGAAATATGACGATTTCAACAAAAGAGCAAAGGATTTGGAAATTTTCTCCAATATCGTGCAAAATTATAAAGATTTGCAGACTCTTTTGACCGATATGGCATTGGAACCTCCGCAAGATAGCTTAATCGACGTGGAAGCCGAAGGAAAAGAAAATGAATATTTAACTCTTTCTACAATACACTCGGCAAAGGGCTTGGAGTGGCACACGGTTTTTATAATACATGCCGTCGAGGGATTTTTCCCATCGGGACAATCATACGACAGTCCGGAAAGCCTGGAAGAAGAAAGGCGTTTGATGTACGTGGCGGTTACCAGAGCCAAGCAAAATCTCTATATTTGCTATCCCATGCACCTTTTCGACAGACGAACCGGCTTTACCATTTCCAAACCCTCGCGCTTCATTGCGGAAATATCACAAGATTTCCTTGAAGAATGGCTACTCGAGGAAGAATATTAAAAGTTTCGGCTAATTTCTTTAATTACAATAAATTAACATGATTGGCATAACAAATATTTTAATATAAAAACCATTTTTCTCTTTGAGAAACAAATTTCAAAACAAACGCTTCGGAAATTCCAAATGACGGAAACGGTAATAGTTTTAATGTTGTTGCTCTTATTTTCCAATTTGCTCTTGCAAAGAGGCATTTCAAAAGCCAAGCGGGGAGCACGAATTAAAAACGACAAATCGATTTCCTTTTCGATATTAATCGCCGCAAAAAACGAAAGCAAAAACCTTTCCCCTCTTTTCCGAAGCTTATTAAATTTGAATTACCCTTCCGATAAATTTGAAATAATTTTCATCGATGACAATTCCCAAGACAATACCCTCCAAATTGCCCGAAATTTTGCGGAAAAAGCGGAAAATATAACCATACTCTCCGCAAGGGACAAAAAATTAAAAGGGAAAAAAGGCGCTCTGGAGATAGCCTTCCGAAAAGCAAAATTCGACGTTATCGTTACCACGGATGCGGATTGCCGCGTGCCACAAGATTGGTTGAAGAACTTAAGCGCATATTTTGATTCGGGAGCAGACGTCGTAATCGGAGCAATTTCCTATTCCCCACTTGACACTTTCATGGCGAAATATGCGGCTTTCGAATCTCTCCGAAATCGAATCTTGATTTTCGGGTTGTCGGGACTTGGAATGTCATACTCGGCTTCCGGAGGCAATTTTGCTTTCAGGCGCGAGGTTTTAACAAAAATTGGCGGGTATGAGAAAATTTCCGCTACACTCAGCGGCGATGACGATTTAATAGTGCAAGAAGCAAGAAAGCACCGTTTTAAAATCGTCCCCATGCTCCGAAAAGGAAGCGTAATCGAGACCGTGCCACCGAAAACCTTTTCCGAACTGTTTCGGCAAAGAACGAGGCATGTTTCCACCTCCGTACATTACAACTTAACGGACAAATTTATCTTGAGCTTTTGGCATTTTCTAAATCTTGTCGCTTTTTATTCCTTTTTTGCAATTTGGATAACTTTCCCTCTCTATCTTCTTTTTCTGGAAAAGCTGTTTTTAGACGTCATCTTTGTCCTCTTTGTCCAAAGAATTTTTAATTATCGTTTCGGAATTTTTAGGATACTTCTTTTCCAGATTCTCTACGAAATATTATTGCCTTTTTATTTCCTACGGAATTTTTTCGGAAAAATCACATGGAAAAATTAACTTACCTTTCAAAAGGGAGCAAGCGCGCTCCCATTTCATGACCAATATTTTTCCACATGGATTTCCCCGCTTTTTTCCCTTCGATTAAACTCTTCAAATCCTTCCTCGTGGAGGATTTCCAGCATGGAAGTAATCATAAGCGGATTACCGCAAAGGAAAATCCTTGTGTTTTCGGGCGAAGGGTCAATTCCCCACGCCTCTTTTAGCTTCCGCTTCTTCCAAAGGTCATTAACAAATCCTACATCCCCCGCCCAGCGATTGTTTTCCTCTTCCGGGTGGTCAATAATGGGCATATAAGCAAAATTCTCACAAAGCCGAGCCAAACCGTTTAATTCGCTTCTGTATCCCAAATCCCACGAGTGCCGAGCGCCATGAAAGACGGCGTATTTTTGGTCGGAATTGCATTTGAGATTCGTTCTAAGCATGCTCATATACGGGGCAAGTCCCGTACCGGTAGCAATAAACAAGATGTTTTTTCTGTCCGGTACTTCTTCGAGCGTGAACATCCCGGTAAATTTTCCGCTCAACCACACTTTATCCCCCGGTTCCAAAGCAAAAAGTCGAGGTGTAAGCTCCCCCGATTCTACAAGAGCAATATAAAACTCTACATATTCCTTCACAACGGAAGAGGAAGCTACGGAATAAGCACGTTTTATCAATTTGTCAGGTTCCTTGATGGGCAAGGGGTCCGCCGTGGGAATTCTCGGAGCGGAATACGGAAGTCCCAGCACTCCGTATTGCCCCGCTTTGAATTCGGGCAGTTCCCATCCGTCGGGTGTGAACCTCATGATTGCCAAAGTGGGTGAAACTAAAATTTTCTGCACCAGCGTGGCATTTAATTCGGCATTAGCCATTTTCCCCTCGATATTCAATGTTTTAAAATCTTATCTTCAAATTTACGCATAAATTAGCTTCAAAATAATTATATTTGACATTTAAAATAATAGGCAATGCATGGATAAGACGACTCTAATTGAAAAGGCATTTATTGCAAAAGAAAAAGCATACGCTCCCTAT
Organism: uncultured Melioribacteraceae bacterium; assembly: GCA_964611145.1. Taxonomy (GTDB): domain Bacteria; phylum Bacteroidota; class Ignavibacteria; order Ignavibacteriales; family Melioribacteraceae; genus WFQV01. Next base: position 5,887 of record CAZSYM010000015.1, read on the forward strand.
TCCAAATTTCGCGTGGGGGCGGTTCTTGTAACAAAAGACGGTAAAATTTACGAAGGCGCCAATGTGGAAAACGCTTCTTACGGTTTAAGCATGTGTGCGGAAAGGACGGCGGCTTTTGCGGCCAAATTGGACGGCGCCAGCGAGTTCGAGACAATTGTCATTACAAGCGATTCGAACGACTTCACTTACCCATGCGGTGCATGTCGCCAGGTACTTGTAGAAATATGCGGTGAAGATTTGGAAGTAATTCTGGCACGCCGCGACGGCGTAATAAAGTCCTTCAAACTAAAAGAACTTCTCCCCTATTCTTTCGGCAAAAAACAATTGAACGACAAATGATGGAATTCAAACCGCATTCGGTACCCAAAGAAACAGGCTGGATTGAGGTGATTGCAGGGTGCATGTTCAGCGGGAAAACGGAAGAATTGATTAGAAGATTAAGACGTGCCGAAATAGCAAAGCAAAAGGTAAAAGTATTCAAGCCTGCAATCGATACCCGCTATTCCGAAGAGGAAATCGTTTCCCACGACGCCCATTCCCTCCCTTCCGAAATAGTTTCCACCCCGCAGGAAATTTGGGAAAAATCCCAAGACGCGGACGTAATAGGAATCGACGAAGCGCAGTTTTTCGACAATGAACTGGTAAATGTCTGCAATCGCCTGGCTGACATGGGAAAACGAGTGATTGTGGCGGGATTAGACCAGGATTACAAAGGACAACCTTTCGAACCGATTCCCCAACTCCTTGCCGTTGCCGAATACATTACTAAAACCTTAGCCATTTGCGTGGTTTGCGGAAACCCAGCCGACCGAACACAACGAAAAGTAGTTGCAAAGGACAGAGTGCTTATCGGTGCTTCCGATTTGTACGAAGCACGTTGCCGCAAGTGTCATTACATTCCCGAGGATGAAGAATGAATTTCGAATCTGTTTATCGCGGAATAATCGGCATTTTTCTTTTGCTCTCCATCGCCTACCTTTTTTCCAATAACAAAAGGAAAATCGATTGGCGACTTGTTTTCAGCGGATTGGGATTACAAATATTTTTCGCTATATTCATCATTAAAGGGGATGCTCTCGCTTCTTTCTGGGCGCCTTTGGGCTGGCCGAAATTGCTTTTTGTATGGATTAGCAAGTTTTTCGTTCTAATACTGGATTTCACAACCGAGGGAGCAAAATTTGTCTTCGGCAATTTGGCAATTTCACCGGGCAACGAAAAGAGCTTGGGAATGTTTTTTGCCTTTCAAGTGCTCCCCACGATTATTTTCTTCGCTTCGCTAATGGCTGTTCTTTATTATCTCGGAATAATGCAGAAAATCGTGCAATGGATGGCGTGGATAATGGCGAAAATAATGGGGACGAGCGGAGCGGAAAGCCTTTCTTGTACTGCGAACATTTTCGTGGGACAAACCGAAGCGCCCTTGATGATAAAGCCGTACATCGCCACAATGACAAACAGCGAGCTCCTTACGATAATGACGGGAGGAATGGCTACAATTGCGGGCGGAGTAATGGCGGCATACGTTCAAATATTGGGACATTCCTATGCGCAAGCTTTGGGAGTATCCGTTCATCAAGCTCAAGTAATCTTTGCTACGCATTTATTGAGCGCAAGCGTTATGGCGGCACCGGCAGCGTTGGTGATTTCCAAAATGATTTTTCCCGAAATCGGCGAACCCGTAACAAAAGGAAGCGTTAAAGTAAAGGTGGAAAAGAACGCTCAAAACGTTGTGGAAGCCGCAGCAAACGGCGCCAGCGACGGACTCCAACTTGCGCTTAACGTAGGAGCAATGCTGATTGCTTTTATAGCTTTCATCGCTCTTATAAATTACGTATTGCAGTGGTTCGGCGATATCTCGGGTTTGAACTCCATCTTAATGCAAGAATACGGCAAGCCACTTACCATGCAACTCCTGTTCGGTTTCGTTTTCCAATTCCTGGCTTATGGAATCGGCGTGCCGTGGAAAGAAAGTCTCGATTTCGGCAGCTTAATAGGAACCAAAATAGTATTAAACGAATTTGTCGCTTACCTCGACCTCAGTCATTTGATGCAGGCGAAAGAATTGCTCGGCGATAAGGCAATGCTAATGGCTACATACGCACTTTGTGGCTTTGCCAATTTTTCCTCGATTGCAATTCAATTAGGCGGATTGGGACCATTGGCACCAAATCGTAAAAGCGATATAGCAAAATTAGGCATGCGTGCCGTTTTGGGTGGCACGCTGGCAACTTTAATGACTGCAACATTAGCGGGGTTTTTCTTTTGAAAGCATACTCAAACGAAAAATACGACAAGCTGATAAAAACATTCGTGGAAGCGGCGCCTTTCCGACCGGACATCGCGATAGTGCTGGGCAGCGGATTGGGAGATTTTGCCGACTCACTCGAAAAGATTTTTACCATAGCTACAAGCGAGTTGCCCGAATATCCTCAATCAACCGTGGCGGGACATAAAGGCTTTATGCATTTCTGCAAATATATGGGAAAGAAAATACTCCTTTTTCAGGGCAGGGTTCATTTTTACGAGGGATATAAAATCGAAGAAGTTCTTCTGCCCGTATTTCTGGCAAAACAACTCGATGTGGCTTCGATTATTTTTACCAACGCAGCGGGAGGGATAAATTCCGACTTCTCCCCCGGTGATATAATGCTAATCAATGCTTTTTATCCGTGGTTTATCAAAAAGGAGCTATCGCCTTTCTTGGGAGTGGGAAATTTCGAGGCGAGAAAAAGATTTTACGATTTCCCCACGAAAAAAATATCCGCTAAAATCAAAAAGGCGGCTTTGGAAAACAAAATTGAGATTCGAGAAGGAAGTTATTGGTACACAACGGGACCTAATTACGAAACACCCGCGGAAATAAGAATGATGAAGAAGTTCGGAGCCGACGCCGTGGGAATGTCCACCGCTCACGAAGCGATTTTCGCAAATTTTCTCGGTATGGACGTGGGAGCAATCTCGCTTATTACAAATCTTGCCGCCGGAATTTCACCCGTGAAGCTTTCTCATCAGGAAGTGATAGAAGCCGGGCTTTACGCAAAACCTAAGTTCGAAAAACTCTTGAAAAGCACCATCGCTTTGCTGTGAGATAATTCTTACTTTGAAAATGTTCAAAAGTTATTTTTACTTTTATAGATTTGTTTTGGAAAACACATCCGAGCTGGAAAACTCGGAAATAAAAGACATATATACGCAAGAAAAAAACAAACTTTTTCTCTCCATCCCCACGGCGGATTATCCGTTCCGCCATTTGATAATAAATTCGAGTCCCCAACTCAGTTCTATAATAATAAAGAAGGAACACCATAAGGCTAAAAAGAATTTCAAGAATTTTCTGGAGGAATTTCTACCGCTAACAATAGAGAAAATCGAGATATGTAACGACGACAGAATTTTGAGATTTTCCCTCACGGCTGATTTTCAAATGTATTTTGCAATCATGGGTTCGAAAACGAACGTTTATTTTCTTTCTCGCGATCTATCCTTTTCCTTCCGAAAAAGCGACACGGAAAATTTCACTCGACAATTACAAAATAAAAACTTTGTTACTCCCACTAAAAATTTCCGTTTTACCGAACGAAAATTCAATAATTTCACCGAAGCGCGGGAACGCTTTCCTTTTTTAAACAAACAAATTCAAAACGAGTATCTTTTAAGAACCCGATTCGAAGAAAATGATTTTCACCTTGATATTGTTGAAAAAATTTGCAATGAAATAATTTCCTCCGATATTTGTCTGGCACATTCCCCTATCGAAAATTCGGTAAAAATATTTCCCGAAACATGGCAAACATTCTCCGAATTTAAAATCTTGAACAAGTATTCAAAAATAAACGATGCCGTTCGGGACTTTCTGATTTTCTTCTATCGTTTCGAAAAAGAAAAAAAATTAAGAAAAGAATTAAAAAATCTTATTGAAAATCAACTTGAAAAGACGGCAAATAAGTTGAACGAATTAAAAAACAGAATAGAGAAAGGTTCCAGAGAAAGTGAATACAGACTTAAAGCGGACTTGCTTGCGCTCAACCGTCAACGTCTTCGTAAGGGTCTGAGGGAAATAAAATTAACCGATTTTACAACAGGCAAGGAAATACTTATTTTATTGGATGAAAAGCTGGACGGACAAGGAAATATCGATAAATATTACTCGAAAGCAAGGGATGAAAAAATAAATTTTGAAAAATCGCTTGAACTCTACAGGGGTTATCAAAAAAAATACGATGAGTTATTTGAATTAAGGAAAAGACTTGATGATATTTCGGAGTTAAAAGAATTGGAATTTTTAAAGAAAGAACTAACAAAGGGAAAAGTGCAAGGGACGAAACAAAACAAAATTAAATTCAGGCATTTTTTGATTGACGGGAAATATCACGTTTTCGTCGGGAGGGAAAGCAAGGACAATGACGAACTGACTTTCAACTTTGCCAAGCAAAACGATTTTTGGTTTCATGCCCGCGGTTATCCGGGTTCCCATGTGATATTAAGAGTCGAGAACAAGAAAGAGCCCGTCCCGAAAAACATATTGAAAGACGCCGCTTCCCTTGCGGCTTATTACAGCAAAGCAAAGACGGCAGGGCTGGTGCCTGTTTCTTATACATTCCGTAAATTCGTTCACAAACGTAAAGGCATGCCACCCGGACAAGTTTTATTACAAAAGGAAGATACTTTGATAGTTAAACCCGAAATACCAAAAAATAGCGAGCAGATATTTGAATAATTTAAATTTGGCAAAAGCAAGAATAGCAATAGCTAACGGCGATTTGGATTTGAGCCGAGCTTACGATGCCTTGAAAGAAGGCAACATCGGGAAAGTGAGGACTTCCGCGCGGAGAGCCGCGGGATATTATTTGGAAGCACTGCTGATTTTGGAACCGAACAAAGATTACGGCGCCCATTTCATGGCACATCTGAGAGGCTTGCAATACGACGTTAATATGCCGGAAGATTTGAGAAATTGCGCCGACAATCTTACCAAACGCCTTTCGGAATATGAAATGACGGGAGAAGATGCCGTTTCCTGCGCTAATAAAATCATCGCTTATTGCAAAGAACGGCTCGATAAATATTTCAAGGATATTTAGGTCCCGATTCTGAAATGGCGGAGAAACAAATAAATACCGAATCGATAAGGAAAATTCTTATTATAAAACTCCGCGGGATTGGCGACGTCGTGCTTTCCACAGTGGTGTTCGACAATTTGCTGAACGATTTCCCGGATGCGGAAATAGATTTTCTGACCGAAAAACCAAGCTCTCAAATCTTGGAAACTCTCCCTTTTCTCAATAAAATTCTTATTTTCAACCGCAAGTCAACTTACGAGCGCTTGAAACTTATGCGCGAAGTAAGAAGGAGAAAATATGATTTGATTCTCGATTTTTTTTCAAATCCTTCCACCGCTCAAATCACTTTCTTTTCCGGTGCAAAATTCCGAGCCGGGTTTCCATATCGCGGCAGAAAATATGCTTATAATCTTTACGGACCGTCCGATAGGACTTCATTTCACGCGGCGCAATTGCATTTGGAATTTCTGAAACAAATCGGGCTTTCCTATCACTCCGCAAATTTAAAAATCGGTCTCCACGAAAGCGATCTGGAATTTGCCCGTGATTATTATACCTCGCAAAATCTTATTCCGGAACAGACAATTATAATAAGCCCCAGCGGAGGCTGGCCTTCTAAAAAATGTGATCCCGAAAAATTTGCGGAGATAGCCGAAGCAATCCAAAACAGCTTTAACTTTAAAATTCTTATAGTTTGGGGTCCGGGAGATTTGCAAGAGGCAGAGAAAATTCATACTCTTCTGCACGGCACATCGGTTTTGTCTCCGCAAACCACAATACGACAAATGGCAGCGCTAATGAAACTCGCCCGAGCGGTCATTGCGAACGATAGCGGTCCCATGCACATAGCCACCGCAGTTAAAACTCCGACGTTGGCTTTGCACGGTCCCACAAATCCTCGTCTGCAAGGTCCTTTCGGCAAAATGCATGAATGGGTAAGGCTGGATTCTCTCGATTGTATCGAGTGCAACCTTTTGGAATGCCCCCGCAATCATGAATGTTTCCGGGACTTGCCCGTCGAAAGCGTCATGGCAAAATTCCAAACTCTTCTGAAAAAAACTCCGTCGGATTTTCAGGGAAAGAATTGATGTTAAAAAAAATCGAAATTTTTCTAAGGAAAGTTATCCTTGAACTGCTACTTGTCTTTGCGAGGAATAAAAATCGCTCCCGACCGACATTAGAGCGGGGAGATAAAATTTTAGTGATACGTTTAAATCGCATCGGGGATGCGCTTGTTACGACACCTTTGATTTCCGTCCTTTCGCGCTACGGCAATTTCGAAGTTTCCGTATTGGCGGATTCAAAAAACAGATTCATTTTCGAGAACAACCCTTCCGTTAAAAAGATTTTTGTTTTCGAGAAAGGCTTGAAAGGCTTTCGAAAAACGATTAAAGAACTCAATAAACAAAATTTCGCTCTTGTGATAGATGCACATCCCGATGTTTCCACAACCGTTTCTTTCATTATTTCATCTCTGAAAAACACTTTCAAAATAGGCTTCAAAAAAGGCAACGAGAAAATTTATTCCGATACCATTCCCCCTTTGCCGAAAGAAAAATATCATATTATCGAAAGACTTTTACAATTTGCAGATTACTTGCACGTCAATTATCCTAAGAACACCGTCAATGTTGAATACCCGCTTGACAAGGCGAATCTCGACTCGATAGAAGAAACACTGAAAGAAATAAATCCCCAAAACAAATTTCTCGTAGGCGTTAATATTTCGGCAGGTAGCGAAGCACGTTTTTGGGGAACGGAAAATTTTCGCAAATTGCTCGACTTAATAAAAGAGAAAAATGTGGAGTTCGTCCTCCTCTGCGCTCCCTCCGATTCGGAAAAAGCCCTCGAAATTCTCGCAGAGAAAGAACATTTATTCGTTACGGAAAATTTTAATAAATTTGCCTCGATGATTTCAAAATTGGATTTGCTCTTTACTCCCGATACCTCCGTTGTTCATTTGGCTTCCGCCTACGAAGTTCCGCTTTTCGGAATTTACGTAAAATTCAAAACGACGGAAAAAGAATGGTTCCCTTTCAGATCCGATTATGAAATTGTAACAACTTACGAACCGAATTTCAAAAACTTAAGTTTTGAGAGTGTACGGATTAAATTCGAAAAATTCTTGGAGAAAAAATTAAATGAACATAATTCCCGACTGTAAAAAATTTACCGGTTACAAGCCGTGTCATCCCGGTCACAATTGTTGGACGGACGGCTGCAAGGACCCCGAACCGTTCGGCACAAGAATAGTAATAATAAATCTGGACGCCATGGGGGACGTACTGATGACCACCGCACAGCTCCCCGCCATAAAACGGAAATATCCCGTTTCCACAATTTATTGGGTAACGCTCAAGGTAGCCGCTCCGTTGCTTTACAACAATCCCTACATAGACAAGGTCTACGAATATAATTTTGAATCCCTTTCCATATTGAGTCAGATGGAATTCGATATTGTAATGAACGTGGATAAATCCCAACGTTCGGGAGCTTTGGCAATGTCCTTAAAAGCGCCGCAAAAATTAGGCTTCGGCATAAACGAACGCGGACAAATAATTCCCCTCAACAAGGGGGCGGAATACAACTACTTGCTCGGCATGGACGACCATTTGAAGTTCAAGGTAAATCAACGCACGGGGCAAGATTATCTTGCGGAAACTTTCGAACTGGATTATCAAAGGGATGAATACGTCTTCCATTTGACGGACGAAGAAAAACGATTTGCAGAAGAATATAAAAAGGAAGTCGGTATAACGGACGAAGACGAAATTATAGCCTTCAACACGGGTTGCTCTAATCTTTACCCGAACAAAAAAATGACGCTCGAGCAACACGCCGTTTTAATCGAAAGATTTTTAAGTTACAACAGATTCAAAATAATGTTGCTGGGCGGTCCGGAAGATACGGAACGAAATGCTATTCTGGAAGAACAGTTCAAAGGCAAAATAATAAATACGCCCACAAATATGGGGGTTCGCAAAGGTGCATGCTTCGAAAGCATTCCACACGTTGTAATAACGGGAGACTCCTTCGGGATGCATTTGGCAATTGCGCTTAAAAAATATGTGATTGCATGGTTCGGTTTAAGCTGCTGGACGGAAATAGATTTGTACGACAGAGGCGTTAAATTATATCCCGAAGGTTTGGCATGCGCACCATGTTGGAAAAAGGTCTGTCCCTACAATCTTGAATGTATTCAAATGATCGATTTGGAAAGAATCGAAAGAGAAGCGGTAAAATACTTTGACGAAATTAGACCAAAAGAGAAATAACGTTAAACGTCCGTTAGTTCTGGACGGTGCAATGGGCACTCTGCTTTTATCTCGCGGATTGGAAGGCGACGATGTTTTATGGACATCAATTCTTAATCTCTATTCACCGACAGAAGTTGAAAAAGTTCACAAAGAATACATCGAGGCGGGCGCGGATATAATTACAACAAACACGTTTAGGACAAATCCCGCGGCGGTTGAACAATCGAATTATCAGATAGAAGTAAAAGAGTTCGTCAAAAAATCCGTTTCCCTTGCCTTGCATGCTTCCGAAGGAACCGATGTATTGATTGCAGGTTCCAACGCTCCCGCGGAAGATTGTTATCAAAAAGAAGTAACATTACCACGCCATAAAATAGAATACAATCATGCAAAGCATATCGAATTGCTATGGGAAAACGGCGTGGATTTCATATTAAACGAAACTCATAGCCATCTTTCGGAAATTGAATTTGTTTCCCGCTTTTGCGATGCAAACCGTCTGCCGTTTGTTACAAGCATTTTCTTCGATTCCGATTTCAAACTCCTAAGCGGCGAACCTTTGAAAGCGGCTGTCGAAACGGTTCTTTCCTATTCGCCCGTTGCGGTGAGTTTCAATTGCATAAAACCCGAACATTTCAAAAAATACGATTGGCAAAGCTTCCGTTTCCCGTGGGGATTTTATTTCAATTGCGGTAAAAGCGAGCATACCGAAAAAGAAATTACGGGCACACTCTCGCCAAAGGAATATGTGGAGCAAATCGAACCTCTCTTAACCGCCGATAAGGAAATTGTTTTCGTGGGTTCATGTTGCGGTTCCACTCCCCAACACACAAAAGCCATAAAGGAATTTCTTTATGAACGTTTTAAGAATTAAAGCACCGGCAAAAATAAATATCGGTTTAACCGTTGTAACCAAACGTCCCGACGGCTATCACGATTTGCATACTTTCTTCTATCCCATTAAAGGATTGTACGATACTATAACAATAGAGCGGAGGGAAAAAGGCACAATATTCCAAACGTTCAATAAAGAACTCGCATATTCTCCTAACAATAATCTAATTATAAAAGCTCATAACCTGTTGGAGAAAACGGTCAAGAAAAAATTGAACGTAAAGATTAGACTTGACAAGAGAATTCCGATTGGAGCGGGTTTGGGAGGCGGTAGCTCCGATGCGGCGGCGACTCTATTGGGATTAAACGAATTTTTTTCACTCAATTTATCCGAGAAAACTTTAAAAAGATTAGCCATAAAATTGGGCGCGGATGTTCCCTTTTTTCTTAACCCCGTTCCCTCTCTCGCGTACGGACGAGGAGAAAACCTTGAGCCGATAAACATTTCCATTCCCCACCCTATCCTCTTAGTTTACCCGAACATACACATTTCCACGAAAACAGCTTTCTCCACCATAATACCGGCATATCGGATACCTTCCATCCCCCAAGTTATTGAAGAGCACGGTTATGCTCCAAAAATTTGGCGACGTTACATTTACAACGACTTCGAGAACGGTATTTTCGATACTTATGAAATCCTAAAAAAAATAAAAATCAAGATGCTACAGAACGGTGCTCTTTTCTCATTGATGACAGGCACCGGCTCCACCATTTTCGGCATTTTCCCCACCCTCGAAAAAGCGGAGGAAATAAGAAAAAAATTCGAGGAGTTGTTCTTCACTCACATTGAATATGGCAACGAAGCTTTGTAATTTATAACAATAAATTTTAAGACGCATTCATAATGGAAACCTATTCGGCAGACAAGGACTTCAGACTTAAGAAATTTGCAATTTATCTTTCGCTTGCGATAGGCATATTAATTTTCGTAATAAAGATTCTTGCTTATTTTCTAACAGGCTCCACGGCAATCTTTTCCGATGCCGCCGAATCCGTCGTTCACATCTTAGCCACCGCCATGGCGGTTTACAGTGTTTTATTAAGCGCCAAGCCCCCCGACGAAGATCATTTATACGGTCATGGAAACGTTGAATTTTTCTCCGCCGGTATCGAGGGAACACTCATAATAATTGCGGCAATCGCAATCATCTACAACGCAATAAAAGCAATGGTTTTCGGCACTCAGCCGAAGGTATTGGATTACGGAACTTTTCTCATTGCCGCAGCGGGAATTATAAACCTGGTGCTCGGATTTTATTTAATTCGCAAAGGCAAACAGACGGATTCGATTACTTTGGTAGCGGACGGTCATCACGTTCTAACCGATTCATACACAAGTCTTGGTATTGTATTCGGGTTGGTCATAGTAATGTTCACAAAGCTCTACATTTTGGATCCGATTATCGCCTTGATAGTCGCATCGAACATTATCATCACGGGTTACAAACTTGTACGGGAATCCATTAGCGGTTTAATGCACGAAACGGACAATGAAATTCTGGAACAAATAATTAACAAGATGAACGAAATAAGAAGGGAGTATTGGATAGACTTACATCACTTGCGTTTCTGGAAATCCGCCAACGTCATTTATATTGATTTTCACCTTTCAATTCCTCATTATTTCACTATTAAAGAAGCACACAAGGAAGAAGATTTTATCGAGGAAAAACTTGCCGAAGTTTTATCCCGCGTTGACGTAAGAATTCACTTCGATTATTGCGACGAAATACTTTGTCATTATTGCGAATACAAAGAATGCAAGCAAAGAGTTTATCCGCATGAGAAAACCTTGAAATGGGACAAAGCAAAAGTGCTCGGTGGTCCCGTCAACAAATGAAATCCATTTAAATTTCAATCCTCGTAACCACGCCGTGAAGTTTATTATACGGCAAATCATAATAATGGATAAAGGGCGGAGTAATTCTTTTCATAAACGCATACAGCCTTTTCAAAGGATGGTGGGCGACAATATCGTCCACGCCGTAAAAAATAATCTTCTCTTGAATCCCATTTTCTTCCAAAAGGTCGTGTATATTAATCACCTCCATATAGCCTTTTTCTATTTTTACACCGGTCAAACCCTCGGCAATATTCTCAACCTTTTCGACTCTCACACCGTAAGGTTCGTCCATTGTGGCAATGGAAACAAGAATATTTTTTTCATAAATAATATTGCTTTTGATAATACAATGCACAACGTAAGGAGGTATTTGTTTAAAACTTCTAGTAAAGAAAAGAGCGGTTCCACTAATATTTCTGCCGAGTTTATAAATTTGTTTAAAACTAAAAAGGAAAGTCTCGGCAGGCAAAGCACGAAAAGCCTTATGCATAGCTTTGTTTCCACTCAACCAAAGCATAATCACAAAGAGAGGGACGGAAGCAATTACCAAAGACCAATAGCCTCCGTGAGGTATTTTTTGAATAACGGCCAGTAAAAAAGTAATATCCACCATTAAAACGAAAATTGCGGCGGACATCTTGAAATAATCTTTTTGAATCTTAAAAATCCAAATCATAAAAGTAGCACTAATGGTCATTGTAGCAGTTACGGCAAGTCCGTACGCCGCAGCCAAATTGTCCGATTTTTTAAATAGAAAAACCATAAACAAAACGGCGATTAACAACATCCAATTTACGGAGCCTATATAAATCTGTGATTTCAAATGAGTGGAGGTATATTTGATTCTCATCAACGGGAAGATGTGAGTGTTAATTCCTTGATACACAAGGGACATTATCGCACTAATCATCGCCTGGGAAGCGATAATCGTTGCGAGCAAAGTAAGAATCAAAAAGGGAACGTACAAGGCAGCGGAATAGGAACGCACAAGCCCGAAAAGGATTGATTCCGTATGTCCCGTGGCAATTACGTATGCTCCCTGCCCAAAATAATTAACCACAAGCGCTATAAAAACAAAATACCACGCATGGCGTATAGGTTGACTGCCCAAATGCCCCATATCGGCGTAAAGCGCCTCGCCACCGGTGGCACACAAAATAACTTCGCTCAGGACAAAGAATCCCGCCAATCCATTATGCAACATAAACTCTACGGCATAATGCGGACTAATGGCGGTCAGAATGCCGGGCATTTTCACTATTTGGATAATTCCGGAAATAAAGAGCGAAGAAAACCAAATGACCATGATAGGCCCGAAAGAGGAAGAAACCTTATCGGTTCCTTTATATTGAAAAGAGAAAAGCAGAATTGTAATTATACTCGTAATAACAATAACCGAATTGGTACTGATTTCACCCACGCCAGGTATAAATCGCAACCCTTCGACAGCCGAAAGTATACTGATTGCGGGCGTTATTACTCCGTCCCCCATCAAAAGAGAAACTCCCACATAGCCCAGAAAAGCCGCAAAGCCAGCCTTGCGCCCTTTTTTGAGATAGTTGGTTATTATCTCTTTCAGAACGATTATCCCGCCTTCACCTTTGATACTAAGGCTCATTGCCAATATTCCATATTCCAAAGTAACAAGAATAATAAGCGACCAAAAAATAAGAGAGAGCACGCCGAAAAGATTTTCCCTCGTAGGCGCAAGCAGAGCAAAAACGACGGTTATAGTATAAATGGGACTGGTTCCAATATCACCGAATACCAAACCCATCGCTTGAACAATTTCTTTGAAAGACGAAAATTTAGCGGAGGTCTTCATTCTTAATTTGCCCTATTGAAATTAGAAAAAGTAGTAAAGGAGCAAGACAGAAACGGGGATAAAAATGTTATCCCAATTAGCCGGGCTAATAGCTTCCACAATAACGGTAACAAAAGCGGAATAAAAAATCAACTCCCAATTAACCGTTCCGTTAAGAAGCAAGTTAAAAAGTACGGCACCCGCGAAACCGAAAATCAAGAAACCCAGACTCCCTTCAACGGACTTCTCGGAAAGAATTTTATATTTATGTTTTCCGTACCTTTTTCCAATCACCGGAGCGGCTCCGTCTCCCCACCCTAAAAATCCCATAGCGGTAATCGCCGCAGGATTATAAAACCAGATGGTACCGAGCAAATCCATTACAATCGTAAAGAAAAGGGGACCTTTCAAAAGCTCCCGCCTATCTCCCGTGCGGGTCATGGTTTTCACCGCTTCGTCGTTTTCATCTGCAGTAAAACCTTTTACCAAAAGCAATACCGTCCAAACCGCAGCCGGTAAAATGTTTAAATACTTTGTCCAATGGGAAGCATCATAAAGAGGCCAAAAAATAAGCCACGAACCCGCGGCAACGTGCACAACTTTGCGAGAAATATCTTGCGGAAAGCCTTTTTGAACAAACATGTCCATCACTTTGACCACACCGAAAACATAAACAAACCCGGCAAGGGTAACCAGAATATTCTGCATGGAAGGACTCATTTATTTCATCTCCGTAACAATGAAGGCATCTTTAAACTCTTTGGTTTTCCACAATTCATTGCGTACTCGCTCGGCTTCTTCCCGACTTGCAAAAACGGGTAAGCGAATAACAAAGAGCTTCACTTTATCATTGTAAGAAACATTCATAGGGAAAGAAATTTTAGCGGAATTGAGCGCCACAAATCTCTTGGCGCGTGCCTCGGTTGTAAAAGCTCCTACCTGGACATAATAAAGCATTTTCTTTTTTATCGATGCATTCAAATTATCCGTTGTTACATTGACGGAATCTTTGGTATTGGCAACGACAAGAGAATCCTTCGGCTGCTTAGCGGAAGTATCCGCATTCGTAGAAACATCATCAAAAACATAAATGTTAGCGCCTGTTTTCCCGGCGTTCTCCGATGTGCTTTCTGTCGTAGCGCATGCACCAATCGCAAAAGAAATTAGAGCGAACAGTAATATTTTTTTCATTTCACCTCATAAGAAACAGGGGCGCTTGGAAGCGCCCCGTCTATTTTAGAATACAATATTATCCAATGAATGTGGCGGAATCAGAGGAATTCCATATTTATTAAACTTAACTTTCTTGGCAAGTATAATGCCTCCCGGAATAGTGGAAACATCGATTTCGGGAATACTTGCTCCGAAAGCTTCGTTAATGGTTTTAATAAATTGATTTGCTATAATAGCATAGCCCTGATTTGTCGGGTGAACACCATCAACACCAAACATACCGCCTTCCAAGTACTTGGTAGTAAACGTTAAGCCGTTCGTTTGATAACCGTTTGCGGCAACATCGTTAAAGAAGGTATTAATGTCCACCAGAGCAAAGTTATCATGTGCCGCGACAAGTGTGGCGATAGTGGTATTATAACTTTGAATTACATTTGCAATATTAGCCAATTCGTCCGGGTCAAGAGTAAATACATCGGGGAAAGGATTCTGAGGCGAAAGTCCGAACGGTTGGGTTGTGTCCACACCAACCACAGCGGGATCAATGCCATAATCCCGATAGAATTTACCTGTCGGTTGACCGATCAAGGCGGCATAAGAAGCGCCTGCCAAGGTCAAAATAACCTTTCCGGTCCAGAGGGCTGTCGTATCCGCAACGCTGGTCAAATCGGCGGCGCCGTGTTGCCCGTTTTTCTGATAAAATACACCGTAAGCCAAGCCTGCACGCATAGCATCACGAATCGCCATGCCAACGGAAGGTCCAACGGTCATGAAATAAGGAGTTGCAGTAACCGAAGGAATATTGGCAACTACAACATTCGCACCCAAAGCCGCTAACGAGTCGATAGCCATGCTGTACAAGAAAGCGAAAGTATTAGGATCGTTATAAGGAACCGTGCCTCCCATAGAAGCATGACCCAAAATATCATTATTGCCAGCCCAAAATGTTACCAAAGTTGCATGTAATATTTTTGCTTGTTGAATAGGGGTGCCGATTCCTCTTAAGATAATATCAAAAAACGGATTATTTAACTGAAGAGGATCGGTAGCGGTGCTCTTGGTTTGTATCATATTTACCAACCATGCACCGGGGACGCCCAAATTATTGTATGGTTTGTTATACTCTAAATTCAGAGGTTGTCCCTGAGTTTCGTTTTCCACCACAACGAAGGGATCTAAGGATTTAACTTCAAGGCGTCCGCCCAATCCGGGGTCACTAATTAAAGGTTGCTCGAACGTGGAAACGCCAGCTTGCTTTGCAATCATGCTCACGAACGAGTATTTTTGTCCACTCTCATACAAAGCACCATTTTGATAACCTGCCGTAAGACTATTGCCGATAGCTACAAAGCTGGCAAAGCTTGCATCGCCGGTATTCGGAGCTTTCGGCGGAGTTAAATCCGTCCAATCCTCACAACCGGCAAATAAAAACAGAGCTACAATCAGAAATGCACTAAATAATTTTATTGTCGTTTTCATATTCTCTTAATTCCTCCCTTAAAAATTGTACGAAAAATTGACGCCGAAAAGATGAGCACTGGAATTATAAACGCCGTTGAATTTCGAATCTCCCGAAGTGTATTCCACTTTGGAATTTTCGATTTTTCTTTCGGTAAATCTTATGAACATATAAGCGACATCCATTTTAATGTTCTTTGTAATTGCATAGCCGAAACCGACATTAAAACCGATTCTATCTGCATCTGGCAAACTCGGTTCAACATATTCGTCCGGTACAGGGTTTTTATCATAGTACAAGCCACCGCGAACAGCAAGCTTTTCCGATGCCAAATATTCGGCACCAACTCTTGCTATGAAGCAATTTTCATAATTTCTTTCAGCGACCAATTTCCCATACGCGGGATTGCTAAAGTCAACCTCCAATTTGTCGTAACTCGACCAACCTACGTATTGATAATCAGCGGTTACCTGAAGTTTTTCGCTCGCTTTGTAAGCCAAGCCTACGGTAACATTCAGCGGCGTAGTAAGGGAAGCGGTAATATCTCCGTGAGGTACAGCGGCTTGCAAAGCTGCCGGAGCATCGGAAGTAGCGGTACCGCTGAAATCGAATTTCGCTTGTCCACGATAGGACACGCCAACGGAAAGTGCATCCGTAGGTTTCCACAAAACGCCACCGGTAATGCTGATAGCATGGCCGTCGCCCGAAAGGGAAACTAAAGCATCGCCATAGAAAGGCGCCAAGGAAGCATACTTTTCAATTGTAACTTTTCCCGTTGCATAGGAAAGTCCTGCCGAAATCATAAACTTATCCGAAAACTTATAAGCAACGACAGGAGTAAAGAAGAAAGTTTCCACGGACGTGTTATATGCCAGATAGCGTCCTACCCAGTCCTTCTCCCATTTACTGCCCAATCCGTAAGGATTGTTCACGCTAAAACCGAAATAGAAATTGTCGGTGATTTGCTGTGTGAAATAAAAGTTGATAGGATTAAACAGCTGTTTCTCCATATCGTATTCTGTAACTTGAGGACTGGGACCCCGGAAAGAAGCCTTCGGGGAAATGAGGGTAACACCGGCCATAAAATGGGTTCCATTTAATTGAGCAATACCAGCCGGGTTAAAATAAATAGCTGAAGGATCATTTGCCAAACCGGCAAAAGCCCCACCCATTGCCATGGCTTTCGCACCATGCTCGTTGATTTGAAAACCACTGGCAAAAACTTGTACCGTTATAACGGACAAAACTACGAAATAAAGCGCTAATTTTTTGACCACGTAACCTCCTACCTTTATTATTATTGATATTTTAGTATATAAACATTTCAAAATAATAGATTTTTTTTTATTATTCAATAGTCATCACAATCTGATTCTTTTCTACGGACTTCCCCTCCTCTACAAAAATCTTTGTTACCTTTCCCGCAACGACGGAACGGATTTCGTTTTCCATTTTCATTGCTTCCAAAATAAAGAGTGCTTCGTCAATTTTCACCTCCTCCCCTTCTTTCTTTCTTATGCTCAAAATCATACCGGGCATGGGAGCTTTTATCTGTACGCTTTTTCCGCCACCCGCTTTGTTTTGCATAACCTCCCGTGCGGTCTCTTCCAATTTGGTTCTGACGGTAACAGAATACCGCAAGCCGTCGATACCCAAAACATAATTGTTCTTGTCCTCGACAACCAAAGAGACTTCATGAATTTTCCCATCAGCCTTTGCAATAAGGAAATTACCGTTAACCTTATCAATTACCACCTTGCCAAGATTCTTTCCATCTACAAAAACGTTGCCTCCGTCGGCGAGAACCTTTTTCTTTTTACCGTCTAAAGTAATTACAAATTCATTCATACTTCAATAATTCCCATTTGTTTTCGGAACCGATTTTATTCTCGGAAACATTGAGAGAACTTTTTTCTTCTTTAATCAATGCCGCAATGGCTGCTATTAATTCCTCGTATTCGTCGTAAAGAGAATTTTTCCATTTCCCCGGTATCAAAGGCAAAAGCTCCTCTTCGATAAAATTTATCGTAAACGTGCCATCTTGAAATTTATCGTGCTTCAATACCCACATCAAAAGGTCAATATTTGTAACGGGACCTGCAATTTGATAATTCTTCAGAGCCTCCGTCATTCGTCGGATAGCGGAATTTCTATCGCTATCCCACACTATCAATTTCGCCAGCATAGGATCATAGAAAATAGAGACCTCGCTATAAACATCTATGCCTGAATCGACACGAATGCCGGGACCCAGAGGAGGACGATAATGCAAAATTTTACCCGTCGAAGGCGCAAAATTATTATCGGTATCCTCCGCATAAATTCTACATTCGATAGCATGCCCTTTTTGTTCAATCGCTCTCTGAGAAAAAGAAAGTTTTTTCCCTTCGGCAATTTTTATCTGCTCCCGGACAATATCAATCGAAGTTACCATTTCCGTAACAGGATGTTCCACTTGCAATCTGGTATTCATTTCAAGGAAATAGAACTCGCGGGACTTAGAATCGAACAAAAATTCCACAGTGCCCGCGTTTTTATAATTCACCGCTTTCGCCGCTCTGACGGCTGCTGCTGTAATTTTTTGGCGTATTTCGGCATCGATAGAAGGAGAAGGTGTTTCCTCAATTATCTTTTGATGGCGTCTTTGCACGGAACATTCTCTTTCGAACAAGTGAACAACGTTCCCGTGTTCATCCGCAAGAATTTGCACCTCTATATGTTTAGGATTTTCGATAAACTTTTCAATATAAACGGAGCTATTGCCGAAAGCTTTAAGAGCTTCGTTTGCCGCACGTTCAAAAGATGTTTTCAAATCCTCTTCCGAATCCACTCGTCTCATTCCCTTTCCACCGCCTCCTGCCGCCGCTTTCAGCATCACGGGATATCCGATTTTTTTTGCCACGCTTTTTGCTTCCTCGAAAGATTCCACGGGGCGAGTCGTACCCGGGACGATTGGAACCGCGGAGTTTTGCATCAATCTTCTAGCGGAAGTTTTTTCTCCCATCAAACGCACGGCTTCAGCCGAGGGACCGATGAATTTAATTCCCGCTTTTTCAACGTTATCAATAAATTCGGCGTTCTCGGAAAGGAAACCGTAACCGGGGTGAATGGCGTCCGCATTTATCCTTTTAGCCAGGTCGATAATTTTTTCCATATTCAAATATGAATCCGACGCTTCCGCTTTCCCGATTAAATAAGCTTCGTCCGCTTGTCTTACGTGAACGGCGTTTGCATCGGCTTCGCTATACGGAACCGCCGCTTTAATGCCCATTTCCTTACATGCTTTAATCACTCGGACAGCTATTTCGCCTCTGTTGGCAATGAGAATCTTTTTGAATTTCATTTCAGCTCCACAACTGTTATTCCTTCTCCGCCGTATTCAATCTTAGCAAAATGGAAATTACGTACGGCTTCGTGCTTTTCCAGAATTTCCCAAACCGTTTTCTTGAGAGCACCTGTTCCTTTGCCGTGCAATATTTCAATTTTATCAACTCCCACGGCATAAGCATCGTCGATAAATTTAATAACTTCGAATTCGACTTCTTCGGGCTTTTTCCCACGAATATCCAAGCGAGAACTTTTAACACCCGAAACAATTTTTCCAAGAACATCGGCGCTTTGAGTTTTCTTCTCTTTCGGTTTTTCCGCTTTCACCAAATCGGAAATTTTAACTTGCAATTTAAGGCTTCCTGCAATAATAATCGCCCGTTTTTTAGAATGGTCTATGGATATCACTTCCCCGACCGTACCGGAGTTTTTGAGAGCCACAAAGTCTCCCACGCGCAACTCCTCCACCGATAAACCCTCTTCCTTTGCTTTCGGTTCGGCTTTCTTGAAGACCTCGGCTTCTCGGAATTGTTTTATTTTGTCTTTCCCTTCTTTAATCTTTTCCTTCCGGGCATTGCTTTCCCGAATCTCCTTGATTGTATTTTCAAACTCACGATTCATCTCCGCCAAATAGGACTCGGCTTTTAGACGAGTTTCCTCGATAATTTTATTCTTACTCTTTTCCAACTTCTCAATTTTTTCTTTATAAAGCCGACTCAAGCCCCGCAGTCGGGCGTTTTCCAATTCCAATTCGTGCAATTTTTTACTCAAGCGAGCCGATTTTTTTTCCACGTCGATTAAAAATTCCTCGAGCTTACGTCTGTCCGTTTCCAGAAAGTCTTTTGCTTTCTCGATAATTTCCTTGGGCAAACCAATTCTTTCGGCAACTTCGAAAGCATAGCTGGAACCGGGCATACCTTGCTTGAACCGATAAGTGGGTGAAATCGTATCCGCATCAAATTCCATCGAGGCGTTTTGCAAACCTTTTTCTCTATTGGCTAAGATTTTCAAATCCCCGTGATGAGTAGTGGCAAGCACAACAGCACCTTTATTTCGCAAGGCGATTAACGTCGATGCGGCAAGCGCGGCACCTTCGGAAGGGTCTGTGCCTGTGCCTATTTCGTCCAATAATATCAACGTTTTATCGTTTGCTCTCCCAAGGATTTCTTTTATATTCGAAAGATGAGAACTAAAAGTGCTTAAATCGTCTTCAATGGATTGTCTGTCGCCTATGTCCAGCAGAATTTCTTCATAAAAGTGAATGTTCGTATCAGGATGTGCGGGAATGGGAATACCGGCATAAACCATCAAATGCAAAAGCCCGAAATTTTTGAGAACAACCGTTTTTCCACCGGCGTTAGGTCCCGTAATAACAATTACCTTGTCTTCGGCAATTTCCATATCGAGCGGGACTGTTTTCTCTCGCCCCAATTTTTTTAACAGAACAGGATGACGCCCTTCAATAATTTTTTCTTTTGCATTGTTGTTTATAGTCGGGAAAGCGCCGATAATTTCCAAAGCATATTTCGCCTTGGCGAATTGTTCGTCCAGATAAGAAATGATTTCGAAGGAGTCGAGCAACTCGGCGCTGCGTTCGCCAATCAATGCCGTTATTTTTCTCAGGATTCTTTCGATTTCCCTCCGCTCGGCAAATTTAAGAGAAAGGATTTCATTATTCAGTTCCAAAGTTTCTTCCGGCTCGATGTAAACAGTTTGCCCCGTAGCGGATTCGGAATGAATAAATCCTTTTACTTTTCGTTTATGTTCAACTTTAATCGGCAATACAATTCGTCCGTCGCGCTGTGTGGTGTATTCCTCGCGGACGAGAAAAGTATCGCTCAATCTTTTCAATATCCTGTTCACAACATTTCGCAAATGTTCGGATTTTAGCAATATTTCTTCCCGAATCTCTCTAAGTTTGGGAGAAGCGGCATCGGAAATTTCCCCGCTTTCGTTAAAAATCCTCTTTATTTGCTTTTCGAAAGCCTTATCGTAGAAAAGACGTTCGGCATATTGTTTTAAATAAGGGACATTCAATTCCAAAGATTTGAAGAATTTTGCAGTGACGGAAGATATTTCCGCAAGCGCAAGCACGGATTTAATTTCCTCGGAACGCAACATTCCGTTTTCAATTCTGCTTTTGTAGAGAATGTCTTTTAAATTCGGCAAATAGCTAATGGGAGGATAATCTTTTTCGATAAGAATATCTTTTGCTTCCTTAACGGCTTTACCGTTTTCTTCAATTATTTCAATAGAATCATAAGGATGCAAATTCAAAATTCTTTGGCGCCCGCCTTCCGTTGCAGCGTACTTGGCAATGTATTCCAAGACTTTGTCGAATTCGAGTTGTTCGAGGACCGACGAGGGAATCATTTCGCTTTTTCTCCCCCGCTTTTGGCATAGGGAATTTTGCCAAACAAAAACCTCTCGTGTGAACTCACGGGGAAATACCCTCCGCAGATTTCACGATAAATATATGTTTCTATTGCTTCGCACATTTCACGGTTTTATTTTATCTTCCGAGGGTAAATATCCGTTTAGGAACTCCTTAGCGCTGGAATCGGAGCCTAAGACCCAATCGATAGTAACCGGAAGAATTTTATAGACGGTCTCGTAAAGAACGGATTTCGATTTGTCGGATTCTTTCGGGAAGTTAAAAATACTGAGTAAAATCAAAATTGCGCTTAGGAAATAAAGCATTTGTATAGCTCCCGAAATACCGCCCAACAACTGATTAACAAAACGGTTCACTTTATCCACAGGGTGTAAAATTCTTTTCAGAATAGCGACGAGAAGAATAGAAAGGAAAAAGAGCACTATTCCCCCCACTATTTCCGCCAGTTCTTTTTCCCCGTTAAAAATAGGTTGCAATATCGTTCCGAACTTCTCTGCAAAGGAGAAGGAAACATAAAGGGCAAGCAGGAAACCGACGAAACCGATTACTTTACGTATAAGTCCGTCCTTAAAACCCAATACAAACCCCAAAAGGAGAAAAAACAACAATATGTAATCTACATAATTCAATATTCAGGAAAGTATTTTTTCCACTGTTTCTTTGATAGTTTTCCCGTCGGCTTGTCCTTTAAATTTCTTAATGGCTGCGGGCATTAGTTTAGCGAAATCGGCTTTGGAAGAAGCCCCGATTTCCTCCGCCAAGATTCGGATTTCTTTTTCCAATTCTTCAGGCGAAAGTTGTGCGGGCAAATATTCCTCTATTATTTTCAATTCCGCCTCTTCCCTTTCCGCCAAATCTTCGCGTCCGCCCTTGCGATACTGCTCGATAGCCTCTTTCCTTTTCTTTACGGCGGAAGTCAAAATTTTAATTTCGTCTTCTTCCGTAATCTCTTTGTTTTTTCCGCTTTTTTCCAATTCCAACAAAGCGGCACGAATGGAACGAACGGTATTGAGTCTTATTTTATCGCCGCTTTTCATTGCGGCTTTCAAATCCTCATTGATTTTTTCCATTAATCCCATATTTTCCTCCTTCAAAAAAAAAGGCAGGCTATAAATCAACCTGCCTCTTTTTCAACAAATTTCAGTTGCTTATTCTTTAAGCCGCGCAGAATAGTTGATGCGCCTACAGTCGGCTTTCCTCAACTCCTGCTGAATATCCGTTACGATTCCCATATTCGAGTCCTTATCGATTCTCAAAGAAACGATAACGTTAGGCAATTCGACTCTTTTCTTATACATAATATCTTTAATTTCTTTAAGCTTCACAATATTATCGTTAAGCTGTATTCTCCCGTCGTTTCCGACCCAAATGTAGGAAATCAAACGCTTATTTTCTATCTTTTCTATTGCCTTTGCTTCCGGCAGCTTGAATTGTACCATTACGTCAACTTCTCTAAGAGTAGTGGAAACCATGAAGAAGAGAAGTAGCATAAATACAATATCTGGCATTGACGCCGTCGGAATTTCTTGCTTTGTATTGGCTCGTTTTTTTTCGAATTTCATCTGCTAACCTCTCTATTTCTTCACACTTTCGGGTTCCGCAATGGAAATAATTATAGGAATTTTATCACGGAGTTCTTTCGTTTGCTCCTTATCCAAGTCAGCGACCTTTTTACCGAAATGGCTTTCCGCGTATTCCTCTCTTACTTGGAAATAAGCGGCTTTAACCTGGTCCAAAGCCTGAATATAAAGATTATAGTTGGTTTCCCTGTCGGTTTTAACGGAGACAACAAGTTTTTTGTTCTTGGGCAAATTGATTTTACTTCTTATTCTTTCCACCAAGTTGTCTTTGATTTGCGGAATGGAGATTTGCTTTTTATTAAGCAGGACATCTCCGTTTTTATTTATCAACAAAGCCGCCATTCTGTCTTTCGACAAAGGAGCGAAAGTTTGTTGTTCCGGCGGGACGTATTCAGGCAAGGTCAAACCGATACCCGTATCGACGTCAATCGTAGTTGCCACGAGGAAGAAAAGCAATAGCAGGAACGCAATATCCGCCATGGAGCTGGTCGGAATCTCTGCTTCCTCACGTTTTCTTTTTTTGATTTTTACCATTTTTCTTCACTCAACAAATTTGGGAAATTATTGTTTTTTAACTTGCAATTCGTAAAGTGCATCAATCAATTCAATGGAAGCTTCTTCCATATCGGCAACGATTTTGTCAATTCTCGAAACGAAGTAGTTGTAGAAAATTTGAAGAATCATAGCCACGATAAGACCGAACAACGTGGTCAACAAAGCAACGGAAATACCGCTGGCAACGATTCCGGGAGAAATTTGAGCCGCTTCGGCGATAGCGTCGAAAGCCTGAATCATACCTTGTACCGTACCGGTAAATCCTAACATAGGAGCAATTGTAATCATGGTGGAAATCCAAATCAAACCTTTTTCCAAAAATCCCATTTCGATTGCACCATAAGCCATTATTGCTTTCTCGGCAGCTTCGATTCCCTCGTCAGCTCTTAACAAACCGGCATGAAAGACGGATGCAATCGAACCGCGGGAATTTTCGCAAACCTTCATTGCTTCTTCCACACCACCCTGCTCCAAAGCTTCTTTCACTTCAAGAATAAATTTCTTGGTGTTGATGGAAGCGCGAGAAAGTGTCCACAATCTTTCAAATGCAAAGGCAAGCCCTATTACTAATGCGGCAAGGATAAACCACATAAAGGTACCGCCTTTTTCGAATTCTTCCTGCAAATAGCTTAATGCGCTCTGATTTTGCGCTTGAGCAATTAAGTTTGTTACGAATCCGTAAATTGCTGTTAGTTGCATGTGAGATAACCTCCAAAGTGTTATTAAATTAAATTATTTTCAATTGATTTTTTAAAATTAAACAATACTTCAACAATAACCATATTAGCTAAAAAAGTCAATAATCGACTTCTTCTTTTCGATAACTTTTGCCGCTTTTTATGCGGATTTTTTCACCGAGATTTCTCTCGTTTCAATTTCGAAAAATTTTAAGTCTTAAAATACTAATATCTTTGCCTTTAACCAATTCCTTATCCTCTGCAAGTGTTTCACAAATTTATTTCAATCGATAAGGAAAAACTATCACCGCTGTTTGCAATACTTTTTTCTTCCCTGGGGGTAAGGGTTCGAATCTCCAATTACGCAAGGAATTAATCGCAGCCATTTCCAATCGCGTATCCGCTTTTATCAGTGGAAAAATATTGGTTACCGTGCCGTCGGGCAAAATTGTGAATCTTAGCTTCACATCAATCTCTTTATGCACACCAGGCGGATAAGCTGGCAACTCATAACTGTAAATCTTTCTTATGCCTTTCCCGCCAAAATCTATTTTAAAACCATAATTTCCGAAATCTTCTTCCTGTTCGATTTTTTCTTCCTTTTTCTTCTTTTTCTCTTTTTTAGGAACCACATTGTTTGTTTTATCCGTATTCCGAACTTTTGGCAAATTCACTTTTTTGTTTTTCTTCGCCGAAGTTTTCTTTTTAACCGTTCTAACGGCGGACGCCTTACCAAAAGAGCCGAATCCCATTAAAACATAATCGCTTTCGTCGGTTTGAACCGAGAAACGAAGAAAAAACAAAAATAGAATAATCAAGAGATGCACACCGAGAGAAACAAAAAAAGAAATATTTTTGGTTCTATTCCAAAACATCAATAGGTTTCTTTTTCCGTTTGAATGGTGAATTTGTTAATACCGACTCCTTTGGCGGCATCTATCACTTGTATTACCAAATCAATGTCCACACTTTTGTCGGCTCGGATAATCAAATTTTTTTCTTTCGCCTTTTGCATAATTTTCGAAAGTTCGGCGGGCAGAACTCCCAAATCCACTTTTTTAGATCCCAGAAATATTTGGCGTTTCGAATTGAGTGTTACAATCAAGCGAGAAGGAACAGCCTGCTCGTTATTTCGCGCTCCGGGTAATTTCACCTTCACTCCCGTCTGAATTACGAACTGAGAAGTCAGTAAAAAGAAAATCAGGAGCAAAAGGACTATGTCCGTAAGGGAAGAAAAATTAAAAATGCTTAGCGGTTCGTTTTCCATTTCGAATTTCATTTTTACACCCGGTCTTTTTCATTTTCGCTTTTAGGCTCCCAATTCTCCTCTAAAATATCCAAAACATCGTTGGATATCACCTCCATATCCAAAACCAATTTTTTAACCGATGAAACCAAATAATTGTAAAAGGTATATGCCACAATACCCACGGCAAGTCCGAAAGCCGTTGTTATCAGCGCTTCCCAAATTCCGCCTGCCAAATCACTCGGGTTTGCCGCTCCTTGCAAATCTTGAATTTTCATAAAGGCGGAAATCATTCCCGTTACGGTTCCTAAAAAGCCCAAGAGAGGCGCGACGCCCGAAATAGTTGCCAAAACAGAAAGTCCCCTTTCGAGCTTGCTTACCTCTTGTCTTCCGGCGTTTTCAATTACTTCCTTTACTCGTTCTCTACCCAAATGATGTTTTTTCAAACCTTTCTTGATTATATTTGCCGCGGGAGTTCTTTCCTGCCGACAAAAATCAATGGCACCGTCAATATCCCCGCGTTGCAATAAACCTCTTATTTTCACAAGAAAAACGGCAATGTTTTGCTTCGCTTTTCGTATCACAATGTATCTTTCAACAATAATCGCCAATGCGATAATCGAAGCGACCAAAATAAACGGCATTATCCAGCCGCCCTTCATCAAAATGTCCAAACCTCTCATAGATTATCGTTCCTTATTTGATATTATATTTTATTTGAAATTCTTTGGCTTTTTCAATTGAATCGAAACCACCGATTTTAACTCGATAATAATACTTCCTTTTCTTTCGGACGTACGACTTCACAATAAAAGCGTCGAAGCCTTTCGAACGCCATTGCTTGGCAACGACTTCGGCAACCGAAGGATTACGCCACGAGGAAACTTGGACTATATATTGGGAACCATCATAAGTAATCAAGGAGCCAACCCGTTTTTCCTTCCCGATTTTGCGATAGAGAGAATTCGAGCTTTTCTTTTCCGACTTTTGAATTTTCTTTTTCCACTCGGCTTTAGTCCGTTCCAAATCGGTGCTTCCCCGACTTACCGGTTTAACGGGTTTGGCGGAATCCAACTTGGCAACAATTTTCTCTGTTTTCTGTTTAGGCGGATTTTCTTTTTTAATCACCACTTTTTGCTTGCTTTCCTCGCCACCGGTAAAGAAAATCAAATAAATAATCAATAAAAGTATGCCCGCTCCTATAAAATAATATTTCTTTTTCGACTTTGTTTCTTGCGAGCTTGCTTCTGTTTCTTGTTCCGTCTTTTCCGGCTCAAAATGCTTTGCGGAAGATTCGGCAGGCGAAGTAAAACCTTCTTTGTTCTCGTCGGCTTCAAGGATTTTTTCCAATTCCTCTTCAGGAATTTCCTCTTCTTCAACAGCTTCGTTAATAGTCTCCTCCAATGCTCCAAAGGGGTCTTCCTCCGTTGCGTCCCTTTCGACATCCGATTCTTCTTCTTTTCTTTCCTCCGTTTCTTCCGAAACATTTTCCTCCGGCTCGGGAACTTCGTTTTCTTCGCTTTCGTCAGAAGCGGTATCTTCACTTTCTTCGGAAAGCGCCTCCTCTTCCGTTGCTACTTCGGATTCCAAGTCGTCCCCGTCAACCTTTTCATGCTCCGCTTCCGCCGGTTGCTCGGAAATGTTTTCGGTTTCAGTTTCTTCCTCGCCAACATATTCTTTTTCCGTGCTCTCCACATTTGATAATTCATCCCTTAGAATATCTTCGGAAACGGTTTCGGTTTCCGAAGTTTCCTTAGGAAAAAACGAGTCGAAAAGCTCAAAATTTTCCAACATTTCCGAATTTGCCAGCATTTCCGAAATCTTATCCCTTACGTTTACGCCCGACTTTTCATCCTCTTCGGAAGCGGGAATTATCGGCTTTTCGGGACTAAGGCTGAACAAATCTTCCGGGTCGGGAATTTCGCCCGTTTTGTAATCCCGAACGGGGATTTGAATAAAAGCTTTCTCCGCCTCCTTTTCGGCTATTTCGGGAGGAGAAAAAAGTATAAAGGTCTTTGTCTCGCGTCCACCCTGCCTTTCTTCCCGAGGGACAGGCTCGCGGCGCAATTGAAAAACTCCTACGCCAGGTACATTTACAGCCTGGTTAGTGGCAAGCCTTTCCGCCAAAGTCCGCTTGAACACTTCGAAAGCAAAATCCGTTTTATACTCCGGAATATCAAGTGCTTCCGCAAGTTTCTTTTTCAAATCTTCTAAATTCATTGTTTACTCTCTTATTACTTAAAATCTGTACCGAACACCCAAAAGCAAATCAAAAACTTTTTCCTGATATCCTATAAAAACAAAGTTTTTTCTGTTCAAAACATTTTCAGCCCTTGCGGTAATTTCCAGATAATCCAAAAGTTGATACTTCAAATCTAATGAAAGATTAAAATAATTTTTAATATACTTTTTGTTCGTCAAGTCCGCATAAAAATTCGAAAAATAATCCAACGAGATTCCCGTCTTCAGTCCGATGGGAAAAGAATAAACATAAGAAACATCGGTTTTCCAAAGCGGATAATAAGGAACAACCTTTTCGGAATTATTACGCACACTATTTATTTCCGCCCGAGCGGAAAGCATTCCAAAGCGCGGATGTTTAAAAAATAATTCCGCGAAACCCTTGTAGGAACTTGCCTCATCAAGGGTATTGAGCTCGAAAATGCCGTCATTATTAACATCTTCGAAGTAAGGCAATTTGGAAATCTTCCGAAAATCCAATCCCGATGTGAATTCAACCATTTCTCCATAGTCCAATCTAAACGCCAAGCGAATTACAGAACCTCTTTTAACAAATATTCCGTCCAAGTTCGAAAGAGAAAGAAATCTGTTTTTGGCAAACATGTTTCCAAAAGGCAAGTATTCCGAGCGGGGGGCATACTCACCAAGCATATAAACACCGTTATCCAATTTAAACTGGAACGACAACGTTGGAGCGAAATGTTTATTTGTATCCTCCTTAGCGAAATAAAACCCGAATGAAAGCCGGAAAGAATTAAAAGGTGAAATAACAAGCAAAGCCTTGCCGTCCATAAAATCGCTTTGCCGCATCGAAGTTAAGGTAGTCAAATATTCGTCCCGCAAATACACGGTTTCCAAGCGCACTCCCATGCCGGAAGAAAAATATTCGCCATATCCTTTGAACAAATAATTGAAATCTTTCAATCCGTTTTCTTTCAAAGTGAAAAGAGAGGCATCGAATCTTCCGCTAAAATTAAATTTCTTGCGAGTGCCGTATTGCATCATTGCCGTAACTGTTCCTTTCCGGGATTCTCTTTTGAAAGACGGATGTTTAGAGCCGTAAAGATAAAAGGCATTACGCATTCCCCGAGCGCCGAAAGATATTTTCAAGCCCGGGAGGAACTTTGATTTTTTGCTTAAATAAAAAGAAAGCAAAGCCTCTCCACCGGATTCATTATAATTGGAATACTTCACATAATCTCCCACATCGACACCCCACAGTTTCCCATGTACAAGCAAATGTCCGTAGGTTTTATCCAAAACGAAGCTCCCATAAGGCATGGTGTGAAGCCCGGCGCGTAAATCCAAAATGCCGTTATAAAAATTTTCCTTTTTTCTTAAAAGTAATCTCGCCTTCAGAGGTGTAGCAAAAGTTCCAAGCGTTAAATTATCGGGCACATAAGCCGGTAGAAAAAACTCTTGGGATAAAGGCGAAATAAGCTTGGGTCTCATCTTTTTCATCACGGGCATATTGACTTGTTGAGTCCCCGTAATAACAAACTCCGGCAACTGCACCGCCTGGTCTTGGGCATACGTAATTAAAGGAAGCAAAGATAATAAAATCAAAAATATTTTTTTCATAATCTTCTCAATTTCCATTTCGCTTCTTTACCATATTCATCTTTAGGATGTCGTTTTAAAACGGCTCGGTACATTTCCCGCGCATTTTTTTTATCGCCAAGCTGCATATAGCAGTCCCCTAATTTCAGCAGCGATTTAGTGTACCACTCATCATAGCGAGAAAACACGGAACGCACACGGACGAAGGCGGAAATGGCATCGATTATTTTCCCCTCCTCAAAAAGCGTTAGACCGTAATAATATTGCCCTTTCGCTCCTATGTCGTCCGTTCGTTTCGTCCCTATTTCCTTGAAAAACTTTTCCGCGCTCTCATAAGCTCTCCGCTCCAACTCCAGCAAGCCGATTTCAATTTTAGCCTTATCGGCAAATATAGTTCCGTCATGGTAAATTATCACTTCATTAAACGTTTTGTACGCCTCTTGAATTTGCCCCACTTGGAGAAGCGTTTTACCCTTTAGAAAAATTATTTCTTCCACACCTTTTGCATTTGCCAAAACATTCAGCGCCTTGTCAAACAATTTCAAACTTGCCTCGTATTTCCCTTCGGCGTTATAAATATTGCTCATTTCAACGATGGCAGAAACGGAAACATCGGACTTGGGATAATTTTCGAACACTTGCCGAAAATTATAAAGAGCATCCGCAGTCTGTCCCAGTAGCAAGGAAGATTTTCCAATCCAAAAATATGCATTCGGAACAAGGCGACTCTTCGGGTATGTGGCGATAAATTCCTTATATCCTACTCGAGCTTTTTCATATTCGCCTATACTAAAATAAATATCCCCTTTTTTGAACAAAATATCGGGTCCAAATTCGGAGGTGGGATTCATTGCAACATAATTATCAATAAAACCAATCGCCTGCTCAGGCATACCTTCGGCAATGTAACAATATTGAATCCCGTTAACCGCATCGAACACGTATTTACTATTCGGATAATCTTCCAATACGCTTTTATAAAAAGAGATAGCCTCGTCATAGCGTCCCAAATTATAATACGCATCCCCTATGGAATAATAAGCTATAGGCACTACGGGAGAAGAGGGATATTTGGACGGAATTTGCAAATAAGCATTTATGGCGGATTGAAAATCCGATTCTTGAAAATAAATCCAGCCAATCAAATACTGAGCATTAGGAGCATATTTCGATTTCGGGTAAAGCGTTTGCAAATTTTCAAATTCCTTTACGGCTTTCTCTTTATTTCCGGCACGATAAAGAGAAAGGGCGAAATTATAATATTCAAACGGATTAAAATATCTATAACCCTTTTGGTGCAATATTTTTAAGTATTCCGCACTTGCCAATCGGAATTGCTTCATACCGAAATAGCTATCCGCCAATCGAAACATGGCATCGACGGAATTATGCGCTTTGGGATAACGGGATAAATACTCCTTGAAATAATAAGAGGCGTTCGGAAAATCCTTGAGATTAAAATAAGAATACGCTCTACCGTAAGTAGCTTCGCGCCCTACGTTCATTGCAGCGGAAGGAGCGATTTTGTTGTAATGTTTCAATGCTTTTTTAAAATTCCCAAGGGCGAAATAAGACTCCGCCAAATAAAATTCCGTTTTGTCCCGTTCAAAAGTCTTATCCAATTTTTGCAATTCCTCCAATGTTGCAATTGCCTTTTGAAAAGAGTTCAGATAGTAAAAAGCGATGCCTAATCCCAGCATGGAGCGTAATTTCAGATTTCCTTTTGTCAAATCTTCCGAGGAGGCTTGCAAAAAATAATCTCGCGCCCTAGCGTATTTTTTCCGATGTAACTTTATTTCTCCCAGCAACGTAAATGCCCGCGCACGGGTGTAAGAATCCGGAGAAGCGGTCGCTTCCAACAAATATCTTTCAGCCTTTGAATAATCCTTTCGGTTATAGAAAATTATTCCCAAATTGAATTTAATGGCGAAAGCATTGACATCATGAGGATAAAGGTTCAAAAATTGCTTATAAATTTTAACGGCTTCCGCAATTTTTCCTTGATAACGTTTGGCTTCCGCGCTCCAATAAAGAGATTTGATTCTGATTGAATCCTCCAACGAAGCGATAAGCGAATGAAAAATCTTATAAGCGTCTTCATACTTTTCCGTTTGAAAATTCACCCATGCAAGCCCGTAGCGAATTTCGTCCTCCGTTACCGAGCCGCTCCCCTCTTTAAGAATAGAGCGGAAAATTTCTTTGGATTTATCGTATTCCCCCAAGCGGAAATAGGCATTAGCAAGTACATTTTTAGCTTGCAATTGGAGTTCATACGGCAATTCCGCAATCTTCGGGTCGGTAAGCTCCAGCACCGAATTTTCATAATCGTTCAGACGGAAATAACTTATTCCTATTTTCAATTGGGCATAAGGAGCCAGCTCGCTATCGGCATAATAAGTCAATAATTCATCATAATAAGCAACGGCTTTGGAATAATCCCCTTTCAAATCGTAAAGATTTCCCAAAGAATAAATGGAATAGTCAATCAGATTGTTGCTTTTCCGTTTCGTAAGAGTCTGCAAAAGAAATTCTTCCGCCTCGTTTAAACGGTGCTGTTCCACGAAAGATTCCCCTACCCAATAATTTGCCGGTCCGTAGAAATCACTTTTGGGATATTGATGTATAAGCGTTATAAACTTTTCCCTTGCTTTTTTATACTGCCCGAACTTGAAATAAATGACGCCGAGATTATAAAGAGCCTCGGGGCGATATTCCGAGAGGGGGAAATTTCTTATGAATTCCTCATACTCCGCCACCGCTCCGTCGCTCTGCCCCGCTTTATCCAAAGCCTTGGCGGAAAAGAAAAAAGCCGTGGAGCGTATCGCCTGCTCCATAGGAGAATCCGAAGAACAAACGGAATTCAAAATATCATGTGCAAGTAAATACTCCTTGTGCGCAAAAGCAGTCATGCCCTCGGTAAATTTCTCATTTACGCTTTGGGCAATAATGTTTACGCTCAATATAAAAAGCAATAAAAATCTTTTCATCATCAACATCAAATGTAATAGAAAAGGAAAATCATAAAAATGCCGAAAATACCGGCCAGGAGGTTCACCGCATCATTGTTAAGCCATTTTATTCCCTTATGGTATTCGGTTGTAGTATTGCAATGCACTTCTCTTTCGGTAATTTTACCGCAGACGGTACATCGATTCTGAAGTTGCAAAGTAGCGCCCAAATAACTATCGAAAACGCTCCCGAAAAATCCCGCTCCCACGACCAACAGGAAATAATTGAAATCCGCCTTAACCCAGCACATACCGGAAAAGGCAATCACGATGGCACCGGCAAGTGCGCCGAGGGAACCTCGCAAAGAAACGCCACCCGAAACACCTTGTTCTATTCTTTTAAAATTCAAAATAAAATAAGTGGGAGCAGGAAACATTGTTCCGATTTCCGTTGCCCACGTGTCCGCACAGACAGCCGCCAGAGAAGCCAAATAAGCATAATAGTAAACCGGATCGGGATGAATTTGATTCAACAATATCAGCACTCCTCCCAGTCCGCCGTTCGCAATCACTTGCCAATGGTCGCGCACGCCGGTCTTTTCGAAAAACAGCTCCACCTCCGCATTTTTCTTTTTCCGCACTTTCGACAAAATGCTTGAAAGGATAAAAAAGGCGAGAATGGGAACGCTCCATTTCCAACCTCCAAAACCGAAAATAAAACCGGCTAGCACGAAAGTTGCAACCGCACCGCTCCGAGTTAAAAATTTAACACGGTAAGAAAGATAAGCCACAACAAAAGCCAGCAGAAAGCCAAACGAGAAATTGATAAGCAAGACAATGCTTCCATGTTCCAAAAAGACAAACAAAAGATATGAAGTAAAAAAGACGGAGAGAAAAGCCCCGGCGCTCTTGGAAGAGAAATTTTCGAAAATCGTCATTAGAAACGCTGCAATGCCGACTGTTGCCAAGCGTTGTGCCTCGGAATATTTTCCTCCGAACGGTAAATTCCAAAAAGCAAGAGAATTTTTCGTGGTCAAAAAATACAAAAGCGCAAAGGTCAATATCCCAAAGATAAACGAAAACCAAAGATTCGTTCCATTATAAAAATCTTTCTTCTTTTTTCCCCTGTATTTACCGAAAAGAGAAGAAAGCAAAAATTCCGCCGTGGCAAAGCTGGTGATAGAAATCAACAAATAGATTCTATTACGTGGGAATAATATCAATACCAGCAAAAAAGAAACGGAAAGAGCAAATATTCTTTTACAATTCTCTTTGCGAGAAGGGAAAACGCTCGGCAAAACCTCGATACTTCCCAAATAAGAAAAGAAGAGCATTGCGCCTCCTATGGAAAACAAAAAAGGCAAGGAACGAAGAAGTACTAAAGAGAAAACGGCCAGAAAAGAAAGCAAAAGAAAGAGTAAGTCGTCGGAATTCTCCTCGCTAATTGTTCTCCTCTCGCGCAAAAGATGTATTAAAACGGAAGAGGTAAAAATAGAAAAAATCAAAAAAAGAAAGTTTATCAAATCCTGCAATTTTCTCTCAAATTTATTCCGAAATTATTTGTTTCTCAAAAGTACAAAATCAACCAATTTCAAAAGCATTTCTTTTGCTTCGCAGTTCTCGAAAACGTCCAAATTTTCTTTTGCTTTGTTGGCGTATTCCCGAGCCACAGAGTAAGAATATTCAATCCCTCCGTGTTTCTCCACAAAATCCAGAATATCCTGTAAATTATTCCTTTTAGTGCTTTTTTTAATCTTAGCAATAATCTTTTCGCTTTCTCTTCTTTCGGCTACGCTAAGAGCATGAATTAACGGCAAGGTTATTTTCTTTTCTTTAATATCCCCGCCTTTGGGTTTGCCCGTAATCTTACTGGTACCTACGTAATCCAGAATATCATCTTTAATTTGAAAGGCGATGCCCAAGTTTTCCCCGAAATCCCGGAGAGCGGAAATTTTCTCCTCATCCTCGGTAGCACTGCGGGCGCCTATTTCGCAACAAGTAGAAAGAAGCGAAGCCGTTTTATCCGAAATTATTTTGAAATAAGCTTCCTTATCAATATCCAATTTTTTTGTCTTATTTATCTGGTTCAATTCTCCTTCGGACATTCTTCTTACTGAAGCGGTAATGGTTTTTAGGAAATCGAAATCCTCATTCTCAACCGAAAGCATGAGTCCACGGGAAAGAAGATAATCCCCCATCAGCACCGCCACTTTATTTTTCCAGACGGCATTTATGGAAGGGAAACCTCGTCTTTGCTGAGCATCGTCAACCACATCGTCATGTATGAGAGTGGCGGTATGAAGCATTTCCACAAGTGTGGCACCTCGGAAACTCCTTTCGTTTATCTCGCCCGCAATTTTACTGGAATAAAGCACGAGCAGGGGGCGAATTTTTTTCCCTTTCTGTTTCCAAATATATTTTACGACCAAATCCACAAGCGGAACGTCGGATTTCATTGCATTCCGAAAATGCTTGTTGAATTCCTCCAATTCCGACTTCAGAGGCTTACTTATTTCGGTCAGACTAATCTTCCTGCTCAACTTTCCTCTGTGAAAATTTTGAAACTAATATACTTATTTCGTACAATAAAACCAATGGAATCGCCAAAAGCACCTGTGCAACGGGATCGGTTCCAGGAGTAAGAACAGCCGCCAGAATCATTATGACCACAATTGCATGGCGACGATACTTACTTAAAAACTTCGGCGTAATTATACCAAGGCGCGAAAGGAGAAAAGAAAGCATGGGCAATTCGAAAACCACTCCGGCTCCAATCATCACGCTTATTATTATGGAAAAATATTCATTGATTGCAAAATTATTTTCTATTTCCTGTGTGCCGAATTGTGCGGCAAATTTGAGAGTGAGAGGCAACATAACATAATAAGCAAAGACGATTCCGACTAAAAAGCAGAGCGTTGTAAAAGAAACCACAAGGGTTACGTATTTTTTTTCGTTTTCTTTTAGAGCGGGAGCAAAAAATTTCCACATTTGATAAAAAATGTTCGGGACGCTTATAACCGCACCTGCAATAATCGCCACTTCGAAATAAAGAATAAGTTGTCCGAAAGGTTTTAAGTTCTGCAAATGAATACCGGCGTTCCTTGCGGGCAAAAGCAATATACCGTCAATTAGAAAATCGATGAATGCCCACGCCAAGCCCGTACCCACGGCAATTCCAATCAGACTATAAATAATGCGCCAACGTAACTCCTCGAGATGTTCGAGGAAAGTCATCTCGGCTTCGTCGTTATTTTTCCCACGCATTTGGAAAATCGGAGCTATTTAAGATTGGCGTAAAGAGGGAACTTAGCACAAAGCTCTCTCACTTCCATCTTAATTGTTGCCAGCATTTCTTCGTTTTCATAATTGGCAATAGCTCTGTCAATTAAATCCGCAATAACGTCCATTTCTTCTTCCTTCATTCCACGCGTGGTTGCTGCCGGTGTACCTATTCTGATACCGCTGGTAACAAAAGGACTTTTAGTATCAAAAGGAATCATGTTTTTATTAACGGTAATTCCCGCTGCCTCCAAAGCTTTCTCAGCTTTCTTTCCGCTTATTCCCTTATTAGTTAAATCGACAAGCATCAGATGATTATCCGTCCCGCCGGAAATAACGTCGAAACCTTTCTTCATTAAACCTTCCGCAAGTCTTTTGGCATTTTTAATAACCTGCTTTGCATAAGTTTCAAAGGAATCTTCCAGAGCCTCCCCAAAAGCAACAGCCTTAGCCATAATGATGTGCATCAAGGGGCCACCTTGAATTCCCGGCATCACGGTGCTATCCAAGACTTCGGAAAGCATTTTGACCCTATCACCCTTGGGAGTTTTAATGCCCATCGGATTTTCTTTATCCTTACCTATCAAAATTATCCCGCCACGCGGTCCCCGTAAGGTTTTGTGCGTGGTGGAAGTAACCACATCGCAATACTCGAGAGGATTATTCAAAAGTCCTTTGGCAATTAAACCTGCCGGGTGCGCCATGTCCGCCATTAACATTGCGCCTACTTTATCGGCAATTTCACGGAACTTTTTATAATCCCAATCACGGGAATAAGCACTGGCACCCGCGACGATTAACTTGGGTTTTTCCTTTTTAGCCAAGTCTTCTATCAAGTTATAATCAAGCAATTTCGTCTCGGGGCTCAACGTATAGCCAACGGCACGATAAATTTTACCGGAAAAATTAACAAAAGAACCGTGAGTAAGATGTCCTCCGTGATCAAGGCTCAAGCCAAGAATGGTATCGCCGGGTTTAAGGAGAGACATATAAACCGCCATATTCGCTTGCGAACCGCTATGCGGCTGAACATTGACCCATTCAGCGCCAAAGAGTTTCTTCAAGCGCTCTCGTGCCAAATCCTCCGCCATATCCACAAATTCGCAACCACCGTAATATCTTTTGCCGGGATAACCTTCGGCATATTTATTGGTGAGAACGCTACCGGCGGCGGCAAGCACCGCCGGGCTAACAAAATTTTCCGATGCTATAAGTTCCAAATAATCCGTCTGACGCGAAATTTCCTTCTGCAATATATCATAAATCTCAGCGTCTTTTTTAAGGCTTTCGTACATGTTAACCTCTCATGTTAATTACGGAACCGTTATTGTTCTATTAATCCAGTCGTAGCATTTTCCTTCTATCTTAATCTTATCGCCAGATTTCAATTGACGGAAGAAATAATCTTCCTGGCTCGGTACGGAATTTTCCAAAGCCTTGATTCTTTCGGCAGCTATTTCGGAAAAGGAACCTTTCAATTTCGCCGCTTTCTTATACTGATTTACCGCCAATTGATAAACACATTTATCTATGAAATCGAATCCGCAATCACGTGCCGCTTGCTCGTATATGGTTCCCAAAATATAATGCGGATAATCCCAATCGGGGCTCACTTTCATTGCTTTAAGCAGATAAGAACGAGCCACGGACAATTGATCCAACTTTTTGTAAATAATCGCCAAATTCACATAATTATCGCGATTTTCCGGCTCAAGTCTTATCAATTTCTTGTATGCCGAAATTGCCTTGTCCGTTTCTCCCAATTTGTCATAAGCTCTTGCAAGTTCTCGCCAATAATTCACAACATCGGGCGATTGTTGAATAAGAAATTCAAGGGGGTCTATAGCCTTTTCAAAATTTTTGGTTTTGATGCAAAAGGAAGCATATTTCCATGCTTTTTCCAGATTCCCCCTATCAAGGTCCCATGCTTTTTTATAAATGTCCAACAATTGCTCCTTATCCTCTGCCAAAGACTCCATACGCTTGACCCAAAGAGCGTTATCGGGTTCTTTCTCGGAAAGAGAGGCGTAGAGTTCAAGCGCCTTCATTTTATAGCCATTGGAATCGGTAGCGTTTTTGATATAAAGCAAGCCCAATCTGTCCTTATAATAGGCTTCGTTCGTAATAGGTTTCCCTGAAGCAAAAGCCTTTTCGTATGCTTTGATTACCGTATCTGGATTATCTTTAAGCCAAACTTCCATAACATAAGCCTTACGCACCAAGTAATTGCCCGCATCCGCCGTGTCGTATTTTACAGCTCGGTCGTAAAGATATAAAACCGTATCGGCAAGCATCTTTTTGGTTTCCGGAGAAATCTGTCCCGTAGTATCTTCATACATTTTCCAAATAACTTTTTCCAATTTAAGATAAGGCTTATATTTTGCAAAGGCATCCGGTTTCGCGTTCAATAGCTTGAAACCGTGCTCCAGGGTATAATCGTCGTACTGTTTGTTTTTATAAGCCTCGAAAAAGAGACTCGCCTCGACCAGCACGTTCACGCTGTCCGAACCGGTAAAAACAATGTTCAAAGTTTTTCCGAAGGAAACCCCCGAAAAGAGCAACACCGCTATAAGGATTTTACTTAAAGTTTTCACTTTACTCACCTTTTATTTGTTATTATCTGTTCTTTCTAATAAACCAACGTTCCCCGAAGCTGAGAGCTATTCGAGCTTCGAGAAATTTTTCTTCCAAAGTTTTGTTTCCTTTCTTTCCCATTATTCCACCGGCAATACCGATATCAATACTATTATACACTCCCATCGGGAAAGAAATTCCCGCCGAAATCGAAGATTTAAAAACATCATTTCCCAGAACAGTAAAGGGCGTCTTTTCGTAGCTTAAACCGAAACGGTAGCGAATCTGTTCCCAGAAAGAAGAAAACTCGGAAATCTCACGAAAATATTCCATTCCCCACGAAAACTTAAATGCCTGTCCGAGATAGCTTTCGGTTTTGTTGGCAAATTCATATTCAGCCCAATTTTGGGTAAGGAAATCAAAGGTAAACAAATAATTGTTCGAATAAACAAAAGAAACTCCAAGTCCCATTCGCGACGGCAATTTTGTTTCCGCCAGACCGTTTGCAATTTGATTCGAACCCACAAGATTATTGGTGGAAATGGTAGTATCCGTATTCAATTTTGTCGTTAACGAAAAAACAGCGCCCACCCGCAAATTTTTGATTTTAGAGGCGCCAAGGAATTTAGAAATATCCGGAGAAAGCATACCGAAAGTTGCTCCCATTCCCAGAGAGCTTTTTTTCATCACATAACCGACGGTTTTAAAAGACGAAGTATCCGGGAAAATCAACGTGGAAGAATAAACAATATCGCCAAAGTAATAATCGAAAGACGCTCCGAGGGAAAAGCCGAAAGGCAAACGATACGAACCGCCCAAATAAATTTTCGACAGTCCACCCTTTCCCGTCAAAGCTTGAGTAAACTCTCCAACGTTGGAACTTTTCACCGGGATTTCCACATCGTAATCAACCCGCGAATAAGGTAAAACTCCGAAGGAAAAAGTAATGCCATAATCTCTTTGAATAGGAACCGCGAAGGTAATCCCCTTGAACAACGTATTTTTGAAAAAATACGAATCGTTGGCATCGCCTATTATTTTCGAACCAAAAGCAACAGAGGCTTCCATTCTCGTTAATCCGATTGAATTCCAACCGGCGGGATTAACTCCACTGATAAAATCCTTATCGGAAACGGCAATTCCCAAGTTCCCCATTCCGAACCTACGGGCGGAATAATTATAAACCAAATCTCCCACGCCATAGCGCGTGTAAACCGAACCTTGAGCAAAACTTATCGAAGTCCAAACTACGAGAAAAAATATCTTTATTAAACTTTTCATTTTTTATCCGTATAATAAATTACTATTTGTGGACGTTTAGATTTATCCGCGGCTTTTTCGGAAAAGAGAGAAATCAAATTCAAGCTTCTGGATTCATCGGAAAGTCGCAATAGCAAACCTTGATTCGAGGTTCCGTCAACCCATTTCTGGACAAAATAACCGATACGCCCCTCGTATATCCAGCCGTGTTTACCCAAATAAAGCTTGACAGTTCCTTTCACGGTAGAATCGGGAGTAGTAGAATCCGAAACCATTTGAACGGTAACGGAATCCGAGACCACCGAGCCCCAAAAAGAGGAAGCGGAATCAACACTTAATTTCAAGATTGCCTTGTTAATTATGGCATCTTTGGGGAGAAAAGAATGATCAAAATAAAAATATCCGCGAAAAGCATAATCGGCAAGCAAATTTATGTTATCACTATTAAGCTTTTCCGGCTCGCCCGTTATAACATGAACATCGCTTGCAAGTTTTTGAGTTAAAGTATCCGTTTTCTTTCCGATGACATTATAAACTATTTTCATCACGGGTTCGTCGGGATGGCGTACATTCGTAATGGCTTGGAAACCCAATATTTTCCGAGAACTCTCATCGGGTTTCAACATAACGCCGTTATTTTCCGGTAAAGAATCCACGACTTCTTTTTTCAACCAATTCAATGTCAAATCCGTCGGCACGGAAAATTTAATCAGAGAATCCGACACCTCGTCGGGAGATGAAATCGGATTGTTATCATAATCCAATGCGTTCAGGCTATCCTCGTCGAAATCCGCCGGTATCCAAAAATTATTAACCTTGTAAACGTCAAAGTTAATGGGGGCGGTTTCATCTCCCAAGACATAATTGGGACGCATTTCCACCCACGAAGATTGCACGATAACAGAATCGTGCTGCAAGTATTCCCTAATCGAATCGGGCATTTGCATAAAAAATCTCAAAAGCGCCGTTGAGGTAAGCCCGTTGAATTTTCCCAGAAGAATACGAGGAGCGGCACCCAAATCCAATTTTTCCCGAAAGTATTCGGAGCGCCATGTTAGGTTCAACGTATCCGTCCGTACAACCTTGACATCAAATTTATCGCTGGGAGGCAATAAAGAACCTCCGACTTCAGTAGGACTTTCCGTACAGGAAACAACAAAGAGAATCAGGAGAACCGTCACAACAACTTTCTTAATCAAATTTTACCCCACAGTTTCTTTTTCTATAAAAGCACAAGCATTTAAAAAATCCCGAGCAACAAAATTGGGAGTTTTCTCGGGACTTTGCAAGTCATTTATTTCTTTTTCCGAAATCTTATTCGTAATCAATATAGTTTTAACCCCCGCTCTATTACCGCATTCCACATCGCTCAATTGGTCGCCGATAAAAAAAGATTTACTCAAATCTATCCCATGCTTTTCAGCCGCCTCGAAAACCATTTTGGGAGAAGGCTTTCTACATTCATATTCCTCGGGGGAATCGAAATCAGGATGAAAAGGACAATAGAAAAAATCATCCACTTTGGCACCGAACTCGGCAAGCAATTCATTGATTTTCTTATTTACAGCGTTCACCTGTTCATGAGTAATTATGCCGCGAGTAACACCGGATTGATTTGAAATAACGATTATCTTAAAACCCAATCGATTACGAAGTTTTGCAATCCCTTCCCCCACTCCAGGATACAGTCTGACTTTTTCGGCATCACCCAAATATCCCGGATCATAATTCAAAGTGTCGTCACGATCCAAAAAAACAGCTTTGTTCGGCATTCTTGGTCAGAGAGTCTTCTTATAAAGCTCGACGTATTTCTTAGCGGATTTTATCCACGTAAAATCGTACTTCATTCCAGTTACCATTAACTTTTTCCATGCCTTCGGATCGTTCGCATACAGCTCAATCGCTCTTTCTATTGCCTTCAGCATTGCTTCGGGAGTAAAATCCTTGAACACAAAGCCATTACCTTTTTTCCCTTCGGAAACATCTATCACCGTATCAATCAATCCGCCAGTTGCTCTCACGATAGGAACCGTTCCATACGCCAAGCTGTACATTTGATTTAATCCGCACGGTTCATATTTGGACGGCATAAGATACATATCCGCCCCGGCTTCTATCAAGTGGGCAAGTTGCTCATCGAATCCGAGATAGCAACCGAATTTATCCTTATATTTTGCCGTCATCTCTTCGAAGAAATCCATATACTTTTGCTCGCCCGTACCCAAAAGCACAAAATAGGCGTTCATCTTAATCATTTTGCGAAACGCCTTTTTTACTAGCCCGAAGCCCTTACCGTCATCAAGGCGGGAAATCATTCCGATAATCGGCACACCTTCCTTTAACTCGAAGCCGAACTTCGCCGCCAGCGCAGCTTTATTAGCGGCTTTGTTTTCCAAGGTTTTCACGGAATATTTCTTCGGAATAAATTTATCCTTTTCAGGATTCCAAACTCTGAAATCAATTCCGTTAAGAATGCCATGTAAATCTTTCTTCCGTTCGCAAATTACCTTGTCCAATCCTTCGCCATATTCAGGCGTACAAATATCTTCCGCGTAAGTAGGGCTAACGGTTGTCAAGGCATCTGCATATTTGATTCCCGCTTTAAGAAAATTCACCTTGCCTTTGTGGATGATTTCCTTTTCGGTAGGTAATTCCGTTTTTGCAAAAGAGCTTTTCGGGAAAACTCCCTGAAAGCCAATGTTGTGAATGGTAAAAATCGTTTTTACATTCTTAAGCGCTTCATGATCTTTGTATAAAGTTTTCAGATAAGCCGGTATCAATCCCGTTTGCCAATCATTACAATGAATTATGTCGGGTATCCACCCCAATTCCTCAATCAAACCGAAAACCGCTTTTGTCAGAAGAATGAAACGCTCGTCGTTATCCTCGTAATACTTTCCCGTCGCAGGGTCGACATAAACGCTATGTCTTCCCGAAAAGTAATGTTTGTTATCCAAGAAATAAATTTGCACACGCGCTCGCGTTCCTACCAAAAACGAAGAACGAATAGAATAATTAACTTCTTCGCCATTAATCGTCGTGCTTAAATCCTTAAGCCTTACAACTTCATGTATTTTAAATTTCCGTTCGTCAATCGAACCGTACTTGGGTAGTACGATACGGACCTGATGCCCCAATTCCAACAATTTTTGAGGTAATGCGGAAGAAACATCCGCCACCCCGCCGGTTTTTACAAAAGGAGAAACTTCTGAAGTAACAAACAAAATTTTTAAATTTTTACCGGAAGACATTTTTCTACTTGTCCTTTATTTTTTAAAGCTGTAATTTAATAAATTAAACATTCTTTAACAAAGTTAAAGCATGCTCCGAGATATGAATAGTTTCCTAATTCATCAATGTTTACAAGGTATTCAAACACTACAAGCAAAAAAACCTCTAATTTTATTGAACTAACACAAAAGTGGAAAACGAACAAAATGTTGACATTAATAAAAAATCCCTCTCAGATTGTTACGGTAAATACTTACGGGAAAGGTTACCTTTCCGGTAAGGATATGAACAATCTTTATGTCTTGGAAAATCATTCAATCGTAATCGAAGATGATTTAATCAAAGACTTCGTTCCCAATTCTACAATATCCGAAAGTAAATTCGATGTAATAGTGGAGGCAAAGGATAAAACCGTTCTCCCCGGCTTGATAGATTGCCACACACACACGGCATTTGCAGGTTCCCGCTCGAATGAATTCAGAGAAAAATTAGCCGGTGTCAGTTATGAAGAAATTGCCAGGCGAGGAGGCGGTATAAACGCCACCGTAAACGCCGTTCGAAATTCCTCTTTCGAAGAACTTGTCAAGTTGATAAAACCGCGTATAGATTATTTCATTTCGCAAGGCGTTACCACGCTCGAAATAAAAAGCGGTTACGGATTAAGTTACTATGACGAAATCAAACTCTTACAAGTAATCAACTTTCTTGATGAATCCACATCGATAGATATTATTCCCACTTTCTTGGGAGCACATACCTATCCCCCCGAATATAAAAACGAGCACGAGAAATATCTGGAACTGTTAACAGAATCTCTGTTGCCATACATCGCGCAAAACAAGCTTGCAAAATTCTGCGATGCGTTCTGCGAAATTACGGCCTTCTCGCCGGAAGAATCGAAAAGCGTTCTTGAAAAAGCCAAGGAATACGGGCTGGGATTAAAATTACATACCGATCAATTTAACTCGATTGGAGGTATAAACGTGGCGTTGGAATTGGGTGCTACAAGCGTAGAGCACCTGGAAGTGATTGAGGAAAAGGACATTCAAAAATTGAGAGGAAAAGAAATCGTTGCGGTGCTATTGCCCGGGGTCTCCTTTTTCCTGAATTATGATTATGCCCCGGCTCGCGCGTTGATCGATAACGGGACAACAGTTGCCCTTTCGACCGATTACAACCCCGGCTCGTCCCACATTGCAAATTTGAACTTAATAATGAGCCTCGCCGCATTGAAAATGGGGATGACAATCGAAGAAACCATAGCGGCAGTTACGATAAACGCCGCAAAGGCTCTTAACTTACAAGACAGACAAGGAAGTTTGGAAATCGGGAAATTCGCCGATTTGGCTATTTTCGACGCACACGAATATTCCGAAATTGTTTACAATATAGGCAAAAACCTTAACATGATAACAATAAAAAAAGGAAAGGTAATTTACGATGTCGGAAAATGATTTTTCCCCTTTCTACAAGGGATGGCTACAAAAAGAATTTTCCATAGCGGAAAAACTCATACCGAACTTCGTGAGAGCGCTCAGTACCGTTAAAAGCAAGAGAAAAATAAATTACGATAAAATCGTAAACAGAATTCAGCTCAAAAGAATTCAAAATTCAACTACCCTAATCGAGGGTTTTATAGAAAATCTTCAATATTTACACGAGGAGCTTCTAAAGCTAAAGTATAAAAAGCAAATGCCATTCTCTGAATATGATAAGCTTTTCGGGGAGTTACTCGAAGGGGTTGCGAAAAACCTTTTCGAAAGCATCGCCTTGATTCTTAACATTATCGAAAATCAAACTCCGAAGGCACGCAAAGAATGGCAAGACACAACAAAAAAAATCAAAAGGGACTTTTCGGAACTCGAAAAACTCTGCCATCCTCTTTCCTCAACAGTTTCCATACCACACGGTTGCGAAAGAATTCTGGAGGGAACGGATAACATGTTAAGCAAAATTCAAGAACTTGTTTCGGAGTAAAAGAATGAAAACAAGAACAATCGCTTTTTTGATTGCCGTTACGGCAACTCTCCTCTTGGCTCAACCCAAAGTAAAAACAGGCTTGATGATACTAAAGGAGAAAAATTTTGAAATTCTAAAGGGCAAAAATATCGGGCTAATCACTAATCCCACCGGAGTGGACGACAGTTTGAATTCCATTATAGACATTTTATACAATTCTCCGAACGTGAAATTGAAAGCGCTTTATGGTCCCGAACACGGGGTCAGAGGTTCGCACGGCGCGGGAGAAAAAGTCGGTTCATATACGGACGAATATACAGGCTTACCCGTGTTTTCTCTATACGGAAAAACACGTAAACCGACAAAAGAAATGTTAAAAGGCATAGACGCCCTCGTTTATGATATTCAAGACATAGGAAGTCGCTCTTATACATATATAAGCACAATGGGGCTTTGTATGGAAGCCGCAGCGGAGAACGGTATTGAGTTCATTCTGTTAGACCGTCCCAATCCTCTCGGCGGAAATTTGGTGGAAGGAAATTTAGTGGAAGACGGTTTCTTTTCGTTTGTGAGCGAATTTAAAATTCCCTAC
Organism: uncultured Melioribacteraceae bacterium; assembly: GCA_964611145.1. Lineage (GTDB taxonomy): Bacteria > Bacteroidota > Ignavibacteria > Ignavibacteriales > Melioribacteraceae > WFQV01. The sequence continues at coordinate 50,807 of CAZSYM010000015.1, forward strand.
GTGTACGGTCTAACGGCAGGAGAGCTTGCTCTTTTTCTAAACGACACATGGCTCAAAGAAAAAGATTTACACTGCAATCTCAAAATAGTAAAGATGGAAGGCTGGAAAAGAAATATGATTTTCAAGGAAACCGGTTTACCGTGGGTTCCCACTTCCCCACATATTCCCGAAATGGATTCTCCTTTTTACTATGCAATTTCCGGAGTTTTGGGTGAACTGAACATTATGTCGAACGGTGTCGGCTATACAATTCCTTTCAAAACCTTCGCCGCCGAATGGATTGATGCTAAAAAATTTGCGGACGCAATGAACTCCTTGCATTTGCACGGGCTCCGCTTTCGTCCGATTTCATACAAACCTTATTATTCTTTCGGGAAAGGGAAAACACTACACGGCGTTCAAGTTTACATCACCGATTTCAAAAATATTCATCTAACGGAAGTGCAATTCATCGCAATGGAAGTACTGCACAAACTTTATCCCGACAAAGATTTTTTCGCAATGGCGGACAGCTCCCGAATCAAAATGTTCGACAAAGTGGCGGGTACGGACAAAATACGCGAGACATTCCAAAAAGATTATAATTTTGACAGCATCAAAGATTTATTTTACAAGGACGCCGAACAGTTCAAGCGCGCAACTCGAAAGTACTATTTATACAAATAGATTCCGAATATGGACAAGAATTCGAATTAAACATTTATATTTGAAAAAGAAAATTTCAAAAAAGAACAATGAATGAAATCATTATATCTGTAATTTCCTATCTGCTCGGTTCAATTCCGACAGCATATCTTGCGGTTAAATTCAAATCCGACAAGGATATTCGAGAAGAAGGCAGCGGAAACGTCGGTGCGATGAATTCTTTCGAGGTTACCAATTCCAAATTAATAGGCCTCGTTGTCTTAATCGTAGACTCTGCAAAAGGTGCAATTTCCGTTCTAATAGCAAAGCAATTCGGAAATTCTTTTTCACTTCCCATGATTGCGTTGATTTTTTCCGTTGCGGGCCATTGTTTTAACCCATGGCTTAAATTCAAAGGCGGGCGCGGTTTGGCGACAGCCGCCGGGGGTGCACTCGTTTTTTCCCCCGTTGTGCTCGTAACATGGTTAATACTTTGGCTTGTCGCTTACCTCTTCAAAAAAAACATACACTTCGCCAACATTTCCGCTACTATTCTTACTCTTGCTCTGGCTCTGGATTCCACGCACCTTTTCAATAAGTTTACTTATCCCCCCGCACAGCCGGAGTGGGAATATAAAGTAGGAATATCCATTGCCTTAATCATCATCTTAATAAAACATTGGAAACCTTTAAAAGAATATTTCACCACTTTTAAAAGCAACAAAACAGAGAGCTAAAATGAAAAATTTCAAAATCGCATTTTTGTCGTCTTTAATAACAATAGTCTTGATGTCCGTTCTTTTCGCATATTTCTACTACATGAACGACGTCAATATGGCACAATCCTTAAGTGAAAATTCCGGTGGCACAATAAAAAAACAAAAGTCTTCCGAAATACTTCCAGTCTCTAAAAAAGTGTTACAAAAACAAATCACTCTCAGCCGAAGAAATGTAATCACGGAAACCGTCAAGAAAGTAAGCCCCGCCGTTGTGGGCATAAACGTAACCGAAATACACACAATTCGTACTCCATGGAGCAACGACCCATTTTTCAGTCAATTTTTCGGCGACAGATTTTTCAGGCAGGAAGTAAAAAGTCTCGGCTCGGGAGCCATCATTTCTCCCGATGGATACATAATAACCAACGACCATGTGGCGGGAAATGCCGTCAAAATAATTGTTACCATGACCAACGGAGAAAAATACGATGCTCAACTAATCGGAACGGACAAAGTATCCGATATTTCCCTCCTCAAAATCGATGCGGAAAATCTTCCATATCTAAAACTCGGCAATTCCGATTCCGTTCTAATAGGCGAATGGGCAATTGCATTGGGTAATCCTTTCGGGTTATTTGAAATAAATGACAAACCCACCGTTACCGTTGGAGTAATTAGTGCAACAGGAATGAATTTGGGACCCTCCAACGAGCATTATTACCTGGACATGCTCCAAACCGATGCGGCAATAAACTCCGGAAACAGCGGCGGGCCTCTCGTAAACTCGTTGGGAGAATTAATCGGTATGAATACACTTATCTACTCCAAAACAGGCGGAAGTATAGGAGTGGGCTTTGCCATACCGGTCAACAAGATTAAAAAGATAATCAAAGAGTTAAAAAACAAGGGATATGTTGATAGGAATTTCTGGACGGGATTAACCATTCAGCCTATAGATGCGGGAATCGCCAAATACTACGGACTAAAAAGCACGCGGGGAGTAATTATCACCAATATTATTAACAATTCTCCTGCAATGAAAGCCGGTCTAAAGATAGGCGATATTATTCTAAAGGTTAACAAATACAGAATAGATGATGAAACTATGCTTATCGGAGTTCTCCAAGAATTCAGAACTGACGAAACAATAACATTAACCATTCTGAGAGAAAACCAACCACTTAAAATTAAAATGAAATTGGAAAGCAGAGAATAATTGAACAATATCGTGCCGAATAAAAATCTTGCAAAGTTTTTCTCGAAAGAATTGAAAAATAAGTTCAATTACTATATTTTTGACATCCTAAATTAAGTTCTTTATAGAGGTGTTCGTAAAACATAAGCCGAAGTGGCGGAATTGGTAGACGCGCATGACTCAAAATCATGTATCCGCAAGGATGTGCCGGTTCGAGTCCGGCCTTCGGTACCGTAAGGGGGAATTTTCATTCCCCCTTTTTTATTTTAACCAAAGGTAAATAACACAT
>CAZSYM010000016.1:0-47080 GCA_964611145.1 uncultured Melioribacteraceae bacterium
TGTTTAAGAACGAAATTCGTGGGTACCGGACCTTCTTCTTTTTTGACCTTATCTAAGGAAAGTATTTGACCGGTTTTATAATTTCCTAATGCGCGTATGATTTTAACAGGCCACCAATTGTTTATTGTATCCCTGATAGCGAAAACAGCACCCCAATAAATACCGTTAATATCCGGAACCATATCCTCGAAGTCCGCTCTTCCGAGTTGTCCTAAAACGACTTTCGTATCTCTCTTGAAATATGGTTCCATACGAGCATTGAGGATGGGGCTTAAATCGCAAGCGTCAAAAACATTCTCGAGAAATGTGTCTAAATTCGCTGCGCTATCGATTATCCCGTCTATTGAAGCAAAGTTTCTGAGCCAATCTACATTATCGTTTTGTTCCTCTATCCCGTGAGCGAACATATTCATCCATATGCTACGTCCCGAATTGAAAGTGGGGTTGTAGTAATAGAATTCCCAACTTGACGGGTAATGATTCTCAAGTATGTCGTAGCCCTCGACGATTTTTAGGGAATAACCTTGTAGTTGCTGTGAGTTATGAGCTATCGAGTCGGCTAAGGCTTTTGCATCTTCGAAGCTGTAACTTCCTGCTTTAAATAGATTGATGTCCACGGCTACGTTCTCGTTTGTAACTGTTATTGAATCCGCAAAACCAATGGCATCTATGCCGCCGTCGATATCCAGTTCGCCGTCGTTATTTACGTCCTTAACGGCAAGCGGGTAATAAGTTCCCGGTGCTACGTCTGGAATGGAAAAATTACCGTTTATGTCCGCCACGGCACAATAAGCGAAGTTTGGGTTTTCATCGGTGCCAATAAAATTGTTTGTTGCGAGCAATACAAACGAGTATTGGGGAGAATCGCAGCACTCATCGGTATTTACATGTCCGGAAACCGTATAACCGCTAAAAGTGGGGGCGGTTGTGAATCTTGTCAAGAACGGTTCTTCCATGCTGTATCCCGAAGCCGAGCGGAATCCGTAGATGAGAACGAAGTAGTCCTTGTTACTTTCGAGAGGTGCAAGAAAGTTTATTCCGAAGTCGTTGAGTTCAATAAAGTCTCTGATACTCCCGAAGTTTGGGATAAGATTAGATATAAGATAATTTCCCTCTCCTATGTTCAAATTCTTTCTAAGCGGCATATTAAAGAGAATACTGGGATGTGCGTTTGGCCCTACTCCCGTTGCATTCATTGACGGTTGGTAGGAGATGATTTCGAGTGATTGAAAATTTATGTTTACCGAGTCTCTGTTAAAAGTGGTAACCGAGAGCCGATGTCCGAAAGCCACTCTGTCTTCTCCTTCGAAATCGATTACACCGTTGCCATTTACGTCGTAAATCCCCAAGGGATAATAATCGAGCGGTAAGACGTGGTGAATTGTGAAATTACCGTTATCGTCCGGTATTGCACAGTATTGGAGACTTGGTCCGTCTTCTATTATTTCCATGAAGTCCGTTGTAGATAAGAACACGGCAATATTTTTCAGATTTGCCCCCGGTTCTATTTCGATTTGTCCACTGACATCGAAACCGGAGAAGAAAGCGGCGGTAGTGAATTCAATCAATACGGGGTCGGTCATTTGTACACCGTTGTCACCGACTAATCCGTAAAGATAAAGAAAATAATTTTTGTTAGCGGTTAAGGGGATCGAGAAGGTAACCGTTTGCCTGTCCGAGCTTATTGTCATGGCATCCGGGCTAATATCGCCTATGTTGTCGAAAAGGTTAGTGATTAAAAAATTCCCTTCGTGAAATCTCACAATGCTTGTATCGAGCGGCGCGTTGAAGGTAATGCTTACCTCGGTATTCAAAGGCACGCCTACGCTACCGTTTGCTGGGGTGCTGGATACAACGGTGAGCTGGGCTTTTAGGGTAGTACTTAAAAGGAACAGCATAAAAAATAGCGTTAATTTTTTCATTTCTTCTTCCTCCGGAAAATTTACACTACTAAAATAAGCTATTCAGAATAGCTGTCAGTGATTTGAATCAAAACTTATTGCAATAAATTTCTTAATTGTTCGAGTTAAACGTTTTGCGTTGTAGATATTTCCCGGAGCCTTTGGTACCGAGAAAATTTTTGTGTTCTACAAGTAGTTCACCTCTTCGGAAAACATGGGTTATTTCCCCTTTGATTTTCATTCCTTCGTAAGGATTATAATCGACGTTCATATGGTGGGTGGTGGCGGATATGGTTCTTTCCGCCTTGGGGTCGAGTAGGAAAATGTCGGCATCCGAACCTTCTCTTAAGGTTCCTTTCCGCGGGAAAAGTCCGAAAAGTTTTGCGGGATTTGTCGAGATCAATTTAACGAATTGATTGAGCGTTAATTTGTTTTTCCCGACTCCCTCCGAGAAGAGTAAAGGAATTCTGTCCTCGATGCCGGGGAGTCCGTTGGGAATCTTGTTGAATGCTTCCCGTCCCAAATCCTTTTGCCCGTGGAAATTAAAAGGGCAATGGTCGGTTGAAACAATCTGCAGCTCGCCCTTTTTTAATCCGTCCCATAGAGCCTCGTTATCTTTCTTTTTTCTTAACGGTGGGGAACAAATGTATTTCGCACTCTCGAAATCGGGCAATTCCAAATAAGAATCGTCAAGGAATAAATATTGCGGACAAGTTTCCGCTAATACTTTTAATCCTCTGCGTCTGGCTTCAACAATTTGATTCAGAGATTCCTCTGCGGTTACGTGCACAATATAAACGTTGGCGCCAGCGGCGTTTGCGAGATAAATTGCCCGATTAACGGCTTCCGCCTCCAGCAACGGGGGACGACTTAATGCATGGTATTTCGGTTCGGTTTTCCCCTCTGCAATCAGACTGCGAACGTTGAAATCCACCACGTCCCCGTTTTCGGCGTGTACCAGGACGGTAATGTTCTTTCGGGCGGCGACTTGCATCACGCGGTAAATTTCTTCGTCATTTAGTTGAAGAATATTTTTATATGCCATGTAAACTTTTATGCTTGTAATTCCCCACGAGGGAAGGGCTTCCATTTCCTTGAGAATATGATTGTTCACTTCTATGACGGACATGTGAAAACCGTAATCTATAACGGCTTTCCCTTCGGCTTTGTTCAACCATTCGTCGAAAGCCGAACGTAAGGTTTCCCCTTTACGGGGAGTCGGGAAATCGATATGTGTTGTGGTCCCTCCGAAAGCGGCGGCGATATGACCGCTATAAAAATCATCCGAGGAAACCGTTATCCCAACGTCCAAATCCAGATGCGTGTGGACGTCTATTCCGCCCGGGAAGACGTAAAGTCCGGAAGCATCAATTGTATTTGCCGAGGAGATATTTAGGGATTTTTCTATGGCGGAGATTTTTTCGTCTTCTATTAGAACATCGGCGGTTTTAATTTCGTTTTCCGTGACTACCGTACCGTTTTTAATTAATGTTCTCATTGGAATCGACCCCTTAATTCGCAGTAAAATTATTTTACTGCAGGAAAATTAAAAATAAAAAAAACATTTTACTAATGTTAAACTATTTTTTTTCTTATATTATTTTCGAAAATTCAAGTTTTTAGAGAGGGGAGATGCGTAGATTTTTAATTGCTATGAGTATATTGTTTTCTTTGAATGTCGTTCTCCGAGCGGAGGATAGCCTTGCCGTTTATAATAGATTAAAAACTTTGGCGGGGGAAGATACCGCGCATGCGTTAGTAATCCGAATGGGGGATGGTTCCGAGCTTGTTTGTAAAATCCGTTCTTTGGATACTTCCGCCGTAAAGGTGATTACACTCGATGGCGTAGAGGCGCGGGTTATGCTGCGGAACATTGTGTCGGTTAAAAGGCTTTCCCTAAGTGTTAGTAACGGAGGTTTTCTTGGGGACAGACTTTTCTTTGCTCCCACGGGCAATTTGATTAGTCCGGGTATGGTATATCTCAACGATGTTCAAATATTTTTCCCCGAGCTTTTTATTGGTGTTACGGATTATTCTATGGTGGGCTTAGGAGTTCCGCTACTCTTTTATGACGGCGTGAGCGCTTTTTATTTTACGGCTAAAGTTAGTCTGTTTAATTATAACTCGTTTCATTCGGCTTTTGGCGGAACGATGGTGATAGGAAAAGGGGGAGCTTTGGCGGCGCCTTTTGTTGCAGGGACGTTTAATTTAGAAAGACTATCCGTTACATTCGGAACTATGGGGTATTTGCCTTTGGCGAGCGATATTAAGCATTGGCTATATTACGGCGGGGCGATATTTCGATTTAGCCGAAGATTTGGCGTTATGACGGAGGAATGGCTTTTGACGGGCGATGGGATTTTTTCCCTTGGATTTCGCTATTTCGGGGATAATGTGGGTGTGGACTTGGGATTGTTCAGAACGTTTAAAGCCGAAAAGAATAACTTGATTCCCTGGTTAGGTGCTTCGGTTAAATTTTAATTCATGTTTGCAATAGTTGTTGGTTTGCCGTATTTTAAAAATATCAACTTTATTCTCACATTTACGATAATAATTTTTAAGCCTGAAATTACTTGGCGGATTAAACTTCCTCGGAAAAGATTAATAATTTAAGGGTTGGCATAAAATGAAAAGGTTTTATCTAATCGCTATCTTCCTCGCTTTTTTTCAAACGGTAATATTGGGAACGTCCAAAGAGCCAATAACTTTACGTTCGGAGAATCAAACCATTTTACTTTATCCCGCGCGCGGTTATAGTGCTTCGGGAAATTTGCAACTTAAATTGTTTTTTGCGCCTACGGATAGCATTGTTCTTATGTGGTCAAAGGCGCTTTCCGATCCGAACATGAAATTGAAAGTCGGGAAGGAATCCGGTAGTTACAACGTGGGGTCACTGTCCGTTTCGGGAGTAAGAAAAGCCTTTGTGCCGGGTGAGGCACCGCTTAATTTGGGTACCGGTAGATACTACGCTCTTATTACGAACTCCGAGAAGAACACGTTTGACGAGATAGAACGGGACCATGCGGCGAATCCCTCGGTGGAATTTTCCAATGAAATTCAATTTATTGTGGAGGCTCCGAATGCACCCGTTCCCATTTCTCCGCGAGGCGAGATAACCGATGCCACCCCTCTTTTTCAATGGGATGCTATCCCAGGTGTCCCCGCTTATTGGTTAATAGTTTCCAGCACGCCTTTTTCGGTCGTTACTCTCCCGAGTGGGGAGATTAGTGTGCAGGGAGCTAATATTGTGTGGAATTACATTACTACGGAAACGAGCGTGCGCTACGGAGATATAAATTCGGATTCGCCTTATAATACGGAGGCGGCTCCGCTTCTTAGCGGTAATGAATATAATTATACCATTTTGAATCTTTACGACGAAAAAGATATTTCCTATGCAAGCACGGTTTTCAGCGGTGCTTTTTCTTTTACTTATAAAGCTAAGCAGAAAATCGATGCGCCCGTTTTGGTCGCACCTCTCGATAGCTCCACAATTTACGGCGAGGAAACAATTAGATTTTCCTGGGACCCCGTCCAGAATGCAAATAGTTATACGGTTTATCTTTATCAACGAGTCCAAAGTTTTGCGGGGAATGACCAGCAAATAGATATTCCGATTTGGAACACTTCAACGACCAATACCTCCGTTAATTATCCCGCTCTTTCCACTCTTACGCGAGGCTCTTATGTTTGGAACGTAATGGCAACGGATGCCGAAGGTAACGGAGCTTTAAGTCAAACTTTCCTTTTTAATTACGTTGTGGAAATGGGCGCTTTTCGCGTCCAAGCTATTTCCACTCTGACGGGGGAAAATTTAATTGGTTTTCAAGTGGAGGCAAATGCGGTTAGCGGTGGAGTCTCCCCTGCTAATCCTTTTATTGTAACAAATTCCCGGACATATACGGATAGCCTGGTTGTGGGCACTTATAATTTTGTCGGTAGCAAGGACGGTTATTTCGATTCCACATTTACTTATGAGGTTAAAAAAGGGGAGTTGACGGAAGTTAAAATTTATCTTCGTCCTTATCCTTCTATTATTTCCGGAACGGTTGTCGATCAGGACGGAAAAAATCTTGACGGCGCAACGGTGGAAATCGAGAACATTTTGAACGGAAATACTTATTCGGCGAATACGTCTATCAACGGGACTTTTTCCATAGTGGCACCGAAAGGAACATATTCTTTGAGGGCATTTAAAGCGGGATATATATCTTCTTCCCCTATAACAATTACTGCGGACGATAATCAGTATGCTCTTTCTCAAGCGATTGTGCTGGTGCTCGATAAGGCTACTGTGGCGGGAAAAGTATTGAACGATGAAGGGAAAGCGGTTATTTTGGCTACCGTAAAAGCTACCAAGGGTGGCGATGTTTTGCAAACGGTTACGAACGAGGAGGGAGCATATTCCTTCGATTTGACTTCCGGGACGTGGAAATTGGAATGCGAGAAAACGGGATTCATTAGTCCCGACCCCTCATATGTAAACCTTGCCGCGGGAGATAATGTTCAGAACCAAAATTTGATTCTTACGCCGCGTGCAAATCAGGTAACCGGCTTTGTTTATAAAGTTTTATCCGAAGGGGGAACCACGCCTTTTGAAAATGTTACCGTGACGGCTGTGCCCGATGCGGGGAATGTTGTAACTACGCAAACAAGTTCGGGTGGACATTACAACTTGAGTCTGAAAAGCGGTTCATATACAATTTCCGCTTCCAAGCAGGGTTATACTTCGAGCAAAAGTGTGCAATTAACCCTTACGGTTGCCGAAACCGTGTCGGATATTAATTTTACCCTTACTCCCAATCCCTCCGTTATTCGGGGAACCGTATCGGATGCAAACGGAAATCCCATAGGGGGGGCAAAAATAACGGCGGACGGAGCACAAGCGCAAAGTTTACCCAACGGTAGCTATTCGCTTAGCGTTTCCGCCGGTACTTTCGACGTTACCGCCTACAAGGATGGTTATATTACCAGCGAACCCAAGAAGGTAAGCGTTTCTCCAGGACAAACTTTAACGGGAATAAATTTCGTGCTGACTCCGAATGCGGGAGTGATAGCCGGTAAAGTGACCAGCGGAGGACAACCTGTCAACGGCGCTACTGTGGAGGCTACTAATGGCAACGCAGATTTTACCGTAACTACCGACGCGGAAGGGAAATATTCTTTTAGTATTGAACCCGGCACCTGGAATGTGAGCGCTGTTAAAACCGGCTTTGTAAAGAGTGCGGCAAAAACTATTACCGTTGGACCTGGGCAACAGAGCATGAACAATAATTTCGAACTGGTGCGTAATATCGCTACGATAAACGGAACGGTGGAAAGCGGGCTGGGTCCCGTTTCGGGAGCGGAAATAACAATTACCGAGACGGGTAATCAATCCAATAGCTTGAATACGGTCAGTGCGGAGAACGGTTCTTTTTCCGCTCAAGTGGAGGCGGGAAAATCTTACAATGTTAAGGTTACCAAAAAGGGCTATGCGGATTATAATTATTCTACGGCTGTTCTTGGCGTTTCTTCCGTAACGACCTTGAATGTGCATTTGAATGCTAATCCTTCCTCGCTTTCAGGAACGGTTAGAAATAATGCGGGAAAAATCTTGGAGGGAGCGACCGTAAAGGTTTATAAAAACGGTTCACTTACTGCGGAAAAGAACACCGCTTATAACGGCTCTTATGAAATCGGACTTTCCGCCGGTTCTTATAAAGTCGTGGCTTCGAAAGCGGGATATTTGCCAGACAGCGTTAACGTGAATGTGCAAGTGGGCGAAAATCTAACGGGCATTGATTTTACTCTTACGGAAAACTTCGCCGTTATTACGGGGACGGTTGCGGATAAAACCGGCAAAGCGCTGGAGAACGTAACTATTAATTTGACCGGTACGAACGGAAACGCCACTTTTTCTACCGATGCAAACGGAAGTTTCCTTTATTCCCGACTTTTGGGCGGGACGTATGAAATAGCTTTTTCCAAAGAAGGATATGCGGATACGACTATTTCCGGTTACGTTGTGCACGACGGCGAATCCAAAATTTTGAACGTGGAAATGTATTCTCTTGACGGCAGTGTAAACGGAACGATTAAGGACAGCAAAGGTAACGCTCTCGAAGGTGCAACGGTCATGCTCTTCAATTCCGATAAAAGTTACAATGCTCTTACGGCGTCGGACGGTTCTTATCAAATAAATGCTGTCGCTTATGGGATGTATAATCTTACCGCACTTAAGGCTGGATTTACTTCGACGGATACTTTAAGTGTTTCTGTTACTAAAGATGCTCCTTCCGTTAAAGTGGACTTTAATGCTTTGACGGAAAACAATGCGGAGGTGCGGGGAAAAATTACCGATGAAAACGGGAATCCCCTTGCCGATGTGAGCGTGAGCGTATCCGGTTCGTACGGTTCCGGTAATGCGGTTACGGATAATTCGGGGAATTTTGCTATATCTGCTCTTACTCCCGGCTCTTACTCCCTGAGCGCTTTCAAGGATGATTATTCAACTGTGGATACAACCGTGAATATTACCGGCACGGTAACCGTGAATTTGACTCTTATTAAAAATAAAGCGACTATTGAAGGCGTCGTGGCGGATGAATTGGGACAACCTTTGCCTTTCTTGCCCCAGATAGAAGCCGTGGCGAATACGGGACAGAATTATATGACTCTTGCAAATTCTACCGGTATTTTCCAATTCGACGAGGTGGCGGATGATGCCGAATACATGATTTTTACAAATATTTATAAGGAAGGTTATTCGAACGATACTGTGCAGGTTTCCGTGCCTAAGGGGGCGAATAAAATTGAAAATGTAAAACTTGAGATTAAGGTCAACAATTCTCAAATCAAAGGTTCAACCGATATTGGAGGCGTAGCGATTTCCGTTACGAATAAGGGAACCGGTGAAAAGAAAATTTACACTTCCGCTTCCGATGGTAGTTTCTTTGTGAACTTTTTGAGAGCCGGAAATTACAATCTGACGCCACAGAAAGCAGGTTATGTTTTTACGCCTTCTTCGAAGGATGTTACTCTTTCCATCTCCGATACGGCTGTTGTGAATTTTACGGCGCGTGCCAATACGGGTAATTTAACCGTTAACGCTTTGGCTTCCGCGGGACAAGGCTTGGAGCAGGTGGATATCTCGGTTGTAAGTTCCGATACCGTACATGTTTTCAACGGAAAAACGGATGCGGAGGGTAAGGCGGAATTTAAGGACATTCCCGCTGCCACGTATATTATTCGTGCTTCGAAGCAAGGTTATACGGCTGTGCCGGAATCCTTTACTAAATCGATAAGCGCCGGTGCGGACGTCTCCGTCGGTTTCACTATGACGGAAAATACCGGAGGCGTTAGCGGTAAAGTGTTGGAAAACGGCTCCACACCGGTGGCTAACATTAATGTTAAATTGCTTTTTGAAAACTCCGGGGAATCGAAATTCGCTACGACGGATAATTCGGGCAAATACGAGTTTTCCGAGTTAACCGGCGGGGAGGTGGAAGTAACCGCCGTACAACCCGGTTTTGTTTCTGATACTTTGAAGTTTAACCTCTCTCCCGGTGTCCGCCTGACAGATAAAAACATTACCGTGATTGCTTCGGTGGTAAAAATAAAGGGGAAAGTCGTTTACCGTGGAGCGGGAGTTCGGGGAGTCAAGATTTCGTTGACTTCTACTAATACTTTCGAGGCGGAAACAGATGCTAACGGTGTTTTCCTCTTCGATAATATCCCTATTAAAAGCGGCGTGAACGATACCACGATTTACGATGTTCGAATCAATGACGCTCGTTATCCTTCGATAGGCGAGGTGCTTAAATTAACCTCCGCGGATTTGGGAAAGACCGTTACATTGGCGGATTTCTTGATTCCGAGCGGGCAGATTATTTTGAATTTTAGCGACGGTAAAAATCCGCTGGGCGGGGTTTCGGTAACGTTTTCGGAACCATCGGGACAGACGACCACTATGGTTACTGCTTCCGACGGACAATTTAAAAGCGCCGCAAATTTGAAAGCGGGAACTTATTCCATAAGCGCTAAGAAGGAAAATTATCTTGTTCCCGAAGCTAAGTATTTGAGCGTTTCTTTGCCGACGGATACTTCCGTTGTCGAAAGAAAAATATTGATTCCTTTCGAAATACACCCTATCGATTCCCTTGCGGCGGATGAGAACGGCATTGTGAAAATAACTTTTTCCCTCGATGCTTCCGCTTATTCGGGGAAATTATTCTATAGACGTGCAAGCTCTGGAATTTTCATGGAAACAGATCTTGCTAAACATGACGGTTATTTTGAAGGAATTATCCCCGCTCAATTTTCAATGGAAGAAATCCTCTATTATTCCGAAATTGTGAATGCTACCGATTCAATCGAATATACTTCCGATGTTTATTCGATTAAACCGAGCGCCAAAGGAATTCTTACTTATCTTTCCGTGGCGCCTGCTATTCAGGGAATATTGTTGCGAACGGGCGATATTTATAGATTGACTCTTAAAGTGCGCGACGGCTTGAACAATGATTTATCGAAGAATTTCGTGGGCAGTAATCCGAAAGGGACTATTACTTGGGAAGTTGACAAGCCCGATTCCGTATCCGTTAAGGTTACGGATTCGCAAAATCCCACCGTGATAGAATTGATGCCACAATACGACGGGGATTATCGCCTTAAAGTTACGGCACGATATGAAGGCACTGCGTTGAACGAGACTTTTGTGTTTACTTCGGGATCGGTGCCGTTGGCGAGCGTGGCAATTACGGCGGCACAAACCAGAATTAGTAATCGCGCGGGGGGAGTGCAATTCTCCGCCACCGCTACGGATTCCACGGGTAGGTTAATTTTATTGGGCGATATGTTAACGTGGAAAGTGGAACCTGCCACGGCGGGTTCGATAGACAAAAATGGCCTGTTTGTTCCGGCTGATACGAATTATATAGGAAATCCGATTATAATTGCCGAGGATAAACTCTCTGGTTTCCATGCCGAAAAGGTAATTTCGGTTTATGCTACCGTTCAACCCTCCTCCGCGTATGACCTTTCGGACGGTACGGGGATGAGTTTGCATATTCCGAAAGGGATTCTTGCGTTTCCTATTGAAATTTTCCTTAGCCGTTCCAAACCGGGACCTTCGAAGAAAGTCTATACTCCTTTGGGACAAAATGTTTCCTTTACTGTATCGGATAAAATTTATAATATTCAATACAGTTCCAGTACGGCATTGCAAGGGGACAGTTTGAGCGGCTTTTGCGAGTTGACTTTGCCCGTGGATAATTCTTTGCAGTTCTTCGAAGGCGAAAAGCAAATTGGTAAGTATAACGCAAAAGATAAAAATTGGGAAATCCTGGAGTTGAGTGAGAAGGGAAATACATTTGTAAAGACGAATCGATTTAGGAAGTTCGGACAATATACTGTTCTTACCCAAAACGAACCGTTGGGATTGAAGCATGTTAGCGTTCTTCCCACTCCGTTTTCGCCTATGGTGGCTCCGTTGAAAATCGGCTATTTCCTTACTACATCGGATAGATTCGCACGGGTAACAATTAGGATTTATAACGTTCGGGGCGAACTTGTGCGTACGATTCTCGAAAACGATTTGCAGAAGCCCGGCCGATACGGAAGTCGCGCCGGAATAAAAGAAATCACGTGGGACGGCATTACGGACGAGGGGAGAATGGCGCGCAACGGACGCTACATAATGAAAATTACGGCTAAGGATAGCCAAGGCGAGGAAAGTAAATTGGTTCAAATAGTTTTGATTAAATAAGAAGGTTTAATATGAAATCTTTAAAATTGAGCTTGATTGCTTTTTTGTTGCTCTTTCCCGCAAGCATGTTGGCACAAGAGCTCTCGGAAGTTCCGGGAGCGTTTGTCGATATAGGTTTCGGCACACGACCGGCTGCAATGGGCGGTGCTTTCGTCGGACTTTCCGATGATGTGAACGCCGTTGTTTGGAATCCCGCGGGACTTGCGCAAGTTAAAAATTATCATGCTTCTTTTAGCCATGCCAATCAGCTTGGGTTGATTGCATATAATTATCTCGCCACTTCCATTCCGCTTGGAGAGGAGGAAGGTCTGGGATTCGCGCTGATAACTTCGGGCGATAAGGCGCTGCGGGAATGGACGCTTAGTTCTTCCTACGGACGAAAGCTTTTGGGACTCGATGTCGGCGTTTCTCTGAAATTACGCTATGCTTCTTTTGGAAATAATGAGCTTTCCCCCGATGATTTCGTGATTTTTGAATCCGACGAGGTGAGCGAAGGGATGTCCAATCAAGTTAAAGGCAATGCGGTCGGATTCGGATTTGATGTGGGAATCTTTTATCCGTTCAATCAGAATCTGAGTTTGGGTATGCGTTTGTCGGATATTTATTCTCCTGTTTTTTGGAATTCAAGCGTGGAAAATGAGAGTAACCAAACCAAAGGTAAATATAGCGAAACGGTGCCTTTTGGTATGGAATTCGGATTGGCATATCGCATTGATAAAAAGGTGATTTTTGCTCTGGATTATGTTCCCGCTCTTTATAAGGCTACCTATCAAAAGGTGAAGGCGGGCATGGAAGCCACTTTCTTCGATTTGCTGATTCTACGCGGCGGAGTGCAAAATATAATCAATGATTTTAACGATGAAAAATATTCGCTCGGTTTGGGATTGAAAATGGCGAATGTTATCGAGGGAATAACAATATTTGTCGATTATTCCTATATGTTCGAGGAGTTGGCTAACACTCAACGCTTCGGATTGGGATTCGAATTTTAATTTTTGGGAGACGAAAAATGGCAAGGAAGTTTTTCCTTTTGGTTTTATTGTTTGTTTTTTCACGTGATTTTGTCGTAGCGCAGGATACCCCCGAAATGCTTTATTTTACGGGTGGAAATTTGAATCTTAATTTCGGAATGGAAATGAATTCCACCGGCTTGAGCCCGAACGGCGGAACTTTCGGTGGCGTCTTTAGCCCCGCTTTGGAAAACGGGGTGTATTCCGTCTTCGGTAATCCGGCTGCATTGGGAAAATGTACCAAAACGGGGTTCATGCTCGATGCTAATTGGGGCTTGTCCTTCTCGGGAAAGGACTTGGTTACCGATAAAGATATTGCAAGCGGGACGGACGATTTTTTAAAGGATACGACTACGTATGTTTTTAAGGAAGGAAATTTCAAAAGTTATACTAAAATAAATTCTCTTGACCTTGCCTTTCGTAGAGCGGGTTTTCGCTCCTTTGCCGTTACCCTGCCCGTTTCGGACTATTTTACTTTCGGCTTCGGCTATTCCCGCCCCCTCTCGCTCTCTCTCGATTTCGCTTTGTCGGGATTGAACACGGCGTTGAGAACTTCGAAAACAATAGGTAATAATGTTACCGCAATAGATTTTATTTTGAATTCCGACCTGAAAGGTATTTTCGATTTTAAAATGTCCACACTTTCCTTTTCTGTGGGTGCAAAATTGGCGGGGGGCAAACATGACGACCATTTGTTTGTCGGAGCATCTTTGATTAAATATTCCCTCTTCCATCGACTGTATTTTAACTTTTATTCCGATGGTGTGATGATACTGAACAATACAAACGAATATTATTTTAACGACCCGGGAGACCCGAACTTGGATAGAGCGAAAGGGGAGACGAATAAACTTTTCTGGAACGCGGAAGGAAATTATTCGTCTTCGCGCTGGGGAGCGAAATTCGGATTGGTCTTCGAACCGAAAATTTCCGTGCCTTTCATGAATTTTTCCTTGGATGTGAACATTGTGCCGAATTTCTATCTTACCGATCCCAATGCTTTCAGCGAAAGTTATCAACCTAAATTTCTTGTGGGACGTCTGATGGGAAATAAGGACGAGGCTTTAGACATTATAATCGATTCTCTTAATCTGGCAAAACCGAATCTTACCGTCCCCACGCACAATGTGTTTACGGATAGTGTGATTTTTAGCCTGCCGTCTTCTCTGAATTTCGGGTTTGATTTTAAATTGGGAAAACATACTCTCGCGTTAAATCTTGTAAAATATTTCGGCGAGCTTTCATATAAAATGGATAAATATAAGATTGGGAAAAAGGCAAGCGGCGGAGTTAAATTCGGGGTTGATTTTCGCTTTCCCGACAAAATGGAAGGCTGGGATTGGGCGCTTTTGCCCGTGCGACTTTTCTATCTCGATTTCGACGGACTTTTATTCCAATTGCTGGGCGAAGAAACGGCATATTCAAATCCGCATTTTCGCATAGGAGGCGGATTGATGTTCGGCGATGCCATTGTGGAAGGAATTTCCGATAAGGACCAGGAAAAGGCTTTGAGGGATTTGCTCGGAATGCCTTTGCCCAGCGGTTTCGCTTTTGGTAAAAGTTATACGATTTTTCACCGGATAACAGTTTCAACCGTCGTTTACGGTTTTCCCGACTTGTTCATGAAATATTCTTTTAGTTATGCTTTTTAAAAATTGTGCGGATTTATGCGGAAAATGGAACGAATAGAGGGCTTGTTTTAGCTAAAAAGCTATTTTTTCCTTAACTTAGGAAAAATAATTTCAAAAATCTTCAAAATGGCGTATGATTTATACCGAATACCCCCAAAACTTTGCGGAAAAAGACGAATATAAAACCGAGCAAGCCGGAAGACCCTTTTTTCCTTCCTTGAGATTTTATCCGAAATTGTTCAAAATTGTATGGGATGCAAATCGGAAAGCGGTTAAGGGTGTTTATGACGGAATAAATCACACATGGGCGTCTTATCTGGTTTTTCGTGCTTTGGAAAGTGTGGGAGTGCGTTTTCATGTGAAGGGCTTGCGGAATCTTTATAAAATGGAAGGACCTGTTGTCTTTGTCGCTAATCACATGAGCACCCTGGAAACGGTTGCCATTGAATGCTTTATTTATCCCGTTAAACCGGTTGTCTATATTATTAAAGAGGAATTGATGCGCTATCCTATTTTCGGAAAAGTGGTCTCTGCAAATCATCCTATTCCTGTTTCCCGAAAAGACCCCCGCGGGGATTTATTGAACGTTTTGGCGGAAGGCAAGAAAAGACTGGCGGATGGCTATTCGATTATTATTTTCCCTCAGAAGACAAGAGAGATTTTCTTGAATTTGAAAAGTTTTAATTCCCTTGGCGTCAAATTGGCGCAACGTAGCGATGTGGGAATAATCCCGATTGCGATTAAATCCGACGCCTGGGCTAACGGCAGAAAGATTAAGGAATTGGGAAAAATTGACCCGAATAAGCCCGTTAAAATAGAATTCGGAGAACCGTTTAAAGTGAACGGAAATTCCTCGGAGGCTCACAATCGCGTCCTGAAATTTATCGAAGAAAAATTTATTGAATGGGGAATGGAAGATAAGATAATTAAATAAAGGGATTTGAAATGAAAATCATCAAACCGAAGAAGTTAAAAAAAGGAGATTTAATAGGAATAATTTCCCCGGCTTCCACACCGGCGGATTTGTCCCGCGTTGAAAAAAGTGTGAGATATTTCGAAAAATTGGGATATAGAACCATTGTGGGGGAACACGTTGGAAAACAAAGAGGATATTTGGCGGGGACGGACGAGGAGCGTCTTTCGGACCTGCATGCTATGTTTAAGGACAAACGTGTAAAGGCGATTGTTTGTCTCCGTGGCGGATATGGCTCCGGTAGATTGCTGGATAAAATAAACTATCGTTTGATTAGACATAACCCTAAAATTTTTGTCGGCTATAGTGATATTACCGCTTTGCAAATGGCTTTTCTGGCAAAGAGCGGTTTGGTTACTTTTGCGGGACCGATGGCTGCTGTGGATTTTTACAAGGATGAAGTGGATGATTTTACCGAAGAAACTTTCTGGCGAATGATAACAAGTTCCAAGAAAATAGGCAAAATCTTTAATCCTTTGAAAGAGCCTTTTTATTCTTTGGTGAAAGGACGTGGAGAAGGCAGACTTATAGGCGGCAATCTTGCTGTCTTTGTGGCTTCGCTCGGGACGCCGTATTTGCCTAAATTCAAGGATACCGTTTTGTTGATAGAAGACATCGGGGAAGCTCCGTACAGAATAGATAGAATGTTGAACCAGTTAAAATTGGCGGGAGCTTTTAAGGAAGCGAAAGGAGTGATTTTAGGCCGCTTTGTGGATTGTTATGAACAGGATAAAAGCTCTCCTACACTTACCTTGAACGAAGTGATTGACGATTATCTTGCCAATTTGAAAATTCCTGTCATTTACAATGTTAAACACGGGCATATATCGGAAAATTTGACAATGCCTTTGGGTATAAAGGTGAAAGTTAATACTTATCGTGGGTTTATCGAATTTCCCGAATCCGCTGTGGAGTAGAAAATTATATTGTATCGCTTATACGAAAGTAGCTCTTAAAGAATTTTCAAGAAAAAGTAGGACGCTGATTAAACGGATTTGTCGGTCTAACCAGCGTCCCGTCAATTTCCCTTACTTCATCAGAATCATTTTTTTCGTTGCTACGAAATTGCCCGCTCGGAGAGTGTAAAAGTAAATGCCGCTTGGTAAATTCCCAGCTTTGAATTGAACGGAATAATTTCCGGGTTCCTGTTTTTCGTTTATGAGAGTAGCGACCTTTTGTCCCAGTGAATTATAAACCGTTAAAGTTACTTGTTGCAAGCGGGAATTTATTTTGTCCTTTTGAGCTGCAATACTGTACTTAATGGTCGTTGTGGGGTTAAAGGGGTTCGGATAGTTGGGGAAAAGTTCGAAGTTCTCGGGAATTTTGTTATCCGAGGCTTCGACTCCGTTCGGCTGGTCGGGGTGGAGATAAAGTCCCGTTCCCGTGCCCACGAGCAAGTCGTCGTAGTAAATGAAATTTATTTCCGTTCCTAGGGGGTACTCATAGTAGAGAGACCAAGTCGAAGCGGAAGGGGAATGTTCGTAAATTTTATTGTCTATAGCAACGTAAATTGTGCCGTGCGGGTCGAAAGTGATTGAACGAGCGATATTATCGCTGCTGGCAAATCCATAGCTTGGGACGACCGTCCAATATGTATCGCCAATGGCTTTTTTATAAATAGTTGGATTGGAAATGCTTGCGTCTGTTCCGCAAACATAAAGAGTATCTTGCGGAGATTTTGCAATATCAAGAATTGTGGCGGCGATGGAATAGGAAGCGCTTAGATATAAATCTTTTGTTACTGTCCAGCTTCCGCCCGAGTTTTCTTCCATTCTGTAAACTCCTCCGACGGTTGTCGAGAAAGCTGTTGTGTATTCAGCGCCTACGTAAAGAACAGTTTTCCCGCCTTCCGTAACGGCGGTTAAGTCGTTTACGTCTATTCCGTCGGGAATTACGGAGCTGGTTATTTGATACCATGACCACGAGCCACCGCTGTTTTCGCCAACGAATACCGCTCCGTTGTGCGGACTGGTTTCGTCCCAATCTTCGGAGTCGTAAAGGCCTATGAAGATTCTTTCGCCCGGGTATGAGTAGTCGATGGCAATGGAGGAGATTACGGTTCCGTACGTCCATGTCCAACTTGGATAAGGAGCGTCGTCTTCGGCGTCGAAGAGTAATTCCCAATGCGAGGGGTCGTCCGCTGCTCCGCTGGAAGCCTCGTAACGGTAAAGCTTTCCGCCTCCGTTTCCAACATAAACGGTATCGCCTGTAACCGTGCATATTGCCGAGAAGTAGGGATAACTATCGCCTTGAGGCCAGATGGGAGTACTCCAAACCGGATAGGTCTTGTCGTAATCATATACGTACCAGATACCGGATTTGGAGGCGATCCATGCTTTGGATTTTCCTTCATCCATTCCCAACGCTTTTACCTGTACCGCTTGTATTCCGTCGTTTATTTCCGTTGTGGTATTGGTGGAAAATTCATAAAGTCCCATTCCCCAATCTGTTGTGCAAAATGCGTAGGAAGGTGTATTCGGATCGCCCGCCACGGCACCGTCGGCATGTCTGGGAATGGCAAGTTGCCACGAAGCGCCTTTGTCCATGCTGGCAACTCTGCTGTAATAAACATAGTAATTTGCCGAATCGCCAACTATGGAAAATTCACCTCGCCCTGCATCTGCCAAAACCGATGTTATAGTCCACGGGTCTCCATCCGCGTCGCTATATGCCGACCATGAATTGTAAGAAGCCGTGTTACCTTCGTAAGCAAAAGTGAATATCCTTCCGTCGGGCGCAATTCCCATTGAAATGTAATCATGCCCGGAGGAAGTTAAATCCGTTGTGCTTATCAAATTGAAAGTGGTGGAGCTGCTAAAGGAATCGAAGGCATCCGAGGATTTGTAAATCTGAGGCGGACCGCCCGGAATGAACACATAAACATGTTTGTTTTTCGGATTGATTTTGATTACGATATTGAAACGAGGAGTCCATGTCGCTCCTCCTGCTAAAAGTACGGAATCGATGGTTACTACGGAACCGGTAACAGAGATTGGTCCATAATACATGTAGTAGTCGGCTCCTAAGCGTTTTAGATAAAATACATAACCGTTATAAGCTTCTACGGCTTCTACCCTAGAGCTATCCACGACGTAAAAGGAACCTGCGGTTATGTCGGAAGCTATTAATCCCGGAGCCTCTTCCATAGCGGCAAAAACATAATGCGAATATTCGTCTGCGGCAATTGTGTGTATGTAGGGCAAATTTGCCGACGCATCGAAATCGGGGAGAAGATTGAAATTTGTAATTCCGACCATTCCGCCACCTGTGGAGGCGTCCGCATAAAACATCTTGTTGGGACTGCGGGTGGCGATGAAAACTCTGGTGGTTGTGGAAGAAAGCACTATTGCATCAATGTCTTCCACATATCCGCCGTAAACGGGTTCTGCTGTGGGAACATGCTGTGCCAGAATGCTAACGGTAAAGAGGAATAGGAATATTATTGCTTTTTTCATTTTTTCCTCCGCTGTTTTTACTTTTTACGGGCTAAAAATAATTAAGCGGCGGAATAGAAATTGTGTGTATAATCACGTTTGTGATTTCGGACAATGTTTTTAAAATCTTTTAAACTGGTAGGGAGGAAATGTTGTCAAATTTATTTTTACGTGTATCTGTCTAATTTGAATTTCTCGCCGAGGTAAAGTTTTCTTACTTCCGGGTCGTCCGCCAATGCCTCCGCCGAGCCTTCCTTGAAGATTTGACCGTTGATTAAGATGTAAGCTCTGTCCACTATGCTCAATGTTTCGTGGACGTTGTGATCTGTTATCAATATTCCGATATTTTTATGTTTTAAATTTGCTACTATGTTCATTATATCTTCCACCGCGATGGGGTCTATTCCGGCGAAAGGTTCGTCGAGAAGAATGAATTTGGGGTCGGTTGCCAGCGCCCTGGCAATTTCCGTACGTCGTCTCTCCCCTCCGCTCAATTGTATGCCCAAGCTTTTTCTTATTCTTCCGATACTCAGTTCTTCCAATAGTGATTCTGTTTTTTCTTTCCTTTCCGCTTTTGAAAGGGGTAGCAGTTCCAATACCGCCATCAAATTATCCTCGACGCTTAATCCACGGAATACGGATGCTTCCTGAGGCAAATATCCGATTCCCATTTTGGCGCGCTTGTACATTGGTAGGGAAGTGATTTCATTGTCGTCCAGAAAAACTTTCCCTCCGTCCGGCTTAATCATTCCCACAATCATGTAAAAGGTGGTTGTTTTTCCCGCTCCGTTGGGTCCCAAAAGTCCGACCACTTCCCCCTGTTTTACGCTGATGGAGACTTCGTTAACCACTTTTCTTTTCTTGTAAATCTTAATCAAATTTTCGCTTCTTAAAGTCCGTTTATCTTCCATTGTAATCCAAATTTAATGTCTTAAACCATTTTCCGATTGTTTCTTTTTTAGTAGGACGATTTTTATAGAGAATAAAAGTGGGGAGTGTGAAATCCTGTTCTTTCCCTTCGATTAGTTTCTCCGGGTGATATTCGCTTTCCGGTGAACCGAAAAGTTTTACCTTACTTACTTTTCCGTTTTCAAAATAGATTTTGGCGGCTTTCCCGCTTGATTTTATCAAACCGTTCGCTTCTCCTTTGTCGTAAAGGTAGTATATGCTTAGGACGTTTCCGGTTACGTACGTTTGTGTCAATTTACCTTTATCGAAGAACATTGAGAGAGTATCTCCCGAAAGTTGGTCGAAGCGATAATCGTAGCCTTCGTTTTGACTGATAACGACGGCGTTCCCGTACACATTGATTTTTCGTAGGCTTTTGTTTTTAATGAAAATAAATATGCTGTCTCCCGAAAGTTGATTTTTCCCGTTCCATAAAATCGGCGGTTTCGCTTCCTCCGATTTTTTGAATGTAAAAATTTTGTTTTCGTTCCTGAAAAAATAAGTTACGTCGTTGCGAGAAGCAAAATCGCCGCGATAAATTAATACGGAATCTATTGCCTTGAGCAGTGAGACGGAATCCGAGTAGGATTCCATTATGTTTGCCGAGAGAAAAAGCGTATCTATTCGTATTAAGGAATCCTTTTGCGAGGAGAAAGTCGAATCGAGTTTAACCAACAAAGGTCTGCCGGAAAGCAAAGTGTAATTACTATCGGAATAATTCAAAAGGCGTTCCGAGAATATGAAAAGCGATTGTTTTGGAGACGCCACTTTTACTCTGCCTTTTGCATCCGTAAAGTTTTTCCGACGGACGAACTTGATTGTGTCCGCGAAAATTGTCGAGGCGGTGTCTTGCAAAGCCACGTTTTCGGTGGCAACGGTGGAATCCGACTCGGTGAAGTTTATAAGTTGTCCGCATGTTAAAAGTCGGGTGGAATCCTTTAAACTAACATTGTTGAAAAAACGTGCAACTTTGGTTTCCGTAAGATAAAAACCGGCATCGGCTTTCAACAAAGCATGTCCGTTGTTCAAAGTGATTCCTTCGTTTGAAAACGCTTCCTTTTCATTCCCGTAATAAAATCCCCGTTTGGTTTTGACTATGATTGTGTCTTGAGTTATGATTACGTTGCCAATCAATTCCACTTTGTTTTGGGTGAGGTATTGAACGGCAGTATCGCAAACGATGTGAACATTGTTTTGCGTTATCACCACATTCCCGATAAACTTTCTGATTTCCTCTCCGTTGATTTTTTCTCCGACGAAACTATCGCCCGTAATTATTACTTTGCTTGAGTCCTGGGCAAAATATACTCTGAAAGCAAAGAGGAAAAGAAAAAGAAGAACCGTATTTGCGCGGTAAGAAGTCATTTTGCTCTGGTTTTATAAGTTACTTTGAAAATAGTGTAATTGCTCAAATCGTCGTCGGCTTCAAAACCATAACCTTCTATGTGCTCGTCTTTGTCGTCTATTGTTACGAATTTGTCCGTCATTATTTTGCGAATTTTATTTTTCCATACCAATTCTTCCGTTTTCAATACCATGCCGCTATCGCTAACCGCCACTACGGAATCGATGGCAAACATGTCTTTTGTTTTGTCGTTCACTTTCCCTTTTCGGGAAGTTAATGTGGAGGTTTTATGTCCTTCCTTATCGAAGAAATTGATTTTCACTCCTTCCAAAAGTGTGATAGCTTTGGATTCAAAAACCTCGAGATGCTTTGCGTAAACAATTGCCCGCGTGATGCCGTCTTCGGAAATGATTATTTTTGAATCCCAACTTTCCTGGTCGGGTAATTCTTTAGCCGGAATGTTTTCCGCAATTTGCGGCTCGACTTTCTTTTCGCCGCACGAGAGAGTTAAAAGCAATATTATGAGAATGGTTAAATGTCTCAACGTCTTTGCAATCCTAAATTAACCAAGTCGTGAAGGTGGATAATACCAATCGGGAAGTTGTTTTCGTCCACCACAATCAAAGTTGTTATTTTATAATTTTCCATTTGTTGCAATGCAAAGGACGCCAATAAATCGGGAGCTATGGTTTTGGGATTACGAGTCATAATATCTTTTGCTTTTAAGTCGGAGATGTTCATAGTCTTTTCCAGCAAGCGTCGTAGGTCCCCGTCCGTTATTATTCCCACTAATTTCCCTTCCTCGTTTACAACCCCTGTTGTGCCCAATCTTTTTGAGGTGATTTCTATAATTGTGTTTTTCAGAGAATCCTCTTCCTTCACCAGTGGAATACTTTCGCCCGTGTACATTATTTCCGAAATTTTGAGGGAAAGTCTTTTGCCGAGGCTACCGGCGGGATGCAAAGTCGCGAAATCTTCTACGGTGAATCCATGCAGTTCCAGAAGTGTTATTGCGATTGCATCTCCCATTGCAAGTGTAACGGTCGTGGAAGCCGTGGGCGCCAAATCGTGCGGGCATGCTTCTTCTTTTACACTTATATCCAGAATTACGTCGCACATCTTTCCGATTTTTGATTGAGCGTTTCCGAGCATCCCTATCACTTTTACATCCAGACGTTTAATCATGGGGACAAGATTAAGCAATTCTTCAGTGTTTCCGCTTTTGGAAATTATTATGGCGATGTCTTCCTTTCGTACCATGCCCAAGTCTCCGTGAAGCGCATCCGTCGGATGAAGATAAATCGCCGGTGTGCCGGTGGAGTTCAATGTGGCAACTATTTTTCTGGCAATCAGTCCCGACTTTCCTACGCCGCTAATGATAACGCGTCCTTTTATTTCCCGAATCAATTTAACGGCGGTAACGAAATCGTTGCCTATTCTGTTTAATAATTCTTTAACGGCGTTCGCCTCGATATTGATTACTTCTTTCGCTTTTTGAACGATTTTTTCATCGGACATTTTGTTTACCAAAAAGTTTTTTCTTGAAAATGAAATGCTTTTTTATATGAGTGTTTTTCTTAAAAATTTCGTAGGGTAAATCTATCTTTTTCCAATACTCGTTGTAAAGTAAAAAGCCTTTTCCGATTTCCTCGTCGGAAAATTCTTCCAATTTTTCGAAAAGCAATTCCGGGGAAATCTTTGCCTTGGAATTTACCGCTTCCTTGACGCGCATGATTTCATTGTAGAAGCTGGAAACGGGGACAAGTCTGTTTATTCCCGAGTCCGAATCGTAAACCCAAATCCTTTTTTGTTGGGGCGCTATCGCTATTACGATTTTGTTCTTGATTAAATGCACTTCCCGAACTTTCGAGTTGTCGCCCGGAGCTTTGAAACCGGGGCGCCAATCGGAATAAGACCAAATAACGCCGTTTCCTCTTTTGGAGGAATCGTTTTCCAAGTTGATTTCAACTTCCACAATTTCATCTTCGGTAGGTTCGTGAATGGAAACGTAGTATTCCTTTCCTTCGTAAGCTACCATTCCGAGTGCGAAAAGCGGGGTGATTTCTACGAAGTCTGCGGAGGCAAGCGCATCTTTTCCCAACAGGAGAGAGTTTTCATCCTCTTCTCGTGTCCCGATAACGCTGAGGTGTTCCATGCGCTTTCGGAATTCCGCATAACCTTTTCTGCGCGATGGCAAAATTGCTTCCAGTAAGAATATTTCTTTTTCGTTTAATTCTCTTTTCAATTTTTCTGTTCGTTGTGAAGATTTTCAAAAAGTTCTTTTATCTCTTTTAGAAGTTCGGCGCCTGCGGAATTTGTAGCCACGTAAGTTGCCAAGCGCTTCACGGTTCTGCTTGCATTCTGCGGAGCTATGGAAAATCCCGCTTTTTGCATAAGCGGTACGTCGAAAATTTCATCTCCCACGTAGAGAAGATTTTCGAAGTTCAAATTGTGTTTCTTCAGAATTTCGGTTGCCAGTTTCACTTTGTTCAGGGAAGAAGTCCTAATATCTATGCCGTATTTTTCGAATTCCTTTTTCAAATTTTTCTCTTCTCTCGAAGCCGTTGTTATGCCGAGTAATATGTTTTTATTCTTAAAGAAATTTACCAATTCTCCGAAGCAGATGTCGAAGTCGGGGCTACAGACTTCGTTCAAATCCTTTCCTTTGAGTAGCACGCCGTTCAGGTCGAAAAGGATTATTTTTATGTTTTTCAGTTTTCCCGCAATATTATTGCTTAACGACTTCATCGATTCTTTTGATTTCGATTAACAATTTTTTGAGATTTGCCAGTGGCAATTGCGATGCGGCGTCGCTGAGAGCCTTTTCCGGTTCGGGGTGTACTTCCAAAAAGAGTGCGGCAATTCCCACTGCGACGGCGGCTTTTGCCAGTGGCTCGATGAATTCAGGATTACCGCCTGTAATTCCTCCTTGCCCCGGCATTTGTACGGAATGCGTGGCATCCATTACCACGGGGTAGCCGAGTTTTTTCATGATGTGTAAAGAGCGCATATCCACAACAAGATTACCGTAACCGAAAGTTGTACCTCGTTCCGTTAGGAGAATCTTTTTGTTTCCCATGCTTTCCACTTTTGCGGCGGCGTGTTTCATATCCCAGGGCGCGAGGAATTGTCCTTTTTTAATATTGATGATTCTATTCGTCCCTCCCGCGGCGAGCAATAAATCCGTTTGTCGGCAGAGGAAGGCGGGTATTTGAAGCACGTCCGCAATTTGTGCTACGGGCTCGGCTTCTTCGGGTAGATGAATGTCCGTTAGAATCGGGACTTCTATTTCTCTTTTTACCTTTTCCAGAATTTTCAGAGCGGTTTCGAATTCCAAGCCCGTAAATGAATTTAGAGAGGTGCGATTGGCTTTTCTAAAACTGGATTTGAAAACGTAAGGAATATTAAGCTCTTGTGTTATTTCCTTTATTCTTTCGGCTGTTTTTAACGTGATACTTTCGTTTTCCACCACACAAGGTCCTGCAATTAGAACCAGAGGCAAATCGTTGGAAATTTCGATGTTGTTTGTCTCGAGTTTTACTTTATTCATTTTGATCTCCGAAAAGCGAAGGTTGAGTTCCGCCTTTTTCTCTTTTACGATTGAAACGAGCATAAGCTAAATCGGTCGCCTCGCGTCCCCGCGGTGTTCTTTGAATGAATCCTTGTTGAATCAGGAAGGGTTCATATACTTCTTCGATTGTTCCGGCATCCTCGTTGACCGCCACGGAGAGAGTATTGAGTCCCACAGGACCGCCGCCGAATTTTTCTATTATGGTAAGAATAATTTCTTTGTCCATTTCGTCCAAGCCGTAGCGGTCGACTTCCAGAGCATCCAATGCCTTACGAGCTATTTCAATTGTTATGCGGTTGGAATCCTCGTAGTGTGCAAAATCCCGCGTTCTTCTCAAAAGTCGGTTTGCCACTCGTGGGGTTCCTCGACTCCGTTTCGCAAGCTCCAGAGCGGCTTCGTCGTCTATTTCCACTTCGAGTATTTTAGCGGAGCGAATTATGATTTTTTCTATCAGCTCGGCTTCGTAATAGTCCAATCGAAATTTAATTCCGAATCTGTCTCTGAGGGGAGCCGTTAAAAGTCCCGCGCGAGTGGTGGCGCCGATTAGAGTATAGCGCGGCAGGGAGATTTGAACCGTCCGAGCGCTGGGTCCCGAATCAATCATAATGTCTAATTTGAAATCTTCCATGGCGGAATAAAGGTATTCTTCCACGACGGGACTTAGGCGATGGATTTCGTCGATAAAAAGCACGGATTTTTCTTCGAGGTTTGTTAACAATCCCGCCAAATCGGCAGGCTTTTCCAGAACAGGTCCGGAAGTAACTTTTATTTTCACTCCCATTTCATTTGCGATTATATGCGCCAGCGTGGTTTTGCCCAATCCCGGCGGTCCTGTTAAAAGGACGTGGTCCAAACTCTCGCCTCGCTTCCTTGCCGCACCGATGAAGACCTTGAGATTGTCCGTTACTTTTTGTTGACCGACGAATTGTTCGAAACGTTTCGGGCGCAGAGTTTGCTCGAATTGCTTTTCGTCTTCTTTTAAGGACGGATCCGTTGTAGGTGATTTTCTCATTTTAAATTTCCGCCAAAGCTAATTTTTTCTTTTTCCAAGTCTTTTTGAATTTTTCTTTGAAAATAATCATTCCCGAAACAAAAACAAACATCAAAATGACCGCAGTGATGGTGTGAAGAGGAGAAAGACTTTTTCCGAATACCAATGTTATGCCCGGATTCCATGCGCTTCCGAAAAGGACGATTAAATGCGCAACATAAATCGTTAATGTATTTCTGCCGAGCAATTTTACGAATTCGGGCAAGTGTTCTCTCTTTCGAACCGCCCAAGCTACAATTCCGTTGAGAGCAATCACCACGCCGATTCGTAGCAGAAATTTGTAAATTTCATTTTGGTTACCTTGCAAGGCGAAAATATCCTTTATCAATAAGGATGTTAGGATAAGCGTTGTCCCGAAACCCAATAATAACAAGGGGAATTCCCTTCTGACGAAAGCATTTTTATTTAACGCCAAATAATTTCCGAGTATGCCTCCTCCGATTACATATCCCAACCACGGGAAAAGGGGAAAGAAGGAACCGTATTTTGTGGTAAAATAATTTGCTATCGGCATGGCGAAAATATTTTTCCATTCAAGTGCATTTATCCACTGGGCGGGGAGGACAAAGAAAGCTATCGCCGTTAGCGCGGTAATACAAAACGGGAGAGAGGCTTTTTCGCTTAGGTATAGAATGAAGAGCAAAAACAATAGTCCGAATGCGATTAAATGAAGTGCATCTACAACAAAGAAAATCCGCCATTCTCTTTCGGTAACTATTGAAAAATCGATAATTCGCCAAGTGGGGTAGCGCAACAAATAACCCAAACCGAGTAACAGAAAGAATCTTTTAAAACCTTTTTTAGTGCGAGGATTGGCGTTGAAAGGTTTTCCGTTCGATAAAAAAAGGTAGGTGAAAACCGCCCCTGCGGTGAACATAAATACCGGCGCGGTAAACCCGCGCAAATAGTGCCAGACGTAAAAAACCGTTGAATCGAGGGAGCGATATTTCGTGCCGAGCAATGCGTCCACGGTGTGGCCTTCCACCATCATTATTACCGCTAAGGCACGCATTACGTCAAGAAATAATATTCTTTTGGTTTTTCGGTTCATTGCGTAAAAAATTTTTTTGAAAAAATAAAGTTAAATAAAATGTGGCTTACAAGCTTATCAAAAAGTTTTTACATACATGAGTTATGGGATAATTATCGGTTATTATCTTTTCTAACATGTAAACCGAGCTGTTATTCCTTGCTTTTTGGGGGACACACCTATATTTTTAAAAATTATTTTTGAGAGAATGAATCAAAATGTTTCTGGACAGAAAGAACCGAAAAAGGCTGCTAATTTTTATTGCTATTCCCCTATTAGCTGTTATCCCGTTTGTAACGGATGATGTTGTGTTAAGAATAATTGCAGCGGTATTGCTCGTTATTTATGTCGGGTTTATTATCTTCCTTCGGGATTCTATGAAAAGTTCTCCCCGTTTCGAAGAAGAGGGGATGAGGTACGGTGGAAAAAATTTAGAAAAGGGATTTGATGAAAAAGAGGATGATGGCTTTGAAATTATCGCTGGAAATTTGAATGCGGAGATTGTTACCGCTGGTGATCCTGTGCAAACCGTTCGTCCCAAGACAGCAAAGGAAATTTATAATCCGGGGGAATTAAAAAGTGAGTATATTAAAATAGCCAAGGAAAATTTGCCAGAAAATGTAGGGCATGACGAGTATTTCAGTTTTGTTTTGGAGAAAATGCTAAAAATTGCACAAGAAGCATTCTTTGCTTATTCTGCTGTTTTTTTCTGGTACAATAGAAAGGGAAAGAGAATTACTTTACATCGCGCCGTCTCCGCTTCCAATGATATAGCGCCACAGAAATATGATCTCGAGAACGATGTCCTGAGTGAAATTGCTAAGAATGAAGAACCAAAACTTTTGCCGAGCATTCCTCCCACGGCGGAAATGGATAATATTCGTTATTATTCTGTCCCGCAAGGCATTCGTAGCTTCGTTGGCGTACCGGTTTTTTACGGCGATATGCTCGTGGGAGTTCTGGCGCTGGATTCGAGGGAAGAGGATTCTTTTAGCGTGGAAACCGTTTATTCACTTGGACGCCTGGCACGGATAATATCGATTATCATTTCTCTTTTCGACGAGAAATTTGCCGAGACGCTTTCCGAGCAGAGGCTTAAAGCCTTGCTTTCCATTCTCGCTTCTCAAAAGACTTTTGGGGATGCGGAGGAACTTTATGAAACCATCGAAACTTCCGTGGCAAGTCTTTTGCATTGGGATGTTTTTTCATTTGTTTATTACGACCCTCTTTCCTCTTCTTTTAAAACAACCCGCGTTGATAACAAACGCTCCATTAAATACGTCGGGGAAGGGCTGGAGATAGATTTGAAAAAATCTCTTACCGGCAAAGCTATTCTTACCGGTTCTGTTGTCTCTGTGGAGGATACCACCCCTACGGAAGAAAAACGTTACATCCGCTTTGCCGAGCAGGAAGATATAAGTTACGAGGGAGCATTTTTGGCGGTGCCCCTTGTTTATCACGGACAGAATTTCGGCGCGCTTTGTTTTGATAATTTGAAAAAATCTGTTTACTCGAGTGCCGATATAAATTTTATTCAAAAGGCTTCCAAGATTTTCGCCTTTATTGCTTATGCGTATTCCACCCAAAAGTTTTTGCGAAATTTGCTTTCGGTGGATGTGGAAACAAAGATTTTTAATCGGGATTTCTTCCTGGAAATGTTTAAAAAGGATTTGTTGAAGGCAAAGGAATTGAATGCTCCGGGTGCTTTGGCGCTTATCCATATCGATGAATTTTTAGAACAGGAAAATCTTTTCGAAGGCGACCCTTTCCCGAAAGTACTGAAAGCAATAGTCGAGGCTGTAAAAGAAGTGTTGCCGGAAAAAAGCTTTTTCGGGAGAATATCGGAGCGTTTGCTGGCGGTTTCTTTTTTTAATTTCACTTCTAACGATGCTTTCCTTTGGGCGGAAAAATTGCGCATTAAGGTTGCTCGCACTCCCGTTCCCGTTATGTCGAGGCAGTCGACTTTTACTATTTCCATAGGTCTGGCTTCCACGAACAATAGAACGGATTGGGAGGAAATATTTAAGACGGCACAGCTGGCATTAAACAAGGCTCTGGAAAAAGGAGGTAACGCAGTAAAAAGCGCTACTTAGAAAAATGAATAATTTTGTGTTGATAATATTGGATGGAGTGGGAATAGGCGAATTGCCCGATGCGGCAAAATATGGCGATGCCGGTAGTAATACATTGGCGCATATTGCCGAATTTGTCGGGGGCTTCGACTTGCCGAATCTACAAAAATTGGGTTTGGGCAATATTCATAAGCTGGAAGGGATGCCTCCCGCAATCGAACCCCTCGCCTCGTACGGGAAAATGACCGAGGTTTCGAAAGGAAAGGATTCCACTACGGGACATTGGGAAATCGCAGGCTTAAAAGTCGAAATGGATTTCCCTTACTATCCTAACGGTTTCCCAGAAGAGCTGATTGAAAAATTTAAGAAAGAAACCGGTGTTAAAGGAGTGCTTGGGAATAAACCCGCCTCCGGTACCGAAATAATTAAAGAACTGGGCGACGAACATGTTCGCACGGGTTACCCGATTGTTTATACCTCCGCCGATTCCGTTTTTCAAATTGCCGCTCACGAAGAAGTCATACCTCTCGAACGACTTTATGAAATTTGCCGAATAGCGCGGGAGAAAGTCTTGATAGAAGAACATGCCGTTGGCAGAGTAATAGCTCGTCCCTTTCTGGGTGAAAATGGAAATTATACTCGCACGACTAATCGCAAGGATTTTTCCCTTAATCCTCCTGAACCTACTATTCTCAACGTATTGCAGGATAATGGTATTAAAACAATAGCCGTGGGTAAGGTAAACGATTTGTTTAATTACAGCGGTATTGACGTCAAGGCTAAGACGAAATCGAATGCGGAAGGAATTGAAAAAATTCTCGAATATTCCCGAAAGGAGAAAGGAAGTTTTATTTTTGCCAATCTTGTTGACTTCGACGTTTATTTCGGGCATCGAAACGACCCGAAAGGTTTTTATAGAGCCTTGAAAGAATTTGACGACAAACTCCCCGAAATTCTGGAAACATTGGACGAAACGGATGCTTTGATAATAACGGCGGATCATGGTAACGACCCGACCACTCCCAGTACGGATCACAGTCGCGAGTATGTCCCTTTGCTGTTCTATAGAGCGGGAAAAATCGGTGGAAATTTGGGAATACGAAAAACATTTTCCGATGTGGCGCAAACCGTAGCGCATTTTTTCAAAGTAAATAATGCTTTGAAAGGTGAAAGCTTTCTCGAAGAATAGAGGTGGAAAAAGTTTACGGAATTTGTATTTCCAAGCGGGTCTTGATTTTTTGTTTCTAAAAGGTGAGATTCACAATTTGAAAATTGGTCAATGTTTTGCAGTGTAACTTTGACGGTAAATTGCCGATTCGAAAAAAGATGTGAAAGCGATTGGAAAATTGTTTTGTCCGAAAATTCGTGAGGTGAAATGAAATTAGGAAAAGTAATTGGAACGGTTTGGTCAACTCGCAAGGATGAAAATCTGGTGGGAATGAAGTTTCTTATTGTGCGGGATTTGAATTTGGATTATTCGGAAAAGGAAACTTTTACTGTGGCTGTGGATTCCGTAGGAGCCGGTGTGGGCGAAGTGGTGCTCTATGCTTCCGGCAGCTCCGCGCGTCAGACGGTTCTTACGCATAATCGCCCCGTCGATGCGGTGATTATGGCTATTGTGGACAAATTGGATGTCTCCGTTAAAAAGAAGCTCGAAGAAGAGGAAGGTCCTGTAGCGTAATGCAATTGGGAAAAGTAATCGGTACGATTTGGGCGACGCGGAAATACGATGCGGTCAAAGGTTATAAACTTCAGCTCGTGCAACCTATTAGTTCCGAAGGGAAGGAATTGGGAGAACCGATTATTGCTGTGGATACAATAGGCGCAGGTCCGCACGAAATTATTTTTTACATCACTTCTTCGGAAGCTTCCATACCTATGGATGTGGATATGGCACCTGTGGACGCTTCAATCGTTGGAATTGTCGATTCGATTAATTCGGTAATTTATTCGGGGGAGTTAAATGAAAATAATTAAACAGTACACTAATAGGGAAAGTCAATCTCTTGACAGATATCTCCAGGAGATTGGAAAGGAAAAACTTTTAACTTCGGAAGAAGAAATCGAACTGGCAAAAAGAATCCGAGAAGGCGACGAGAAAGCCTTGGAAAAAATGGTAAAGGCAAATTTGCGCTTCGTGGTCTCCGTTGCAAAACAATATCAAAATCAAGGCTTGTCGCTTGGGGATTTGATTAACGAGGGGAATTTGGGGTTGATAAAGGCGGCAAAGCGTTTCGACGAGACACGCGGTTTCAAATTTATTTCCTATGCCGTCTGGTGGATAAGGCAATCTATCTTGCAAGCCTTGGCTGAACAGTCGCGAATTGTTCGTTTGCCACTTAATCGCGTTGGGACTCTCAGCAAAATCGGTAAGGCTTATAGTCAATTGGAACAGGAATACGAGCGTGAACCCAGTCCGGAAGAAATTGCCAAAGAGTTGGAAATGGATACCGATGAAATAAATACCGCACTGCGTTTGCAAGGACGCCATGTGTCCGTGGATGCCCCCTTCTCCAAAAGTGACGATAACAATAGTCTCCTGGACATATTGGCAAACGAGGACAACCCCTTACCGGATCATAAATTGATGCGGGATTCATTGAAAATAGAAATAGAGCGCGTGCTTTCCACACTTGCCGAGAGGGAAGCTGATGTGATTCGACTCTATTTCGGTTTGGACGGCGAACATCCCATGACGCTTGAGGAAATAGGAGAAAAATTTAATCTTACGCGCGAGCGGGTGCGTCAAATAAAGGAAAAGGCAATCAGACGACTCCGCCACGCCTCGAGAAGTAAATTCCTCCGTGGGTATTTGGGATGAAAATTCCCCGCAGAATTTTTGTCATCCTCCCTTTCATTTTTTCTTTGTTGTATACCGGTTGTTCATCCTCTTCGTATTCCCAACGATATTCGGGCGAGCGGAACAAAGAACAAGTCCCCGCAAAAAAAGAAAGATTTGCCTCTTATTCAAATCCGTCTTCCGCAAGTGAGGACGATTTATCCGGTGCCCCTTTCAAAGAAGATGAAAATTATAAAAGAAAATTTTTGATGCGCTATGGAGAAGCAGGGGTTTCGAGTGTAAAACTGACAATGAGGGAAAGGCTTTTAATGGAAATAGTTAAATTTCTCAATACTCCCTATGCTTACGGTGGCGAAGGGAAAAACGGAATAGATTGTTCCGCCTTTACTCGCAGTGTCTATCAAAAAAGTATGGGAATAGAATTACCCCGCACGGCTTCGCAACAATATAATACCGGTGTGCCAATTTCCAAGAAGGATTTGAAGTTCGGCGATTTGGTCTTTTTTAATACTTCCAGAACGAGATTTCCGGGGCATGTGGGTATTTATCTCGGCGAAGGACTTTTCGCTCATTCCAGCGTTAGCCGAGGTGTTACGGTGTCTTCTCTGAATAGCAATTATTATAAGCGAATATTTGTCGGCGCGCGACGCATAACTTCTCTGGAAAAACGCCTACGTTGACGTTTTCCTATTTGAATTCATGTAAAGTTGGGGAACGAAAAATTTTAGATTTAATAGATAGAATGTTCCCTTTTTCTTTTTTAGTTTTGTATTCGACTAAATTTTGAGAATTGAAGGTTGCCAAAATGAAAAGATTTTTGCTGTTTCTTTTTCTTCTCCCCATTCTCTCCGCTTTTTCTCAAACCCTTAAAGTTTATAATTTGAATCAAGAAAAAATCAGAATAGACGGCGTGCTGGACGAACCTGCGTGGGTGAAGGCGGATTCGATTTCGAATTTGACAATGGTAGAACCGCTGGAGAACGTTTCCCCGTCTTTTCGTACCGTGGTTAAGGTTCTTGCGGATTCCAAAAATATTTATATCGGCGTTCGCTGTTATGACAAGCATCCCGATAAAATCACGTCTTATTCGAAAATAAGAGATTCCCGTCTCTATTCCGAAGACCGAATTAAATTTGTGTTCGATACTAACTTGGACGAACGAACGGGCTACATCTTTGCAGTGAATCCGAGCGGTACCCGTTACGATGCACTGGTCTCGGATTTCGGAGAAGGGGAGAATTCCTCGTGGGATGCCATTTGGGATGCACGCACGCGGATAGATTCGAAAGGTTGGACTGCTGAGATTGTAATTCCCGTGCTTTCTCTCTCTTTTTCCGATGTAGATTCATGGGGATTTAATATTGAAAGAAAGATTCAACGGAAAATGGAAACGGATAGATGGACGGCGGTTAACAAGAATTATCACGTCGGACAAGTAATTCACGCTGGAAGAATTTCCGGCATTCCGAAATTTAATATCGGCATAGGTTTGGTTTCCAAGTTTTCCGGCATTGCAAAGTTGGAAAAGTCTTACGGCGAAAAGATGGAGTTTACCCCGAGTTACAGCTTGGATTTCACACAGAGAATATCTTCGGATATTAGCGCGGAGCTTACCGTCAATACGGATTTTGCCGAGACGGAAGTGGACACCCGTAGAACGAATCTTACGCGCTTCCCGCTTTTTTTCCCCGAGAAAAGGAGTTTCTTTTTGGAAGGCGCGGATATTTTTGATTTCGGAATCGGGCTGGGGCATGATATAGTTCCCTTTTTTACGAGGAGAATAGGGCTTTTTAAACACACAAAAGTGCCTTTGATTTGGGGGACAAAAATAAACGGACGAGCAAATAATACTAATTTCGGTGCGCTGATTTCCCGAACGGATGCAGTTAGCGGGCTTGTTCCCGCGACTACTATGGGAGCCTTCCGTGTAAAACAGAACATTTGGAAGGAATCCTCCGTGGGCGTCTTGGGAACTTTCGGCGATCCGCAAGGGAGGGAAAATTCCTGGCTGCTGGGAACGGATTTTATTTATCAAACTTCGGAATTTATGGGGGATAAAAACTTTCTTGCGGGCGTCTGGTTCCTTTTCAATAATAGAAACGGTCTGAAAGGAGATAAAAGCGCCGTGGGTTTTAAAATAGATTATCCGAACGACTTATGGGATATTTCCCTTCGAGTCAAAAGAATCGGAGACGGTTTCGAGCCCTCGCTCGGATATGTCCAACGCAACGGGATTATTTCTTACCATTTGGGGGCGGATTTTATGCCACGCCCCAAGTGGAAATTGATTCGGCAGTTCTTTTTCGAATCCGGTTGGTCTCTTATTACCGACTTACATAACAGGTGGCTTAATTATTACGTCTTTACCGCTCCCGTGCATTTCCTTTTGGAAAGCGGGGACAGATTCGAATTTAATATCTCTCCGCGGGGTGAGAATTTGGACGAGGATTTTGAAATCAGCGAGAACGTAATAATCAAACCGAAGGCTTATCATTGGTGGCGCTATCGTCTGGAATTTGAGACGGCGAGCAAGCGAATAATTAACGGACAAGCGACTTGGTGGTTCGGCTCCTTTTACGATGGCAAACTCGACCAACTTGAATTTTGGCTTGCGGTGCGCCCTTCGGGAAGCGTGAACCTTTCTTTTAATTATGAAAGGAACATCGCTCGCCTGCCGGAAGGGAATTTCACTCAAGATCTTTTCGGTGGGAAATTGCAGTTTAGCTTTACTCCCAATTTCGAATTGAGTTCTTTTATTCAATACGATAGCGAGTCGAAATCGTTGGGAACCAATACGCGCCTCCGTTGGACTTTCAGTATGCTGGGTGATTTGTTCCTGGTTTATAATCATAACGTTAACAAAGTTAGCAGAGATGTTTGGCTGTACGATTCGAATCAATTTATACTTAAGATTCGTTACGGCTTCTGGAAATAGGGAAGTGTTTTGCCGATGTGGGAAATAAGGGGCTTATGTCTTGTCCTTCTTGCGTCGGCGACAAGAATTTTTAAATCCTTTCTTTTTGTGGGGTGAAAAATGAAAAAGTTTTTAGCTTTTTTCCTTTTCTCGACTTTCCTTTTCGCTCAAAATTTGACCGATTACGTAAACCCTTTCGTAGGAACGGCGGGACACGGGCATACTTTTCCCGGAGCCGTTGTGCCTTTCGGTATGGTACAGTTAAGCCCCGATACTTATAATCGGGGTTGGGATTGGTGTTCCGGCTATCATTACTCGGATTCAAGCATAATGGGATTTAGCCATACACATTTGAGTGGTACGGGAGCGGCGGATTATGGTGATATTCTTTTTATGCCTACGATGGGGAAAGTTCATTTTTCTCCTGGTGGCAGAGAGAATCCCGACGAGGGTTATCGCTCCCGCTTCGAACACGAGAGGGAAAAAGCTTCGCCCGGATATTATTCCGTTTACCTCGATGATTATAAAATACAAGTGGAATTGACGGCTACGGTTCATACCGGCTTCCAAAAATATACCGTTGAACATGACGGAAATTTGAATTTGATAATTGACCTTGTCCATGGAATTTCCGATAATGTAACGCAGGGATATGCCAAAATACTTGGCTCCAACGTTATTGAGGGCTACAGAAAATCTACCGGCTGGGCGCGGAATCATACGGTACATTTTTATACGCGTTTTTCAAAACCCTTTACTTCCTTCGAATTTTTTGACGGGGAAAAGGTTTTGCATGCAAAGGAGCTTAAAAACGATTCCGTCAAGGTGCTTTTGGTTTTTCCCATGAAAAAAGGGGAAACGTTGCTTGTTCAGACCGGGATTTCTTTTGTTTCCATTGAGGGAGCAAGGGAAAATCTTGAAGTTGAATTGAACACATGGGATTTCGAAAAGGTTTGCGAACAGGCGAAACATTCATGGGAAAAGGAACTTGAGCGTATTAAAGTGGAAGGAAACGAAAGGTACAAGAGAACATTCTATACTGCTTTTTATCATACGATGATTCATCCCAATATTTTTAACGATGTGAATGGTAAGTTTATTGGTGCCGATGGTAAAGTACATTACTCATCCGGAAATGTTTACACGGTTTTTTCTTTATGGGATACTTTCCGCGCGCTTCATCCTTTGTTCACTTTGATTGATAAGAAACGCACGGCGGATTTTGTAAATACGATGTTGCTTTTCTATAAATACGGCGGGCATTTGCCCGTGTGGGAATTATCCGCTAACGAAACGTGGACGATGATTGGCTACCATTCCGTTCCCGTCATTGCCGATGCCTATTTGAAAGATGTTCGTAAGTTTGACGATTCGCTTGCTTACGTGGCAATGTTGGAAAGTGCGAACTCCGCCCGGGAGGGAGTTAAGTTCTACCGTGAAATGGGCTATTGTCCGATGGATAGTGTAACGGAAGCGGTTTCAAAAACGGTTGAATATGCTTATGACGATTGGTGTATTGCGCAGTTTTCAAAGGCATTGGGAAAATTGAAAATTTATAGGGAATTTTTGCAAAGGGCGCAAAATTATTATAACGTCTTCGATAAACGGGTGGGCTTTTTACGCGGACGGAAATTCAACGGGCTTTGGCGTGAGGACTTTGACCCTGCCGATGCTTCCCCTTTTGGCGCCGGGGAATTTACGGAAGGTAATTCGTGGCAATATACGTTTTTTATGCCGCAGAACATTGACGGGCTTATTGAAAGCCTGGGCGGAGAAAAGGCTTTTGAGAGTAAATTGGATTCCTTTTTTACCTTGAAAATAAAGGATAAAAACAAGATAGTTGCCGATATGTCCGGTCTTATAGGGCAATACGCCCATGGAAATGAACCGAGTCATCACATAGCTTATCTTTATGATTATTCCGGTCAGGCATGGAAAACGCAAAAAATGGTGCGGAAGATTTTAACCGAGTTGTATTCGGATGAGCCGAACGGATTGCCCGGGAACGAGGATTGCGGACAAATGTCCGCATGGTACGTTTTTAGCGCTATGGGATTTTATCCCGTTACTCCCGCTTCGGATTATTATGCCGTAGGCGCCCCTTTGTTTGAAAAGGTAATTATTAAATTGGAGAATGGAAAACGAATTGTGATTCGAGCTGAAAATGCCTCGGAGAAGAAACCTTTTGTAAAATCGATTTCTGTTGACGGACGTAAAACTCGGAATGCTTTTTTGCTTTATTCCCAATTGAAAGACGGAGCGAAGATTGATTTTACAATGTCCGAACATCCTGATAAAAATTTCGGTGCAACGAAGGCGGAACGACCGATTTCGTCAATAAATTTTCCTTTTGTCCCTGCCGAAAAGAAGATACTGTTTCAACCCTTTATTGAAGGGGAGAATGTAATGTTCGCACGGAAAAGGTTAATAAAATTGGGGTGCGTAAGCGATTCGGTAAGAATTCGTTTTACTTTGGATGGCACGGTGCCGAGCGAAAATTCGAAATTGTTTGTCGAACCTTTTGAGATTTCCCAGCCTACCGTTTTAACGGCACGGGCTTTTAAAAACAATTTTCCCCCCAGTCCACTTTTGCGGTTGAAATTCGAAAAAGAAATTTGTCGTGTCCCCGGAGAAATTTGGTATAGAAAAAACGGTGTTATTTATCCCGATATTTCCCTCCGTAATAAGTTCAGTCCCAAATATACCGGCGGTTCGGATTATGCTTTGATAGACGGTGTTTTGGGTGGAACTGATTTTCACGATGGACATTGGCAGGGATTCCAAGGCAAGGATTTAATTGCCGTGGTGGATTTGGGGAAAACAACTCCATTGAGCAGTGTGGGATTACGTGTACTGGAAAATCAGGGCTCGTGGATTTTCTTTCCGAGAGAAATTCATTTTTATCTTTCCAATGACGGTAAGCATTATCGTTCTCTCCCCGATTACTTTTCCATTCCCGTAAAAAAACGTCGTGATGCGAAAATAAGAAGATTCACGGTTCCGGTGAATACCTCGGCGCGATATGTGAAAGTATTTGCTAAAAACCTGGGCGTTTGTCCCCCGTGGCATTGGGGAGCCGGTGGCAAGGCGTGGATATTTGCCGATGAGATAATAATTAAAGAAAAATAAAGCCATTGATTGTAAGACAAAGTGTGTTCCATGGAGTGGACTTGAAAAATTGGAATCGATTGTTGTATTTTAAATACTGAAAATTATTCTTGAATATTCATTTTTGAATTTAATAGAATACGATAACGAAGTAAAAAAGATAATTTTCGCGATTTTCCTTTCCGCCTTTCTATTATAATTGTGATGGTTGTTGAATTCGTTAGATAAAGGGTGAAAATTAGAATAAATAATAGGGAGGTAAATAATGACTGTAAAAAGGTTACTATTCCCCGTATTTATTTTTCTAATTTCTATTCTTTATTCTCAGAATCTGAAAGAGATAGCAAGATGGCCCAACGGAACGTCAAATTGCATTGGAACAAACGGGAGCAATTTAGTCTTTGTTTCAAATGGT
Organism: uncultured Melioribacteraceae bacterium; assembly: GCA_964611145.1. GTDB lineage: Bacteria > Bacteroidota > Ignavibacteria > Ignavibacteriales > Melioribacteraceae > WFQV01. The sequence continues at coordinate 37,952 of CAZSYM010000016.1, forward strand.
AGTGCTGTGGATATTTTAGACATTAGCACGAGTACAAACCCCGCTTTGGTTTCGCGAATTTTATTGAAAGGGGGGAAAGCAATAGATATTGACTATCTTGATAATATTCTTTACGTCCTTACCAACTTTAGGGGGATTTACATTTATGATATTACTGAACCTCGAAATCCGGTTTTGCTTTCAAATTACGATATAGGGGATGTCCCGAATAGGATTAAGGTTAGCGGTAACTATCTTTTTGCTTCTTATAATGATAATGGTTTTACCATTATTGATGTAAGTAATCCTTCTTCCCCTCAAGATGTTTCTAGTGTATCGTTAAGCGGGGAACAGTATGGTATTTTTATTAGAGATACACTTGCTTTTGTGGCAAGTACTTGGAGCGGATTATATGTTATAAATATTAAAAATCCCCGTTCCCCCGCCGCAATCGGTAACTGTCGCACTTATGATACTGCCTACGATGTTTATGTACAAGGGGATTATGCATATGTGGCGGATTACAGCGGTATTGAAGTGATTGATATTCGCGACGTAACGAATATGACATCTGCCAAGCGTCTTTATCTGGACGGAGAAATATTAAGAATAATAGGCGACGGAAGCGATTTGATTTATGTCGCTTCTTTGGATGCCGGTGTTCAAGAGATTAATATTACAACTGCACCCGATATTCATTTCGCTCGCCAATACAATAAAGTAAAAGCATGGGATGTAGACAAAAACCGCTCCCTTCTTTTCGTTGCGAGTTATAATCAAGGCTCAAATATTTTGGAAACGGCTTATCAGGATAGTATTCAATATGTAGCCGGTTATGGCGGAGGGTATTCTACTTTAGATATTAGCGTAGATGATAATTACCTCTACGCTGCGAATTGGGAGAATGGTTTGTATGTTATCGATTTGTCCGCTGAAAATTATCCTACGGTGGTAGAACATATCCCTTCGTTAGATAGAAGCTATTCGGTTGCAGTGCAAGAGAATGCCCTTTATCTTTCGGATGGAAAGGGGTTTTTGCGGAAATTTGATTGCACGAATCCCACAGAACTTAAGGAAATAGGTTATTTTGATTTTTCGAGACAAGTCCCCAGTTATTTTACTCGAATAGGTGAAAAATATGCTTATTCAGGTGGTGGGTTCAATGGCTGGTATGCTATCGGGAAATACGGCGTGGATAGATTAAGGGCGGCTATGTACTGGTCAGGTTCCGAGGTTGATGTTAATAAATTTTATGTTTATAAAGATACGCTTCTTTTGGTTCCGGCTGCTAGCTACGGCTTGATATTGGTAAATATTGTCGATACTTCCAATGTTTTCACGGTAGGAAAGTATTACGAGGATTATATTTCCGTTTCGGCAGCTTTTACGGACGGACATTATGCTTACACTAACAACGGAAATTATTTTTATATTTTGGATATTTCTGACCCCTCCAATCCTTCATTGGTGAGTTCGTATAATACGGGAAATGATATTTACGATATTTTTGTGGAGAACGGCACAGCCTACATTGCAAACGGATATAATGGTTTGCTAATCATGGATGTAACGAATCCTTCTAATCCAAGAGTGCTTGAAAGTTACATGGATATAAACGGAAAAACGCGTTCTTTAATTGTTAAAGATGGAAAAATTTACGTTGCAGCAGGGGAAAACGGTGTTTATATCTTTAGTTGGGGAGAAACAGGGGTTTCGGATAAGAAAACGCCAATCCCAACCAAGTTGAGATTATTGCAGAATTACCCCAATCCGTTTAATCCTACAACAACGATTTCGTATTCAATACCGGCTTTTCGTGGGAAGCAATCTCTTAATGTAACTCTCGATGTTTACAACACTCTCGGAGAGAAAGTTGCAACGCTAGTAAACAAAGCACAAGCGCCCGGAAATTATTCCGTGCGGTTTGATGCAAGCAATCTACCGAGCGGAGTTTATTTCTATCGCTTGCGTGCGGGGAGTTTCCTAGCGACAAAGAAAATGATTCTGATGAAATAAATCTACTGGCAAAGGGCATGGGGCGGAGAGCAAAGAGTAATTTCCCCATGCCCCTTACCTCTGAGCCTTTGCACCTCTGAACCTTTGAACCTCTGCACCTTTATTTCACTGTTACTGTGCCTTTATTTCTAGGACGCTGATTTGACTGATGCTTTATGATTTAAACTGATTATCAGTCCGAATCATAATCAATCGGTTTAATCTGCATTATCTGTCTGTGAACGAAAAGTTCAAAGCTCCTTTGTATCTCTGAGATATTTTGGTATGTTTGTGTTGTAGCTTAGCTTTGGAATAGTGTTTTCGGGCTTTTTGCTTTTGTGAAGTTACCTTTAAAATTTGGTGTAAAAATGATTAAATCTCCTCTCCTGCGATTTCTTTTTGTCTTCGTTTTGCTAAGCTTTTCCGTAATTAGGTTAAACGCTACAACCTACTATGTTGACATTCTTTTAGGCGACGATTCCTTTCCGGGAACTTCCAGAGCTAATCCTTGGAGAACCGTCAACAAGGTTAACAATTCCGTTTTTCAGCCGGGGGATTCTATTCTCTTCCGGCGTGGTGAAATATGGAAAGAAACTCTGGAAGTACCGTCTTCAGGGAATGCCTTTCAGCCCATTGTGTTTGGAAGTTACGGGGAGGGCGACTTGCCGATTCTTACTGGCGTGGATGTTTACGAGGGCTGGAATAGCCCGTTTAATTGGAGCTTTGTAGGGAATAATATTTGGTCAAGGGAACAGGAATATAATCCGCAACGAATGTGGATAAACGGTCATGAGGTTTTGCGAAACGAGCAAATAGATAGCCTTGACGGCGAACGATATATGTGGGCATGGGAAAACTCGAAGATTTATGTTTATTCGACGGAAAACCCCGCTATGGCATTTAACCTAATGGAGATAAATGTTTTTTACGATGTTGTGGAGATTATAAATAAAAATTATGTGGTTCTCCAGGATATAGAAATTCAAGGAGGGTATGGCTTCGCTTTAGTGATTGGAGGAAGTGGGAAGATAGTTGTCAAGGATTGCAATATCGGTTCTTATAGCAGACAGGGTATTCATATTTATGAAGCTGCTGGCATTTCGTCCACGTTTGTTACTATTGACAATTGCGTATTGGATTCCAAATTTAATTTTTCTTATGGCAAAGATAAAGGAATTGACGACGGCATCCTGGTCTCCGGCGGCGCGAACGATTGTGTGATTAAAAATAATGTTATCAAGGATTTCGGCCATGCCGGGGTTTATCTGAAATCCTTGAATGCATATGATAATGGCGTTTACAACAACAAAGTGTTCGGCAATTATATTACTGGCGAGAATGTCACTTATCAACGCGGAATTGGAACTGACGGTTATGAAAATAAGTGTAGGGACAATGAATTTTTTTATAACGTGATTAGAAATACTACCGTTAGAAATCAAATCAATGGGAACAACAATTGGATACACCATAATATTATCGACGGGATAAAAAATACTCCGGTTAAACCTTACGCTACCGCTCAAGGGTTTGATTTGCAGTGTTACGGCACGGATTTGGTTTGTCACGATAATAAAATTGATAACAATCTTATTATGAATTGTGAGGAAGCAGGTATATATTTTCGGAAGAACGGGAGAACGAAGAAGAATAATTATATTAGAAACAATATAATTCTAAATTGCGGGAGTAATTCGAAAGAAGGGTATGATAATATCGGGCTGGTTATCGATAGGCACCCTTCGATAGAGACGAATTATTTTTATAACAATTGTATTTTTAGCGGTGATGAAAATTCGCCCGCTGTTTATCTTCGTGGGGAGTTTTTAACCGTCGAGGAGTTTAACAATCAAAATTCTCGGCTCGATGTTGCCCGGAATAATATTCAAAAAGATCCTCTCATTGAAATTTCCGATTCGGTGGAATTTCATATCAGCAGATATTCGCCTTGCATCGATGCGGGAATAGACGTAGGATTATCTCTTGATTATTACGGAAATGCTATATTTACCGGGAATGCACCGGATATTGGCATAGAGGAATATTACCCTCCGGATGGTATATTTCCATGGAATAGCAATGTAATAAAAAGCTTTTCTTTGAAACAGAATTACCCTAATCCTTTTAATCCCACGACGACTATTTCATATTCAATTCCACCCGTCATTGCACAGGGTTCTGCCAGAGGTGGGACGAAGCAATCTGTTTCTAATGTTGTATTGACCGTTTATAACTCCCTTGGGCAAAAAATTGCAACGCTTGTAAACAAACAACAAGCTGCGGGGGAATATTCCGTTCGATTTAATGCAAAAAATTTACCGAGCGGGGTGTATTATTACAAATTACAAAGTGCAAATTTTGTTCAAACAAGGAAAATGATTTTGTTGAAGTAAGAGTTTAGAGGGTTTGAGGGCAAATAAAGAGCTCTTATATAAATAAAAGCCCCGTGAAAACGGGGCATGTGTAGGATAAATAAATGTATGTGCTCTTTTCTATGATGTCTCTGGTAACGAAAGCTCTTTTTGGGCTTTCAGTTGATAAATGGCAAATAAAACAAATAACACGGCGCCACTAATCCAAGTGTAATAATGCGGAATTAAAAGTAATACGCCTATTATTCCTACCAACAAACGAGTAAATGGATTTAACGGTTTGACAAAAAATCCCGTAAAGACTGACGCAAATGCATAAAGACCGAGCAACCCGAAAATGAAAATATCGAGTTTTTCCATAAACGAACCGTCGATTAAGTCGGTATAAGCAAAAAGAAGAGGCATCACATAAAGACCTTTGGCAAGTTTCCACGCTTCAAAACCTGTTTTCATTGGGCGCGAACCCGCAATACCCGCCGCGGCGAAAGCCGCAAGACACACGGGAGGCGTAACGTTTGAATCCTGTGAAACCCAAAATATTATCATATGCGCCGAAAGGAGTGCAACTCCGAGATGCTGTAAGGCAGGAACCGCAATAATTGCAAGCATAATATATGCCGCGGTAACAGGCAAGCCCATCCCGAGCAAAAGTGAAGCAAGCGTAATTAATACAAGCGCTAAGATTAAACTTCCGCCGGAAATTTCCACTATCAACTGCGAAAATGTTATTGCAATGCCGGTAATTGAAATACTTCCTATTATTACGCCTACCGTGATGAGAAGAATTCCCGTCATAACCATATTTTTTGCGCCGAGAGCAAGAGAATCGAGAATATCGAAAAATTTCATCTTATGATTTTTACTTAAATATGACGAGAGCACAATTGCTATTATCGAATACCCTGCTGAAAAAGTTGGAGAAAAGCCGATAACAAGTAGGTAAATAAGAACAATAATCGGTATGAAAAAATGTAAGCCTTCGCGCATTACTTCCCAAAGGGTCATATCGTGTTCTTGTTCCAACGGCTTGATATTCATTTTTTTTGCTGTTTGATAAACAAAAAAGCCTACCGTTGCGAAATACATTACCGCAGGTAAAAATGCCACGGCAATAATAGTAACGTAAGGCACTCTTGTCCATTCCGCCATAATAAAGGCGCCTGCGCCCATAATTGGCGGCATTATTTGTCCGCCGGTAGAAGCGGCTGTTTCCACGGCAGCGGCAAATTCGGGTTTGAAACCAGCTTTTTTCATCATTGGAATTGTGATTGAGCCCGTAGAAACCGTGTTAGCGATTGCGCTTCCCGAAATTGTTCCCATTAAGCCGGAAGATGCCACCGCAACAATTGCCGGTCCACCGGTTACGTTTTTTGTAATTATTTGCGCAAGATTAATTATAAAATCGCCACCGCCTGATTTAAGAAGGAAAGCGGCAAAAAGAATAAACATAAAAACGAACGTGGAAGAAATCGAGGCGGTTATTCCGAACAAACCTTCGTCGGTAAAAAACATTCTGTATAAAAACCTTGAAAGGGACATTCCGCGAAAATGAAATTGTCCCGGCACCCAAGAACCCCAAAAAAGCAAATATGTCGCAAAAAATATTGCAATTAGCGGAATAATAATTCCTGTTGTTCTTCGCGTTAATTCGATTGAGAGAATAACCGCAATGCCAGCGGCTATTAAGTCGGGCAAAATTACCACTTCGTTTCTATCGTGAAGCGCATCTTCAAAGAAGATAATATACAAAGCCGTTGCGAAAATAACGAGCCCGAGAAAAATATCGAGAGGTTTAAGAGGGTTTTTATCCTTAAATCTTTTTGCAACGGGAATTGTAAAATAACCGAGCATTCCGAGCAAACCCATATGAAGCGCGTTTCTCCAAAGCTCACTCATAACTCCGAAAGTGTTTACCCAAATGTGAAATAGGGAAATAATTATTGCGAGCCAGTAAGCTATATGTTTACGGTCGTAAACGGTTTCTATGCTTCGCGCTTCTTCAAGAATCTCATCTGTTTTTATTTCAGGTTTAACAAGCGCCATAATCGTCTCTGTTTATTTGATAGGATTGAAAAAGGTAAAAAATAAGGAGGCGGCACCGAGTGCGCCTCCTTTTTAAAATTCTAATCAGAAAATTATTTGACAATCAAATTATCAGGAATTTTGAAACCTTTATCTTTGTAAAATTTAACAGCGCCAGGATGAAGAGGAACAGGCAAACCGTTTATTGCTCTTTCAAGTTTCATTGCATAAGTTGCTTTGTGCATATTGTGCAAGAAATCGAGATTGCTATAAATGGTTTCAAGAATTTTGTAAACGTCTTCGTCCGAAAGGTCGGGACGAACCGCGAGGAAATTCGGTTGAGCTATTGTGTTAATCGGTTTAGCTTGTCCTGGATAAGTTCCTGCCGGAATGACGTAGCGGCTCCAGACGGGAAAATGGGAATCGATTTTTTTTAATTGGTCGTCGGTAAATTCAAGTACCGTGATTTTATCCGCACCGATTGTAGCAAAAGCTTGTGTAATAGCGGAGACCGGAGGTCCCGCAGGGATATTCATTCCGAGAATTCTTCTGTCCTGTAATGCAGTAGCGGAAGCAGAATAACCCATATGCTCGAGGCGAAAATCTTTTTCGGGATTGAAGCCCAATGCTGTCAAAATTGTCTTACCCGAAGTTTCGGTTCCAGAACCCCTTTTCCCAATTGAGAATTTTTCTCCTTTGAGGTTTTTTAAATCCATAATGTTGTTTGTTTTTGCGAATTCTTTATAAACAACAAAATGTTCGACGTTTTCCCAAAGCATTGTAACGGCACGCATTTCTTTTTCTGGTTTGCCTTCGTATTTCCCTTTTCCTTGCCAAGCCATCGAGCCGAAAAGACCTTGCAGAATTGCAAAATCGACTTCGTGATTTTTGAGCAACTGAACGTTTTCTCCCGAGCCTGCTGATGTAATTGCGCTCATCGAAATTCCGTCTTTCCCGAGCTTGTCGGTTACCAAGGTTGCAATTGCAACGCCAACTGGATAATAAGTTCCGCCGGGCGATGCTGTTGCTATTACGTATGCTCTTTTTTCTTGTGCAATGGAATTATTGGAGGTTGCAAACAATATTGAGAAAATAAAGAGAATTGCAAATAATTTTGTTAGTGTGTTTTTCATAGGAAAGTTTCTCCTTAATTTGTTAATGGTTTATGATTTTGCAAGATATAAAATTTGAAAGTGTTTGTCAAATGCAGAAGAAAACATATGTATAAGGTGAAAACAATACCATGAGGCTTGCAAGATGAATAGTGGCGTTTGCTCCGTTGCTTTTTCGCATGTATGAACTTTATTTCGTTGTAATTCTTTATAAATGGATTCTTGAATGAGAAGGAAATTTTCTTTAAGTTTGTAAGAAATGAGAATAGAGTGAAAACAGAGGCAAAAGTTTTAGATGTGTGGATAAATAGGTAAATAATGCGCGGTGAGAGAGGGGACTAATGTTTGCTGGAAGAAATAGTTTAAATTTCTAAGACACGGATTTATAAGTTTCAACAGAAATTTGCTTTATCCAGAAAGAAATATATTTACAAACTTTGGAGTTCAAGATGAAACGGGTTGGCATTTTTTTGTTTGGCGTAATTTTTCTGTTCGGTTTCTATGTGAACGGAATAAATCGGAAAAGTCCGAGTGCGGTAGTGGTAAATATTGATACAACGTTCACATTTGAAAATTATGAAGTCGATAAATTACCTCCCGATTGGTCGCAATATGCAACGGGAAGAAAAAAGCATACCGACTGGAAAATAGTTGAAACTGGCGGGAACAAAGTATTGGCGCAACTTTCAGATGATAATCCCAATTATCATTTCAACGTTGTCGTTTATGACGGGTTGAAAATCAAAAATGTAAAGTTGAGGGTTCGTTTAAAAGGCGTGCGAGGGAGAATGGACCAGGGGGGAGGATTTGTCTGGCGTTTCACGGATGCGGATAATTATTACGTTGTACGCGCCAATCCTTTGGAAGATAACGTTGTGCTTTACAAAGTGATGAACGGCAGAAGAACCGATTTGCCTCTCGTGGGTAAGGGTAGAACTTACGGCGTTCGTGTGCCTAAATTGGGCAACGGCTGGAACGAGCTTGCATTAACAGTTAAGGATGATTTGTTTACGGTTTATTTAAATGGGAAGGAGCTTTTTAAAGTAAAGGATAAAACATTTACCGGTGCTGGGAAAATTGGACTTTGGACAAAAGCGGACGCGGTTACTTATTTTGATAATTTTGAGGTTGAAGGAATTAAATAGCAGATTTTTGGTCATTCCCGTACGAGAAAAATGGTGGTAAAAAGTGATGCAAAATTATTGCATTAATAAAAAAATCGAATTATATTTGTTGCTCGTTAAATTTTGAAATTTTGAAAGCCCGGGGAGGCGCCGAAGTTGGAGAGTCGGGGCGGACTGTAAATCCGTTGGCAAAGCCTGAGGGGGTTCGATTCCCTCCCTCCCCACGCAGAAGATTGATGAAGGAGAATATGAGCCCTTCAGAGTTCGTACTTCGTCAATCTTAATCCATACTAAATATAGTTATTGTTGTAGATTGCAGTGGATAGCACTGTAAAATTACTTGTGTGCTTTTTGAAATTTAAGCGGGAGTAACTCAGTTGGCTAGAGTCACAGCCTTCCAAGCTGTTGGTCGCGGGTTCGAGTCCCGTCTCCCGCTCAAAGAACAAAGTTCGTTGAAAGAGTGAAGTTAGCGGAGAGTGTGGAAGGAAAACCTTCCAAGCTGTTGGTCGTCCCGACGGAGTCGGG
>CAZSYM010000017.1:0-39210 GCA_964611145.1 uncultured Melioribacteraceae bacterium
CGTATTTTTTTTTCTTCTTTCAAAAAATAAGAATAAATTCAACAAGTTTTGGGGAGTTAGAAAAGCATGGGATTCTCGGGCGAAAAAGATTTTTATTCCTCGAAAAACAACTCTCTATGAAGAAACGGAGCGATAGCCACCGTAAGTCCCGCCACGTAAAGTTCTTTGCGTTCCATTTTCCCTTTCGTAAAAAAGCCTATTGCTCCGTGTTTTTGCTTTGTATTCTCCGTATTCTGAATTTCATCCATTACCGTTCCAAGCTCCTCGCCTTCAAGCAATTTTTCAATTACAAAGGAAGGCAATTCGAATTGCGGCGACGTACCGAATGCCTCGTTTCCATTTTTATCGATAATACAAATAGCACCGAAAGAAAACCATCTGCCATAGGCATCGGAAATGCCACCTTCTATACCTACAAAAAACTCCGCGCCACAATTCTTTTCGTCGTTCATTTTTTTCAAATTCACCGCTCTATTCCTTGCACCGCGAAAGGTTTCCTCGCGTACGGGTTGCGCGGGCACGCCCGAATCTATCTCGTAACCCAAAACTTCCACATCTTCAAAATATTTTTCGAAAGCCTCCTTTGCGGCGGCAATCTTTACGGGATTTTTCGAACCGACGAGAATTTTCATAAGAATTTCCTTTTTTAACTACTTTAATTCTTAATGCAAAATACTAAAAAGCTCGGAGAAAGTCTTTTCCCTTGCGGTAAAATATTCTTCTCTTTCGTATTTTAGGGGAGAGAAATAAAAAATTCGGAGGAAAAATGGAAAGGACATTACCGGCTCTATTCGAAGAAAGCGTTCAAAAATATCCCGACAACATTTTGATGTGGGAAAAGAAAAAAGACAAATACGAAGGCACCACTTACAAAGAAATGCAAAGGCTGGTACACAAATTCGCTGCAGGATTAAAAGTATTGGGACTCAAAAAAGGGGAACGAGTGGCTTTAATTTCAGAAGGCAGAAACGATTGGGTAATGAGCGAATTGGGTATAGTTTATCTCGGCGCAATCAATGTACCCATTTCCGTAAAAATAAACGAACTATCCGACTTGAAATTCAGGTTGGAACACTCGGGCAGTAAATTTGTAATCGTATCCGCTTCGCAACTCAACAAAATCAGAAAAATAAAAGGCGACTTACCGGATTTGGAAAAAGTAATACTCCTGGACAAATGCGAGGACATCGAACACGACGAAATCCACAAAGATGAAATCTTACAAAAAGGAGAAGAGTATCTTTCCGAGCATTATGAAGAATTTAATAATATCTGGCGCTCCCTTGGCGAAAACGAATATGCAAACATTTGCTACACCTCGGGAACAACAGCTGATCCGAAAGGCATAATTCTTTCCCATAGAAACTATACCGCTAATGTGGAACAAGCGACGGCTTTGCTTCCCATTCCGCAGGATTATGTTTCACTTTTAATTCTTCCGTGGGATCATTCTTTCGCTCACACGGCGGGGATATACACTTTGATGAAAAACGGTGCAAGTATGGCTTCCGTCCAAACCGGTCGAACACCTTTGGAAACCTTACGAAACATCCCCGTAAATATCAAAGAAGTGAGGCCGACTTTCCTTTTGAGCGTTCCCGCTTTGGCAAAGAATTTTCGGAAAAACATAGAAAACGCGATACGCTCCCAAGGCGAAAAGGTGGAAAAACTCTTCCGTACAGCTTTAAAACTTGCTTACGCCTACAACAAGGAAGGGTATAACAAAGGACAGGGTTTTTCGAAACTAAATCTTCCTCTCCTTAAACTTTTCGATAAGATTCTGTTCAGTAAAATAAGAGAAGGATTTGGCGGACGCCTTAAATTCTTTATCGGCGGAGGCGCTCTGTTGGATATAGAACTTCAGAGATTTTTCTATGCGGTGGGCATGCCGATGTTTCAAGGATACGGACTCACGGAAGCCTCCCCTATCATATCGGCGAACGTACCGGCACAACACAAACTCGGTTCTTCCGGTAAGCCCGTAAAAAATCTCGAACTAAAAATCGTAAACGAGGACGGCGTGGAAGTGCCGACCGGTGAAAAAGGAGAAATTGTGGTAAAAGGGGAAAACGTAATGGTGGGTTATTGGAAAAATCCGAAAGCCACGGCGGAAACCATTAAGGACGGCTGGCTTTATACGGGAGATATGGGATATGTGGACGAGGACGGTTATCTCTACGTTCTGGGACGGTTCAAAAGTCTGCTAATAGGAAGCGACGGGGAAAAATACAGCCCCGAAGGTATCGAGGAAGCATTAACGGATACCTCCCCATTTATAGAACAGGTAATGCTTTACAATAATCAATCCCCTTACACGGTTGCATTGATTTATCCCAACAAGGAAGCCGTAATTCGTGCCGTGAAAGAAGCGGGACTTTCCATAGAAACCAAAGAAGGACAAATAAAAGCATTGGAAATTATTCAGAACGAGGTAAATAAATTCAAAAAAGGCGGAGAATTCGAAGGAATGTTTCCCGAAAGATGGTTACCCTCGGCAATCGCAATCTTGGGAGAAGGTTTCACGGAAGAAAATAAATTTCTAAACAGCACTCTGAAAATGGTACGCGGAAAAATTACCGAGTACTATAAACCGCGGATCGACTACCTTTATACCGCCGAAGCGAAGAATATTGCGAATCCTCATAATCTGAACATTGTTTCCAAATGGGCAGAATAAAAATCCAATAAAAAAGGGAACGCACAGGCGTTCCCTTTCTTCCCAAAACGGCCTCGAAATTTATCCCACAAGTTTCGCTTCGATAGTATTTCTCTTGAGAATCTTTTCCAGTTCATCCTCGAAGAAAAATTTTGTTTCGCCGAACGCCGGTTCAAGGTCGTCGAGCCAAGTTGCTTTCTCATCATACTTTGCAAAGAAGGGACGTTTTACCCAGTCGGGATTTCTGCCCTGAAGGAAATTCAGGACAAAGACTTTTTCCCCGCGAATTTCGGCGACGCCCTCGATTGCAATTTTACCCGGCGTGGCGGACATCGACGGTCCCCGAACGGTTCGAGAAAGTCCCGAAACACTATTATAAGCTTGCCGGAAAATCTCCACAGCACGAACGAGCGGTACGGCAAAATAATGATGCGCACCGGTATCACGTTCAACGAACATATAATAAGGAATCATGCCCAATTTCACCTGTTCCTTCCACATCCGTTCCCAAACGGCGGGGTCATCGTTTATGTGCCTAATAACCGGCGACTGCGTCCGAATTTCCGCACCCGTATTGCGTATTCTACGAATCGCCTCATGCGCAGATTCGGTGGAAAACTCCCGCCAATGATTAAAATGTGCCATTACGGCTAAATGTTTTCCGCTCTTTACAATCTTTTCGAACAAAGCCAGAACCTCGTCGGAATCGGCGTCGTCGATATAACGGAACGGCCAATAAGTTATGGATTTCGTCCCGATTCGAATGTTTTGAATATGCTCGAATTCCGGTCCAAGAAGCGGTTCAATATAAAGTTTTAATTTCTCCGCTTTCATTATCATCGGGTCGCCACCCGTAAAAAGCACATCGGTAACTTCTTTGTGAACTTTCAGGTATTCTTGAAACTTACGGGATTCATCCGTAGCAAATTTAATATCGTTCACACCAATAAACTGTGCCCACCGAAAACAAAAAGTGCAATAAGAATGGCATGTTTGCCCGCTTGAAGGAAACACAAGCACGGTTTCTCGATATTTGTGCTGAATCCCTTTAATAACTTCGTCGTTCAGACGAGGAATATTCGCCGTAAGTTGACCGTCGGGATGTGGATTCAAATCGAAAAGGATTTCGCGGATTACATTTTTTAACTTTTCACCGGAATAACCATTGCGAAGCGCTTCCGAAAGCAAAGAATAATGCTCCCGCTCCAGCATTTCCGGCATGGGGAATGTCAAACGAAAGATGGGATCGTCGGGAATGTTTTCCCAATCAATCAATTCTTCGAGGACGTAATTGTTAACACGGAAAGGGAAAACCCGAGCCGCCAATTCAATTCCGCTGATTTGCTCTTCGCTTAATCTGCGAATCTGCGGGATTTGCCTGAGATTTTTTAGTCCGTAAAACTTCATTTGCTTCTTTCCGAGCATAGCAAACCTCCTCTCTGATTTCAAAAAACCAGCCCAATCTTTCTCCCAAACACAACCTAACCGAACCAATCAAAATCAGACAAAACGTACTAATTTAGATCAGGCTAAAAACATCTACGGAGCTAAGCCCCGTTCAGTTATTTGAAAAGTTGATTATATCCCTTCTTGGCGGCTCTTAGTGGCTATTTGATGGTTGTAACTTGACTTACGTCGTCGAGCTTGACAAATTTTTCTTGAAACTTGTAAGAGCCTTTATCACTTTTAACGGTTTTTACTACCTTTACAACCACTTTGTTCTGCTTAGCCTTTCCCTTAGCCTTGTCAGCGAATGTCTGTTGCTTAGCCATTTATCTTTTATCTCTCCGTTTTTTTGAATTCCAAATTTAAAAAATATTTGCCAAAATAAAAAATTTCGAACATTCCCAAATCCGAAGGAGATTTGTCAAATAAAAAAAGCCGACTCTAAGGTCGGCTTGTAAAAGGGCATGAGTTTCTTAATCCACTTTGAACAAATCGTCGCTTACACCCGTGTTGATTTCCACGCTATCCACTTTCAGTTCAAAAGATTGAGGACCCATTTGCTGAGTAATCATAAAGGGAAATTTCAATCCTTTCACCTCGCGATAATCGGAATAATCGGTGGTTTGAGTAAACGAACCCTGCGGAGTATTTACGGGAATGATTTGCCTCAACAGTAAACCTGTTTTGACAGAATAATATTCGGTTATTTTGCTTCCCCATGGCGTTTCGAGGGAAAGAACATAGGCGTCCTCTCCGTTTACTTTTTCAATTCCCACTAATTCGGTCTTGATTCCCAGCTTATCCAAATGTAAAATGGCTTGCGGGTCGGCTTGCATTTTCATTGCCCGTAGTTTATCCTCATCGAGATTTTTCCTTTGCCCCATTGCTTCGGAATACCCTTTGTCCTTATTAAAAACAACGGTCTGTTGAAAGACTCCCGCATCGGTAAACATATAAAGTTTATCGGGTGCTTTCTGAATATGGGTGATTTTAATGTTCATCCCTTGAATCATTCCGCTCATCTTCGTGGTTTTGTCCTTAATCGCAAGAAGCTTTTCCTTACCACCGATAGCTTTTACATAATTCTCGATAACTTCCCGCGCCGTAATTCCCTTCGGCAGTTTTTTAATAGCGGGATTATACTTATTGCCAAGAGCGTCATAATAATCCACTTTCCCTGCTATGCTGAACTTTTTCAATTTATCGGCAATTTCTTTTGCATCACCCACAACGATAATATAAGCCTTGTTCGGTTTAACATATTTTCGAGCCATTTTCCGAACATCTTTCAAATCCACAGCATTTACATTTTTCAAATAGTTTTTATAATAATCCTTAGGCAAGTCGTAACGCTCTATGTTAAGTGCGAAAGTTGCTATCGTGGAAGGATTTTCCAAAGAACGGGCAAAACTGCCTATAAAATATTTTTTAATAGCGGCAAGTTCTACGGAATCCACGTCCTTTGTACGAATATTTTTCATCTCCTTCAACGCTTCGGCAATGGAGCTATCGGTAGCGGATGTGCGGGTTTCCCACGTGGCGTCAAATTCTCCCACCAATTTATCCGCTTGGATGCTCGAGCGAGCGCCGTATGTATAAGCATGCTTCTCACGCAAGTTCAAATTCAGCATGGAGGAAAAATTTCCACCCAAAAGAGCATTCATTATTTTGGCGGGGATTACATCTTTGCTATTCCGCTTCAATTTCACAGGATAAGCGATATGAACAACGGATTGGACGGCACCGGGTCTATCGACAACGGCTATTTTTGTAATCAAAGGCGCTTTGGGGAATTTATAGCTGTAATGCGGGACATCCCCTTTTTGCCATGAACCAAAATATTTTTCCGCATATTCCTTTGCCTTTTCGGGTGTAATATCCCCCACCATTACGAGATAAGAAATGTTCGGCTTGAAAAAGGTATCATAATAATTTTTACACATTTCCAAGGTCACGGATTTCACACTTTCCTCGGTCATGATTTCACCGTAAGGATGCTCCTTTCCATATACGAGAACATCTTTGACTTTCTCCGCAATGGCATTAGGGTCATCTTTTTCCGACGCCAATTGAGAAAGCGTTTGCTTCTTCAACTTTTCCAATTCTTCCTGTTTAAAATCGGGATGCAAAACGACATCGGACATCAAATCGAGAATTTTTTCGGTGTACTTGCTAAGCCCGCTTGCCCCGACACTTGTAGAATTTGTATAAAGGGAAGCGCCAATAAAATCTATCTCCTCGTCCAGTCTATCCTTGGGACGGTTCTTTGTTCCCGTTCTTAAAAGCTGTCCCGCAAGCTGAACATACCCGACATGTTTTCCTTCCCTAATAGGATCTCTGTCAACAACAAGGTTGAACGTAACTTTCGGCACTTTATGATTTTCAACAACAATAACTTTCAGTCCGTTATCCAATTGAAAAGTTTCATAATTTCCCAACTTGATTTCCGGAGCTGGTCCCGCTTCCGGCATTTTACTTCTATCCACCTGTCCGAAAGCAATTGCGGACATAACGAACAAAAGCATGATTAATAAACTCTTAAGTTTCATCGTAATTCTCCAAACTTTTTGATAAATTATTTCTTTTGCGACTTCGGTAAATAATACAGAACGACCCGATTATTTTTGTTCAAATATTTACGAGCGACATTTTGAATATCTTTTTTCGTTACTTTCATATAATTGGCAAGTCGATTATTAATAAGATTCGTATTATGATAAAAAACATGGAAATCGGAAAGAGCCTCCGCTATTCCCAAATCCGTCGAGTAAGCGGTTGCAATTCTATTTTCAATTTGATTTCTCAACTTTTGAAATTCTTTATCCGAAATAGGTTCGGTCTTAACTTTCTCTATTTCCTTATCCAATAAAGTTTCCAATTCGGACGGATTCACTCCCACGTTCGCCACGGCATAAGTAACGAACAAGCCGGGATCTTCCAGTGCCAATGGCACAGAACCCGCTTGCAATGCCTTTTGACTTTTATCCACAAGCTCTTTATAAATTCTTGAACTCCGTCCCCCGGAAAGCAAAGTGGTAAGCATATCAATGGCATAAAATTCCGGCGAGGTTTCAGCAGGAATATGATAGGCTTCCAAAACCAGAGGGAGATGAATATTGTCATAAACGGTGTCCCTTACTTCTTTTTCCTGCGGGGGTTCCACAACGTCGGGACGGTTCATTTTACGGGTGCCGCGCGGAATACTCCCGAAATATTCCGCTATCCACTTCTTAGCTTCGGGAATATTTATATCTCCAGCAATAGACAATGTCGCGTTGTTAGGCACGTAATAAGTCTTATAAAAATCGATGAACTCACTCAGTTTCGCTCTATCAATATACTGCACGGACCCGATAGGAGTCCAGCGATAAGGATGGACCTTGTAAGCATGCTTAAAAGTCTGTTCAATCAAAGAACCGTAAGGCTGATTATCGAAACGTTGCTTCCTTTCTTCCTTAACCACTTTTCTTTGGGTTTCAACTCCTATGCTGTCTATCTTCAAATGCAACATACGTTCGGATTCTAACCATAATCCCAGCTTGAGTTGGTTGGACGGAAGAACCTCGTAATAAAAAGTTCTATCCCAAGAAGTGTTTGCGTTCAAAGTTCCGCCATTGCTTTGCACTATCTTGAAATATTCGCCGCGTTTAATATTTTTAGAACCTTCAAACATTAAATGCTCGAAAAAATGAGCAAACCCTGTTCTATCGGGTTTCTCGTTTTTCGAACCCACATGATAGGAGACCGTAATCGCCACAATGGGAGTGGAATGGTCTTCGTGGAGAATAACATGCAGTCCATTCGGAAGGTCATATTCCACAAACTTGATTTTCCTTGCGGTTTGCGCCAAGGAAAAACCAGCAAAGAGCAAAAGTACCGCCGTTGCAAAAATCCTTCTTTTCATTTTCTAACCTTTTTTTGTGTGAACTTTTGTTTATTAAAAGCGAATCATTAGACGAGAGAACTTCGAAAAAGTTTTGAAATGAAAAGTAATATAACATTCTCAATAAAATAAAACCGCCTTTCCAAGTAATTCGAGTAAGAAAATTCTCACTACAGCTTTCCACATACGACTCTTAATTCCTTTGTGCCGGTTATTTCTCCACCACAACCGCTTACCTATCAAAAAGCACCTCTTAGGAAAAATTTTTCCGCATCATATTTCTCAAATATTAAATTGTGACATTGGATACGGGAATATTTAATCCGGGGAGGTTCGCTTGGAAATAATAATTCTTCTTTTCTCATCTTACCATCTTGAAAAATCTCGCTTTATTACTCTAACAAATCAATCCATAAACAAACAATAGGTGTATCATGGGCTCTCTATTGATAATGATTCTTGCATTTGGGGGATATTTGCTAATGTACAAGCTCTACGGCAAATATGTGGGAAACAAGATTTTTGCCGTGGATGACAGCAATATTGCCCCCTCGGTGGAGTTCGAGGACGGAACGGACTTCGTCCCGACAAAAAAAGAAGTAATCTTCGGACACCACTTTACTTCCATTGCCGGTACGGGACCGATTGTAGGTCCTGCCATTGCAATCATTTGGGGCTGGGTCCCGGCTTTACTTTGGGTATTCATAGGCTCCATTATGATGGGTGCCGTACATGATTTCGGTTCCCTTCTGATTTCGATGAGAAACAAGGGAAAATCCATTTCGGAGTACACCGCTCTCTACGTCAGCAGTCGTACCCGTTTGATTATTTTCTTCGTTATCTTCATTGAAATCTGGATTATCGTTTCCATATTCGGGCTTGTTATGGCGGTACTATTCAAAATGTTTCCCGGAGCCGTTCTCCCTGTATGGCTGGAAATACCAATTGCAATGTACATTGGCTACGTGGTTTACAAAAAGAATGCAAATGTTACCGTTTGGTCCCTTATCGGTGTAACATTAATGTATATCACTGTAGTCATAGGTGCATTTGTTCCTATTAAAATGCCAGCATTTTTAGGTATCTCTCCAATTGGAATGTGGTCAATTGTCCTGTTGATTTATGCTTTCTTCGCATCCGTTTTGCCTGTCACCGCATTATTGCAACCAAGAGACTTTTTGAACTCTCACCAATTAGTAATAGCAATGGCTTTAATGATGTTGGGTATTTTGGTTGCTTCCTTAGGTGGCAATTTGGAATTAGTCGCTCCTGCGGTTCAGGCCGCACCTAAGGACGCCCCACCGCTCTGGCCGTTTTTGTTCATAACCATCGCATGCGGCTCCATCTCCGGCTGGCATTCGTTGGTCTCCTCGGGAACATCGGCACGGCAGGTACGCAAAGAAAGCGATTCCATTTTCGTAGGTTACGGTTCCATGCTAATGGAAGGAGCTTTGGCTACCTTGGTAATTATTGCCGTCGCTGCAGGTATTGGAATGGGCTATACAACGAAAGACGGAACGGTATTAACAGGGATTCAGGCATGGACACATCATTATGCTTCGTGGGCAGCTGCAAAGGGACTTGCTTCCAAAGTGGGAGCATTCGTAATCGGTGCCGCAAATATGATAGAAACCTTGGGTATCCCGCATAACATTGCGGCTGTAATAATGGGTGTATTTGTTGCATCCTTCGCGGGGACAACCTTGGATACCGCCACACGTGTTCAGCGTTACATTCTTACGGAAACTTTCCCGAAGGCTTTTGGCAACAAATATGTTTCCACAAGTGCAGTTATCATTCTCGCCTTGGCACTTATATTCTCAACCGGCGCCGATGGGAAAGGCGCTCTTACGCTTTGGCCCCTTTTCGGAGCTACCAATCAAACTCTTGCCGGTCTGGCTCTGATCATAATCACCGTCTTTCTCCGCACCCGCGGCGGTTTGAAATGGATTGTAAGTGCTATCCCGGCAGCATTCATGATTACCGTCTCCTTCTGGGCTTTGTGGATGAACGAAATCAATTTCGTTAATAAAGGAAATATTCTCCTTTCAATTATTAACGCTTTAATCATGCTCAGCGTTGTTTGGATTACAATAGAAGGAATACGGAGATTCGTAAACATCGAGGAATTGAACTACGACAAGAAAACAGGTGCAATCACAACATTCCAGGAATCATGAAAAAACTGAAGCGATTGTATTTTCAATTCATAACTCCCGCCGTTCTCTTGACGGCGGGGGTTTTTCTGTTACAGGAATACAAAATCTGGAAAGGGTTTGACATCCTTCCTTCCCGCACTCTTTCAATTACCATATTCGTCCTTGCCGTTGCAATCGGGGTCGCGCTCCCGATTTTCACAAGAGTATGGTTTTTTGGAAAACTTAAAGAGAAAAAATTCTTTTCCGAGGAGGAATTTTACGCATACGAAAGTTTCGTAATCAAAATGATTTCCCTTACTCCTTATTTGGCGCTGATTGCCGCTCTTTTAAAATTACCTAACTTTTACTTCGCCGGAACCTCGCTTGCGGCTTTGTATGCTATCTATTATAATTACCCTTCGGAAAAGAAAATACAATTCGATAAAAAAATTTTTAAGGTAAAAAACGATGCCGACATTGATTGAACGTTTCAAGGAATTTTTAAAAAGCTCGTGGCATGCTTTTGACTTGGCCGCAAAAGCAAAAGCCACGGATATAATCGAATTTGAACTCGCGGAACTTCAAAATATCTTCGGAATAATCGTAATTGGTGCCTTTGTGGGAATGGCTTCGCCACCAATGCAAATATCTCTCGATTTGCTTCCTTACATGGACGAGGAACTTTTGATAGTAATGAACAAAATTTCTACCGCCAATACACCTATTTCGGAATTAGTATCAATATTGGACGTTCACTGATGGAAAAGAAAAAACCGAAAATAATGTTCTATCTGGGCAAAGGCGGCGTAGGTAAATCCACCACCTCCTCCCTTTCCGCCGTCGAATACGCATTGAAAGGCGAAAAGGTTTTCTTAACATCCATGGACCCCGCCCATAATTTGTCCGACATTTTCGAAACAAAATTAGGCGAAAAACCCCATAAACTGAACGATAACCTTTACGTAAGCGAGGTGGACCTAGACCATTGGATTAACGATTATCTAAACGACGTTCAACGGCAAATGACAAAAACTTATTCTTATCTTACGGCTCTGAATCTCGAAAAACATTTCGGAATTATACGCTATTCGCCAGGAATTGAAGAATATGCTCTTCTACGTGCCTTCACTTATTATCTTGAAAAATATAAAGAGTTCGACAGACTGATTTTCGACATGCCTCCCACGGGCCTCACGCTTAAATTCCTTGCTCTTCCGAAACTTTCCCAACTTTGGCTCGAAAAGCTTGTGGATTTGCGCAATGAAATAATCAAAAAGAAACAACTGGTCACAAGAATAAAATTCGGTAATGTGGAAATAGAACAAGACAAATTACTCAATAAATTAAACACTCAACTTAACGAATATGAGGAAGCAAGGAAAATTTTGGAAGATAAAGAAAGAACCGAATTAGTGCTTGTAATGAACCAGGATAAACTCTCGTTGGCGGAATCCAAACTGATAATAGAAAAGCTAAAATTCGCCGAATTGAGTATCAGCAAGATTTTTATAAACAAATTTCAAAAGGGAATATCCGCCGAGGAACTAAAACAAATCTTTGGCGATTACGAAATTCGGCTTTATCCTTTGGAAAGAGATTCCATAACCGGTTTGGAAAACTTAAAACAATACCTTTATGATAATAATTTCATAGCTCGTAATAACGCTTAAAAATCGCCATGAGAAAAAGCATCGCTATGCTTTTCTTTTTTCCTTTCCCAATTCGAACCTTTTTCTTTCGAGAGGATCGAGATAATATTTCCTCATTCGCAAAGATTTCGGGGTAATTTCAACCAATTCGTCTTCCTTAATATACTCCAACATCTCTTCCAATGTCATTTTGAAAGGTGGGGTAATCTTAACCGCTTTATCGGCACTCGCCGCTCTCATATTGGTCAGTTTTTTCCCACGTTGCACGTGAACTTCAATATCAATATCCTTGTTATGCTCTCCGACAATCTGCCCTCGATACACCACATCCCCCGGCGCGATAAAAAACTTTCCTCTATCTTGCAAAGCATTTATCGCATATGCCGTAGCTTGTCCGTCATGCATCGAAATCAAAACTCCGTTTTGCCGTTTTACAATCGAGCCTTTGAAATATTCATACTGATAAAATCTATGATGCATTATCCCCTCGCCGGAAGTAAGCGTAAGGAGTTTATTCCGCAGTCCCATCAATCCGCGGGAAGGTATATGAAATTCCAAATGAAGCAAATTACTCTTGGGTTCCATTTTCACCAACTCGCCGCGACGTTGTCCCACCAACTCAATAACTTTCCCAGAATATTCCTCCGGCAAATCGACGGTAAGAATTTCTATCGGTTCCGCCTTCCGACCATTGATTTCCTTGTAAATTACCTTTGGGGGACCGACGGCAAATTCATATCCTTCCCTACGCATATTCTCGATTAGGATAGAAAGGTGCAAAATTCCTCGTCCGCTCACTTTGAATGTATCCGTCGCCCCGGTTTCCTCCACTCGCAAAGAAACGTTGTGCTCCAGTTCTTTATAAAGTCTTTCCTTCAAATGACGCGACGTAACATATTTTCCTTCCTTTCCATAAAAAGGGGAAGTGTTAACGGTAAAATTCATACTGATTGTCGGTTCATCGATAGCAATCACGGGCAAAGGTTCGGGATTATCCGCAGCCGCCAAAGTATCCCCTATATCTATTCCTTCCACGCCCACAACGGCACAAATTTCCCCCGTGGGCACTTCGTCCGTTTCTTTTCTTTCCAATCCTTCGAAAATAAAAATTTGTTTAATCGAAGTTGCTTTTATTTCACCGTTTCTTTTTATAATACTCAATTCGGCATCTTTTCTTAAAGAGCCTCTAAAAACACGCCCTATACCTATTCTGCCCACATAGTCATTGTAATCAATAGTAGTTATTTGCATTTGCAAGGTTCCTTGATTGGAAGGAGGCTCGGGAACATAATCCACTATCGCTTCCAGCAAAGGTTTCAAATCCTTTTTTTCTTCCGACAAATCCGTAACCGCCCAACCGTTACGTCCGCTTGCATAGATAACGGGGAATTCCAATTGTTCCTCGTCGGCATCAAGTTCAATAAATAAATCGTAAATTTCGTTCAACACTTCTGCGGGACGATTATCCGGGCGATCGATTTTATTGATAACAACTATAGGTTTCAATTTCAAATTAAGAGCCTTTTCCAGGACAAAGCGAGTTTGAGGCATGGGACCTTCGAAAGAATCGACCAGCAATAAAACGCCGTCAGCCATTTTAAGCACCCGTTCCACTTCCCCACCGAAATCCGCATGCCCCGGTGTGTCGATTAAATTTATTTTATAATCGTAATAGGAAATACTGATATTTTTAGACAAAATGGTAATACCGCGTTCCCTTTCCAGATCGTTCGAATCCAGAAATCTCTCCCTTACAATTTGATTATCTCTAAAAACCTTGCTCTGCTTCAATAATTCGTCAACCAAGGTGGTCTTTCCGTGATCAACGTGCGCAATAATTGCAACGTTACGAATGTGTTTCAATTTCTTCTCCATGAAAATAGTTCAAGAAAACGGTCGGCTATTCCGCCCCTTCGTTTCCGCTTTGTTTTTTATTAGCCATGCTCCTGCTATAAAAATCAAGAGCTTGTTGAAAGCCCCCCAGCACAAATTGCTCTAAAATATCCACGGCAAAATCCGTCAGATTCGGCAGTTGTTGGCGTTCCTCTTCCGTGAAGGGAGAAAGGACATAATTCGCCATTTCTCCGGCTTCAAAATTACGCCCTATCCCGAATCGCAAACGGGGAAAATGATTATCCGCCAAATGATAAATAATCGACGCAAGACCATTATGTCCGCCGTCGCTACCGGCAGGTCTTATACGTATTTTCCCGAAATCGAGGTTCACGTCATCGGTGATTACCAAGAAATCGTCAAGTGAAATTCCGAATCTTTCGAAAATTTCTGTCGCAGCAACCCCACTTCTATTAACATAGGTGGTAGGTTTAACCAAAACAAAATCGTGCCCGGAGAGGTTACCCACAGCTTGGAAGTAATCGCCTCGTCCGGGCTTAAAAATCACCTTTTGCCTTTCGGCAAATCTATCCAAAACAATAAAGCCGATATTATGCCTGGTATCCGCATATTCCGTTCCAGGATTGCCGATTCCAAAGAGAATTTTCAATTTTATTCTTCTTCGGATTTCCCTTTCGAAATAACTTCGGGTTCGGCTTTTTCCTCTTCTTCTTCAGCCTCGGTCGGAACTTCTTCCACACCGGTCTTAGGCGGAGTAATGGTAAAAATAATAGCGTCTTCGGGATTCAGTATTTTGGCGTTTTCTACTTTCACATCCTTGACATGTAAAGAATCTCCGATTCCCAAATGGGAAATATCAACTTCAATTTTATCGGGAATCTGACGGGGCAGACATTCAATATCCAATTTATGAATGAATTGCGTTAAAATTCCGCCTTCCTTAACACCCTCGGAAGCACCTACGTGCACCACGGGAATTTGAACAGTTATAACTTCACCGAAAGTTATACCTTGAAAATCCACATGAATTACGCGGTCGGTTACGGGATCGAATTGAGTATCTTTCAATATCGCTTTGTATTCGGCTCCGTCGTCGCTTTTGAGCGTAACCATATGGGTTTCGGAAGTATAAATCAAAGGATTCAAATCTTTTTCGGGAAGGTAGAAATAAAATTGGTCTTTTTGTTCCTTAGCGTAAAAAACACCAGGCACATAGCCTTCCTTCCGCAACTTATTCAATGCTCCTTTAGTGGAGATTTCTCGCTTTTTAACATTTAACGTTAACTCAGCCATTATTATTCATCCTTATATTTTAATAAATCTAACTTTTGTCGATTTCAAACAAAGAGCTAATGGATTCATGGTTATGCGTTCTTAAAATCGCTTCTCCCAAAAGCTCCGAAGCGGTTTTCACTTCTATTTTACCGCTTTCCTTTGCAAGAGGTATAGTGTCTGTAGTATAAAGCTTTTTAATAGGAGACTTTTCAATTTTCTCGACAGCGCTATCAGAAAAAAGAGGATGAGTAACGGCACCGTAAATTTCCTTAGCTCCATTTTCCTTAAGCGCTTCGACGGCAGCAACAAAAGTTCCGCCTGTATCAATCAAATCGTCAACAATAAGAACATTTTTCCCTTCAACTTCCCCGATAATATGCATTATCTCCGCTACGTTATGTTTCGGACGTCGTTTATCCAAGACAGCAAACTTAGCGCCAAACCTTTTAGCATAGGACCTTGCCAATTTAATGCCACCGACATCGGGAGAAACGACGACCATACCGTCTTGTTTCAGATTGTCAAAAAGCCCCGTAAAAATAGGCGAGGCATAGAGATGGTCGAACGGAATATCGAAAAAACCTTGAATTTGTGGCGCATGCAAATCCATAGTAATTATTCTGTCTGCGCCCGCAACGGTCAAAAGATTAGCGACCAATTTTGCGGTGATAGCAACACGCGGCTGGTCTTTTCTGTCCTGCCGTGCATACCCGAAATAGGGAATTACCGCCGTAATTCTCCGCGCCGAAGAGCGCTTTGCGGCGTCCAACATTATCAAAAGTTCCATCAAGTTTTCAGCTGGCGGATAGGTTGACTGCACAAGAAAAACATCGCCGCCGCGAATATTCTCTTTGAATTTAACCCAAATCTCGCCGTCACTGAACCGCTTTCTTTCGATTTCCCCCACGGGAAGATTCAAATACTCACAAATCTTTGCCGTGAGAGCCACACTGGCACCACCGGGGAATATCCTTGGGAAATCTTCTTTCATCTCTCGCGGTTTTTAAAATAAAATACAGACTTCTAATTTAATTCTTTCTTTCAGTTAAGTCAAGATTTTGTAATACGTTAAAAGAAAACCCAAATCTCATTACTAAAAACTTTTCCTCGCTTTTCGATTCATAGCAACACGGGACCAAGCCAATATTCGGCTTCTTTTCGACTCATTCCTTTCCTACGACGATAATCTTCCAATTGATCTTCGAGAATCTTTCCGACGGAAAAATACTTCGCATCCTTACAAGCAATATAAATTCCGCTAACGGAAGCAGATGGAAGCATAGCCATGTTTTCCGTTAATTTGATACCTGTTCTTTTTTCCACTTCCAAAACTTTCCATAGGATAACTTTCTCCGTGTGGTCGGGCTGGGCAGGATACCCCGGCGCGGGGCGAATCCCTCTATATTTTTCGGCTATCAACTCCTGCAAGGAAAATTCTTCTTCAGGGGAATACCCCCAAAGTTCTTTCCTTACCTTCATATGTAGCAATTCCGCAAAAGCCTCTGCCAATCTATCCGCCAAAGCCTTTGTCATTATTGCATTATAATCGTCATGAACCTTTTCAAATTCTTTTGCCAATTCTTCCGCTCCAAAACCCACACTAAGCGCAAAAAGTCCCACAAAATCTTTAACTCCGCTTTCCTTCGGTGCCACAAAATCCGCAAGAGCAATGTTCGGCTGTCCCGCCGATTTTTTACCCTGCTGGCGAAGAGTATGCAAAACGGCAAGCAAGCCCTTCCTATGACTATCGGCATAAAGCTCTATATCATCATCGAAAGAGTTCGCGGGGAAAATTCCTACGACCGCCTTGGCTACGAGCAATTTTTCCGAAACGATTTTTTCCAAAAGAGCGTTCGCATCGGAAAAAAGTTTCCGAGCTTCCTCGCCCACCTCTTTCTTTTGCAGAATATCGGGAAATTTCCCTTTTAAATCCCACGCGGAAAAGAAAGGAGTCCAATCGATAAAATCTTTAATTTCCTCCAAGGGATAATCAATGAATTCCCGCACCCCCAAAAACTTCGGTTCGACAATATCCGCTTTATCCCAGTCAATCCGCACTTTATTTCCCCGCGCTTCTTCGAGAGAAACAAAATCCTTGCGCGCCTGTCTTTTTTCGTGATTCCTACGCAAGCGTTCATATTCCTCTTTAATTTCAATAGCGAAAGCACCGTTCGATTTCTTATCCAACAGTTTGGCGGCTATTCCCACACTTCGGGAAGCATCCAAGACATGCACAACCGTTCCCGAATATTTGGGCGCTATTTTCACCGCCGTATGAATTCGGGAAGTCGTCGCCCCGCCAATCATAAGAGGAATTTTCAATTTGCGCCTTTCCATTTCCTCGGCTATACGAACCATTTCGTCCAAGGAGGGAGTAATCAATCCGCTCAAACCTATAATATCCACCTTTTCCTCAATTGCCTTATTCAAAATCTCTTCCGTGGGGACCATGACTCCCAAATCGATCACTTTAAAATTATTACAGCTGAGAACAACACTAACGATATTTTTGCCTATATCGTGAACATCGCCTTTAACCGTAGCCAAAAGTATCGTACCGGCAGCTCCCACTCCGCTTTGCGATTTTTCCTCTTCGATAAAAGGAATCAAATAAGCCACGGCTTTTTTCATTACCCTAGCGCTTTTAACCACCTGAGGCAAAAACATCTTTCCCGAGCCGAACAATTCCCCCACTGCGTTCATGCCGTCCATTAAAGGACCTTCGATTACCCTCAGCGAGTCATTAAGTTTCTGCCGAGCTTCTTCAACATCTTCGTCAATATATTCGACAATTCCCTTTATCAATGCATGTTTGAGCCGCTCCTCAACGGGTGCATTTCGCCATTCGTCTTTTTTTGACTCTTTGACCTTTACGTCCTTTACCTTTTCGGCAAATTCAATCAAGCGTTCGGTGGCATCGGGACGACGATTTAAAATAACATCTTCCACGCGCTCCAACAAATCCTTCGGTATTTCATCATAAACAGCCAACTGTCCGGGGTTTACTATTCCCATATCCATTCCGGCTTCTATTGCGTGATAAAGAAAAGCGGAATGCATAGCTTCGCGAATCACATTATTCCCCCTAAAAGCAAAGGAGAGATTACTCACGCCACCGGAAACCTTAGCATAAGGCAGATTTTTTTTAATCCAACGAACAGCCTCGATATAATCCACGGCGTAATTGGCATGCTCTTCCATACCCGTGCCGACAGCGAAAATGTTCGGATCTAAAATAATATCTTCCGGCGAGAAAGCAACCTTTTCGACCAGTAATTTATAAGCTCGCTCACAAATACGAATCTTTCGCTCGTAAGTATCCGCCTGTCCTTCCTCGTCAAAAGCCATGACAATAACCGCGGCGCCGTAGCGTTTGATTTTTTTCGCCCTTGCCAAGAACAACTCTTCCCCTTCTTTCAGGCTAATGGAATTAACTATTCCTTTCCCTTGAATATTTTTCAATCCCGCTTCTATAACTTCCCATCGGGAGGAATCAATCATAACGGGCACTTTGGCAATTTCAGGTTCGGTGGAAACAAGGCGCAGGAACTTAATCATGGCTTCTTTCGCGTCTATCATTGCATCGTCCATACTCACGTCTATTATTTGTGCGCCGTTTTCAACTTGCTGGCGTGCAACCGCAAGGGCGCCTTCGTAATCGCCAGATTTAATGAGTCGAGCAAATTTTTTGGAACCCGCAACATTAGTGCGTTCACCTATGTTTATAAAATTCGAATTCTCTCTTACAACCAAAGGTTCCAATCCGCTTAATCGAAGTAAATGTTTGTTTTGAGGAACCTTTCGCGGTTCGAAACGAGAAGCCATTTCGGCAAAAACCTTGATATGGTCGGGCGTTGTGCCGCAACATCCTCCCACTATATTCAAAAATCCGCTTTCGGCATAATCCCTCAGCACCTCTTCCATTGTCAAAGGAGATTCGTCATAATCCCCGAATTCATTAGGCAAACCGGCATTCGGATAAAGGCTCACGAATACGTTTGCAATTTCCGAAAGCTCCTTAATAAAAGGTCTCATTTGTTTGGGACCCAAGGAGCAATTAAGTCCGACGCTTAAAAGATTTTCGGTATGCATAACGGAATACCAGAAAGCTTCCGTAGTTTGTCCCGAAAGTGTTCTACCGGACATATCAACAATAGTACCGGAAATCATTATGGGAACTTTTTCGCCACGTTCCTCGCTAAGCTCCTGGATAGCAAAAAGAGCCGCCTTAGCGTTCAAGGTATCGAAAATTGTTTCCACCAAAAGAATATCCGCTCCGCCGTCCAAAAGTCCTTGCGCTTGTTCTCGATAAGCACGAACCATTGTATCGAAATCAACTTCTCGATAACCGGGGTCGCTCACCTTTGGAGACATCGAAAGAGTTTTGTTTGTAGGTCCCATCGAACCGGCAACGAAACGGGGCTTATCGGGAGTTTTTTCCTCGAATTCAAGCACAGCCTCCTTTGCCAAACGAGCGGATTCACGGTTCATTTCGTAAACAAATTCCTCCGTATGATAATCCGCTTGCGAAATAAACGTACCGTTAAAAGTATTTGTTTCTATTATATCCGCCCCCGCTTCCAAGTATTGAAGATGAATATTGCGAATAATAGAAGGCTGCGTAAGCGAAAGAATATCGTTATTTCCTTTCAGTTGATAAGGAAAATCCTTAAACCTTTCACCTCTGTAATCTTCTTCGGTCAATTGATGACGTTGAATCATCGTCCCCATTGCGCCGTCGAGAACGAGGATTCTTTCTTTTAATAAATCACTAATTTGTTCAAACTTATTCATTTCTCACTTTTTATTTTTTGAAGATGAAATGTAATATATTTAATTTTACTTTTCTTAAAAACGAAATTGATAAGAGGTAAAAATGATTGTAGTTACAGGAGGAGCGGGATTTATAGGAAGCGCTCTTGTTTGGTTTTTGAACCGAATAGGGCGGGACGATATAATAATCGTTGACCGTTTGGGCCAAGGCGAAAAATGGAAAAATCTCAACGGACTCAAGTATGCCGACATTTTCCACAAGGATGATTTTTACGAAATGATTGTCAACGATGCTCTCCCTTACGCTGTCGAATCCATAGCTCACATAGGGGCGTGTTCCTCCACCACCGAAAAAGATGCCGACTACTTGCTATTCAATAATTTCAAATATTCCCAAGCCGTGGCACAATATTGCTTGGAACATGAGGCTCGTTTCGTCTATGCTTCTTCCGCAGCAACGTACGGCGACGGCTCCCAGGGTTATGCCGACGATGAAGAAATGATTGAAAAGCTTCGCCCCCTCAATATGTACGGCTATTCAAAACAAATGTTCGACCTCTGGATAAAGCGCGAAGGGCTACTCGACAAGGTAGCGGGAATAAAATATTTTAACGTTTACGGGCCCAATGAATATCACAAAGGCGAAATGCGGAGCGTCGTTCACAAAGCCTTCGGACAAATAAAAGAAACCGGCAGGGTAAAACTTTTCAAGTCCTATCATCCCGATTACAAAGACGGAGAACAAAAACGAGATTTTATTTACGTAAAAGATGCGGTGAAGATGACTTATTTCCTTTTGGAAAACAAAAACGTAAACGGCATCTTCAACGTGGGTACCGGAGAAGCAAGGACATGGAACGATTTGGTAAAAGCAATTTTCGACGCCTTGGAAAAACCTGTCGAAATTGAATACATTGAGATGCCGGAATATCTCCGTCCCAAATATCAATACTTTACGCAAGCCGAATTATCGAAAATACGGCAAGCGGGTTATACGGAAAAAATCTCCTCAATTGAAGAAGGGGTAGCGGATTACGTCAGAAATTATCTTTTGAAGAAAGAATACTTGGCATGGTAAAATGAAACTCGCTACGCTTTGCTATGTGCAAAAAGACAACAAAACACTAATGCTTTTCAGAAACAAAAAAGCCAACGACTACCACCAGGGAAAATGGAACGGTCTCGGCGGGAAATTCGAACAGGGTGAATCGCCCGAAGATTGTGCAATTCGCGAAATAAAAGAAGAAAGCGGATTAATCGTAAAAAACCTTACGATGAAGGGTTTCATCACTTTTCCCATGTTCGACGAAAAAGAAGATTGGCATGTTTTCCTTTTCGTAGTGGATGAGTTCGAAGGGGAATTGATAGAAAGCCCGGAAGGCAAGCTGGAATGGGTTCCCAATGATAAATTACTGGAATTAAACTTATGGGAAGGCGACAAAATATTTATCCCATGGCTTTTCCAAAACAGATTCTTCAGTGCAAAATTCATTTACAAAAAAGGGAAATTCATAAAACACGAAGTTAATTTTTACTAATAACAAAAAGGCAAACAATGAAATTTTACTTAAACGGAAGAGAAATAAGCTATAACGGAAAACCCGAAATTACATTATTAAAATATTTGCGGGACGTAGAAGGCATAACCTCCGTAAAAGACGGTTGCTCGGGACAAGCCGCTTGTGGTTCCTGCACGGTTCAGATTGATAACGAGCCTAAGCTCTCTTGCGTCATAAAAATGGGTACGCTCGAAGGGAAACATGTTGTAACGCCCGAAGGACTTGAAGAATACAAAAGAAGAGTTTTTACAAACGCTTTCGTTGCCAAAAGCGGGGTTCAGTGCGGTTTTTGCACTCCAGGAATTGTAATGCAGGCAGACGCATTGCTAAGAAAAAATCCAAATCCCACACGGGAAGAAATTGCTCGCGCTCTCCAGCCAAATCTTTGTCGTTGCACAGGCTACAAAAAGATAATAGATTCAATCGAATATGCGGCACATGCCATCCGAAACTTGGAAGAAATCCCCATACCGAAAACAGATGGGAAATTGGGTAAACGACAAGCAAAATATAATGCCGAAAAATTGGTGTTGGGGCAAAGTCCCTTCGTAGCGGACGTAAAATTAGACGGCATGCTTTTCGGTGCGCTCCGTTTGAGTGATTATCCACGCGCAAAAGTTTTGAAAATAGATTCTTCGGAAGCGGAGGAAATTGACGGCGTTTACAAGGTCTTCACCGCAAAGGACGTTCCGGGTAAAAGATATACAGGTTTAATCGTTGACGACTGGCCTATGTTCATCGACATAGGCGAGGAAACACATTACGTAGGCGACGTTCTGGCAAGCGTTGTAGCAAAGGACGAAGAAACAGCGCGCCTTGCCGCAAGCAAAATCAAGGTGGAATATGAAGTTCTTGAGCCTGTAACGGACGTATTCGAAGCAATAAAAAGCGACGCTCCGAAAATTCACGGGGAAAGCAACATTCTTTCGAATACGGAAATCGAGCGGGGCAACGTGGAGAAAGCAATTGCCGAAGCCGCCTTCGTTTCAAAGGGACGTTATGAAACTCAAAGAATCGAACATGCTTTTCTCGAGCCGGAAGCTTCCGTTGCTCGTCCTTCGGAGGATGGCGTGGAAGTGCTTTCGCAAGGACAAGGAGTTTATGAAGACCGTCGTCAAATAGCTTCCGTGCTTAATCTCCCTCTCGAAAAAGTACGGGTTATTCAAGTGCCTAACGGCGGAGGATTCGGTGGCAAAGAGGATTTATCCGTACAGCATCACGCGGCGCTGGCAGCATTCGTTTTAAAACAACCCGTTAAGTTCGTTTTGACACGAGAAGAATCGATTATCATACATCCAAAGCGCCATCCCGTTATAATGGATTATGTCGTAGCTTGCGACTCGGAAGGCAATTTAACGGCGGTTAAGGCGGACATTGTTGGCGACACGGGTGCGTATGCTTCCGTCGGAATGAAAGTTTTGGAACGAGCCGCGGGGCATGCGACGGGAGCTTACAACGTACCGAACGTCAAAATCCGCAGCCGCGCGGTTTATACAAACAATCTCCCGTGTGGAGCAATGCGGGGCTTCGGAGTTAATCAAGTAACTTTCGCCATAGAACAATGCATAGACGACCTTTGTGAACAAGGAAATTTCGACCGCTGGGAATTTCGCTACAAAAATGCTTTGACAGACGGAGGCGTAACGGCAACGGGGCAGATTCTGAAAGGCGGAACGGGAGTTCGGCAAACACTCGAAGCCGTCAAGGAAATTTTTTACAAAAGCAAATATGCCGGTATAGCATGCGGTATTAAAAATACGGGCATTGGGAACGGCATGGCGGACGAGGGGAAAGTGGTAATAGAAATCCTCGCGGAAGACAAAGTCGTTCTTCACCACGGGTGGACGGAAATGGGACAAGGCGTAAACACAATGGCTGTGCAATTTCTCTGCAATGAAACCGGCTTGCCCCCCGAAATTATTGACGTCCGAGTGGATACGAAATACGGAGCTTTTGCCGGTATGACAACCGCTTCCCGCGCCACTTCAATTCTCGGCAATACTATTATTCAAACGGCAAAGGATCTGGCGGCAGATTTGAAAAACAATCCGCTGAAAGATTTGGTCGGCAAACGCTACGAGGGAATATGGCGTTGCGACTGGACTACAAAACCCGGCGCAAAAGTTAAGGAAACAATAACTCATTATTCTTACAGCTATGCCACACAAGTAGTAATATTAAACGACGAAGGGAACATTGAAAAAATTGTTGCCGCACATGACGCGGGCAAAATCATAAACCCGAATTTGTTCGAAGGGCAAATCGAAGGCGCCGTACACATGGGTTTAGGTTATGCAATAAGCGAGGAGCTTGTTACGGAAGGAGGCTATCCTACTACTCTACGCCTCAGAAAAATGGGAGTGCTTCGTGCCAAAGAAACGCCCGAAGTGGAAGTGATTGGCGTTGAGGTCCCCGACCCGAATGGTCCGCACGGAGCAAAAGGCGTGGGAGAAATCGGTTTGGTACCCACAGCCGCCGCCGTGGCAAATGCTTTTTATCTATACGACAAAAAGCGTTATTACAAATTACCGATTAAGAAAAGAGAAAAAAGCGGTTAAAAATCAGGCGCATCATTTTTCGGTGGAATTTTGCTCATTGCTCGCTCCGTTAAAGCGGTAATCGTCAGGGAAGGATTAACCCCGGGATTAGCGGAAATCATCGAGCCGTCGCAAACATAAAGATTTTTATAACCGAACACTCTGTTATTTTTATCTATTACCCCTTCCTTTTCCGAAGCACCCATGACGCATCCTCCCAAAATGTGTGCCGTCGTGGGTATTCCCAGAACGGTTTCTGTCAACAAAGCTCCCGGCGTACCGTTAACCTTCTCGGCAAAGCGTCGAGCCATTTCCCTTGCTTTTGGCATAAAAGCCGTGGGCGCAGGTCCATCGCTTAAAGCGGATTTCATTCCGAAAATGCCACCGCGTTTAAATCGGAGAGTGGAGTTAATCGTCTGCATAAAGAGCAAAATTTGTGTATGCTTCGCCCAATCCTTCACAAAATAAAGCTTGGCGCTTTTGATTGGATGCAAAAAGAACTGCAGTGCCGTTTTGAAAAGTCGAATAAAAAGATTATCGCCTTCAACCAAAGGAAAAACAAGAAGTCTCCAGAATCCCGAACCGGAAGGATAACGAACAGGCTCGAGGTGGCTATGCTCGTCCAAATGAAATATGGAGCTTATCGCGATTCCATCGGAAAAGACTTTTTCTTTTGCGGGAGCGGTAACTCCCAGAAGACTTTCGGAATTGGTGCGGACGTTTTCTCCCAACGTATCCGATATCTTAGGCAGAGTTGTTTCTTTCAATTTCAAAAGCAAAGGAAGGGTTCCTAACACTCCCCCTGCAAAAACTATCCCTTTGGTTGTTACTTTATATTTTTTCTTAAAGAATTTAGTCGAGTCCCGCCACCAAACCACATAGCCCTCTTCTCCGTCATCCGAACCCAATGTTTCCACGTTATAAACTTCCGCCTCGGAGATTATTTTAGCGCCGTTTTTCTCGGCGAAATAAAGATAATTTTTATCAAGAGTATTCTTCGCATTGTAGCGACAGCCTATCATACATGCGCCACAGAATCTACAGCCACTTCTTTCCGGTCCTTCCCCGCCGAAATAGGGGTCGGGAACCGTTTTCCCCTCCTCTCCGAAAAAAACCGCCACGTTTGTCGCTTCGAATTCATCCTCTTTACCTAAGTCCCGCGCGATATCTCGAATAACAAAATCCCCCAAATCGAAACGAGGATTTTTAGTGGCTCCTAACATACGTTCGGCTATTGAATAAAATTCTTTCAGCTCTTCTTTCCAATTTGCCAAATGCGACCAGGAAGGCGCTTCGAAAAATTCATCCTTGGGCACAGGGAGAGTATTGGCATAAACCAATGAACCACCGCCCACACCCACGCCCGACAGCACCCCCACATGCCGGAAGAAAGTAATTTTAAAAATCCCGAAAAACCTTAAGATAGGGAGCCAAAGCCATCTTTTCAAATTCCAATTGGTTTTTGGGAAATCATCCGCTTGATACCGCTTCCCCTTTTCAATTACAAGGACTTTATACCCCTTTTCGGAAAGGCGAAGTGCCGAAACGGAACCTCCGAAACCGCTACCAATTATCACAAAATCGTAATCGGTTTTTGCCATACCGCGCGCTTTGTTTATTACCTAATTATTGTTCGCTAATTGAGTTTAAATTTTTCATCCCCTTCGAAATCCCGGGCATTCAGAACAATGGGGCTTAACAACTTTTTAGCGTTCTCAATCGCATAATTTCCAAACTCCTTTTTACCGAATATTCTTGCCAATTCACGGATTGCCTTGGTTATTATGAGGGGCAAATTGCTTTCCTCCATAAAGACGTCGAGAGGGAGCAAAATCACCAAATCGAATGCGGCGGTTTCGGCAATGGAAAGCAATTCTTCGAAAGGCAAAGCGGTAAGCTTTGTACCCTTGGGCAACAATTTGGCACGCTCCCGAAGTTTTTTTTCTTCGAACATTCTTGCCGTCAGCAATGTAACGGCTTCGCTTGTGGAAATGTTCAACTCTATCATTTTCGCACCTTAATAAATTGACCAATACGCGGAAATTTCCCCAGAAAGATATTGGTAGCCGGTATTGTCGCGAGTTGTACTTCCGTACGAGAGAGCCCCGGTAATGGATAGCTTTTTACTATATTCATATTCAAGTTGTGCTCGTGCTTCCGTTAGTATAAATTTATTAGCAGGCACATATCCCACTTTAGCATTTAAAAAGAGCTTAAAAAATTCCTCGTTATAAAGATAATACTCTCCCCAAACACTATGTGACACAAACCCAATAGGTGAATAGTAAAGGAAAGCATCAAAACGGAAGTTTGCATAATAGTATTCATATCCTATAGTTAAATCCTTCCAATATACCTTGCCTATCCTAAATCGTATATTATTTCCGGCATTACCATCGGAGACAGTAATAAAAGTATAATAACTCGAAAGTTTCAAACCAGAATGAAAATTATAATAACCCTGTAATCTATAAAAAGCGGCTTGCAGACGAATATCTATAAGGTATGGGGAATACAACAAAAGATCCGCATCGGTATTCAAATAATTTGCTGTTACACCAAGCGTATCCTTAATTTCATATTTCACAAAAGCATCCATCTCATTGCCCGTCGTACCGAAGTTTGAATTTACCACACCATAACCTAAGCCCGCAGAAAATCTACGTTTAACATTAGCAAAAATATGCCCTTTGAAGGTTGTGAAATCCCCATGCCATGTATAATTATCTGTCGGAATATTACTGAGTATATTGCTATTCAGTAAGTTAGGATCTGCACTAGCATAAGTTTTAAGAAAAGAAACACCAATAGAAAAATATGATATCAATCCCAAATCCAATCTTCCACCAAATCTATAAAACTGAAAACCGATATTATCCTTATAGAAGGAAGCAGACGGGGCAAGTCCAATACTACTAGGGAAAGTTGCTATCAGACCTTCAAGTCCAGTAACAGGTAACCATTTAAGGCGCATTTTAACCATTTTCACTTCCGTGGAATCCAGGTCCCATTTATCCAGCAAAAGATTATAAATCATGCGTGCGGAATCGGGTTTATCCACCTTAGCATAAGTATCTGCAAGGTATAAGATAGGATCGAATTCATCAGGTTCCTCTTTGGTCAATTCCCGAAATTCTTTAAGAGCACCAAGCGAATCCCCCATTGCGTAAAGGAGTTTCGCATGTTGAAGAGCCGCTTCGTACATATACCCATGACGCAAAACTTCCTCATAAGATTCCTTCGCTCCTTCATAATCCTTGGCACAAAACTGAACGTCTCCATATTCTTTTAAAATCAAATCATTGGGTTCAGCCTCGTCAAGATACTCGCGATAATATGGTAACGCTTCCTCGCAACTATCTTTCATTGCAAGCGTTCTGCCTTTCTCAAGAATTTTATAAAGCTCTTCTTCTTTCGCACGCATTTTTTGAAATTCAATATTGGATTTTAACTTTTGTACTTCGGGATTCGAAGCGTCTATTTTCTCAGCACGGTCAGCCATTTCTTGAGCTTTATCAAAATCTCTCTTTAACAATAAATACGAACCCATTGCTATTAAAGCATCGACATTATTAGGTTGCTTATTAATCACATTTGTAAGATACTCTTCCGCCAAATCCAAATCCTGACTTGTCCAAACGGAAAGCTGAGCTCGGAAAAGTTGATATTCAAGATTATTGGGATATCTTTCCAACAATTTATCCATTATTTGAATCGCCTTATCAAACTGTCTGCTCCACGAAGCCGCCCTTGCATAATCGAAAAGAAATTTCGGATCCTTCTCGTCGGGCACTTCTTTCAAATAATTTTCGTACACCGCCAAAGCGGAATCATAATTTTCGGTATAAGTATAATACCTTGCCAGGTTATAAGCAGCCTTTTTGTCCTTGGGATTTTTAGACAATCTATTTCGATAATATTCAATTTTATTTTTGTAAACTTTCTCACGATAATTCGTAACGTAACTCCAAAGTTTTTCAAATTTTGGGTCATTCTGATATTTGTCAACTAATACCAAAAGTTGCTGATATGCTTCCTCTATCCTTTTGGCTTTAATTAACTCTTTAATTAAACGAAAACGAATCTCATCTCGTTTGGGGTTTTTCTTTAAAATTCGGTAGTATCTATCAATCGGGTATTCTTTTACATCGGTAGGACCTAATTCTGTGACATAGGCATTTTTAGTGGCAATATCCAATCCTTTCCGAGCCTCTTGAAAATAAGGTTTAAAACTCAAAGCACGTTCAAACGCCTTTTTAGCCACCTTATATTGACCGAGCCAAAGACTAAAATAACCATAACGGCTCCATAGTCTCCAGTCATCTGGGTGTTTATCCAACCATTTTTTCAATATTTTTTGCCCTTTTTTCAAATGTTTATTAGCGGCAAGTATTTCAGTATAGCGAATTATCTCGTCCGAAGAAGCATTGGGATCCAAAGCTAAATATTTATCGTACCATTCTTCTGCGAGTTGCCATTCTTCCATCCATCGGTACGCCTTACCAATTTCCAAATAATTATAGGGATTTCCCGGGTTTATTTGAATATCTCTTTTATACCCCACAATATTCTTTTTAAGCATCTTGTACCAAATTTCAGTAACTCGCTCAAGATTTTTCAAAACTTCTTTATTATTAGGTTCTAATTTTCTGGCACGGCGGAAATCAATAACCGCCTCCTTGTACTGAGAGCGAGCCTCGTAACAAAGTCCCCGCAAATTGTATCCCTCTGCAAGACGAGGTTTCGCCGCAATATATTTATTCAAAAGCTGAATTGCTTCCCCATATCTACCTGCTTTCATATGCGCAAGAGCCGCCTGTTTGAGGGATTCGGGGTCTATTTGCTGACCCAGTATCAAATTCGAAAGCAAAAACAATATGGCAAGACTTTTTATAATTCTCATTCTATACTTTCTCTAATATATTAAAATTACAATATGTTACCGACATCTTCTAATTTTTAGCTTTAAATTACTAAAAAAAACCGACAAAAAACAACTAAATGCCCGATTTTTTGATTCTTAAAACCGACACGGCTTTCTTCTCCACTTTGGATTTTGAGAAAGGGACGTTCCAATATTCGCCTTTTTGCATAAAAGGCAGGAAATCGGCGTAATGCGAAGAAAAAGGATTGCCCGATTGTCCCAAATTGCCAATAATTAAAAAGCTATCGGGATTTGCCCAATCGAGCAAAAACCTCATACTTGGCCCGACTATTGCGTCAAATTCCTTTTCTTTTTCATTATAAGCATTAAAATTCGCATCTATCGTGGAGTTGTCCCCTCCAATTTTGTAAGGTCCTCGATTCAAATCAAGCCAATAATCAAGCAACTTCACCACGCCAAGAGGGTGACTAAGTTTATGAAAACTTATTTCGCCAAGTTCCACTTTCCCGAATTTACTGAGCACACTATCGAGGGCGGAAGCGGATATTTCCTCAATTGTTTCTTTATGCCCCTTTGTAATTTTGTTATCAATCACACTTTCGTAATTGTTCGTCAGAACCTCTTCCACGATAAAGCGTCCTATTTTCCAATCCTTACCCAATTCATCTTTAAATATTTCCTCGGTCAAAAAATACCACCATGCGGTAAAGATGCCTGCGGGAACACTTTTAACATCCATTTTCCCGTCCCATTGCCGAACAGAATCCGCTAACGCACGTTCGCCTAATTCCTCGGCGCCTTTTGCAAGGAGGTTTTTCCAACGAAGAGCCTTTACCGAAATTAAATCCTGCTGTATTCTTTCTGCTCTTTCGATGCCCATTTTCCTCGTATTCTTGAGCAACTCCGTAACCCTGACAATTCGGTAAGGGTCATAAAAGCCCGGAATAGAATACTGCCAATTGGGAGGAACAATTTGATTGTTGCTGGTAGCCACGAAACCCTGTTCAGGATTAAAAACGAAAGGCGTTTCCTCCAACGGACGGTAGCCTTTCCAACGATATTCCGCAAATTCTCCAGGCAACTCAACAAAAGTATTTTTAAAATCCCTAATCGGAATGGGCGCACCTAATTGGTAGCCAATATTTCCGTATTTATCGGAGTATGTCCAATTTACATCCAGCGCGCCGAGGGAAGTTACCACTCTTCTAAATTCCGAAAAGTTCCGGACATGCGCCAACTTGAAACCGGAGGCAATAATTTCGGAAACGTCAAAATCATAACCTGCCCATTTAAGAGCGAGGACGGAAACGGAATCTTTCTCGATAACACTCCCCACATCGGTTTTGTAAATATTGAATTTATAAGCTTTCTCAAAACCCTTTACGTTAATGGAATCAGGGATAATTTGCATTTTTTTATACCCTTGGGGAGTGAGGACCGAAAGCGAATCGGTGGGAGATAATTTTTGCCGATAATAATCATTCAAATCAACGGATGCCACCGTAAAAGCGAACGCACATTCGCTATTATGCCCCATAACGACGAAAGGTATGGAAGGAACGGTTACCCCCAGCACGTTTGTGCCTTCACGTGAATGGAGTCCCACAATGTACCAAAAACCGGGAATCGTATTTATTTGCAAATGCGGATCGCTTTCATGCAT
The DNA here is from genome assembly GCA_964611145.1 of uncultured Melioribacteraceae bacterium. Lineage (GTDB taxonomy): Bacteria > Bacteroidota > Ignavibacteria > Ignavibacteriales > Melioribacteraceae > WFQV01. The sequence continues at coordinate 30,319 of CAZSYM010000017.1, forward strand.
CGGCTTGCCGCTGGCACTTTTACCCGGAGCAATCGCCCAAGAATTGGAAGCAAAGCCCATATTGTAGTTCAGAGAAACGGTTGCCAAAAAACTCGGCGATTTCTCAAACGGCACAGTCGAGGGAGACCAATTTTTGTACTTACTTATTATCCCGTAAATATCCTTTCCAAGTTTTTTCATCAACTCATCGTATTGGCGATCATGGTCCATTAAATAATGAGCAAACCAAGTTTGGTAAAGCATTATAGCGGCTACATGCTTCGGTTCCCACTTAGGCGGAGTTAAGCCGAGAATTACGAATTCAGGGGGCATAACGCTTTTTTGCATTATCCATTGATTGATTCCGTCACAATAACTTTTCAGCAACTCCATTTCCTTGGAGGACATATTTTGAACATCCGCATAAGCTTTGCGTGCAAAACCGATTTTCCTCTGAACCAAATCGAAAGCCAACGCTTTGGGACCGAAAACTTCCGAAAGTGTTCCAGTCGCCACGCGCCGTATCAATTCCATTTGAAACAATCGCTCCGAAGCATGCAACCATCCCAATGCAAACATCAAATCCTTGTCGGTCTTAGCCCAAACTTGAGGGACAGCCATACTGTCGTAATAAATTTGGACTTCGTCATCCACACCGGTTACCCGCACCATACCGTCATGTTGGGCAACCGAAAACGACAAATAAAATCTCCCTGCAAACCAGACAATTAAGAAGATAACAACCAGGACAAGCACAATCCATTTTAATGCTTTTTTCATTTTTTACCTTGCTCCCAAAATTTATTTTCTCGTTTTAAAATATAAGGGAAAATAGGATTTACGTAGAGAAAAAACACGGCGCAAAAAAAGAACGCTCCCCGAGGGAGCGCCTTTTTCATACATCGGTGAAAAATTAAGCGGATTTTATAATTTCGACAAACGACTCGGCTTTCAAACATGCGCCGCCCACAAGCGCACCGTCTATATTCGGTTGGGAAAGCAAAGAAGCCGCATTAGTCGGCTTCACACTACCGCCGTATTGTATAGTAAGATTTTCCGCCGTAGTCGCATCGTAAAGAGTGGCAATCAAATTTCTAATAAACTTATGAATTTCCTCCGCCTGGTCGGGAGTGGCGGTTTTACCTGTTCCTATCGCCCAAACGGGCTCGTAAGCAAGTATTAAATCGGAAATATTTTCCGCCGTTATATCTTGAAGCGCTCCTTCGATTTGGGTACGAATCACCTGTTCGGTGATTCCGCTTTCCCTCTGTTCCAAAGTCTCTCCCACACAGAGAATAGGTTTCAACTCTTTTTCAAAGGCTTTTTTCAACTTTTTGTTTATCGTAGAGTCGTCTTCGTTGAAAATCGCCCGTCGTTCGGAATGGCCAAGGATTACATATTCAACTCCAACGGAACGAAGCATATCGGGTGAAATTTCTCCCGTGAACGCTCCCGAGTCCTCGAAATACATATTTTGAGCGCCCAAATGAATGGGCGAATCTTTAATAACCGCATGCACCGCTTCGAGATTAGTAAACGGGGGACAAACAATAATTTCGCATTTAGGTTCAAAACGAGCGAGTTCATTTTTCAATTCGGAAACCAATTGAACGGCTTCGTCCAAAGTTTTGTTCATTTTCCAATTGCCTGCAACGACCTTTTTTCTCATTTTATTCTCCATTTTAAACTTGTTCCACTCTACGAATTCTCGGGATTTCGCTCATCAACGCCCTTTCAATTCCCGCTCGTAAAGTCATAACGGAAAGGGGGCAATGAGCGCATGCTCCGGTTAATCTTACCTTTACAATTCCCTTAGATGTTATTTCCGTCAGTTCCACTCCGCCGCCGTCCGCTCGGAGATAAGGTTCGAGCTTTGCAAGGACTTTCCTGACGTTTTCTTCGGTCAATTCAGCCATAATTCGTTTTGCTTTAATATTAGGAGCCCGAGTTTAACTCGGGCTTAATATAAATCGTTTATCTCAGAGAGAAATTTCGATTTCGGGTCCGGTGGACTTCTCGTTTCGGAGGCTAATTTCGGCAGCCAATTCACGCGCTATTTGGCGATAAATCTTAGCCTCTTCCGTGTCGGGATACTCGGTAACCAAAGGTTTACCGGAATCCCCGCCTTCGACTATCTGAGGATTGATAGGCACGCCGCCCAGAAAAGCGGTGCCCAATTCCTTAGCCAATTTTTCTCCGCCACCGCTGCCGAAAATATGATATTTCTTGCCCGTATCCGGTGCAATGAAGTAACTCATATTTTCAATCAAACCCAAGGTGGGAACGTTGACTTTCTCGAACATTTTCAGCCCTTTTCTCGCATCAATGAGAGAAACGTCCTGAGGAGTAGTAACAATAACCGCTCCTGTCAAAGGTATAGTTTGAGCAAGGGTAAGCTGAATATCACCGGTGCCGGGAGGCAAATCATAAAAGAGATAATCCAGTTCTCCCCATTCGACATCGTTCATAAATTGTTTGATTGCACCGCTCGCCATGGCTCCGCGCCAAATTACGGGTGTCTTGTCGTCAACCAAGAATCCTATGGACATCAACTTAATACCGTAATTCTCAAGGGGAATAATTCTCTGCTTACCGTTGATAACCTTGACTTCCGGTTGCTCCTGAATACCGAGCATCATAGGGATACTGGGACCGTAAACATCGGCATCGAGAAGTCCCACCTTAGCACCGTCCAGCGCAAGGGAAAGAGCGAGATTAACCGCCACAGTGCTTTTTCCCACACCACCTTTACCGCTGGCAACGGCAATAGTGTTTTTAACTCCGGGAAGCATGGCATCTTTCGTGGGATTCTCATGCTTGGAAACGTTAACCGTAATTTCCACATTCACTTCCTCGACTTCGGGAACCACAGCTTTAATTTCCTTTGTGGCATCTTCTTTTATCTTCTCCTTCGCCCAAGAAGCCGGGGTTTTTGATTCTATTTTCAGATTGACCGTCGTTCCGTTTATCTCGACGTCCTTAACCATACCGGCGCTTATCAGATCCTTCTTAAGGTCCGGTGCAATCACTTTGCTCAACGCATTCGTAACCACTTCTTTTTGTATCATTTCGTATTTCTCCTATTAATTTAAGCACACAAAATTAGACAATATTTAAACAACGACAAAATATTGGATGCGATATCCGAATTAACGGTGCAAAAATGGAGCTATTTTGAAAATTTTTTTAAGAATCCCCTTCGCCACGTTTTTTCATCAATCTATTATATTCCTCTTCGTAGGCATCGAAAAAGCCTTCGGGTTCCACTAAAATGGAAGCGCCTTTCACCGCCACGTTTCCGTTCGGCAAAACAATTTCCCCTTCGGCAAAGATTCGTTTCCCTTTTTTCTCCTTTATTCTGCCCCTTACTTTCAATTTCACTCCCAAAGGCACGGGCTTAAGAAAAGAAATGTTTAGGTTAACGGAAACAATTTTAAAGCCCCGATACCATGCCGCCATACCCATCGCCTCGTCGAGAATTGCAGCGGAAGCACCGCCATGTGCATGCCCCGGCGGTCCTTGTTGCTCCAAACCCAAAGTATATTCGGAAAATATTTCTCCCGTCTCATCGGCATACCAACGCAAACCTATACCTTTCGGATTCTCCGAACCGCATACGAAACAAAAACCGTGCTCGGGTAACACTTCGGCTTTCTTCTTTTCCTTATCCATTTTCTTCCCAATTTCTCATGACAATTTTGTAAAAATACTAATTTATTGAATAGATTTGTAATCGATTTATCGAAGGAGTTATAATGAAAAGTATCACCTTGAAAAAAGGGAAAGAAAAAGCGTTGCTTCGGAGACACCCATGGATTTTCAGTCGAGCAATCGGTAAAATAGAAACCGGAATACAACTGGGGGAAACCGTAGAAATCACAAACGTAAAGGGAGAATGGTTGGCACGAGGATTCTTTTCGCCGCACTCGCAAATTCGCTCGCGTGTGTGGACATTCTCTCCCGACGAATCAATAGACGGATCCTTTTTCGAGCGAAGAATTGAAAAGGCAAAAATCTATCGCCAAAAAATTTTCGGTAGCGAAAATTCAAATGCATACAGACTAATAAATTCCGAGTCCGACGGCTTGCCGGGGCTTATTGTGGATAAATACTCGGACTGGCTTGTTGTCCAATTTTTATCGGCCGGAGTTGAATTTTGGAGAGAAACGATAATCGACATTCTAAACAAACAATTCAGACCGTTAGGAATTTATGAGCGCTCGGATACAACTTCACGCTCACAAGAAGGACTACCGCTCAGGAAAGGAACGATTGCAGGCGAAGAACCGCCCGAATTTATAGAGATAATCGAAAACGGATTAAAATTTCTTGTGGATGTTCGTAAAGGACACAAAACGGGATTTTACCTAGACCAAAAGGCGAACAGAAAATTAGTTGAAGAACATGCAAGCGGGCAATCGGTATTGAATTGTTTTTCATACACAGGAGGTTTCGGAATCTACGCGCTCAGAGGAGGTGCGAAAAACCTTGTGAATATTGATACTTCCCAAAATGCGTTGGATATCGCCACCGAAAACATTAAGTTGAACAAACTCGAAAGCTCGGAGACAATAAACATCAAGGGAGACGTATTCGAGGAGTTAAGAAACTTTCTTGAGAGGGGAACCCGCTTCGACCTTATTATTCTTGACCCACCGAAGTTTGTAGAATCCAAAAGGCAATTATTTCAAGGCGCGCGTGGATACAAGGATATTAACATGTTAGCTTTTAAACTTCTCAAGCGTGGAGGCAAACTTTTCACCTTTTCGTGTTCGGGACACGTAACGCAAGAACTGTTCGTTAAAATAGTATCCGACGCCGCATCGGATGCCGGAATGAGCCCTAAAATACTGCGTTTCCTAACACAATCACCGGATCATCCTTTTATTACAAGCTTTCCCGAAAGTCTTTATCTGAAGGGATTATTATTAGAAATATAGTTAACCTACTTCCCCGAGTCTTTTGACAAGCTCGTTCATAATCATCGCCGTCATGCCCCAAATGGTCTCTTCGGGAGTTTTATAAACCAGAACGCGATGCTTTACCCCGCGCCACGGTTCGGCATAACGGGAAGGGAGGTTCAATTCCTTAACAGGCAACAGCTCCACTCTCTCGCCCTTTTCATCGACATAATAAGGATGAATTTCAAATTTAAGCTCGTATTCCTCCGGTTTATTGTTTTCGAAAAAAGAAACGGGCAAAGAAAAAACTCTTTCGACCTCGCGGGGAGAATAATTCACCTCCGCCAGCGAGGAAATTTCCAACTTCCCAATATAAGCATGCACGATTATCCCACGCGGGCTTATCAAAGCTCCCAATTTTGAATAAGGTTTTATTTTATCCGCGCTTACGCCCAGTTCTTCCTCGGTTTCCCGCAAAGCCGTTTGCAAAGGATTTCCATCCTCCGTTTCGATCGCCCCGCCGGGGAAACTGACTTCCCCGCCCTGCTTAATATTTGCCGCTCGCTTCTCAAAAAGGACATGCATTTCATCCCCTTTTTCAAAAAGCGGAACGAACACGGAAGCATGGGAATAATGCTCCATTCCGATTAAATTGCTCTCTCCTTCAATCACTCCGCGCAACTTTTTTAATTTTTCCTTACGCACCCTGTTCCCGTTAAAAAATTTTTTCTTATTTTCTAATTTAGCATTTTGTTTGTTAAAAATTGATAGCGTTAGCAAGGGGTGATTTTTCAATGGAAACATTCGAAGGGACGATTTTAAAATACATTTTCTTCAATGAAAACAACGGTTACAGCGTTATCCTTTTGGAAGACGGAAATTCCGTAGTGGGCAATTTACCGAAACTTGACAAGGGGGATACGGTGAAATTTACGGGCAATTGGGTCAGGCACCCGCAATACGGCTTGCAATTCAAGGCGGAAAGAGCTTTGAAAAAATACCCCACGACCAAAGACGGAATTCAAAAATACCTAAGCAGCGGAGCGATAAAAGGGATAAACAAAAAGCTCGCCGAGAGAATCGTGGCTCGCTTCGGTGAAAATACTTTGGAGATAATAAGAAACAACCCACAAGAGCTTTTGCAAATAAAAGGAATAGGCCCAAAAAATCTCGAGCGAATACTCGAAAGTTGGAACGAAAAGGAATCGATTCACAGCGCGCAAGTATTTTTGGCACAATACGGCATTAGCGGTTCCAAAGCGCTGAAAATATTCAAGTTCTACGAAAACGAAACGGAATTGCTCCTGAGAGAAAATCCTTACCGTATGATTTATGAAATCGAAGGAATAGGCTTCCCCACGGCGGATAGCTTCGCACAAAACTTGGGTTTCGAAGCCCATCATCCGTACAGAATAGAAGCGTGGATTATCTATTACTTGCGGGAGGCATCTTTTCAAGGACATGTTTTCATACCGTTCGATTATCTGGAAAACGCCGCGGGAAAATTTTTGCAAATAAATATTTCCGAAGAAACGGAGATTTTGAATAGCCTCGAGGAAAAGGGACTTATTAAAATTCAAGAAAATAAAATTTATCTGGCGGAGCTTTACTTGGCGGAGCGAGGAATAGAAAAACACATCGAGCGTTTGCAAGCTCATAAGAGAAATTTTCTTAATGCAAGCAATATCACGCTACAGAAAATAGAAAACATTTTCACCGAGGAACAAATAGCGGGTATCAAATCCGTTCTTTCAAACAACATCACGATTATCACGGGCGGTCCCGGCACGGGCAAAACCACCGCAATTAAAGGAATAATAGAAATATTCAAGGAAAACAATCGGAAAATTTTAGCCGCCGCACCGACGGGACGAGCCGCCAAAAGAATTCACGAGTTAATAGGACTCGAAGCAAAAACCATTCATCGACTATTGGAATTTAATCCGTTCGATTTGTCCTTCTTTTACAACGAAGAAAATCCTTTGAACGCGGATTTATTGATAGTTGACGAAGTTTCAATGATCGACACTTATCTGATGTATCACCTGCTTTCCGCCTTGAAAGAAAGCACTACGCTTGTTTTGGTGGGAGATAGCAATCAATTACCCTCCGTCGGACCCGGAAATATTTTGAACGATTTAATAGCCAGCGGCAAAGTGCCCGTAAGCCGTTTCACAAAAATCTTTCGTCAAGCCGAAAAGAGCGGGATAGTAAAACTTGCACATGCAATAAATAGCGGTATAATTGATGAATTCACTCCCGACGCCTACGAGGATATTATTTTTATTGAGAAAAACGAATCGAGAGAATTGACGCGCTTAATCACGGAACTGGTAACGAACAGAATACCGGCAAAATACGGTTACGACCCGCTCGAAGATGTTCAAGTCCTTTCACCAATGTATAAAGGTCCTGCCGGAGTCAACGAATTGAACGCCTCGCTTCAACTTGCCCTTAACAAATCCGTGAACCCGAACAGAGCTTCTAAATTCCAAGTGGGAGACAAGGTAATGCAATTAAGAAACGACTACGAAAAAAACATTTTCAACGGAGACATCGGGTTTGTGGAAAAGGTTGACATGGAAAGAAAAAACTTAATAGTCGCATTTGAATGGAAAAAAGTAAGCTATAAATTCGACGAAACGGAAGATTTAACCTTGGCTTACGCAATCACCGTTCACAAAAGCCAGGGGGGAGAATATCCTTGCGTGGTCATGCCGTTGACGTTTGCTCACAGAATAATGTTGAAACGCAAATTACTTTACACCGCCGTAACACGCGCAAAGGAACTTCTAATTTTGATAGGGACAAAAAGGGCTTTGGAATTCGCGGCGCAGAACATAACCGAAGAAACAAGATTTTCCTCGCTTTTTTCCGATTCGTCTTTCCCCCTTTGAAAATCGAACCGCAAACGTTCAGAATATCTCTTTGATTTTGGAGAAAAATAATTTCAAGCCTTTTCCCTTCTCCAAAGCAAGAATTTGTTCAATCGATTCCTCCGCCGAGATTTCCCCAGCTTTTATAATTTCCCGAAATTTATCAAAGTCTGTCCAGTTCAACTGCCGAACTTTGGGGCGAATAACAACATCGGCTTCTTTAAGTCTTTCCTGCGAAAGGTGGAAGGAGGTTATATCCTCCGCGCGGTAAAGCACCTCAATCAGATTCGAAGGACGATTGGTTTGTTTAAGGCAACGGGTAACGTCCACAGCCAAAACCTTATCGGCACCGATTTCGTGAACTTTTCGGACAGGCACACTTTCCGAAGCCGCACCGTCAATCAAAAGCATTTCCCCCATCTCCACCGGCGGGAACACGCCCGGTATTGCCGAGCTTGCTTTCAACGCCTGCCTAAGACTCCCGCTTTTCAAATTTATCTCCTCGCCGGAAATCAAGTCCGTGGCAATAGCGGAAAATTTTATCGGGAGGTTCTCTATTTTTTCGTCGGGGAAAACGGAAAACAATTTGCGAGTCGTTTCCTCCGAAAAATAGGACTGATTATTAAGAGCTTTCAAAGCACGGTAACGAACGCTGATATAATCGAAGAATTCCTCGAAATAATTTTTCTTCTCTTTCTTTTGGTCTTCGCTTACGGCTTTCAATCCCAATTTTTCGAAGTCGGTTTCGCGGATTATTTCAAGGATTTTCTCCTCCACCGCTACGGCGCTACCATAATGAGCATAAAGCCCACCTATCACGGAACCCATACTGCAACCCGTAACCGCATGAATTTTAACCCCGTGTTTTTCCAATACTTTCAGCACTCCGATATGCGCCAAGCCTCGCGCACCTCCCCCTCCAAGAGCCAATCCGAATTTAAACATCTTTCTCCTTTGTCCTTAAAAAGTAAACGAAAAGTAGTGCAAAAGATACTCAAATTTAAAAGTAAAAGGAAATTCGGGAGCGGAAGGGTAACTTACACTCCACTACAGACATAAAATTTTAGGGGGATATCATGCAAGTACCCCCGGCAGGAATCGAACCTGCGCGCATGGCTCCGGAGGCCACTGCTCTA
>CAZSYM010000018.1:0-37301 GCA_964611145.1 uncultured Melioribacteraceae bacterium
CCGGTGTCGAGGAAATAAACGAAAAAACATTGCCGATAAGATTTTCTCTTGCTCAGAATTATCCCAATCCGTTTAATCCTACAACGACTATTTCGTATTCAATACCGAGCGTCATTGCAAAGAGCGGAGCGACAAAGCAATCTGTAAATGTTGCGTTGGATGTTTATAACTCGCTCGGTCAAAAAATAGCAACGTTAGTAAACAAAGCACAAGCGCCCGGGAATTATTCCGTGCGGTTTGATGCAAGCAATTTACCGAGCGGAGTTTACTTCTATCGCTTGCATGCGGGGAGTTTTGTAGCGACAAAGAAAATGATTCTGTTGAAATAAACTTAGTAAAGGGCATGGAGCAAAGAGTAACTTCTCCATGTCCTTTGCCCGCCTTATTAGCCTTTGTCTCTCTGAACCTTTTTTGTCTTTTTAGATGTAAGCTTTCCCGCCAAGCCTTCGTATTTTTTCAATTCTGCATCAATCGAACCGATGATTATCTTCGTTTGAACTTTTACTGGCACTTTTAATTCGTCGTCCGTCAGCCAAATCAAAATGCTCCCCTCGCTTTTGAAAAGTCCGCCTTTTACGATAATCGGTTCCAGCACAATGCAATCGAATGTTCCCGCTTCGACGGTAATTCGTTCCTTTCCCCAATAAACGACGTCGAGGGGATAGACTTTATCCTTGTAAAAATTTTCGAGATGGATTTTATCTCCTCGCTTCAATGTATCGTAATCCAAGGTCCTGGCATAATAGAAAGCGGAGACGATATCGTTGACGTAGCGTTTTATCTTATACGAGCCTTCCGATGTTTTTGCAATTCCCCGACGCTGGTCAAAGAAAGCGGCGAAATCGCGTTTATATCCTCCTTCTCGAATGTGCTGTTCGAAGCGCCACGGGAACAAGCCTTCCGCATCCATGTAAGTAACGTACCTGTCTCGAACTTTGTAAAAAGGGTCGAACGTAGGAATGGAATTAACTTTGAATGTAATCAAATAAACTTTTCTCCCCGAGATCCTTCTCATCTTGGGTATTCTCATTTCCGCAATTCCAGCAGTAACAAAACCGTATTTAACGTCGAACAAAAGGCGCTCTCCCGCTTTGAAAGCCTTGTTCTCCAACTTTCTGAATTTCGTTTTTTCACGCCCTCCCGCAAACGTAAGATTGACAATGACAAGAAGAACGGCAAGCGTAAAAACATATATTTTGAAAGGCTTTTTACGCATTTAGAAAATCCTTCGCTTTTTGAAAAACTTTTTCCATATCAATTTTCTCCATGCAACGCGTCCTTATGCAAAATTCCACCGTTGCTTTTTCCGTTTTTACATCGGGAGTGAACACGGCGGCTTTAGTAGTATACGGTCCCCAACGCATTGGGGAAAGCTCCTTTACGGGAGGATAAAAGCCTATTACATTTTTCTCGAGAGCGGCGGCAAGATGAATGGGACCCGTTGAATTCGCAATCAAAAGTTTCGAAAGAGAAATAAGGCTCATCAACTCTTTCAAGTCAAAAACTCCCGCCGTATTTATTATTTTTTCGTTCACTTCAAATTCCTTGCAGAGTTCTTTTTCCTTTTCGCTACCTGTGATTATAATATTAACATGCAATTCCCGTGCCAGCCTGTTTGTTAAATCTTTTAATTTGTCGAGGGGCAAATCTATTGCGCTTCCGCCGCTACCCGGGTGGATGATGACGGTAGAAAAAGAGGGGTTAAAGCCGTTTCCCGAGAGGTATTTCAAAACTTTATGTTTACTTTCTTCGTCTATGTGTATTCCGAAAACAACACTTTCTTTGTTTACTGTTTCTTCTATTCCGAGTGGCTTCAATAAGTTTACATTGTATTCCAATTCATGCTTTTCGCCTCTTCGTCTGTGTTCATAAACTTTTCTATTAAAAAGGAAAGAATACCAACGATACCCCGTTCCCACGCGGATTCGAATTCCGGCCAAAAACAGCAACATAGCAATCTCGAAAGTAGGGCGTGCGACAATTGCCACGTCGAACTTTCTTTTTCTCAACATATCAAGTGTGGCAAAGAAATCGGTTTTTCCGTTTTTTTCGACAAGGGTTAAGGTTTCGTCAATATTTTCGCAACTTTCGGGTATGGCTTTCGTATATTCCCGCGAGAGAAAACTTACTACTGCACGAGGGAAATGTCTCTTGAGAAAAGAGGCGAGCGGCAAGGTTAATGTTACGTCGCCTATTCTGTCCGTGCGGACGATTAATATTTTCGAAATCTCTTTCATTTTTTAGAAACGAATTCCGAATCTTTGATAAAAAATCTCCACGGCAAATCGGCGGATTTTTTTATACCAATTCGAGGGCTTTGTTCAATTTGAAAATCTTCTTTGTCGAGGTTTTCAGCAAGAAAAATTTCTTCCCCAAAAAGTACGCTACCGTTTTCCTCACGGTTTATTCCGAAAGCCTGGCAAATCTTGCCGGGTCCGTTAAGCAAATTTTTAATTTCTTTTTCGGGAAGCTCCCTTTTACCAAATCTGTTTTTAGCAAAAGTCTCAATACCGGCTACCGGTTCCATCGCCCGTAGCAACACGGCAGTTCCCTCGCCTTCCTTTCCCGTAACAATATTGCAACAGAAGTAAACGCCGTATATAAAATAGACGTAGAGATGTCCACCTTTTCTGAACATTACTTCGTTTCTGGGAGTTTTACCGCGATAGGAATGTGCCGCTTCGTCATTTCTACCGTCGTAAGCCTCGGTTTCCACAATTTTCCCGGCGAGGATTTCATCTCCCGTTTTTTTTAGAAAAAATTTTCCCAGGAGTTCTTTTGCCACTTCGGTTACTTCTCGGTCGTAAAAATCGAGTGGTAATTTCTGAAGTCCAATTATTTCCCCGTTGGGAGTTGTGATTTTCAGATCAGCCATCGTTTTCGGCGTTGCGTTCCGAGAGTTCTTTTATTTTCAGTTCGAAAATTTCTTTTTTGTCGGGTTCGGTTTCGATTAATTTCTCGTACACCTTTCGCGCTTCTTCGTATTTTCCTTGAGATTCCAAAATCATCGCCATTGTCTCGGAAGCAATTTCGGGCGTTTCGAACTCTTCTACCGACGGGCTTTCGGCGGTTTCGAAAACACTCTCTTCTTCTCTAACGGGAGGAATAGGAGGGGCGGTTTCCAATTCCCTTGCGATTTCTTCCAATCTTTCTTCCAAAGGGGGAGCTTCCGTATCGCTCTCTTCTGCGAGAGGTTTTTCTTGTTCTTTCGATTCGAGCGAGGGCGAGGCGGAATTTTCGGAATGATTTTTTAACTTTTTGATAAGCTGTTGATAAAACTCCGCTGTTTGAGCGTCGCCGAGCAGTTTTTGTCCCGCGGCGAGATACTTTTCCGCTTCTTCGAAATTTCCCTTATGAGCTTCGGCAACGGAAAGCAAAAAGTACGCCGTGGCATAATGCGGAAAATTTTGTATTCCTTCCTTCAAAATTTCCGAGGCGAGTTCATAGTCATGTTCTTCGATTTTCTCCCCCGCAATTCTTGCAAAAAAAGGAGAGCGCTCGTTGAATTCATAAAGAAGAAAAATATTTTTCAAATCCGAATCGTTCATTTTAATCCCCTTTTAAATTCTTTTTAACGCTATAGGATTGTTTCCATGAAAGATAAGAGATGGAAGCGAAGCCGAAGAAAAACATTAAGTTAAACGGGAGGGAGGCAAGCTCGAAGAAATAAAGAGAAGCGGCAACGCCAATCAAACAATAAAATGCCAAAATCATTTCTACGAACGTGGAAGAATCGGGTTTCATGGATTTCAAATATTTATTGCTCAGAAAAGTATCTTTTTTGCTTTCCACTCTAAGCTTCGGTGTACGAACAAATTCGCTCTTGCGACTCAAAAATCCTTCTACAACGGCTTTGGTGTTGTTAACCGCAAGTCCCATGCTACCCGCCATAAAAACGGGGAAAAGAGCAATCCGTTTTTTCCAATCGGGATAAACATCCTTCTGGGCGTAAAGATAAAAGAGGAAAGAGCTGATAAAGGCGAGTACAAAGACGGACATAAAGTTGAAAAGCATATCCCACGGACCGCTGTTTTTTATAAAAATAAGCGGAACGTTCAGGATTCCCGCCAGCAAGATGAAGGGGAAGACAAGATTGTTCGTAAGGTGAAAAGTAGCTTGAACCTTTACGCGCAGAGGCAAATCCGCTTTCCAAACGGAGGGTAAGAGTTTTTTAGCCGTTTCTATAGCGCCTTTCGTCCAACGGTATTGCTGAGCCTTCAGAGCGTTCATCTCCGCAGGCAATTCCGCCGGAGTCGTGAAATCTCGCAAATAAACGAATTTCCACCCGCGCATCTGTGCCCTGTAGCTCAAGTCCAAATCTTCCGTGAGAGTATCGTCGTGCCAATTGCCCGCATCTTCGATACACTCTTTCCTCCACACTCCGCCTGTGCCATTGAAATTGATGAAAAACCCGGAACGATTCCTGACCGTCTGCTCAATCACAAAATGCCCGTTAAGTGCCAAAGCTTGCAGGCGCGTCAAAAGGGAATAGTCTTCGTTCAAATGTTCCCAACGCGTTTGTACCAAACCGACTTGAGGGGAATAAAAATAAGGAAGCGTCCTTTTGAGGAAATCCGGCTTGGGAAGGAAATCTGCATCGAAAATGGCAATGTATTTGCCCCGTGCTTTTGCCAATCCTTCCTTCAACGCTCCGGCTTTAAAACCTTTGCGATTTTCCCGATGAATATGTTTTATGTCGAAACCTTCCTTTTGCTTTTCGGAAACTATCTTCCTTACAAGGTCGAAAGTTTCGTCGGTCGAATCGTCCAAGACTTGGATTTCCAGCAGTTCCTTCGGATAATCTATTTTACAGACCGCATCGATCAACCTTTCGGCAACATAGAACTCGTTATAAATCGGAAGTTGAATGGTAACAGGTTCTTCCGGTACAAAATCTTTCTTCTCTTTCGGTTCTTTCACCCCGTATTTTCTATGATAATAAAGCATAACAAAGCCGTGACTTGCAAAAATCAAAAGCACGGTCAAGGAAATCACATAAGTGAAAAGTATTATTTCGTCAAAAAGCATGGCTTCACCCCTTACCAATTAGACACTACAGCAAGTAAAATATCGTCCGTTAACTTATCCAGCGCAACGGCAATAGCGTCGTTGCGAAGGGAAGTAATATCCCCGTCAGTATTATAATCCGCAAAGTTGGAAAACGTCTTGGAAAAGACGGTTTTTCTTTTAACCATATCGCGATAGACAACCCGCACGGAAACGGTAATTCTCCTCTTGGTTATTTCCTCCCCACCGGAAACAACCGTAGGTGCATCGTGCAAAGAAACAATGGTGCATTCGAGAAGAGCGTCGGCATTCGATTTATCCGTTACTTGCAAAGAATTATCATCTATAAATTTTTGAATTAACCCGTTGGTGAAGTCGTCCCGCAGCGTAGGTTCACCCGAACCGCTATTATCTTTTGCAAGCGGTATGGCGATAGTATGCAAATGCGGCGGCACGGAAGAGCCCGTAAAGGAATAATGACATGCAAACGTCAACAGCAAAACGATTATAAATGCAACTGTTCTTTTAGCCAATGCCGTATTCCTTCAATTTTCTATAAAGAGTTCTTTCGCTTATTCCGAGAGATTCTGCCGCTTTCTTTTTGTTCCACTTGCACTTATTGAGAGCGTTGATTATAGCGTCCTTCTCCAATTCACGCAAGGTTTTAATTTCACCGTTTGCCCGCAAAGAAGTTTCTTCGGGAACGGATTGCTGTGCAAGTTGTTTTAGTTCAAGCAGGTCCTTCCTTATTTGAATAAGAGCGCTCAAAATCATTTCTCTATCCAAACTTTCGGGAGTCTTTCCCAAAGCCACAGGTAAGTTTCTCGACTCGGTTTCAATTTCCGTGCTAATAAGTCGATTAAGAATTTCTTCCGTGATCACCCCGTCTCGCGAAAGTGCGGCGGCGGATTCTATAGTATTTTTCAACTCTCGCACATTCCCGGGCCAATCATAAGTAATCAACAAATCAAGAGCGCCGCGGGTAAGGAGCGGTTTTTCGATTCCATTACTATGAGCGTAATCTTCGAGAAATTTTTCCGCCAGAAGCGGTATATCCTCGCGCCTCGCTCTTAACGGGGGTATGGTAAGCGTTACGGCTTTGAGGCGAAAATACAAATCTTGCCGAAAACGTTTGGCGTCCACTTCGCGCTGGAGGTCTTTGTTCGTAGCGGCAATTATACGTACGTCCACGCGTGTAACGGTTTCCCCGCCAATACGCATAAATTCCTTTGTTTCAAGCACGCGGAGCAATTTAACCTGAGTGGTCAAAGGCATTTCCGCTATTTCGTCCAAAAACAACGTTCCGCCGTCCGCTATTTCAAAATATCCTTTGCGATTATCAATAGCACCCGTGAACGCTCCTTTTTTATGTCCGAACAGCTCGCTTTCCAGAATTCCCTCCGGGATGGCGCCGCAATTTACGCTCACAAGAGGTTTATTCGCCCGATTAGAAAAACCATGAATGGCTCTGGCGAACACTTCTTTACCCGTTCCGCTTTCTCCGTAAATGAGTACGGAAATATCGGATTTGGCAACTTGCATAACAATGTCCGCCAAGTCGTTTATTTGCTTAGACCTACCGATAATTCCGAATTTATTTTTGAACTCTTCGACCGTCATCGTTTTTCTTTTAAATAAAGAATACTAATATAAACATAAATGGAAAATTATTCTTAGGTTGAAGAGATGGGTTTGGTAAAGCATGGAGATTCAGAAAATATGTGCCGATTTGCAGACGGAAAAAGCCCCCTTGCGAAATGCAAGGGGGCGGGATTTATTTCTCTTGAGTTTCCGTGCTTGGCTCTTTTTTCTGTTCTTTGTATTCGTCGGGAATGTGTCCCAATTTCAATTCCTCTACCAAGCGTTTTGCGGCGTAGATTTTCCCCACGGTTTCCAATATTCCCTGGGAAGCGACAGCCACAGTGCGGTTAGCCTCGTCCGTGTAAATATAAAATCCCGGTAAGCTTTCTATATTTCCGTCGAAGGCTACCCCGACTATCTCGGCATTTTTGTTTATTACGGGGCTACCGGAATTCCCGCCTATGATGTCGCAAGTGGAAACGAAATCCAAGGGAGTGGATAAATCCAATTTTTCGGGGGGATTTAACCATTCTTCGGGTAAATCCCAAGGGAATTTTTTCCTGTGGGAGTAATACCTATCATAAACGCCGTAGAAAGTGGTAAATTCGGGAGCGATGGTACCGTTGTATTTGTATCCTTTCATAACTCCGTCGCTTATTCTCAAGGTAAATGTAGCGTCAGGTGGAATACTTGTACCGTAAACGGCATAAATGGCTTTGCCAAGCTCGTCGTTAAGCGCTTGCTCTTTGTCCTTTAATTCGGATAGTTTTTTTCTGTAATCGGAAAGTTGTTTTTCCGTGGCAAGAACGAATTTGATAAATGGATCGGAAGAGGAAAGAACTGCATCTTTTCCTTTCAATAAAAGTGCCTTAGCGTCTTTTTCGGAGAGTATTTGCGAGCGTTCCAAAGCATACGCTACGGCGGAGTTGCCCTCGTTGTTCCCGAAAAGGATTTGATAGTATTTGCTATCCTTCCCGAGATTGAGTTTTAAGTAGTCGGCATAGAGTTTAAGAACTTCCTTTTCATAAGGCATAAAAATTTCTTGCGAGTAAATCCGTTTGATTTTGGAATCCACATATTTTTCCAATGAATCTTTCGGAGCGCTTTTTGCGGCGAGGATTATTTTTTTCGCGATTCCCAGAAAAGAAGGGGAGGCGCCGCGGCGCATCGTTCCCACCGACTCGACAAAATATGCGTATTTCCTTTTTTCGTTTTGAATTTTTGCAATGGCGTTCCAGAGGTAACCGTATTTGCTGTCCAGTTCGGGATTTGAGTGTACCGCTTTCTTGAATTTTCTTTCGAAGTCTTTTTTGCGTGCCCAAAGATAGGGATTGCGTAGCCCTTTTAATTCGCCCGAGATAGCTTTCTCGGAATTTGCCAACATGAAGAACATGTCCGAAAATCGTTTCTTTTCGGGATATTTTTTAATCATGTCCTTGTAGATTTTCTTCAATCCCTGAAGCATAAAAGCTTGATTGCGATAGGAAACGTCTCTGAAAAATTTCAATTGTGCGATTGTTCTCAGCCGACTGGTTCTTGCGGGGTTACCGACCACAAAAATCGGCTCGTTGGGCTGCGGACCGTTTTTGCTCCATTTGAAGTAATGCTCCGTGTGCAACGGTTCCCCGTTTTCGTCGTAAACGCGGAGAAAAGAGAAATCGGGATTGTAGCGGGGATAAGTGAAATTGTCGGGATCGCCACCATAGAGTCCCATTCTGCTTTCACCGACGAAAACCATTCGGACGTCGCTGTAACGCTTGTAGCCGTAAAGGGAATAACGTCCGCCACTGTAAAGAGGAATTATTTTGCAAACCAAGCCGGTGTCTTCCGAATAGCTGGTTTCCAATTCTTTAATTTTCTTTTGACGCAGGGCGCGCTTTTCTTCGGGAGTCTTGCCTTTCTCCTCCGCACTAAAAATTTCATCGCTTACGTCCTGAATCAGAACGAGTTGGTCGACAAAAACGCCCGGGACTTTTCGCTCGTCCGCCAAAGTCTTTGCATAAAATCCGTTTTCTTTAATGTTCTCTCCTTTTTTCTGAATGCTTTTTGTGATGAAATCAACACAATGGTGATTTGTCATCACGAGCCCGTCCGCCGAGACGAACGATGCCGAACACCATGTTGCAAATTTAAGCGCGGACATGCGCACTTCGTCCAACCATTCCTGACTGGGGCGAAAGTGATACGTGGAATCGAAATAATCCACGGGCGGATAATCGAACGTCCACATTTTTCCCGTATCGAATTTACGAGCCTTAACGGTGTCGTAATTCGTCCAATTTTGTGTTCCTTGCTTTACGGTGTTTACCGTGACGGAACAAGATTCCGCCGCTAAAAACAAAATTGCCGTTACGGCAATAATCTTGGCAATGCGAAAGTATTTGAACATTTTTGAATCCCTTGATTAAATTCGTAAAAACAGCGTTTAAAGTTAGCTTTTTTAATAGTCTTAAAAAAAATTAAGACGTTTCCAAATTTCCTTTGTTCCTTCACTTTGGGCTGAAGAAAATAAAATTGGTTCTTCTTTTGCAAATTTCGGGGCTTGAGTTTATTTTGAAATGTGTTTTGTCAACAATTTAACGAAGAAAAAAATGAAGAGGAAAATTATTTCGTCCTTGCTTTTTGCGCTTGTTTTTGCGATGTTGCTTTCTTCCTGCGTTAAAAAGTACACCCCCGATAAATATCGAGCTTCGCATCCGAAGATGGAATTCGGGTTGGTGGTGCACGGAGGTGCGGGAAATATCACTCCGGAGAATTTACCCCCCGAAAAACAGAAACTTTATAAAGCAAAGCTATCAGAAGCTTTGCATGCGGGATACAAAATCCTTAAAAACGGAGGGAATAGCCTCGCTGCGGTTGAAAGGGTGATTAACATTTTGGAGGATTCCCCACTTTTTAACGCCGGGAAAGGTGCGGTAATGACAGATATCGGCACGTGCGAGTTGGATGCTTCGATAATGGACGGTAAAACGCTTAATGCGGGAGCCGTGGCGGGAGTTAAACATATCAAAAATCCCATTACGGCTGCCAGGAAAGTTATGGAGCTTTCGCCTCACGTTTTGCTCGCGGGGGAAGGAGCGGATGCTTTCGCCAGAGAAATAGGTTTGGAAACGGTACCTAATGATTATTTTTACACTCCCAGAAGGATGCGCCAATACGAACGGTATAAATCGAAGCAGGAGCAAAAGAAGTCCGCATCGAAAAAGACAACATTTAAAAAATTCGGAACGGTTGGTTGCGTGGCACTTGATAAGTACGGGAATCTCGCAGCGGGCACTTCCACCGGTGGGATTTCTTTCAAGAAGTTCGGACGCGTCGGGGATTCTCCCATTATCGGTGCGGGAACATACGCCAATAATAATACATGTGCCGTTTCGTGTACGGGGCAAGGAGAGTTCTTTATCCGTAATGTCGTCGCTTATGATATTTCAGCGCGAATTGCTTATAAGCATAGTAGTTTAAAGAAAGCCGCCGAGACAGTAATAAACAAAGTGCTTGTGAAACAGCATGCCGAAGGGGGAATGATTGGTATAGATAAATACGGTAATATCGCGATGGTCTTTAATACCCCCGGCATGTTTCGCGGTTTTGTTACCGATAAAGGAAAGATAACCGTCAAGATGTTCGGGGAATGATTTGTCGAGACCGTTAAAATTTTTTGGGATGTGCGATTTGCGGAACGGAGCGAATGAGCGATAGCGGGGTAGTTTCCGATTCTTCGAGCAATGCTGTTCCGGACGGTGTTTTAAGAGCGACCTCTCTTTGGGCTTTCTCCGAGGGATATCTCGGGGGATTGTTGCATTTGTTCAAAATTCCGTTCAAGGGGATTTTTTTAAGCGGGATTGCAATTTTTTCGATTAATTTAATTCATTTGTTTGCCCAAGGGAAAAAACGAATTTTTCGCTCCATGCTGGAAGTGGAGATAATTAAGGCGGGAATTAGTCCGCATTCACCGCCGAACGCTTATTTTGCAGTGTTCGTGGAAGGTTCGATGGGCGAAATCCTTTTCGGAGTGGTAAAGTCCCGGCGGGTTGCTTCGCTCCTTTTGGGCATGTTCAGCGGGCTCTATTCCGCTTTTCAAAGAATTGTTGTTTTGACGGTTTTGTTCGGCGTTGCGTTATGGCAATCCATCAACACCTTTACCGTTTATATAATCGGTTTGTTCGGCGGTGTTTCGCCTTTTCCTTTCAATGCCAGTTTTTGGCTTATAGCCGCGTACGGACTTGTTCATTTGATAATCGGCACGTATTTCGGTTGGAGTGCGGCTCGTTTCGCTTCGATTGTTAAGCGGGCTTCCGAACAATCTCTCGGAACGACGGCTAAGGTAAAGAGGGAAGAAAATTATTTCTTAGGTGGCGCAAAGAAAAAAATGCGCCTTTCTACAAAACTTTTACTGGGCTTTCTATTTGCCGTATTTCTTTTTTCTTATATAAACCCGCATTGGCGGGATAATTTGTTCCTTGAAGTTGCCATAATGCTCTTGAGGGCAATAATAATAACGGCTTTGTGGAAGATAGTTCTTTCTCCCTTGAGCGAAAGGCTTTTGAGCCGCTTGATTCGGAAGGGAAAATCAAAATATTGGAACGAGCTCGAGGAGATAACGGCTTTGCTGCCGTCCTTCGAATCGGCATTGGGGTTTGCCAAGGAACAATCGAAAGCGTTTAAGGGCGTTAAAAGATTGAGTGTTTTTGTTAAGTATTTCTTCGCCGCGGCGTTTGCAGAGGGGAAGCAATGAAAGGTTTTGTTTTATACGGAGAAAGGAAAAGTGGCAAAACTACGATGATTATAAACTTTGCCGAGAAGTGGAATGCGGCGGGAATTGCTTCCCCGGAGGTTAACGGATTGAAAGTTATCCGGAATTTGAAAAGCGGGGAGTTGTTTCCTTTCCAGAGAGATTGTGGAAAAGCTCAAGAAGATAATACGATAAAAGTTGGTAGATATTGTTTCGATAAGAGGACGTTTGAAATAGCCAGAAATATTGTGCTTTCGGCGGTTAGGGACGGAGAAAGCATTGTTATCATTGATGAATACGGGTATCTTGAATTGGAAGGCAAAGGATTCGAGCCTTTACTCGACAGGGTTGTGCGTATGGGTGAAGACAAAAATTTAATTCTGATAATTGTTGTGAGAAAAGCTTTGTTGAATAAATTTCTGAAGCGTTTCTCTTTTGTTAATTGGCAATGTGTGGAGTCGGATAAAGAGATAGAAATTTAACGGAGGCTATGAAAGGAATTGTAAGAAAGAAATTGAAGACGGCTAATGCCGGAATTTTACCCGTGATTCTTTTGGTGGTGCTCGCCTTGATTTGGGGTAGCTCTTTTATTTTGATAAAACGCGGGCTCGAGGCTTTTAGTCCCGTGCAAGTGGGAATGATCAGACTCGTGTTTGCATCTCTTGCATTATTGCCGATTGCAATTATTAACTTCAAGGGGACGTTTCTTCCCAATTGGAAGAAATTCATGATTCTCGGAATTTTTGGCAATCTTTTGCCCGCTTCCCTTTTCCCTTTGGCGGAGCAAGGCTTGGCAAGTTCCCTTACGGGAATACTCAATTCCTTGACTCCCATTTTTACTCTGTTGGTGGGAATTGTTTTTTTCGGGGTGAGATTTGGAAATCGTCAACTTCTGGGACTGGCAATAGGATTGATTGGTGCCGTGGCACTTAGTATGGTCAATAATGAAGGGGAAATTGGCAGTTTTAATTTTTATGCTTTGTTTGTTTTGCTCGCTACCATTTTTTACGGGGTAAGTGCCAATCTTGTAAAAACGTATTTTCATAATTTTAATCCCATTGTTCTCACTTCTTTTCAAATGTTTTCGATAGGCGGTTTTGCCTTTCTTTATTTGTTTCTTTCCGATTTCCCTTTTCGGCTTGTCCATGCACCGACGGCTATGATTTCTCTGGGGTATCTTTTGATTTTGGGAATAATAAATACCGCCTTTGCTTTGATATTGTTTAACCGCTTAATACAGCTTACATCCGCCGTGTTTGCCTCGACGGTTACTTATCTTATTCCCATAGGAGCGATTTTCTGGGGAGTTTTCGACGGAGAAAAAATTTTTCTTCTCCATCTTTTGGGAACGGCTTTAATTCTTGGTGGCGTTCTGCTTGTAAATTCTGTTAACAAGGCTTCCGATGACAAGCTTTAATTTACATCGATTCACGAAGGGGCGAAATAGGGAAATTCTTAATTTGGCTTTACCGAATATTTCCGTCCCCTTGCTGAGTTCCGTCGATACTGCCGTGGTAGGGCATTTAAGAGAAATTTATTATTTGGGCGCCATAGCGATTGGCTCTATGATTTTTGGTTTTATGGTGGTCTTCTATTAGAAAAGCGGAATACCCGTGAAATACAGAATTAAAGTGACTAAAACTCCGCCGAGAAAAATCCAAAGAATATTTATTTTGTAAAAATGCACCGCCACGAATGAAGAAATTGCCAAAACGATTGTGTAAGGTGAAACGAGGCTGATTTTACTTATGCTGATAAGAACAAATAACAGCATGCCCGTAAAGGCGGAAAGAACACCTGTGAGAGCCGCTTGAATTATTTTATATTTTTTCACGTGCTCGTAAATTTCAGTAACAACGAGTGTGTAGAAAAAAGAGGGGTAAAACATGCCTATCGTCGCGAAAATGCTTCCTGTCAATCCTCCGACTTTATAGCCTATGAAAGTCGAGGTAATTAGGAAAGGTCCCGGTGTTATTTGTCCGAAACCGATTCCGTCCGTAAATTGTTGCATTGTTAGCCAATGATGGGAAATAACCGCTTCCTGTTGAAGCAGTGGCATGATCGTATTTCCGTTGCCGAAAGCTACTGCACCTATCTTGAACATTGAAAGAGTTAATTCGGATTCTCCCGCCATAAATCCCATAAAAATCACGGCGAGCAAAACCCCAAAGGTGATTAGAATTCCTGTTATTCTATTTCCGAGACTTCCGTAGTGATTCCGCGAAATTTTTTCTTCCTTTGTCTCGACGGTTTTCATGTTTAACACGGCGCCTAAAACAATAGCAACAAGGACGATATAAAAAGCCTGAATTTTAAGGAGCATAAAGACAAAAGCAAGAAGCGCCGTTAAGGCGGTGCTTACGCCGTTTATATAGCGTTTTGCAAAATCCCAAAGCACATGAGCGATTATTCCCGCCACCATGGCTTCGAGCGCCACGAAAAGAGGTCTGACCCACGCTATATGTCCGAAACGAAAATAAATCCACGAGAGAAACAACATCAGTAAATAAGAGGGAAGAATAAACATTGCCGTTGCCACGAAAGCCCCGAGTGTGCCTCTTGCTTTATATGCGGCATAAGTAACAAGATTGAACATTATCGGACCCGGATAGAGCTGTATCATTCCCAAGCCCTCGTCGAGTTCGTCCCGAGTAAGCCATTTGTTTTGCAACACGACCGTCTTGATTTGTTGCAAAATAGCCATGCCGTAGGCGGTAACTCCGATTTTTAAGAAGCCGTAGGCAATTGAGAGTAAGCCGTGAGTCTTTCTCTTTTTCGAGGGCATTTTCGTAGTGTTTCCCCTTTGGAAAAATTGAGCCGAGGACGAAGCCTCGGCTTTCAATTAATGCTCCAGTTCCGCGAGTCGTTTTTTTACGGCGTTGATTTCCGTTTCGAGGTCTCTTTGGTGTACTTCCAGTCTGTCCAAGTAGCGCTTAAGCCAATCCACCTCGTTGATGTAGGGATAATCGACGAAGTCATCCCATGCACCGCGGAAACCCCAGCCGCGACCGAAGCCCCAACCGCGTCCGTAACCGCGACCGAAGCCCCAGCCTCCGCCTCTTCCATAACCGAATCCGAACATTTTAACCTCCTTATTTTTTTTGATAAATTCAATTTGCTTTCATAATGTATCTATTGCGCAAAAATGCAATTCCGTTGCAAAAAAATTTCAGAGATACACGGTTTAATCCGTTCTTTCTTCAATCAAATTTCTTAGCTTTCCGTCCAAGTACAATTTAACGGCCTCGTCCGCATAGCGTTCGTCCGTTAATATCACGTCCATTCCCGCCGAGCGGAAGTTTTCATAAGCTCCCATTCCCATACCACCTGCAATGAGCACGTTGCAGTCGGAAAGTTCCTTTAGCATTGCAGCGTGTCTGCCGAAAGCCTCGGCACCGTAGCCGTGTCGTCCTTGTCCGTGTTCTTCGTGATGTGAATGATGCCCGTGTCCGTGCCCGCCTCCGAAGTGCCCGGTGTTTCTTTCTCTCATTTCCGAGCTTTTTACTTGGTTGTCTTCTATTGTATAGATTTTATAATAACGGGCGCGTCCGAAATGCTGGCTAACCGTTCTACCGTTATTAGTTACCACCGCTATTTTCATAAGTTCTCCTTATACGAAAAATTGTTGAAAATCCTCGAACCAATCTTTTGTGATTTTTGTTGCAAGGTCGAGCATTGTCAATACTCTGTCATCCGCAATTTGAAAATAAAGCGAAACACCTTCCTTTCTTGCCGCCACCAAGCCGACATTTCTAAGGAACATCAGATGTCTGGAAACGACCGAGGGGTCGAGCCGGAGAACGGCAATCAGCTCGGAAGAGCTTTTTTCTCCGCTTTTCAATGCATCTATTATCTTTATCCTTTGGTCATTTGCCAAGGCCATAAATAAGCGGCTCCGCGGGTCCATCATCGGTCCCATCATTCTGCCGCCGCGATGTCTTCTTCCTCTGCCGTGCATGTCTATCCTTGCTTTATTGTATTATTGCATTTTTGTGCAAGAAAGATAATAAAGTTTTCTTTCTCTGTCAAGTAAGGTATGAATATCGTTTTGCAGCGGTTGTGGTTATAGGATAATCACGGAGTTTTCGGAGTCGCCATAGCCGGTTGGTGTGAATTTATCCGCTTCCGGTTCGTTCATCCAGGTAACGCCGTCGGCAAGATAACGGAAGGCGTATTCTCTACCGGTTGGTAATTCAATGGAAACGCTGAAAGAACCGTCTTTTTCCCTTTCCGTGAAATGAATTGCGTCGGGGTCCCAATTGTTGAATTCTCCTACCAAAGCAATTTTTTGAAAATTGCTTGCCACTTCCTTTGGAATTGTAAAGGTAACTTTGCATACCTCTTTGTTGCGAGAATATTTCTTTGTGATTGCCATTGCACCTCCTCCGTTCTTGTTGTGAATAAGTTTTTTTATCCTCTTATTTAATACCACACAGGAAAGGAAAAGTTTCTCCCATGACAATTCTGTTTTTTAGAGAATATTTACTTTCAGGTATTTATCCGGTTTCCTTTTTATTTCCGAAACAAGAGAATCTATTGAAATAATTGCGTGATTCAGATTTCTGTAAAGAGAATCGTTTTGCATAATGGAGGAGAGGGTACTTTTGTTGTTGTTAATTTTTGCAAGCAGAGTGTCGAGCCGCTCGGCTACGTTGGAGGAAGTGGAGAGAAAGCCTTTTAATTCATGAGAGGATTTTTCCAGCGATTCCAGCAATGTCTTGAGTTTTTCTCCGTTGTCGCTGGCAAGTCGGTTTACGCTTGTTGCCGCCGATTTTATTTCTCCGTTTACCAATTGATCGATGTCCCGAACGGTTGCTGTTAATTCTTTTAGGAAAATGTGAAGAGAGGCAATGTTTTCCGGTGAAGTGATGGAGTCCATGTTTGATAGGATTCTTTTTAATTGAGGTTCAAAACTCCGTAACTCGGAAACGAAATCGGTCATACCGAGAGTTGCATAACCGAAAACCGTATCGCCAGAGGAAAGAGCTTCCGGAGATTTCCCCGGTAGTATTTCGACTACCTTTCCGCCCACCAGACTGTAATCTCGTATTGTGAATTTCGAGTCCTTGGGTATGCGTGAAACTCCTTCAAGTTTCAAATCGAGTAGAACATGTTTATCGTGAAGAACGGCATTTCGGACGGTTCCTACCTTGAGTCCGCGGAAATAAACCTCGTCGCCTTGAGAAACGCCGTTTGCATTTTCCACTAAGAGGTTCAGAGTAAAACCTTTAACGAACACATTTGATTTGCCCAGCCAAAGAATGCCAAGGATGACAATCAAAGTGGCAAGGGACATCATAGCGCCTATTACCAATTCGTTTTGTTTAGTAGTCATTTAATTCTACCTTCCCGTTTATAAAATCTTTGAATATTTTGTTTTCTTGTTGCCACATTTCCGCGGCGGGGCATGTTAAGATAATTTCTCCCTTGGAGAGCATTGCCACTCGGTCGGATATCTTTTCCACACCGCGTATGTCGTGACTTATTATAAGCGTGGTTATTCCCAATTTGATATTCAATTCTCTGATTAAATCCGTAATCATGTTCGAAAGCACCGGGTCCAAGCCTGTTGTGGGCTCGTCGTAAAAGAGATATTTGGGACGCATGGCAATTGCACGGGCAATAGCAACACGCTTCATCATTCCTCCCGAAAGTTCTTCGGGATAAACGTCCTGAATTTGTCCCAATCCCACGTTTCGGAGACTTTCGGCTATTAATTTCTCTCTTTCTTCGCGTTCCAAATGCTTTTGAATTTGCAAGGCAAGTTCGATGTTTTCTCCGACTGTCATAGAATCCCACAAAGCGCCTTCCTGAAAAACTATGGCGGTCTTTGGACGAATGTGTCTGTTAAATTCGTCTTCGGAAAAACCGGTGACTTCCGTTCCGTCTATTTCGATGCTTCCGGAATCGGCTTCCATTAAACCTATGATGGTTTTGAGAAGTACGGATTTGCCCGTCCCGCTTTTCCCTATTATACTTAGAATTTCCCCGTCGCGGAGTTCGAGATTGACACCGTTTAGCACATGTTTTTCGCCGAAAGATTTTTTTAAGTTTTTTATTTTAATCATAAGAAATAGAGAATTGCTGAAATCAAATAGTCCAACATCAATACGTCCACGGAGGACCAAACAACCGCCAAAGTTGTGGCTTGTCCCACTCCCTTTGCTCCTCGCCGCGATTCGAAACCGAAATAAGAACCGAAAATGACGATAACAATGCCGAAAATGTAAGCCTTGAGTAAGCTTGTTAAAAGGTCTGCCATTTGAAAATCATGCCTCATGCCTTTGACGAAGCTTGTCCAGCTGAGATTTATAGTGAAATAAGAAGAGACAAAGCCCGAGAAAATTCCGAACAAATCCGCGAATACGAGCAGGGTGGGAACGGCGAACATTGCGGCGATAAGCCGGGGCATCACCAGGTATTCCACGGGGTCTATGGCGAAACTCCGCAGGGCATCCAATTGCTCCGTTACTTTCATTGTACCTAACTCCGCCGCAATTCCGGCGGCAACGCGTCCCGATAAGATTAAACCGATTACTATGGGTCCCATTTCCAAAAGCATGGAGCGTAAAATCAAACCGCCTTCCATCCAATGCGGCGTGATGGGATTCATTTGCGTTCCGATTTGCACTCCTAAAGCCAATCCGATAAAAGTGGAGGTGATCAAAACTATGGGGAAGGATTTTCTGCCTATATAAACAAACTGAGCGACGATTTGCGGAGCGTATAAAGGCGCCTTACGAATGGCAATTACAGCTTTGAAAAACATTATGCCGAGTTTGCCATATGAACGAACAAAAAATTTCGTTCCTTCTCCCACTCGGACTAATGCGTTTTTTAGATTAAGAGTTTTGATTTTGGACCCCGTGCAAATTTACTCTTAAAAATACTTTACAATATAAAAAATTTTTTGGGATTCAGACTATTTCTTTTTCCTCGCATATATTGTGTTCGAATTGCACTGTTACGTGAGTAATTCCGAATTCTTCCCGTAATATTTTCTCTATTTTCTTGAGAATTTCATTGGTCCGGGAAACCGTGATGTTCGGAACTTCCACATGTGCTTCGAAATGAACCTCTTTTTCGTCCAATTGCCAGAGATGACCGTGATGCACATTTATTATCTCATCGATTTCTTCAAGCCGATTTTTTATTGTGTCCAACGAAATGTTCGGTGGGCTTGCCATGAGTCCTATTTTGGAGGCTTCTTTGACTATTGTGTAGCTTTCTTTAAGAATATAAAGAGATATGAGAACCGTAAGCAAGGGGTCTATCCAAAAAGCGCCGAAGAAATAGATGAAAATTCCTCCAAGAATAACTCCCATGCTGGAAAGAGCATCGCTTAAGAGGTGGAGATAACTTGAGCGGATATTCATGTCGCCTTCGGCGCCGCGGCGTAGAAGCAATGTGCCTGCGATGTTTGCCGCGAGTCCGACGGAAGCCACGGCTAACATTATACCGCCTTCCACATGCTCGGGATTGACAAAGCGCTTGTAGGCTTCCACTAATAGATAGAGACTTATTAAAATTAGAACGGAGGAGTTCAACAGAGCGGCGAAAATCTGGGCTCTTTTGTAACCGAAAGTATATCTGAGATTTTTAGGGCGTTCACCGAGCTTTATGGCGGCGTAGCTTATTATGATTGCAACGGCGTCGCTGAAATTGTGAAGAGCATCGGAAATTAGAGATAAACTGCCCGAGAGCACCCCGCCTACGATTTCCGCAACGGTAATCACGAGATTCATTACCATTGTTATAAATAATCTCGAATCCGAAATTCTATTTCCGCCTTCCTTGTGTCCGTGATGTGAATGGGGCATTTTAATTCCTTTCCTGACTTTTTCTTTGTTCTTGCAAATTCGACTTTAAAAGTTACGCTTTTTGTCCTCCTTTTCTCAAGAATTTTCGGAGGGTAAAATTATCTGCGGAAAAATTTTTTTGTATTTTAAGCGATTCAAATTTTTTCTTTTGACAAAATAACCGAAAGGATTTTTAATGGGTAAAAAAATAGACGTGTTTATTCCCGTTGGGAATTATGATTGGGAGACCACCGCAAAACTTTTGGAAAAAGAGGCGCTTGTAAATAAGATTTTCCTTATCACTCCTCCCGATTTTAGCAATGCGAACTTTGTGCAAATCGAGAGTAAAGAACCTTTTTCTTCCACGGCAATGAGGAAAATAGCGGAATCCGTAAGCACGGATTATTTCTTATTGATATTAAAGCGAACGGAATTTTCGCCCGGGCAATTTTGTTTGGAAAGATTGCTCCACGTGGCGGAGGATATCCAAGCGGGAATGGTTTATTCCGATTATTACGAAATTAAAAACGAAACGGTCCTCCCTCATCCTGTAATAGATTATCAAGTTGGGAGCCTTAGGGACGATTTTAACTTCGGCGGAGCGGTTCTGGTTAATAAGGAAAAATTCAAAAAAGCCGTGGAGGAGACGGCGGAGGATTACGATTACGCAGGGTGGTACGCCGCAAGACTCGGTATTTCTCGACTTGCACGCTTGGAAAGAATCCCCGAATTTCTTTACAGTATGATTGAAAGAGACGTGCGGAAATCGGGGGAAAAACAGTTCGATTATGTCAACCCGCGCAATCGGAGCGTTCAGATTGAAATGGAGAAAGCGCTTACCGAACACTTGAAGAAAATCGGAGCGTATCTAAAACCCGAATTCCAGGAGGTGAATTTTGAAGACGATAATTTTCCGGTCGAAGCCTCGGTTATAATTCCCGTTAAAAACAGAGTTAAAACAATTTCGGATGCTGTTGCTTCCGTTCTGAAACAGAAAACGAACTTCGATTTTAACGTAATCGTTGTGGATAACCATTCAAACGACGGCACAACGGACGTGTTGAAAAAAATTGCGGCGGAGAATTCCAAGGTTGTTCATATCATTCCCGAAAGAACCGATTTGGGCATAGGGGGTTGTTGGAATCTTGCCGTGCATGACGAGCGATGCGGTAAATTTTCGGTTCAACTCGATAGTGATGATATTTATTCCGGCGAGGACACGTTACAAAAAATTGTGGATAAGTTTTATGAGGAAAAATCCGCCGCCGTAATAGGTTCGTATAAATTAACGGATTTTGAATTGAACGAAATTCCGCCCGGGACAGTAGACCACAAAGAATGGACGGAGGAGAACGGTCGAAACAATGCTTTGCGAATAAACGGTTTGGGTGCGCCGAGAGCTTTTTATACGCCGATATTGAGAGAAATAAAAATTCCGAACACAAGTTACGGCGAGGATTATGCGGTTGGACTTCGAATCTCCCGCGAGTATAGAATATCAAGGATTTACGAACCGATTTATCTTTGCAGACGTTGGGAGGGCAATTCCGATGCCGTGCTTTCGGTGGAAAAATTAAACCGGAATAATTTTTACAAGGATAAAATAAGAACATTTGAACTTTTGGCGAGAATAGAGAAGAACAAGGCGCATGAGTAATATTTTTATTTCCGAAAGCGAGTTGGCTCCGTATTTGCAAGGCGATTCGCTTGCCGATAAAGCAAAAGCCCTTTTACGGCAGCAGAAGGAAAGTTGGGAGTTTTTGAGAAAAGGCTATGAATCTTTATCTACCGTGCGAGTGCGGGAATTCCGATTTGATAATTTTTCGATTAAAGTTCAGTTTAACCCGGGAAGGATAAAATCTTCCGCCGCGAAGGTTGACGAGGCTTCTATCAAAGCGCGGAAGTGCTTCCTTTGTATGCAAAATCTACCCGAAGGGCAGAGAGGTTTATTGTTTAATCAACATTATGTGATTTTGGGGAATCCTTATCCTATATTCAACGAGCATTTTACCGTTCCGCATCTTGAACATAAACCGCAGAGATTCTATAGCGGAGCAAGGGATATTCTGATTTTGGCGAAAGAGCTGAGCAAATATTACGCCGTTTTCTATAATGGTCCCAGAGCGGGTGCTTCCGCACCGGATCATCTCCATTTTCAAGCGGGGGAAAAGGACTTTATGCCCCTCCTTCGGGAGTATGAAAAACTAAAAGGAGAAAAAATTCTCTCCCTTGGCAATAAAGGCAATGTGGAGATTTTCCGCTCCGTCAATTATCTGCGAAATTTCCTTTGTTTTGAATCGAACAGCGCCGAAGAGCTTGAACGATTGATTTTAGATTCCGTAGAAAGCTTGAAGCCGTTTACGGATTCGGAACAGGAGCCGATGATGAACATACTTGTCGTTTATGAAGACAAGTGGAAAGTTTTTCTCTTTCCTCGCTCCAAGCATAGGCCCGATTACTATTTCCGAGAAGATGAAAGCAAAATTTTGTTAAGCCCAGCCACGGTGGATTTGGGAGGTGTTTGCATCACGCCGCGAGAAGAGGATTTTCGGAAGATTACAAGGGAAATAATAGAAGATATTTTCCGTCAGGTTTCTTTTTCGGACGGGATATTCGATTCGTTTTTAGAGAGATTTCTTTCCGAGGTTAAATAAAGCAAGGGCGGATTGCCTATGGCAATCCGCTCCTTACAGCTTCTCACATTTTTTATTTTTTCCGTGAATCTATTTCTTTCAGCAATTCGTTCACCGCTGCCTTTAATTGGGTATCCCTCCCTTTAGCTTTATCGTCAGGATTGTTGTATATGATTATTTGAGGAACGGCGGGACCATGTTCCATATTTTTATCGGTGGCTTTTACGTACCAAGCTCTGAACGGCATTCGCACGTAGGAGCCGTCTATTAAGTTTTTTGCGCCGGTGGAAATCACCGCACCGAAGGTGGGTTCGCCCACGAGAGTGCCGATGCCCAGTGTTTTGTAAGCATGTGAAAAGATTTCGGCATTCGAATAACTCTCCGCATTACACATTGCAATTGAGGGCTTTGTCCACGGAGCATAAGGGAGCCTTTCGCTATAAGGATAGTAATCTCTGAATTTTTTATGCTCGGCAAGTGTCTTTGCCGCTCCTCTGGGAATTGTATAAGCATGTTGACGCACGTTTAAGACTGTCATCAGATAATCGGTAGTCCAGCCGCCGCCGTTAAAACGGACGTCTATTACAATCCCTTCTTTTCCGTAACCGCTTGCCATTAAATCGCGTTGGAATTCTTCGAAACTGCTCCAATTCATTCCGCGTATATGAATGTAACCGAGTCGCCCGTGAGAATACTTATCGGTCAAATGCTTCCTTTCCCGAACCCATTCTTTGTATAGTAAATCTCGAAGACTTTTTACAGGGCGAATGATGACCTCGCGTTCTTCTCCGTCCTTGTTAACAACGGAGAGGAGAACTTTATTGTTTACTTTGTTAATTAGATACTTATAGAAGTTTTCTTTCCGGTTATACGGATTTCCGTCTATTTCGCGGATTACATCGCCCGCATTCAATTTGCTAAACTCTTTATCCGCGGGAGAATCCGGTATTACCCGCACTACTTTCAAGCCTTCCGCTGTCGGCGTAAATTCCGCTCCCAGCAGACCAAAGCTTTCCCGTTGCGTTTCCTCGTTTTTGCCTCCTCGCATTCCCATGTGGCTTGCATCCAATTGCCCCAACATCACATTGAACATGTATCTGAAATCCCTGTCCGTGGAAGCCGCCATGCAACGCGGCTTGTATTTTTTGCGCAAAGCATCCCAATTTCTTCCGTGGAATTGCGGGTCGTAAAAGCCGTCGCGTAATGCCCGCCATGCCTCTTCGAAGATTTGATTTTTTTCGGCTTTGAAATTAATGTCCATTCGAGCTTGAAATGAGATGTTTTCCGTTTTGGAGCTTTTCAAGTTAAGCTTTCCAAGGCGTCCGCCCGATTTCAAGAAATATAAATATTTTCCTTGTCGATCCGTTTTAATGTCATAGGGATTAATACCTCCCGATGTCAAGGCTTTCAGCTTTGTCCCGTCCCATTTTGCGCTGAAAAGGTCGCTTCCCTTGCTTGGAGGATGTATGGCGGTGAAGTAGAAAGTGTTTCCATCCTTGGAAATAGCGATGTTTCCTTCGTCGCCGGGAAAGGAGGTTACTTGTACAAGTCTTTCGTAGATATTATCGAAATCTATTTTTACGGAAATGTTTTTCTTCTTTTTCTCTTTTTTACTTTTATCTGTTTTGAGGTCTTCCAATTCTTCCCAATCCGCCTTGCTACGTTCCCAATCTTTTTTTCTTAGCCAAACGAACCAAACATCGCGGTCATTATTATGTCTTTCGGAGAGGAAGGCAAGTTTGGAACCGTCGGGGCTCCAGACGGGGGAGTAATCCCCTTTGGGATGCATGCTTACGTTAACAGGCTCGCCGCCTTCCGCGGAGATAATGAAGACGTCGCTGTTGAAATCCAAGTCCTCCAAAGCATAGGCTAACCATTTGGAATCGGGGCTCCAAGCGATGCCCGAAGGAGTCGCCCAGCCATTCAACAAAACCGTTTTATCCGACAGAGTTCCGTCGGTGTTGATAGTAGCCGAGATTAATTTGCCGTTGCCTTGTAAATAAACGAGTTTCTTCCGGTTCGGGGATACGGAAAGCTCGCTTTCGTCTTCTTCCGTGTCCGTAAGTCTTTCTATTTTGAATTTGAGACTACGGAAAAGATTCGTGGTTCGCGGGTCGTCCGATTTAACCAGATAAATATCATATTGCCCGTTTCTGTCGGATGTAAAAATCAATGTGGAATCGCTTAACCATTGCGGATTTAAGTCGCGAAAGGGACTGTTGCTAATGTTTACGGATTTGCTTTTCCCCTTTTTGTTTTCTTTCACGAAAATTTCTCCGTGTACTACAAAGGCAATGAGTTTGCCGTTTGGCGAGACGGCATAATCCCGCATTTTGGAACTAAAGCTCTTATGCAAAATGGGGTCGTGTTTGAAATCGGCGCTTAAGTCTATTTTTACTTTATGCGGCGTGCCTTTTTCAAGATTTAAATAGTAAATGTCCGTTTGCCTTTCGAAAACCATATATTTGCCACTTGCGCTTAAGTTAAAATATCTAATGCCGTCGTCGCTGTAATGAGTAATTGCCGTGGGGGGATGAGCAACATTCCCGTCGGTGTCTATGGTAATCTTGAAAATGTTATAACGCCCGTTTCGAGAGCTGATAAAGTAAATGTTTTTATTATCCGCCCATTGGGGATAAAAATCGTTGCCTTCGTAAGTTGTTAGTTTTATGTATTTGTCATGTTTCGAATCGTATAGCCAAATATCCTTATTGGCGGGACCTTTATAAGATTCTCTTGCAATTCTGCACGCTCCGCGTACGAAAGCAACGAATCTTCCGTTCGGAGATTCCGTTGCCATATATCCCACTGCATTCAAAAATCGGGAGGGCGTGCCTCCGTTGGCGGGAGCGCTGTAAATTTCATAGTCCCATTCCGGTTGGCGGAATTCCCTTGAAGTTTCGAAAATTAATTTTCCGCTTTCGGACCAGTCGCAAAGCACGTCGCGTGCGGAATGGTATGTAACTCTTTTAACCGTTCCACCTTTGAGAGGAATTGTGAAAATATCGTCGTTACCGAATCGATTTCCGCTAAAGGCAATTTGAGTGCCGTCGGGACTGAAACGCGGGGCATATTCGTAACCGTTGTGAACCGTCAAACGAATTGCTTCTCCGCCTCGGGCAGAAACTTTCCAAATGTCTCCCTGATACGAAAAGGCGATAGTGTTACCGTTGGGACTTATGGCAGGCCAGCGAAACAATTTTTTTGATTCGTTCCCCTTGATAACAAAAGTTACAAAAGTGAAGAGTATGATTGCCAAGGTTTTTGTTTTCATCGTTTCCTCTTATTTTTTTTGAATTTTCTTAAGAGTAAATTTAAGTTATTTTGTTTTAGAATGCTTTTTTTGGGGGAGCTCCTTGAGAAAAGATTTACCAACACGTCCTCAATCTCCCATTTAAATTGAAAATTCCGTATTTTTTGAGTTTAAATAAGCATTTTTACAATACCAAGAAATTGAATTTTAATAAAACAACAAAAGGGAGTTAAAAATGGCGCAATTGGAAATTGGTAAAGAATCTAAGCCCAGATTTGAATTCAGAACCTTCGGGCAGGATTTCGAAGACGAACATTATTTGCTTTCTCGTCTTTCCGTTCCCGTGCCGGAAAAAGTTTGGGAACGTACTTCGGAAGAAATTTACATTTTGTCGAAAACAAACGATATCAACAACACCAAGATTCGCGACGGGAAAATGGATATTAAGACTTTCGTTCAGCAAAAGGAAGGACTTGAACAATGGAATCCTTTGATGAAAGGAGAATTCCCTCTTTCGAAAGAGGTTTTGTTGAACGAAGTTTTTCCTGCTTTTAAAGTGAATGTTCCCGAATTAACACAGGAATCTTATACGGAAGAAGAATTTATACGCATGGTAAAGGAACATCCCGACTTGGCAGCGGTGCGTGTTAAAAAGCTACGCTACGGTTATATGGTAAACAATACAATCTGTGAATATGCAGAGGTCCTTATAAACGGCGCTCGTGTTTGTACCATTAATTCCGAATCGACGGAAATAGAAGATATACTTAAAACGATGGAACAGACGGGTATGAATAAATATGAAAATATTAACTATTTGCAGGCTATTAAGCGAGTAATAGGTTGGATTGACAAACCTCTTGCCAACGAAGATTTCTATTTGGGTTAAATTGAAGGAGAAAGGAAATGGGAAAAGAAATAGAAAAGAAGTTTTTGGTTAAAAGCGATGCTTTTAAGCAACATGCTAAAAAATCTACACGCATTACGCAAGGTTATATTTCTTCCGTGCCGGAAAGAACAGTGCGGGTTAGGATAAAAGGCGACAAAGGATATATTACGATTAAGGGAATAGGAAACGAAAGCGGTGCTTCCAGATTCGAATGGGAAAAGGAAATTCCGGTTGAGGAGGTAAAAGAACTTCTCAAAATTTGCGAGCCCGGAATAATTGATAAAACCCGTTACCTGGTGGAAGTCGGGAACCATACTTTTGAAGTGGACGAATTCTACGGAGATAACGAAGGCTTGGTAATTGCCGAGGTGGAACTTCAAGACGAAAACGAAGATTTTGAAAAACCGGATTGGTTGGGCGAGGAGGTAACGGGAGATGTGCGTTATTACAATTCCATGTTGATGAAAAATCCCTACAAAAATTGGAAATAAAATCTGATGTTCAGTGTGCGGTTTCGAAAAATTCTTTTTCTTTTCGTTTTCTTAGCGTTCGCTAATCTCTATGCAGGTTATCCCGAAAAGCCGATTACAATTGTAGTCCATAGTAAACCCGGTAGCGGCATTGACATTGCATCCAGATTTATTGCGAATATAGCGAAAAAATATGCCGATGTTACGATTGTGGTCGAAAATAAAACCGGCGGTTCCGGCACGATTGCAATGAGGACGGTTCTTTCCAAGCGTGCCGACGGTTATACTATTCTTGCCGTTACGAAATCTTTTATTTCGACTATGTTGCTTTCCAATACGGGGCTTACCATTGATAATTTCGATTGGTTGGCTATGATGGTTTCCGACCCGGAGGCGTTGATTGTGAATAATACATCCGACATAAAAACGCTGGAGGAAATCATAGCGGATGCAAAAGTCAAGCATGGCGAACAGAAATGGCTGGGTCCCTTGGTCGGTGGGTTGGACCATTTGTTTGCCGTTGAAGTGTGGGAAAAATTGGGAATCAAAGCGCGCTGGATACCGTATGAAGGCGGAAGTGATGCAATCGCTGCACTGATGGGTAAGCAGGGAGTTGTGTATGTCGGCAATCCTTCCGATGTTTTGGGACGTCCCACTCTTTCGGTGGCGGTCGTTGCTTCCTTGCAAAGACTCAAAAAATTTCCCGATGTTCCCACATTCAAGGAAAAAGGTTATGATATTGGCGAAGAGGTACTCTGGCGCGGCTTTGCTCTGAAAAAAGGGACCCCGCCGAGAATTAAGAGGTATTTGGAAAATTTGTTTCAAAAAATCTCAAGGGATTCCGCATGGATTAACTTTGTGGAAAATTCTTCCGCCATTCCCGTGTTTAAATCGGGAGAGGATTTTGCCCGAATAGTGCACGACGACCAAGTAAAGGCAAAATATTACTTGAAGAAAGCGGGAATACTTAAAGAAGAAACGCTTGCTTCCGAAGGAAAAACAGGTTTGGTTTTCGGTGTTTTGCTTGCCGTTTTCTTCGTTTTTGCGCTTGGGCTTCGTCAATTTAAACGAGAGCTTTTTAGAGGAGATAATCTTATTGCTTTCGCTATGATTCTTGTTTCCCTCTTCGTTTATTATTTGACTCTTTCGTTCGAAACGGGGAAAATCTCCGGAGCAGTGGGTCCCTCCTCCATCCCGCGACTCTGGGCTATAATTCTTTCTCTTTTTTCTATCCGTTTGCTCTATAAAAATTTCAAAAACCCCGAACGTGCGGAAACCGAAAAGAGAAATTCCATTAAGGCTCTCGGGCTAATCTTTTTAATGGCTATTTATATTTTCTTTACCGGCTTTTTGGGGTTTTATATTTGCACGGCGCTATTTTTAATAGCGGGAATGATATGGATGGGCTACCGAAATTATTTGGTGATTTTTGTTTCCATTGCCGGTTTTTTGGTGGTAACTTATTATGCAATACAGATACTGCTCCAAGTTCCCTTGCCAATGGGTTCGTTATTTAATTGAAGTGAACGATGATTGGTCACGAAATAAAAATACATGACAAAAAGCAATTCGAGATTAAGCTACATTATGCTCTCAATGGTAAAAAACGTAAAGGAGAGTATTTTGTGGAAACTTATTTTTTTGTTCCTCATACCTTGGGAATCAATCATCATTCTTTTCATAAAAAAAACTTCTATGACAGTGTTAAAAATTATATTCGTCTTGCCACCCCGGAATTTACCTTAGCGGAACTAATACACTCGGAAAACTCCCCTTTACGGAAACTTTTTCAATTGTTGGAAGAAGGAAAGGGGCTTAATGAAGAAGACCTTGGGCAGGAATTTGAGCATAGGCTTAAGCTTTTTTGTGCTACTATGGCTGGGACGGTGGGAAAGGAAGCTACGGCAATTTATCAACAAAAAAAGGGGGAAGGATTTAGGAAGGACATTATAAGATTTTTTAATTACGTGGAGGAGCTTCTTGAAAGTTATAGAAGAGTCGAAGCCCAACTTTTCGAAAGGAAAGATGAAAAATTGATTTTTTCGTTCGGTGATGAGTATTTAAGTCTGCTTGTGGAAAAACATTTATTGAGAATATTAAATTTTTATGAGAAAAATTTTGAGAAAAATATTCAGATAAGAGAGATAATTCTTGATTTCCTCAAGAAGGAAATAAAGCGAAGAGAGGAACGCGGTTATCGTTCAATTGTGAGGGAAGATTCTTCGAACGAGGAAATGCTGTTTCGATTTAGCGCCTTGAAAAAGTATTTTAGTAGTGTTCTTTCCCTGGATGCCGATGTCGAACGGGAGGGTACAATATTGGAGCATGTGCTTTTTGGAATTGCCGCCGGGATAGCAATGATATTCGCAACCGCCGCGGCTTTCTGGGGAAAAAGTGCTTTTGGAACTTATACTATGCCTTTTTTTATTTTGCTTGTTATTAGTTATATGTTCAAAGATAGAATTAAGGAATTAATGAGGGAAATTCTTAAAAAAAGCGTGTTTAAATATTTGTTTGATTATAAGTACAAACTTTACGTGGAAGAAAAACATAAAGTAGGAATAATTCGCGAGAGCTTTGATTTTGTGCAGCAGCGTCAATTACTTAAAAATGTTTGGAAGCTACGTCAAGTAGGGAAAACACCCGAGTTCGACAATAAGTTTCAGAAGGAGAAAATAATTCTTTATCGGAAAAAGATTAATTTGAAGTCCCGTTTTTTCAAGAAGCACAACGAGGAGGGATTTTACGGCCTGTCGGATATTTTCCGTTTCGATGTAACGCGGTTTTTAAGTAAAATGGACGACCCTTCGAAGCCTCTTTTTGCTCTTACGAAAGATGGCTATAAACTTATTTATGGCAAAAGAGTTTACCATGTTAATTTAATTCTGAGAATTGTTCGTAATAAAAGTAACGAGGAATTAAAACGCTTCCGTTTGATTTTAACCCGTGAAGGAATAGACAGAATAGAACCGGTTTTGGAGAACAATTAAAGGAGAACAATGGATATTTTCGGGCATCTTTGGGAAGGAATAAATTTGCTTATCGGCTGGGAACCGCTTATAATTATAATTATAGGTGTGATGTTGGGAATTTTGGTAGGCGTTTTGCCAGGGCTTTCCCCCGCAATGGGGGTGGCACTTTTGGTGCCCTTCAGTTACGGATTGCCGCCTCTCTATGCTTTGATTTTGTTGGTCTCCCTTTATTCCGCGGCAAATTATGGCGGAACGATTACCGCAATAGCGATTAATACCCCGGGTACTCCCTCCGCTATTGTTTCGACTTTTGACGGCTATCCTTTGACGCAAAAAGGGCAACCCGGAAAAGCGTTGGGTACGTCCGTAGTTGCTTCTACTGTCGGCGGGTTTTTCGGAACACTTGTGCTTATTTTCTTTTCCGTTCCTCTTGCCAAGGCGGCGCTTTCTTTTGGTCCAGCCGAGTATTTCGCATTGGCAATTTTCGGCTTGACAATTACTTCCTCGCTTTCTACGGGAAATTGGGTGAAAGCTTTTATAGCAACATTGATAGGGCTTCTTTTGAACACGGTGGGAATGGACCCTTTTACAGGGTATTTGCGTTTTACTTTCGGGATCCCGGAGTTGGCGGACGGATTTAGTTTTATACCTGCGCTTATCGGACTTTTTGCACTCGGGGAAATTTTCCTTCAGCTGGAAAAGGGAGTTGATGTTAAAAAAAGTTTGAGTAAGCTTTCCGATAGAATGCCGAAACTGAAAGAGTTATGGAAAATTAAAAGAACCATTTTACAATCTTCTATAATAGGAACATTGGTCGGGGTTGTCCCCGGTGCCGGTGCAACTATTGCCGCGTTTATTGCTTACAACGAGGCGAAGAGGATTAGCAAAAAGCCGGAGGAATTCGGAAAGGGTGCTTTGGAAGGCGTGGCGGCGAGCGGTGCCGCAACCAGCGGTTCCGTAGGAGGTGCCTTGGTCCCGCTCCTTACCCTCGGAATTCCCGGTAGCGCCGCAACCGCTGTTTTAATCGGCGCTTTGGTCCTACACGGCTTGACACCCGGTCCCGAACTGTTTAAAGGAGATGCCCCCATAGTTTACGGAATCTTTGCCAGCATGCTTATAGCTTATACCGCTATGTTCTTTTTCGGATTCCTGGGGAATCAATTGTGGATTAAAATAATTAAAGCTCCGAAATCGGTTCTTTATCCCATGATTCTCGCTATTGCTTTCGTTGGTAGCTATTCCGTGGGGAATTCCATGTTTGACGTTTGGAGCTGTTTTGGTTTCGGAATATTGGGTTGGATATTAAGGCGCAACGGTTTCCCTACCGCGCCCGTAATTCTCGGTTTGATATTAGGATTCCTGGCGGAGACAAATTTCCGTCGTGCATTGCTGATGGGAAACTGGACGATTTTCTTTACTCGTCCAATTAGCTTGATTTTACTTATACTTGCGGCAGTTTCTCTCTTTTATCCTATGTTGAAAACAAAATTTAAAAGTTTGAAAAAAGAAGCATAAATAATAAAAATAAATCTGGAGGAAATATGGCATTGTTGTTTAGCAAAACTAAAGCGTTGGAAAGAAAAATAGACGACTATCTCGATTTGCTCTTAAAAGGCTCTTTTCTTTTCCGCGTCGGAGTTAAGTATTACATCGATGAAGAAACAGAGGAATTATCCAAGCGTATTCAAGCGTTGAATGAATGCGAACACGATGGCGACAAACTGCGTCGTGAAATAGAAACGAGTCTGTACGAGGAAACCCTCATACCCGAATCTCGTGGCGATGTTCTCGGCTTGCTCGAAGCTTGCGACAAGGTTTTGAATATGATGGATGAATTTTTGAACCAATTCGAAGTCGAGTTGCCTTTCTTTTTGCCGGAGGTTAAAAAAGATTATATCGAGCTTACCGAGGTTTCCCTGAGGGCAGTTGACGAAATGGTTGCCGCGGTGCGTGCATATTTTCGCGATGTAACGAATATTCGTGACCATATAACCAAGGTTCAGGTTACAGAATCGGAATCCGATAAGATTGCTCGCAAAATTAAGAGAGTGGTCTTTCGCACGGATATTCCGCTAAGTCAAAAAATGCACATGCGATATTTTGCATTGCATATAGAGCAAATAGCTGACGAGGCGGAAGACGTCTGCGACAGACTTTCTATTGCCGCAATTAAACGTTCCCTTTAATCAGACGGAGGTAATATGATTTGGTTTTTTCTGTTAAGCGGTCTGTTTTTGGGCTGGTCACTCGGGGCTAACGACGCCGCGAATATTTTCGGAACGGCTGTCGGAACGAGAATGATTAAGTTTCGTAATGCGGCTATCATAGCTTCCGTTTTTGTGATAATCGGAGCGGTAATAAGCGGAGCGGGTGCTTCCCACACTTTGGGTAAACTGGGTGCGGTAAACGCAATCGCAGGTTCGTTTACCGTGGCTCTTGCCGCTGCGGTAACGGTGGCATGGATGACGAAATTGGGCTTGCCGGTTTCTACCACTCAAGCAATCGTAGGCGCAATAATCGGCTGGAATCTTTTTACCGGCTCGCCGACGGATTTCGATTCCTTGACGAAAATTATTTCCACATGGGTTATCTGTCCCGTTCTGACGGCAGTTTTCTCTTTCTTTATGTATAAAGCGGCAAAAGGTTTGTTGCCGAAGTTGAATGCTCACATGCTCCGACAGGATGCCTATACTCGTGTGGCTCTCGTGATTATCGGAGCTTTCGGTTCCTATAGCTTGGGTGCAAACAACATTGCAAATGTCATGGGTGTTTTCGTTCCCGCTCATCCCTTTGGCGATTTGTCCGTAGGAAATCTTTTTACACTTTCCGGCACTCAGGTTTTGTTCCTGATAGGAGGATTGGCAATAGCTACGGGCATTTACACGTATTCGAAAAAGGTAATGTTGACGGTAGGGAACGATATTTTTAAATTGAATCCTGTGGCGGCGCTTGTTGTCGTCCTTGCGGAGTCTTTCGTTCTCTTTATTTTTGCATCAAAAAGTTTGGAACATTTCCTTCTGAGCCACGGGCTTCCTGCAATTCCTTTGGTACCGGTTTCCAGTTCGCAGGCTGTTGTAGGAGGTGTTATTGGAATAGGCTTGGCAAAGAAAGCGCGGGGAATAAATTTCAAAGTGCTGGGCAAAATTGCTTCCGGGTGGGTTTCCACACCGCTTTCGGCGGCTTTGCTCAGTTTTGTTTCTCTGTTCTTCGTGCAGAATGTTTTCCATTTGAAAGTTTATCATTCGCCGCAAGCGGAAGCCAAAGTAAGCGAGAGGAAAATTGATGTGAACTTGCGAAAACAAAGCCTTGCGGAATCTTTGGCAATTGGCGAATTGAAGGAATTAAAAAAAGAAGAACTCAAACAAATATGGGGTGAAAAATGAAAAAGATTGTCTATTTGATATTGGGAATCTCGTTACTTTTCGCTTTTTCTTCGCAAGTCTTTGCGCAGAATAGCGTTAGCAAAGGATTCAACGAATGGAAGCACGGGATTCTTTTCTGGAAGTCGGACGACGGTAAATTTTCCGGACGATTCGACGGCAGAGGATTTATTAACGGTGCGTATTTCTTCGAAAACAAGAATCAGCTTAGCAACGGTACGCACTTGCGCAAAGCTCGTCTTGCAATTAAAATGACCCTTTGGAAAAATTGGCATACGGAATGGGATATGGATGTTGCCGAAGGAGTTGTTGAGGTGAAAGATATGTATTTCAGCTACGTGGGATTCAAAAATTCCCACATTAAGTTCGGGCATTTCAAAGTTCCTTTCGGATTGGAAATTTTAACTTCTTCGCGGTATATAGTTTTTCCCGAAAGGGCATATCCAGCTTTGGCTTTTAAAGTCGGACGTCGTATGGCTTTGGAATATTCCAAGTGGGGGAATTGGTGGAATGTTCGTGCCGCATTTTTCGGTCAGGCTTTCGATACGAAAAAGAACAAAACGATTGACGAAACGGGGGGCGGTTTTGCGGCTCGCGCGGCTTTCGCTCCTATCAACAAAAAAGGAATGATTTTGCACGTGGGCGCTTCTTCCGTGTGGACTCGTCCCGACGATAACACATGGATTGTTGATTATAAATCCGAGCCGGAGACCAAAATAGGCGATGTGGAAATTTTGGATACGGAATTGATTAAGAAAACAAATTATACCATGCGCTACGGCTTCGAAGGTGCTTTTGTTTATAAATCTTTCCACCTCCAAGGCGAATATCAAATGGTAAACGTTGCTCGCTTCGATAATCTCCCGACCGTTCACTTAAACGGCGGTTATGTTTATTTTACGTGGACAATCACCGGTGAATCTCGTCCTTGGGACGAAACACAGGGCGAGTTCGGACAGTTAATACCCAATGGCAACGGAAAAGGTTTGGGCGCTTGGGAATTGGCTTTTCGCTTCAGCAATCTTAGTCTTTCCGATACGGATGCCGGAATTTTAGGCGGGCGCGCTAACAATTACACGGCCGGTGTTAATTGGTATCCCACGCCCAATCTCGTGGTTCAGCTTAATTATACCAAGGTGCAGAACTCCGATAACGCTACCGGTAACGGATTTGTGGGCGGAGATGATTTCAGTTATGTCCAGTTTATGACGAAGTTTTTCTTTTAATAAATAGGAGGTCGAAATGAGATTTATTAAATACCTCGTTCCGATATTGATTGCGGTTTTCGTTATCGCTTCCTGTGATATAAACGATTCGGGAGAAAAACCGCAACCGCAAAAAAGCGATTACAAGCTTGTGATTAATGAGTATTTGGCAAGCAACGATGCTTGCTGCGCGGACGAAAACGGAGAGTTCGACGACTGGTTCGAAATTTATAATTACGGAGATAAAGATGTTGACCTCGGTGGAATGTATGTTTCGGATTCCAAAAGCGATATCACAAAATACCAAATACCTACGGGTAAATCCGAAATAACCACCGTAAAGGCGGGTGGCTTTATAGTAATCTGGTGCGATGGTCAACCGGAACAGGGACCTTTGCATGCGAGTTTTAAACTCTCCAGCGGTGGTGAAGATATTGTATTGACCGAATCGAACGGCGTTGCGATAATTGACGAAGTAACTTTCGGTCCCCAGGATACCGATGTTTCCGAAGGCCGCGATCCCGACGGGAGTAATAATTGGAAGAAATTTACGAATCCGACTCCGGGTAAATCCAATAGCGGTTCCGTCTCTTCTTTCCCTCCTTCCATTAAGGATATCACCGTTTCTCCCGATACGATTAATCCGGGGGACGAGGTAACGGTAAGCGCAAAAGTTACCGACGAAGACGGGGATTTAAACAGCGTAAAAATTTATTACGGAAAAGATATTGCCCAACCAGCCGAAAAGGATATGACGGGCGACGGCGATGTTTATACGGCTTCCCTCGGTACTTATGAAGACGGTAGCGTGGTTTATTTTTATATCAAAGCCGACGATAAAGCCGAACATGTTACTGTTTCCGATACCGTTTCCTTCGAAGTTGGGTTCGTTCCTCCGCAACTTTATATCAACGAATTCCTTGCCAGTAACGATTCTTCGTATTATGATTCCACAACTCAAGATTATCCCGATTGGATCGAGATTTACAATGCCGGAAATAAAGCGGTGGATATAGGTGGTTATTATATTACCGATGACTTGACCGATCTTACAGCATGGCAAATTCCCGAAGGGAAAGCGGATTCCACTACAATTCAGCCGAAAGGATTTTTGCTTTTGATTGCGGATAAAAAACCGGAAGCTGGCGTGCTGCATGTTAAACTTAAACTTTCCAGCGGTGGCGAACAGATAGGACTCACCGCTCCGAATGGCACGACGGTGATTGATTCCTTGTCTTTCGGAGAGCAAACCACCGACGTTTCGCAGGGGCGCCTTCCCGACGGTAGCGATAATTGGGAATTCTTTACCACACCCACACCGGGAGAAAGTAATCATAAATGATTAGAAAAACAATAATATTATTTTTATCGATTTTACTTTTTAACTTTTGCAGTTTGAACGACTCCACGGCGGAGAAAAATCCGCCGTCGGAGTCTCTGCTCGCCCTTGTTTCGGAAGTTAAGACCGAAGTTTCGGAACCTTCGGGATTGACCCTCGGCAAAAATAATTGGTGCCTTTGGACCGTCTCCGACAACACGAATCATGTGTATAAATTGAGCTTGAACGGCACGGT
The DNA here is from genome assembly GCA_964611145.1 of uncultured Melioribacteraceae bacterium. Classification (GTDB taxonomy): domain Bacteria; phylum Bacteroidota; class Ignavibacteria; order Ignavibacteriales; family Melioribacteraceae; genus WFQV01. Next base: position 35,496 of record CAZSYM010000018.1, read on the forward strand.
GTTGGAAGAATTGAAATTCCAAGGGGATGACCTAGAAGGGATTACTTACGATAAACGCGACGGTTCCCTCTGGGTTGCGGAGGAACAGCTTCGACAATTGGTGCATTTGGACACTCTTGGCAACGAGCTTGGACGTTTTGACGTAACAAACCTGGAAGGCTCGGGGAATAGCGGATTGGAAGGCATCTGTATCTCCGATTCGATTTTTTATGTCCTGAACGAGAAGAATCCGAGACTGTGGGCGGAATTGAACAAGGATTTTGAAGCGGATAAGGTCAAGGAAATTGCCGATGTGGATGACCTTTCCGGAATTTTTTGTGCTCTCGATACAAATTCTTTTTGGATTGTTAGTGACCAATCCCGCAAAGTGTTTATTTGGAACCCTGAAAAGGGAATGATAAAATCTCAAGATTTAGGTTATTCAAAAGCCGAAGGTATTGCTGTTGATTTGGTGCGCAACAAGGTTTATATTGTAAGTGATGAAACATGGAAACTTTATGTTTATAACATTATTTTCAAATAAAACGGAGGTTACCAATGAAAAAATTTTTAATTCTTTTTAGTGCGTTTGTTCTGTTGGGCAGTGCAAGAGCGCAAAGTTTGTTTATCAACGAATTCATGGCAAGCAACGATTCTTGCTATGCCGATGAATTTGGAGGTTATGATGACTGGATTGAAATTTATAACTTTGATACGGTAGCTGTGGATATAGGAGGAATGTATATCACCGACGATTTAACCAATCCGACAGCTTGGCAAATCCCTGACACCTCGCCTGATTTGACCACGATTCCTCCCGGCGGTTTTCTGGTCCTTTGGGCGGACAAAGAACCGGAGCAGGGAGTTTTGCACGTCAAATTAAAACTTTCCGGAGGCGGCGAGCAGATAGGACTTTTTGCAAAGGATGGCGTAACGCCTATAGATACCCTCACTTTTGGCGAACAGACCACCGATGTTTCTTACGGTAGAATAATTGACGGCGGAAATGAATGGGCATTCTTTCCGAAACATAAAGATATAGGATATACCGCTTCCCCGGGTAGAAGTAATGTAACGATTAAGATAAACGAATTTATGGCAAGCAACGATACCACTATTGCCAATGAAAACGGTGATTATGCGGACTGGATTGAGCTTTATAATTACGGCACCGCTCCGATTGATATCGCCGGAATGTATTTGACGGATGATTTAACCGACCCTACGGCATGGCAGATTCCGGTTAGTACGAGTAACGCAACGGTTATTCCTGCTGGCGGATTTCTTCTGCTCTGGGCGGATAAAAAACCGGAGAATGGCATATTGCATGTGGACTTCAAACTCTCCAGCGGAGGCGAACAAATAGGACTTTTCGAATTTAATGGGATTCCTATTGATACGCTTAGCTATGGCGAACAAACCACCGATGTTTCTTACGGACGCCTTCCCGACGGGACGGATAATTGGCAATTCTTCACCAAGCCCACTCCCGGCGCTTCTAATTCGAACGCTACATCCGTCGAGGAGGTAACATTTCCTAAGAATTATAACTTGAGCCAAAACTACCCGAACCCGTTTAACCCGACAACGACGATTTCGTATTCAATCCCGACTTTTCGTGGAAAGCAATCTCTTAATGTAACCCTTAGTGTTTATAACTTACTTGGACAGAAAGTAGCAACTCTTGTAAACAAAGCGCATGCACCCGGGAATTATTCCGTGCAGTTTGATGCAAGTAATTTACCGAGTGGGGTTTACTTCTATCGCTTGCGTGCGGGGAGTTTTGTAGCGACTAAAAAGATGGTTTTGCTGAAGTAGAATTAAAGG
>CAZSYM010000019.1:0-36738 GCA_964611145.1 uncultured Melioribacteraceae bacterium
AATCGTTGTTGTAGGATTAAACGGATTGGGGTAATTCTGTTTGAGTAAAAACCTGTTGGGGTTTTCGAGTAAAATATTTTGGGAGTTAACCGAAACAACATCTTCAATTCCAATTTTTTGGAACCAAACGTTCATTTCCCCGTTACGTGTATCTCCCCAAACTACGTTTAAAGTATCGTTGTTAAATTCGACACACATAAAATCGTTTCCGTTCCGATTAAGAACAGAGTCATAGGGAAGAAGCGTATCGGAAATAACAAAATTGGGTGAGAAGTTACTCGCGCCATTTAAACGAACCGCGCCGTATATTTCGTAGTCGGAAGCGTAGCCCGAGCCGTCTCCGTTTCTTCTGTCGCGCCAGGTTATAGCCAAGTCCCCGTCGCTATCAAAATCCGCCCATACCAAATCTTGCATAACTCCGTTGCCCGGCTCGTCGTCGTTTATTCTTTTCGGCTCGCTCCAAGTTTCCCCCTCGTCGAAACTTTCGATAAAAGTCACATCGGCATCGCCGAATTTTTCATCGAGAAAAATGAAGGCAAGATGTTCCGCATTTGACGGATCGGAACGTAACACGTAACCCTTCTTTGCCAAAGTATCGTGAACAATATGTGTTTGAGCGTAAACGGAGAAATATGTGAACGTAACGCCGCCGTCGGAGGATTTTGCCAAAATGTATTGGGGATAAATATTTTGTGAGGGAACGTAACTGGAATAAACGGCGTAAAAATTTCCATTGCTCGCCACTGCGGGCGTGGGCATCGGCGAGCGTATTATGTTGCCTGCCAAAAAATTCGGAGAGTCCAGATATTGCAAGTTGCTAAAAGCGTTTCCTCCGTCGGAATAAACAAAATAGGGATGAAACGGCGGCGAGACGGTTCCGGCAACCTTGGCGTTAACGGTTGTAAGATAAATTCTCCCGTCAAAAATTCCTCCTGAAGTATCAATGCAAAGCCACGGACGGTCAATCGGGAACTTTCCCGAGTCGGCGTTTACATTAATTGCCTCAACAGGTTTGCTCCAAGTTGTTCCGCCGTCTGTGGATTTCCTAACGTAAACCCCTCCTTCGTTCAATCTGTGATTGGAATTAATGAACGAAAGGAAAACCTCGCCTGCCTTGTTAAACGCAAGAGAAACATCGGCAGCCGTTGCTTGCATGAATGCGTTCTCAAGCGTTACGGCAGGTTGCCACGTTCTACCGGCGTCAAACGAATTGCGAGTTTTAATATAAATTTTCCCGTTTGGCAACATCGACATCCAAGCAACCACCACATTTTTCCCATTTGTCGGATTTACTGCAATATACGGTTCGCCGTCAAACAAGTCGCCTTGCGAGAGATTAACGTTTTGAGAAAAAAGCTCGGCCGTTAAGAAAAATAAATATGCAAAAAACTTTTTCATCGCATAAAAAATAAGTTGAAGAAATTTTGTTCCGGTAAATAATTTGTTCAAAGTAGTAAAAAATAATTTAAATAAAAAGAGCTTCCTCTTACGACGCAAAACACCACAAAGAAAAATTTCGTTTGAACCGCATTTCCTTTTGAGTATATTTAAAGATTAAATTCCTAATTTCTAAGAATTGCAATTGAAAAAATTTGCCTCCATAGTTTTGTTGATGTTTGCTTTTGCCGTAACCCTCGCGGCACAAAGCATTTATTTTTGTACCGGGCATACATCGGACGGAGATCCCATAAATCCCGTCAATACCTTTAAAATCAAACCCTCCGGCGGATACCTCTATATTTTATTCAACAACGACGGGAAGAAAATAGAAACCGGTTTGATATATTTGTTTATAGACAAAAAAATGAACGGCAACTTCGAACCTTTCGATAGCAAAGTCCTACGCTTGGATTCAGCAACAACTTGGACAGCATACAATTACAAGTTTAGCGAACCAGGTAAATATCTCATTTACTTTCTTGACTCCAAGCAGAATAAGATTGCCCAGGATACTCTGCACGTAGAGTTGGAAAGCGAATTTAAGCGATATCGTCAAGATGTTACAAGCGACTACTACTACAATTGCGAAATGGTCTTTTGCGAAATTGTGCTTGGCGGGAAACCGATCAGAATCACAAATCACGCATACCTCAAAAAGAACAACGGTTTAATTTATGTTTATCTTAACAATGGCACTCCTTTCAACACACCTGCGCTAATTGTGGATGTGTGGAAAAAGGGAAATAACACAGAAGATTATGACGAATTTATCGAAACAAAATATTTTAAGATAGACCCCGAATGGTCGGACACGTATTTTAAATATATATTCAAAGAACCGGGCGAATACAAATTTTCTGTTTACAACAAACACGAAGCTTTAATTATATCAAATTACATTCAAGTTTATAGGTAGGGAACAAATGAAAGGTATTATTCTTGCAGGTGGCTCGGGTACAAGGCTTTACCCAATTACAAAAGTTTACAGCAAGCAATTAGCTCTTATTTATGACAAACCATTAATTTATTATCCCTTGTCGATTCTCATGTTAGGTGGAATTAAGGATATACTCATTATTTCAAACGAAGAAACCATTCCTCTCTACCAAAGACTTTTCGGGGATGGCTCGCAACTGGGATTAAACATGCAGTATGTCGTCCAGGCGGCACCCAACGGAATTGCGGAGGCTTTCATTCTGGGTGAGGAGTTCATTGGGAATGACAACGTTACCCTCATTTTGGGTGACAATATCTTTTACGGACGGCTTGACTTTTTCTACAACGCCCTCAAAAATAATGAACCGGGGGCGACAATATTTGCTTATCAAGTAACGGACCCCCAACGCTATGGAATCGTGGAATTCGACGAGAGCGGGAAAGCGCTTTCAATAGAAGAAAAGCCCGATAAACCGAAATCCGACTACGCCGTGCCGGGACTTTATGTGTATGATAATCAAGTCGTGGAAATTTCGAAGAATCTTAAACCTTCCGCTCGGGGGGAATTGGAAATCACCGACGTAAACAAAGCATACATGAACAAGGGACAATTACGAGTAGAAAAAATAGGCCGAGGCGTCGCATGGCTCGATACCGGGACGCCCGAAGCTTTACTAAAGGCTTCTAATTTCTTCGGCGTAATCGAAGACAGACAAGGTTTGAAAGTCGCTTGTATCGAGGAAATAGCTTATACAAGGGGTTTCATTGGGAAAAATGAATTCAAAAATTTAATATACTCCATTCCGAAGTCGCTTTACAGAAACTATCTTGAAAAATTGCTTGACGAATAAAAGCATGCTTCTTGCGTCATTCGTTTCTGTTTGATAAATTGAATTAAAAATCTTCTAATTATTTCGGGAGTTTGATATGGGGCTGTTTTCTGGCTCTAAAAAGGTAATAAAAACACTAACGGAAGAAAACGAGGAACTCCGTAACAGATTACATAAAGCCTTAGAAAAGCAAAAGAGTTACGAGGAGCTCGAAGAACAAATTTCTAATGCCAGGAAAGAACTTTCCGACATTTCCGCCGAAGAAAGACGAATCAACGAAAGAGTGATAAATCTCGAAAGGGCGGAATCCGAAAAGAGAGCCGAAATAGAAAAACTCGATAATAAAATATCCGAGCTAAACGCAAAATCGGAGGAACTCCGCACCGAAATAGAAAAAAGAGAAGAAGAGCTTAAAGAAATAGAAAAAAGCATTTCGGAAAAAAGGGGAATAAGCAGCAATCTAAGCGAATCCATCGAAGCGAACGAGAACGAATTGGAACGGCTCGGCGAGGCAATCAACAAAAGCAGCAGCGAACTGGAATCCAAACAGAAACAGTTGACAGAACTCGAGGTGGAAATATCCGAAAAACAGAACGAGCTGAACAAATTGAACTCCGAACTTTTCGAAAAAAACAAATCTCTAATCGAGCTTAAAGATAAATTGGAAACTCTTAATTCCCAGATTTCCGAAAGAGAAAAAACGCTCGAAGAGTTAGAGAAAACCATTTCCGAAAAAACCGAAACACTCGAAAAGCTGGAAGAAAAAGCGAAATCCCTGGAAGAAAAAATAGAAAACGGCGAAAAGAAACTTGCCCAGCTCGAAGAGAAAATTGACATCAATGAAGAAATCCATAACAACCTGCAAAATTCATTGGCACAGCTTACTTTACAGCTTTCTGAAAAGGATAAGCTTTACAACGAATACAATGCAAAGAAAGACGCCCTTGCGGAAGAGCTTCAAAACGCTCGGCTTGAACTTTCGGAAGCGAAAGGTGAATTAGAACAAGTTTCAACACACCTTAAAACATTAAAAAATGAACTTTCGGAGTTAGAAGAGAAAAGGCTCGAACTTTCAGGCGAAATTAACAAACTCGAAAACACTAAAAACAAACTACACGAAGACGTTCTGGAAGTGCGCGAGGAAATAGAACGAGCGCAAGAAGAATTGAAAAATTTGAAGAGGAGTATTTCCGAACACGAAAAACGGAAATACGAAGCCGAGGAAAGCGCCCTCCGATTGGAAGACAAGTTGAACATCACTCTATCCAAATTCAGCGAACAATTGCACGAAGCCGGAGAACGCCTTAATACTATCAAAAAAGAAATACTTTACAAGGAACGCGAACTGAGCGAAAAGGAAAGAACCATTCTGGAAAAATCCTCTCAAATAGCCGAATACGGAAGCCTTCTTAAAGTAATGAAAAAAGAAAAAGCGAACCTTGAGGAAAGCATCAATGCGTTACGCGAACACGAACGTGAGCTTAGCGCCATTCACGAAAATTTAATGGACAGATTGACCCAAAAGAAAATCGAATACAGTTCGCTCCAAAACAATGCCTTGGAAATCCGCCATGCAAACATGGATTTGGAAAAGGATTTGCAAAAACTTTTGGAACAAGCTGGCAAAGATTATTCGGAAATAGAAAAGCAAAAAGAGGTGATAACCGCGGAGATAATAGAAAACGAAAGAAAGTTGGAAAAACTGGTCGAGGAAATAGAAAAGAAACGTCAGGAATTGGAAAACATTCGCAAGGAAACGGCAAATATCGAGATAGAAAAAGAAGATTACTCCGCAAAGCTTTCAGAATTAGTTGAAATGGAAAAATCCTTGAAGAATAAAATCGAACGCTACGGAAAAATGCTTAGTGATTTGAACGAAGACAAAAACCAGGAAGACAAATAATTTTGGCGCGAAGAGGACAACTCAAGAATAAGAAAATCCTCGTGTTCATACGGTAGGAGGGAAATATTGGAAACTCTGCAAATAAGAAAAGCCAACGAAAAGGACGTAGGAACAATACTGAAATTCATCAAAGGACTGGCGGAAATAGCCGTCGAAAGAAACTGCGGAAGATTCGAATGGAGCGTGTTGGATTGGAACAAACCCGCAATCGACTTTTACAAATCCCTCGGTGCAAAGCCCATGAAAGAATGGACTGTTTTCAGATTGGACGAAGAAGCCTTGAACAATTTAGCTGGAGTTTAAAATGAAAGATTTCTTTGACAAAATTTTAATTTGGTTGGATAAATATCCGCTATTCGCCAATTCAATCAAACTCGTTTTTCTTTTGCTTTTATCCGCTTTCATTTACAGTATCTCGAAAAAGCTCCTGACAACCACGATTCGAAAAATAACCGCAAAAACAAAGACAAAATATGACGATGCGTTTTTCGACGAAACCCTCATCCGCCGCGTTTCTTACTTGATTCCGCTTTTTTTGATAGACATGTTTTCCTTTTGGTTAAAGGGTTGGGATGCCTTTCTAAGCCAAACCATGCACATTCTTGTTCTCATCACAATGCTCTTGGTCATCAGCGCTTTTCTGAATTCCCTGACCAGGGTTCTGGAAAATATTAAGAAATTTCGTAATCGCCCTATCAAGGGTTATATCCAGGTAATCAAAATTATAATTTGGGTTTGGGGACTCATTCTACTGGTAGGCATAATCACTTCGAAAGACCCGTGGGCAATTATCGGCGGATTAAGTGCAATGACAGCCGTCATCATTTTGGTTTTCAAGGATACAATCCTTTCCTTCGTGGCAAGTATTCAAATTTCCTCTTACGATTTGGTACGAGTCGGAGATTGGATAGAAGTGCCAGCCTTCGGCGCCGACGGAGACGTAATAGACCTTTCCCTAAACGTTGTCAAAATTCAAAATTGGGATAAAACAATAAGCGTGATTCCCACTTACAAATTGTTGGACAGCACTTTCAAGAATTGGCGAGGAATGGAAGAAACAGGCGGACGTAGGATAAAACGCTCTATTTACATTGACCAAAACAGCGTCAAGTTCGCCGACGACAAACTGCTTGCCAAGTTTGAAAAAATAGAGCTCTTAAAGGATTACGTACGAAGAAAAAAAGAGGAAATAGAAAAATATAATCAAGCCCATAATATCGACACCGAAAATCCCGTCAACGGCAGAAGAATGACAAACTTGGGAACCTTCCGAGAATATCTAAAAGCATATCTTAGAAATCGCGACGACATTAATAAAAACCTAACCTTCCTCGTTCGCCAACTTCAGCCAGGACCACAAGGCTTGCCCATAGAAATTTACGTTTTCACAAACACTACCGAATGGAATAAATACGAAGAAATTCAATCGGACATTTTCGACCATATTTTGGCGGTAGTGCAAGAATTCGATTTGAAAATATTCCAGAATCCGAGCGGGCGGGACTTTAAAAAACTGAGCAGATAAAATGAAACTCAAAAATATTTTCAATGACATTCCGCGCCACATGCCCGAAGAACTTATGGAAACCCTCGCCGAAGGTGAAAACATTCGCATCGAGCGAATAATCTCCCGCGGACACACAACACCGGAAAACAAATGGTATGACCAGGAAGAAAACGAATTTGTTTTGCTATTAAAGGGAAAGGCGAAAATTATGTTCGAAAAGGAAGGGGAAATTTCAATGCAAAAGGGAGATTGGCTTGTAATTCCGGCGCATTCCCGCCACCGCGTTACTTATACATCGACGGAAGAAGAGGCGATTTGGCTTACTGCATTTTTTACAAGCAAAAAATAAATTCAACCAAGCGCGAAGAATTTCCAAATCTTTTCGATTTGACCAATCCGTATTCAAAATTTCATTACGGGTAATTTCACCTTGACCGTAGTGCCTTCTTTTTCGTTCGGGAATATCTCGACTTTGCCAAAATGAGCCTCTATAATCTTTTTCGCAAGCGCAAGTCCAAGCCCCGCATGCCCCTCCTTATCTTTAGAAACAAAAGGCTCGAAAGCTATACCCAGTATCTCCTCGTCAATTTTCTTTCCACTATCGGAAAACAATGCCGTAACATAGTCTCCATCGGAAAAAGTTTTAACCACAAAATTCCCGCCGTACGGCATAGCTTCGAAAGCGTTTTCGCTTATTTTATGAAAAGCAAGGGATAGTAGTTTTGCATCGATTTTTACAAACGAATCCGAATTTAAATTTCTGAAAACATTGATATACTTTTCCTTGAAAAGCGCTTCGTGCTCCCTCAAAAAATCGGAAAGGAAATCATCGAATTTGAGTTCCGTTAAACGCAGTTCTTTTTTATCAATGTTGAGATATTTCATCTCTTCAAAAAATCGAAGCGCCTCGCTTACGGTTTCGACACCTAAGGAAACAAGTCTTCGGGTCTCTTCCGTCTCGGGGGTTATTTTCTCCAAGTATTTTTTTACAAGAACAATTTTTTGCCTTAGCGTCTTCCCGAGGTAATTGGTCAAATTTTCGGAGATGTTTTCCCTCTGCGCCGCAAAGTGAGCTTCCAGAGTTCCAAGACGTTCCAAATGTCCCGCCAGCAAATCGAAAAATCGCTTTACCGTTTCCACATCCCTTTCGTCAAACTTTCCCCCTGCCTTGTTGATAAGAGTTAACACTCCCTTTCTCTCCTCTCCGATGCGGAGTGGGAAAAACAAAAGACTGTTAATATCTTTCCCCAACTTTTCAAAACTTTTCGTCTTGAACTTATGCCATTCTTCTGGAAGGGAAATTATCAAAGGTTCGTTCTCCGAAAAAACTCTCCCCACGGTGGTATCTTCCAACGGCTCGGAAATTATTACCTCTTTTTCCTCAAAGATTCTCTTGGCGGTCAAATTATTATTTTCGTCGGGGGAAAAGAGAAGATAAACTTCAGATACCGTTGCCTCGGCACAAAGTTCGGCAAAGTTTTCCAACGCTTCGGATTCGGAAAAAGAAAGAAAAATTTTGTCCGTTGATTTCAAAATTTCCTCGGCGGAAACTTGCAAAACGGGGGACTGCTCCGTTTCTTCCTTTATCTCGACACTGCTTTCCTCTTCGCCACCTACCGTCTTTTCGGGAGAAGGCAAATCGGGAGGCGTCTCCATCTCCGAAATTTCCTCTTCGACCGGAGGCAAAATTGTTTCATCAACAACCGGCGAAGGATTATCCGCTTCTTCGTAATTATCCCACATATCTTCGTAAATATCTGGCGGTTCGAGAGAAATATCCGTTTCCTGCGCGCCCGATTCTTCCGTGTTTCCGGGCTTTTCCGCTTCGACGCTTGTCTCTTCCTCAATACTTATCGGTTCTTCCGGCAGCGGTATGTTTTGCTCCTCGGCTTCATCTTCGACATCTATCGGCGGAGAAAATTCGGAGGAGAGAAACTCGTCGGGAACATCGGGGGGAATGGGAACGGCTTCCTCCGTTTCCTCGCCTATTATCTCTTCGGCTTCGGAGGCAACGAATCCTTCCTCTTTGAGTTCCTCCGAAACCAAAAAAGAATGAATCACATTTACATCAGGGATTCCGCTGTATTTAACAATATTCTCTTTTATTCTCTCGTTTTGACGGATGATAGCGCGCGCTTCTTCTTTCGTAAACGCAATCAGATAAGCATCCGAAAGCGCAACCGCGGAAGAAATTCTGTTGACGCCCTCCACCAATTCCTCAAAACCGAAGAAAGTATCCTTCTCAAAAATTTCCTTACCACCGGCTCCCAAATCTCCCTTTTTTAAAAGATTCACTTTGCCGTCCATTACAAGATAAACCTTGTCCGCCGGTGAGCCTTCCGAAAAAATAAGCGTGCCTTCGGAAAAGGTCAGCAAATCACCTTTCACGTTCTCGAAATTTATCTGCGAAACATCAACGTTTTCAAACAGTTGATTGGTCGCTATTAGATTTATTAACCCCTTGTTCATTATAGCTTGCTCTTATTGGCTTTCCTTAAACAAAGTTTACGAATATCCTTTCCTCAAAGGCTAAAATGGATTAAGACCCATTAAAGTATTAAATTTAAAAAACAATTTAAATTTTATTGTTAATTAAAATCAAATTTTCCGAAACTTAATTTATTAAAATTCATCGTATTGAATGGACGAAAAAGAACTGATAAAAAAAGCGCAGGAAGGTGACCGCAAGGCATTGACGGAATTGGTTAAGCGTTATGAACAGACAATTTACAATTTTTCTTTCAAAATTTGTCGCGACCGAGAGAAAGCCGAGCACACCATGCAAGAAACTTTTATGAGCATGGTAAAATCCATAAAACAATTTTCGGGAAGGTCGAAGTTTTCCACATGGCTGTACACAATCGTTACCAATCATTGCCTCATGATGGCGCGTTCGATGAAAAACAAAAACTTCGCCTCGCTGGACGACGAAGACTCTTTGATTGACGAAAAAAACGTCGCCGATTGGAAAGTTACACCGGAAAAAGTTGCGGAGAACAATGAACTGCGGGAAATGTTGGATAAAGCTATAGACAAATTGCCTTACGATTACAGAATCGTCTTTTTATTGAGAGACGTGGAAGGACTTTCCACGGCGGAGACGGGAAAAATTGTTCATCTTAGCGTACCAGCCGTTAAATCCCGTTTGCACCGCGCAAGAGCTTTTCTGAGAAACGAACTAAATAAAATGTTACAAAATGCCTAAGAAAAAGATTTCTTGTAAAGAAGTAATGAACTACATCTGCGAGCACGTGGGAGAAGATTTCGATTCCCCGAAATGTCGCAGAATCAAAGAGCATTTAAACGAATGCGAAAAGTGCAGGAGTTATTTCGACAGCGTGGAAAAAACCATCAAGTTTTACAAAATATACGACGTCAAAATGCCAAAAGAGGCGCATGTTCGCTTGCTTTCCTATCTCGGCTTAAAGGAAGACTGACTTTCATTCCTTTCAGAACAATTTCCCTTTTGCTTTGTTAAAGGGGGAAGATTTTGACTTTGGCGTTCCCTTTTAATTAATTACGGAATAGCCTAAATTTGAAGACTTAAAGTTTTGACTTATAAAATTATTTTCAGAGTGAAAGATGAAAAAGATTCTCGTAACTTTTTTGCTTCTCTGGGCGATTGTCGGATGCAACGCTCAAGCCAAGCAAGATATCGTTGAAGAAAACGGAAAAATAGACACAAACAAGGTGCTTGTGCCTCAACCCAAACACGAAAGGGAAGCTCGTATAATAGCGGCGCTCTTTTCCCGTTACCACTACAAAAAAGTGAAATTGAACGACTCCCTCTCACAGGTTATCCTAAAAAATTACATAAATACCCTCGATTACAACAAACTTTATTTCTATAGAAAAGACAGCGTGGAATTTGCTCGTTTTAAAAATGTCCTCGACGACGATTTGCAGTTGGGCGACGTTAACCCTTTCTACGAGATTTTCAACGTTTACAAAAAGAGAGTGGGGGAAAGGGTAAAGTATGCACTTAAAAGATTAAAAAAAGGCTTCGATTTCAGCAAAGAGGAATATTTCACTCCCGACAGAGAAAAAGCTCCCTTTCCCAGAGACGAAAAAGAAATGAATGAACTTTGGAGAAAACGCCTCAAAAACGATGCGTTGAATCTTAAGCTGAGCGGCAAAAAGTGGAAAGACATAGTAAAAACCTTGAGCGACCGCTACAATCGTTTTTACAAAACCATTTTGCAATACAAATCCGAGGACGTTTTTCAACTCGCCATGAATGCCTATTCCGAGGCTATTGACCCGCACTCGAATTATTTCTCTCCCCTTACTTCGGAAAATTTTAAGATGAACATGAGCCTTTCCTTCGAAGGCATCGGTGCAATGCTCCAGCAGGACAACGACTACACCAAAGTCATGCGTATAATTCCCGGAGGACCCGCTTACAAAAGCGGACTATTACATGCCGACGATAAAATCATAGGCGTGGGACAAGGCAAGGACGGAAAAATCGTCGATATTATCGGTTGGCGAATAGACGACGTTGTCCAATTGATTCGCGGGAAAAAGGGAACAACGGTACGGCTTGTTATTCTCAAAGCAAATTCGGACCCCGGAATGCCGCCCGACACAATCAGCATTGTAAGAGATAAAGTCAAATTAGAAGAACAAGCGGCAAAAAAAGAAATAATAAAAATAAAACACAACGGCAAGGAATATAAAATAGGCATAATAGATGTACCCGCCTTTTACGTCGATTTCGACGCCAGACACCGCGGGGATAAAGATTACAAAAGTACAACTCGAGATGTGCGCCGTTTAATCGGGGAACTTCGCCAGGAAGGAATCGACGGACTAATAATAGATTTGCGAAACAATGGTGGCGGCGCCCTTCAGGAAGCAATTGAAATGACAGGACTTTTCATTCCCGAAGGTCCCGTTGTGCAAGTGAAAAACTCCATAGGGAAAATTGAAGTTGACGACGACCCCGACCCCTCTCTTTACTACGACGGTCCCCTCGCTGTATTGGTTAACCGCTTCAGCGCTTCGGCTTCGGAAATTTTCTCCGCAGCGATTCAGGATTACGGGCGCGGAATCATTATCGGCGAGGAAACTTACGGGAAAGGAACGGTGCAAAATCTGATTGATCTGGGCAGATTCCTCCCGGGACAAAAGGTGGGGCAGGTCAAACTGACAATCGCAAAATTTTACAGAATCACGGGGAGTAGCACACAACGCTTGGGTGTAATCCCCGATATAGAATATCCCTCACCCATCCCGCCGGAAGAATCGGGCGAAAGCTCAAAACCGAGCGCCTTGAAATGGGACAGAATCCGTCCCGCCGCATTCGAAAAATACTCGAACATACAAAGACTGGTTCCCGAGCTTATAAAACGTCACGAGGAAAGAACCAAACAGGACCCCGAATTTCAGCTCTACTTACAGGAAATAAAAGAAGCTCGCAAAATGAGGGAAAAGAAAAAATATTCCCTCAGCGAAAAAACCCGTAAAGCCGAAAGGGATAAACTCGAAAAAGAAAAGAAAAAAAGAGAAGAAGCTCGCAAAAAAAGCTCCGCTATCGTTATAAAATACGACAAGGACGGCAAGAAAAAAGAAGAACATCTGGACGACCCCGAATTGAAGGAAGCATGTCATATTCTTGCCGATTTCATAGAACTTACGCAAAAAAATTAAAAAGCCGTTAAACAACCGACGAGAAAAACTTGTACGGAGAAAAATCCAAAATAAAAAATCTGAATCCCGTTATTCCCCCCGTCACAGCGGCGTTCCTGGGACTGGTAGGCGTTTTTGTCCTTTACCAAATTGCCGGGAGCGTACTTACGCTACTGATATTCGGCTTGGAACTAAAAAATGCGGACGTCAACGCTTTGCGTCTGATGACAATGGCAGGGCAAATCTTGTTTATTCTGCTCCCCGCTCTACTCCTTGCAAAATATGTTTACGAGGACGTTACTACGGTAATACGCGCCCGCATGCCCAAGAAAAAAGAGTTGCTTTATTTTCTAATAGGACTCTTTATTCTTGTCCCTCTATTACAAAACTATCTCTATTTACAAAACTTTTTAATTAACAAGCTCGCTTCCTCATCCGCTTTTTTCAGCAATATAAAAGACTTTCTGGATAGTCTGGATAAATTGATGGAAGCCGCTTACGGAAATTTATTGAACGCCAACGGAATTTTCGAGGGAACTCTCGTAGTTATCGTAATTGCTTTGACTCCCGCATTCTGCGAGGAAATTCTTTTCCGTGGTTTTATTCAAACAAGCTTCGAAATGCGAACCACGCCTTTCAAAGCGGCTCTTTTTACGGCACTCTTTTTCGGGCTTTACCATTTTAACCCGTACGGACTGTTGCCTCTAATAGGGTTGGGATTATATTTCGGTTATGCCGTATATGTTACCGATTCAATCGTTACGTCAATCTCTCTTCACTTTCTCAATAACTTCATCTCCGTTGTTCTGTTTTTCATCTACGGCGAAGCGGAACTAAAGGACTCCGCCGTTCCCACCGCTGCGGAGGCAAAGGTTTACGCCGTCGAATTTATTATTCTCTCCCTTGTTTTCGCCGCTTTTATAATCTTTATCAGAAAAATTATTAACCAAAAGGAGAAACAAAATGATTTGCCCGAAATGTGAAACACAGTATTATGATTACGTAAAAGTCTGCCCCGTTTGCGGCACGCCTTTGATAACGGAAGAAGAATTCGAAGGAAACTTGGTGCATCCTTCCGATTATGTTATTGTTTACACCACCGAAGCGGAGTACGAAGCCGATATGCTCAAGGCAAATCTTGAAAGCGCGGGAATAGACGTAAAACTACTTGACCAAAAAGACCAAAATTTTCCCGCTCCCGGCGACCTTTCCGTCGTGAAAGTGCTGGTAAAAAAAGACGATGTCCAAGACGCATTGGCAATTATCGAAGATATTAACAAGCACGGTGAAAAAGGTGAGTAATACACTTACAAGAATAATCGTTTCGGTAATCGCCATACCCCTTATTTTAGCACTTTGCTATTGGGGAGGCATCCCTTTTCTCCTTTTGGTTTCAGGAATAGGAACGATAGCGTTCTGGGAATTTTCTCGAATGGGAGAAAGAAAAGGATTGGTCATCAAACCTATTTTCGGTATCGCCTCGGTAGAAATCTTAATACTTAACGCTTATTTCAACTTTGCGCAAACCGAAATTATTTTCATCGTTATATTGCTTTTTGCCGTGTTACTCAAACTGTTCGATTCCCGCGGGTCCGCTATCATCGACACCGGCGCACTTCTACTCGGTATATCCTATCTCGGACTTTTCGCCTCGGCTCTTATAAAAATACGGGAGTTTTACCCCCCCGCTTCCCTCGTTTATGAACGTGGAGGTTATTTAATCATCTCTATTCTTGCAACAATCTGGATCTGCGACTCGGCAGCGTTTTTCCTGGGAACGGCTTTCGGAAAGCACAGACTTTACGAAAGAATAAGCCCCAAAAAAAGCTGGGAGGGAGCCATAGCGGGATTTGTGTTTTCTCTGTTAGCAATGACACTCGCCAAATACACCGTTCTCGACTTTCTAACTTGGTTTCAAATAATCGGTTTGGGAATTATCATCGGTGTGTTCGGACAAATAGGGGACTTGGTTGAAAGTATGTTCAAACGGGATGCGGACGTAAAGGATTCTTCCGCTCTTATTCCCGGTCACGGGGGAATTTTCGACCGTTTCGATTCTTTATTGTTCACAGCCCCCATAATTTATATTTTCCTTTTATACACCACTTAAAATTTTATCGAACTCTCCTTATGCGACAACACAAAGTTGAAATAATAACACTCGGTTGCTCCAAAAACACCGTGGATTCCGAAAGATTGGCAAGACAGCTAAAAGCCAATAATATCAAGCTTGTCGAAACCTCGGATGACGCCGATACAATAATAATAAACACTTGCGGATTTATCGAACCGGCAAAAGAGGAATCCATCAATACAATCTTGGAAGCGGTGGAGCTAAAAAAACAGGGCAAAATAGAACACGTGCTCGTTGCAGGTTGCCTTTCCCAGCGCTATAAAGAAGAATTAAGAAAAGAAATCCCCGAAGTGGACTCGTATTTCGGTACGGAAGCATACGAGAAGATTGTCTCCGCCGTAGGAGGAAAATTCAAACGGGAATTATTAGGCGAAAGAGAAATAAGCACGCCTAAACATTTTGCTTATCTCAAAATATCCGAAGGATGCGACAATCCGTGTTCCTTTTGTGCCATTCCGCTCATACGCGGCAAACATCGCTCCGTACCAATGGAAACTCTCATGGAGGAAGCCCGTTTCCTCGTAGAACACGGGGCAAAAGAATTGATTCTGATTGCTCAGGATACTACCGCTTACGGAATCGATATCTACGGGGAAAGAAAGCTCGCCCTTTTGCTCCGAAAACTTTCCGAAATAGAAGGGCTGGAATGGATACGGCTAATGTACACTTATCCCACACACTTTCCCTACGACGTGCTCGAAGAAATGGCGAATAACCCGAAGGTGCTTAATTATATTGATTTACCTCTTCAACACATTTCGGATAAAGTTCTAAAATCGATGAGAAGAGGAATTACCAAGCGGAAAACAATTGAGCTTGTGGAAAAAGTCAAAACCTCCGTCCCAAATGTAACTTTCAGAACAACTTTCATCGTGGGGTATCCCGCAGAAGGCGAAAATGAATTTCGCGAATTGTACGATTTCGTCAAGGAAACCGAATTCGATCGATTGGGCGTTTTCACATATTCGCTTGAAGAAAACACCTCCGCCTTTCCGCTGGGAGACCCGTGGGACGAAAAAATAAAGGAAGAACGTCAAGCGGAAATAATGGAGTTGCAAAAAGAGATTTCGCTTAGAAAAAATCGAAGCTTGATAGGCAAAAAATTACGGGTAATCGTGGAAAGTCAAGAAGGGGATTTCTTTATCGGACGAAGCGAAAGGGACGCACCGGAAGTGGACGGAGAGGTTTTTCTTCCCGCACAACACAATAATCCCGAAATAGGAAATATTCACGAAGTTGAAATTTACGATTGTAATGAGTATGATTTGTACGCAAATATTTCTTCTAAAGCGAAGTGAGAAAACTTTTTATCATATTGCTTCTGGTCACGACTCGAATTTTCGCACAAGTGGAAAATTCCGCCGGGAAATTTTCCTACAACACCCATCCTTTGTTCTATTACGACATTGCGAATTACAAAAGTAACTCGGACAGCTTAACGCGAGTGGACGTTTTCATCGAAGTCCCTTACTCGCGAATTCAATTTTTAAAAAGCGGGAACATGTACAAATCTTCTTACGTGGTTGATATTTC
Source organism: uncultured Melioribacteraceae bacterium (assembly GCA_964611145.1). Taxonomy (GTDB): domain Bacteria; phylum Bacteroidota; class Ignavibacteria; order Ignavibacteriales; family Melioribacteraceae; genus WFQV01. The sequence goes on from CAZSYM010000019.1 coordinate 15,915, forward strand.
TTTCAAAGAAAGCGAGACGGATAATTTAATCCTACGCAGAAGTTGGACGGAAACCGTAAAAGCAAAAGACTTTCCCGTAACCACCTCTTCCAAGAATTTCAATATCTCTTATCGTTCCTACAATTTAAAACCCGGGCTTTACAAAATGACAATCGCCGTGGAGGTAAAAAACTCGGACGTAAAGGGCAAATCCGAAAGCGACGTAACGGTTCTGCGAATCGACAAACCGCTCGATATTAGCGATATTATGTTGGTCTCGAAAAAAATAGCCTCCGGCGGAATCAAAAAAATAGTGCCCAACATAAGCAGAGAAATAACAACTCGAGATTCCGTAATCTCTTTCTATTATGAGATTTATTCGGACTCAAACCGAAATGTCTCCATCTCTTACCAAATTCGTAATTTAAGAAAAGATAAATTCTACAAGCAGAAAATTCAAAGGGAAATACAGAAAGGAAAAAATTTAATTTATCAAAGCCTTTCCGTCCCCGATTTCTCCTTGGGGGATTACAGCTTAATCGTAAAAGTGGAGGACGAAAAAAGCGGTTTGAAAGTCGGGATAGGCAAAAAATTCAGCTCGAAAATCTATAGCTTTCCCGAAACGATAAAAGATCTCGATTTGGCAATTGACCAAATGATTTACATCGCTTCGCCTTCGGAAATAGATTATATCAAATCCGCAAAAACTTACGATGAAAAACTAAAAAGATACTTAAGATTCTGGAAAAGCAAAGACCCCACTCCGAACACCGATGAAAACGAAGTTCTGGACGAATACTACCGTCGCGTGGACTATGCCAACGAGCATTTCAAGAGCTACTATGACGGTTGGCGGACGGATATGGGAATGATTTACATCACGCTGGGTCCCCCCGACCAAGTGGAAAGGCATCCTTTCGAGTTCGACAGTAAGCCGTATGAAATATGGGATTATTTCAATCTCAACAGGCGCTTTGTTTTCGTCGACCAAACCGGCTTCGGAGATTATCGCTTGATTAACCCCGATTTTACCGATTGGAGGTATAGATACTAAAATGATTTTAACAGTGACATTAAATCCCTTATTGGAACGCCGATTGGATTTTGAAAAACTCGAGCCTGGCAAAAACAACAGAGCGGAGCGGGAATATTTCCGCGCCGGAGGGAAAGGAATAAACGTAAGCCGACAGCTAAATCTGCTCAATGTTAAGAACACGGCGCTGACTTTTATCGGTGGGAACAACGGGAAAATATTCCGCCGAATTATCGAGGAAGAAAGAATTTTACCTGTTTACGTAAATATGAAATCCGAACTGCGCTGGGCGACCGTTGCTTTCGAAAAAACGGGAGAACGCTTAACAACTCTTTTCGCCCCCAATCATTATGTATCCGAACGGGAAGCGGCGGAATTCGAAAAAAGAATGGAAAGGATGATTGCCAATTGCTCTATCGTCGTTTTTGCCGGAAGCTCTCCGCATCCGAACACGGATTATTTGTTCGCTCGAGGCGTGGAAATCGCCCATGAACACGATAAAATTTCCGTCGTGGATACCTACGGTAACGCTTTGAAACTTGCCCTCGAAAAGGCTCCCACTGTAATTCACAATAACATCGAAGAATTAAAGAGCACCTTAAATATCGAATTGAAAACCGAAAAAGAAAAAAGGCATTTCCTTTATTCCCTCTACGAAAAAGGAATAAAAATGGCATTCCTTACGAACGGGAAAAATACGGTATATGCTTCCAAATTCGATTTTCACTACAAAATTTCTCCGCCCAAAATACATGAAAAAGATGCAACCGGAAGCGGAGACGCTTTCGTGGCGGGAATTGCTTCGGGATTGGAAAACGGACTCACTTTCGATGAATTTACTCGAAAGGCGATTTCCCTGGGAGCGGCAAACGCGGAATCTTTCGAAACATGCTCCGTTTCGCCCGAAGAATACGGTAAATTCCTATCTTGCCTAACGCTGAAAACAGTCGGAAAGAAAATGAAATTGATAGATGATTCACCGACGATTTAAAATCCTTGTCCTTCTGCTTTCCCTTTCCGGCATATCTTTTTCCCAACAAGTAAATTTTAAAATAGAAGGGAACTCCCGATTTCCCAAAGAAAAATATATAGAGTGGCTTAGAAACATAAAGGCAAACGACCAACACGCTTTAAAAGACACGGTAATTTCAAGACTCGCAAAACAATTTTCCGCCAGGGGCTATTGGAATTTCAGGCTGGATTCCCTTTCCGTTATAAAAAAAGATTCCCTAACAACAATAGTATTTATCCATGTTAGCGAAGGCAAACCGACGACGATTAAAGAAATAAAAATCGAGGGTGTATCCCAAAAAGATTCCGCAAGAATTTTACCGACATTCGAATTTTTAAAAGGGAAACCATTTACAAAATCCGCCGTTGAAAACGCTTTGAATAAAACTCTACTCTACTTCGAGAACAACGGCTTTCCGTTCGCCGAGATAAAAATAAACTCCTTACAATTCGCATCGGACACGGCAAGCGGAGAAATGTTTGTAAACATAGCGCTCTCCGTTAATCCTGGCAAGAAAGCCACCGTCGATAAAATCGAAACCGTAGGAAATGAAAGCACAAAAAGTTTTGTAATCGCCAGAGAGTTTCGGTATGCAAAGGGAGAAGAATATTCTCAAAGCAAAATCGAAAAGGGAATGGAGGCATTAAAAAAACTAAATCTCTTTTCGGAAATAGACGAACCTGAGTTTTACCTAAACGAGAAGGGCGAAGGAATTTTAGTCGTGCACGTCAAGGAAAAACAAGTAAACGGTTTCGACGGAATTATCGGTTACGTTCCTTCCGCAAAAGAAAACGAGAAGGGATTCTTCACCGGCTATTTAAATATCTCGTTAAGAAATATTTTCGGAACAGGAAGAGCCTTAAGCTTCCGCTGGCAAAGGGAAAACAAATATTCCCAAGAGTTGGAATTAAAATACTTGGAGCCTTGGTTATTGGGCTTTCCGCTTAATCTTTCTTTCTCTCTTTTTCAAAGGAAACAGGACACTTCTTATGTAAAAAGAATTCTCACCGTCGGTTTTAATTATCTTGCCTCGGCATACTTCACGGCATTTTTAACCGGAGAAAGCGAGCTCGTTACTCCGCTCTTGAATTCCTCGGAAAAATATTCCGTTTTAAACTCCTCCCGTTTTGCCATTGGGGGAGGAATAAAATATGACTCGCGGGATAATCTAACCGCACCCACACGCGGCGTTTTGTTTTCAACCTCTTACCTATTCTCTCGAAAAGAAATAAAAGGTCCGCAAAAACTATTAACCTCCCAAATCCAAAAGGCAAGCTTTCAACAGAAAGTGGAGGTTAATTTCGGTTATTATCTGAAAATTCACGGGCGAGCGATAGCGGCTCTTAACATTGCGGGGAGAGAGTTAAAAGCCTCCCAACCGGAAGAATCCGATCTTTATCGCATCGGAGGAGCAAGTACCGTACGGGGTTACAGAGAAAAGCAATTCTCGGGAAGCAGAGCGCTTTGGACAAATGCGGAGTTTCGCTTTCTTCTGGACATCAATTCCTTCGCCTTCTTATTTTACGATGCGGGCTACGTAATGCACCCCGCAAGCGTTTTAAATACAATTAAAAAATCCGAAAACTTCCTTGCTTCTTACGGTCTCGGTTTCAGTTTGGAAACCGCTTTGGGAATTTTAAAAATAAGTTATGCTATTGCCAAAGGCACCCCGCTTAACGAGGGCTTCATTCATTTCGGATTAGCAAACAGTTTTTAACAAACCTCACTTATCAAAGTATTTTCAGAAGTTTCAACGCCATAATAAAAACCGCAACAAGCAACACGGCTTTTATAAACTTCTCCCCCTTTCGCACCGCGAACCGAATACCCCAATATCCTCCGAACGAATTGCCAAGCGCAAGAGTCAAACCGTAAATCCAATCGACATTTCCCGTAAACGCGAATATTAAAATTGCAGGAACGGTATAAGTTGCAATAATAAAAAGCTTGTGCATATTGACATAAATCAAACTGAAATGCAACAGATAATAGAGTGTTGCCATTATCAAAAATCCCACTCCCGCTTGCACGAATCCCCCGTAAAACCCGATTCCGAAAAGAGCCAAAGCCGCTTTCCAACCTATTTTTTTATCGGGATTATTATCCGTTATTATCTCCTTCCGTGGCACAAGCATGGAGATAATCACACCAATTAAAATGATACCCAAAACGGTTTTAAATGTTTCGTCGGAAATTTTAACGGCGAAAAAGGCTCCGACCAACACACCGGGGATAGTAAAGGCGGCAAGCTTAAGACTTAGTCTTGCTTGACTGTAACGCTCTTTTTTTAACTTCAAAACCGCCACTATATTTTGAATCAGTATTCCAACTCGGTTCGTACCGTTGGCAAGCGAGGAATCCAATCCTAAGAAAATCAACGTGGGAAGGGTGAGAGTGGAACCCCCTCCGGCATTTACATTTATAAATCCAGCAACAGCGCCCACGGCAAACAAAACAAGCAACGATTGAAAATCATACATCTGGGTTCTACTCAATGCTAAAAAGAAAAGCCCGACTATCAAGTCGGGCTCTGTTTTTTAAGATTAAGCTATTGTAACCTCGTCACAAAGATATACGTCCTGAATGGCGTTCAGAAGTTTAACGCCTTCCTCCATGGGACGTTGAAACGCTTTGCGTCCCGAAATCAATCCCATTCCTCCGGCACGCTTGTTAATTACAGCGGTACGCACCGCCTGAGCAAAATCGTTCTCGCCCGAGGCTCCGCCGCTATTGATTAAACCGGCTTTTCCCATGTAGGAATTGATTACTTGATAACGCGTCAAATCGATGGGATGGTCGGTAACAAGCTCGCTGTACATTTTGGGATGTGTCTTTCCGAATTTAAGAGTGGTGAAACCGCCGTTATTCTCCGGTTGTTTCTGTTTTACAATATCCGCCTCGATAGTAACGCCAAGATGATTCGCCTGTCCCGTCAAATCGGCGGCTAAATGATAATCCTTATCCGATTTAAATGCGGAATTACGCAAGTAGCACCAAAGAACAGTTACCATCCCAAGCTCATGAGCGTATTGGAAAGCCTCGCTAACCTCGATTATTTGGCGATTGCTTTCGGGAGAACCGAAGTAAATCGTAGCTCCGACTGCGGCGGCGCCCATGTCGTACGCCTGTTCCACACTCGCAAACATTATTTGGTCATATTTGTTCGGATAAGTTAGCAACTCGTTGTGATTGATTTTTACGAGAAAAGGAATTTTATGAGCATACTTGCGTGAAACCATACCAAGAACTCCGAGAGTAGAAGCCACGGCGTTCGTACCGCCTTCGATTGCGAGCTCTACAATTTTCTCCGGGTCGAAATAATCGGGATTCGGTGCAAATGACGCTCCGGCGGAATGCTCAATGCCCTGGTCAACTGGCAAGACCGAAAGATAACCCGTTCCTGCCAAACGTCCGTGATTGAAAATCCACTGCATATTTTTTAGAACATTTACGTTCCTGTCCGAATGATAATAAACACGGTCCACAAAATCGGGTCCCGGCAAAGTTAATTTTTCCTTAGGAAAAATAGCCTTGTGATTAAGTAAAGATTCCGCCTCGTCGCCCAAATATTCCGTGATTTTGTCGATTGTCATTTCTCCTCCCTTACGAGTTAATTAAAATAATTTTATAAACAAATTTAAAGCAAAAAAGGCTGAGTTAAAAATAAGAGAAAAAATAGGGGAAACTTCAGGAAGCTTCCCCGTTATCTATAAAAGGCTTTTCTTCACTTGGAAATTTTCATATTGACTTGCATTGCAATTGCCATGCTCAACTTGTCCGCCTCGTCAAGGAGGACTTTGCATTTCTGTTTCATCTCTTTGTTAAAGGATTCGTCGGCTATATCTTTAAGATTTATAAGCACGTTATATACTCCGCCGGTTACGCCCACCTTAGCGCTTTCTGCAGCAACGCCAACATCGGTAACGGAATTCGGGTTTCCATAATTCACAACTGTAGCGGCAACGCGCAGGACTTCGAGGCTAAGCTCGGCTGTTCTAAGGGGGACACGAACCGCTTGTTTCAACCCTTCGAGCATAGCCTTTTCCCGAGCCTCTATTTGCTCCGGCGTTTTCTTGGGAAGTCGGCGAGCCTCCATATAAGCGTTAAAAGCGTGAGTGTCCTCATCGATGGCTTTCACAAGCGCATTCTTCAACTCTTGCGCCTTTTCAGCCGCCTCGTTCAGTATATCGTCCACATCCTCGCTTCCACGTTTATTTGCGGTAAGATTGCTTACCATCGAGGAGAGAGCGGCGCCCAAGGCTCCCAAGAGTGCGGCAATGGAACCTCCGCCAGGAGCGGGAGATTCCCTCGAGACTTCATCGACAAAGTCGGAAAGTTTCATCTCGACAAGCGATTCTTCCGAATTTTTCGGTAAGCCCAGCACTCGTTCTTCAATTTTGAATTCCGCCACGTCGTTCAAACCGAGCGATTGTACCGCAGTGTTCAGAATATCCTTAATCGGCACTCCGGCGGAACGTCCCTGTTTTTTCAAATAATATTTTCCCGTTTCCAAAAGAGCGGGATAAGGCACCATTCCCACAATTTCGCTGCCGGTTACTACCAGTCCGCGTTCCGCCGCCAATTGTCGTGCCGCTTCCAGAACGTGATGCATGGAAGTAACCTTGTAATCCGTTAAGTTAATGGAAATTTGCGCCCTATCGTATTTCGGTACCGACCAACCGATTGCCTTGCAATGTTTAAACAAACCGGGCTTCTTGACGCTTTGTCCTTCGGGATGTTCGGGGTCAATACCGTTCAGAATCAACAACTCTCGCAAATCGTATCCGTGTTCTTTTCGGCAATGCTCCATCGTTTCCGCAATTGTCTTTCCCACAAAATCGCATGTGCCGCACGGATATTCACCTTCTCTATATTTGAGAATGGTTTTTCCCTTGTAGTAAAAGGGTTTCGTATTGCCGCGACGTGCGGAGCGCCCTTTTTCACGCAATTCAAAAGCTATGTCCGTAGCGTGAAGGGTTTCGCGAGTGTTAAGATTGATATTATACGCAATCAAAAATTCCCTCACGCCTATTACCGTCGCACCCGCCTTGGCATTAAACTCGGCGGGACCGTAATCGGGTTTCCATTTCGGGTCTTTTAATTTCTGAGGCAATCCTTCGTATTCGCCTTGGCGAATAATGGCAAGATTTTTTCTCTCCGGAGTCGTTGCGGATTTTTCATAAAGATAGACGGGAATACCGAGCTCCTCTCCCACTCGTTTCGCCACCTCTTTCGAAAGTTCAATACATTCCTCGGTACTAATGCCGCTAACAGGCACGAAGGGGCATACATCAGTGGCTCCCATTCTCGGATGCGACCCGTGATGTTTCGACATATCAATCAATTCAGCCGCCTTCTTAATTGCGTTGAATGCGGCTTCTTTCACGCCTTCGGGGTTGCCTATAAAGGTAACAACGGTTCTGTTCATATCGTAGCCAGGGTCCACATCCAATAACTTTACGCCTTCGACCTTTTCAATTTCATCCGTTATTTGCTTAATTACAGCCTTGTTTCTTCCTTCCGAAAAATTCGGGACGCACTCGACTAACTTTTCAGCCATTTTATTTCTCTCCGTTTTCTCTTTTATCTTTCGAATCGTCTATTTTAATATGTAGTTCTCTCAACTGTTCCTCGCTCACCTCGGAGGGGGAATCGTCCATCAATGAAAGTCCGCTGGTAGTTTTAGGAAACGCCATTACGTCGCGAATGGAGCTTTCACCGGCAAAGAGCATCACAAGTCTGTCAAATCCGAAAGCTATTCCGCCGTGAGGAGGCGCGCCGTATTTAAACGCATTCATTAAGAAGCCAAACTTTTCCTCGGCTTCTTTTTCGGATATTCCCAACACTTTGAACATCTTGGCTTGCAAGTCGGAGTTGTGTATTCTGATACTTCCGCCTGCAATTTCGTTTCCGTTAAGAACCAAATCATAGGCGCGAGCTTTTACCTTGCCCGGCTCCGTCTCCAAAAGCGGGATATCCTCAGTCCTCGGAGAAGTAAACGGATGATGCATTGCATAGTATCGCTGCGTTTCCTCGTCCCATTCCAGCAAGGGGAAATCCGTTATCCACAGCAAAGAAGGCGGAGTATCTTCCCGAATTAAATTAAGCCGTTTTGCCATCTCCAATCGCAAAGCACCCATAATGGAAAGCGCTTTCGAGCGCTGGTCGGAAAGGATCAAAATCAAATCCCCTTCCTTGGCACCCATTTTCTCCGCAAGTTTTTCCTTCTCGTCATCCGTAAAGAATTTGGCAACGGGAGATTCCAATTGTCCGTTTTTGACTTTTATCCAGACCAAACCACCGGCACCGAGTTTTTTAACAAAATTAGTCAGCTGGTCTAATTGATTTCGCGAATAATTACCGCAGCCATTGGCAAGCAAACCGGTAATGATACCGTTCTTTGCCAATACGTCACGAAAGACTCGGAAGTTCGTATTCGCAAAAATCTCGTTCAAAGTTACCATTTCCAATCCGAAACGCAAATCGGGCTTATCGCTACCGTATTTCTCCATCGCCTCGTCAAACGAAAGCCTGGGCAAGGGAATTTCCAAATCCCTGTTCCAAATTTCTTTGAAAAGCCTTTGCATCAATCCCTCTACGATTTCAAAAACATCTTCCGTATCCACGAAGGACATTTCCACATCGATTTGCGTAAATTCCGGTTGGCGGTCGGCTCGCAAATCCTCATCCCTAAAACATTTCGTTATTTGAAAATATCTGTCAAAGCCCGAAACCATCAATATTTGTTTATACGTCTGCGGAGACTGAGGAAGTGCGTAAAATTTTCCTTTATGAAGTCGGGAAGGCACAAGGAAGTCCCGCGCACCCTCCGGGGTACTTTTCATCAACATCGGAGTTTCAATTTCAACAAAACCGTTTTCGTCGAAATAATTTCTAACAATTTGATAAACCCTGTGCCTCAGCAAAAGGTTCTTTTGCATTTTGGGGCGACGCAAATCGAGATAGCGATATTTCAAACGTAAATCTTCGAAAACATCAATATTGTCGCGTATTTGAAAAGGTGTTGTTTCCGCTTCGTTAAGAATAATAAGCTTTTCGGCTTTTACGTCTATTTCACCGGTGGAAACTTCGCTATTTATTTGATCCGCCGGGCGGGAAACCACTTTCCCCTCGACGGAAATCACGTATTCGGTTCTCAATTTCTTCGCTAATTCATAGGCTTCCGAGCCCTCGGATTGTTCAAAAACAACCTGCGTCATTCCGTAGCGGTCCCGCACGTAAATGAAAATCATTCCACCCAAATCTCTACGGGAATCAACCCACCCGTTAAGCACAACTTTTTCTCCGACGTTCGATTTTCTAAGCTCTCCGCATGTGTGGGTTCTTTTCCTGAACTTCATTTTCTCTCCTTTTTAAAATTCAAATTTCAAATTGTAAAGATAGGAAAACGAAATGTAAAATAATGAACGGGATAAGCACATACGAGAGAAGGGCTTTCGCAAAAAAGATGATTTTAATAAAATATTCCTCTAATTTTGCAGCAAGCAAAATTCAAACCGAAAACAAGGAAAGGAAAAAGAATGAGTTTCAAGAGAATTACCCTGGCGCTTCTAATATTGACGATTGCAAAATTGAATCTAGCAGAGCCTAAAAAAATCACGGTTCTTCCGACTCCTCAAAGTGTTGTTTTTACGGGAACAACCTTCGCTCTGCCTCGCGAAACAACCGTATTCATTGACAAAAGGGAGAACGAATATGAATACTGTCGCAAAGCCTTTGAGCGAATCGGCAAAGAGAGCAAGGTCGTTTTCAAATTTGTAAACACTGCAAACAAAGCCGTTATAAAAGCTTCTCTTGTTCAGGATTTGGATTTAGGATTAACGGATGCGGAAATTTTGAAAGATGCTTATCGACTTTCGATAGACAATGACGGAATAGACATAAACGCCGTAACTTGTCGAGGGCTGTTCTACGGCATTCAGACGCTTTCACAAATTATTGCTCAAAGCGAAAACGGAGAGCTACCCGGAATAAAAATCAAGGACTGGCCCGACTTTCGGATGCGGGGAATATCCGACGATATAAGCCGCGGACAAGTATCCACGGTTAGGAATTTTAAAAAAATCATAGACTTCCTCGCTCGTTACAAAATGAACGTTTACATGCCTTACCTGGAAGACATGCTACGCTTTGACGAGTTTCCTTCAATCGGAAAAGGACGAGGCGCATTAACCAAAGAAGAAGTAAAAGAAATCGTACGGTACGCATCCGAGCGCTTCGTGCAAGTTATTCCTATTTTCCAAACCTTGGGACATTACGAGAACATATTGGCACAGCCACAATTTCTAAAGTACGCCGAATTCCCCGGTGCGGCTTCCCTCAATATTTCCAGCGATTCCACTTATATCTTTTTGGATAAATTACTGAAGGAAGCAACCGCCCTTTTCCCTTCCGTTTATTTTCACATGGGTGCCGACGAAAGTTTCGACGTGGGCTACGGCAAAAGCAAGAAAATGGTGGACAGCTTGGGAATAGCCGCCGCACATGCCGAACATTACAAAAAGGTTTACAACATTCTGAAGAAATACGGGAAGAAAGTCATGATGTACGGCGATATAATTCTTCGCCATCCCGAAATTTTGGACTTGATACCGAAAGACATTATCATTGTGGACTGGCATTACCGTGCCGATTACGATTATCCTTCGCTGGTGAAATTTCACAAAGCCGGTTTTAAAACAATCGCTTCCCCATCGGTGTGGAACTTCCTAACAACTTATCCTACAAATTTAAATGCCTTACCTAATATCGAATATTTCGCCAAAGACGGATTTAAAGAAAAAGCCATTGGTTTAATCACCTCCAATTGGGGGGATTACGGAGCGGAGACGTTCAAGGAGCTACTTTATTGGGGTTATGCATGGACAGGAGAATGTGCTTGGAACATTCAAAAAGCCGACATAGCGAAATTTAATTCCCGCTTTTTCAAAACTTTCTTTGGAACAAACGACGATACCCCTCTCCGCCTTAACATTACCCTAAGTAACCCTTTAAATCAATTTTTATGGCACGAGATTTGGCGACATCCGTTGTTACCTTTTAAAAAAGCGGCATGGTGGACGCCCAACGTTTCCGCTGCCGCGCGCTTGACCTGGCTTAAACAAACATTACCTTTGATTCGAAACGATGTGGAAAAAATCCGTGCGAACGCAAAAAGGAACACAAAACAAACGGAAATTTATAAATTCCTTCTCGACCTTTATTCATGGTATTCTCTGAAAATGGAAACGCAATTAGCATTGTTGGATACCACCACAAGCATTTCCGAAAAAAGAGCAAACGTTATTCCTCTCATTGATGAAAACATTTCTCGACTTTCCAAGCTCAAAAAAGAGTTTAAGAAAATTTGGTTGCAATATTACAAACCGGATAATTTAAATTTAATCGAGGATAAATTTAATCGTTTGAACGCCTATTTCAAGGAAACAAAAGAGGAATTACAACACGACACCCTTTACTCTCCCGTGCTTAAAAGCAAATGGATTTATGCACAGGTAGAAAAGGATTCCCTTTTGCCCCGTGCCAAATTCCGTTATCTCTTCCTTGTGAGCAATAAAAAAATAAGCTCCGCAAAACTTCAACTGATGGGAAACACCTATGCCGAGCTTTACATAAACGGGAAATTCGTTACAAAAGTTTACGCCCGACTAACGCTTTCGCTTTCCGTCGAATACGGCAGAGTCAAATATTTGGACATAAAAAATTATTTGCGAAAAGGGGAAAACGAGATAGTCATAAAAGCCGCTTCGTACGGGCGCAAACCTAAAGCGGGTGCGAACATAATAGCGGAAATAACTTATACCGACGGCGAGGTTCAAAAAATCGAAACAGACGAAAATTGGCAGAGCGGAAAATGGGAAAGTAATAAATACGAAGCAAAAACCGTGTCTAAAGATTTTTGGCAAACCATAATCGCGCCGAACTTCAAAACCAACAGACCAAGTTGGATAGAAAGATAACAAGGAGGCAAAAATGACAAAATTAAAAGATCAAATAGTTCTAATTACCGGCGCTTCTTCGGGAATCGGGAAAGCATGTGCCGAAGAATTCGCCAAAGAAGGTGCCAAACTTATTCTGGCGGCACGACGTTTGGAACGACTTGAAAACTTGGCAAAGGAATTAAAAGAGAGATACGATACGGAAAGCTATTTTTTCAAACTTGACGTCAGAAACCGAAAGGAAGTGGAAGAAAAACTTTCCTCCTTGCCCCAGGAATGGCAATCAATAAATATTCTCATAAACAATGCAGGACTCGGACGCGGTTTGAATAAACTCCACGAGGATAATATTGACGGTTGGGAGGAAATGATAGACACGAACATCAAAGGGCTTTTGTACGTTACTCGATACGTTGTTCCCGGCATGGTAGAACGAGGTAGCGGACATGTAATAAACATCGGTTCGATTGCGGGTCACGAGGCATACGGCGGAGGCTCGGTTTACTGCGCTACAAAACACGCCGTAACGGCTATCACGCGTTCCCTCCGCATCGATTTGTTAGGTACAGGAGTAAGAGTAAGCACGGTGGACCCGGGAATGGTGGAAACCGAATTCAGCATTGTGCGTTTCTATGGCGACGAGCAGAAAGCAAAAGACGTTTACAAAGGACTCGAACCCCTAACAGGCAAGGACATTGCCGAGGCGGTTCTTTTTTGCGCAACGCGTCCGCCACACGCAAATATAAACGAAATGATAGTAATGCCCAGCGTTCAGGCAAACGCCTTCGTGGTAAAGCGGGAAAGCGCTTAATAAAAAACGGAAATATCGCCCGCACCCTCACGTATTATAACGGGCTCTTCATCCGTTAAATCCACAATTGTGGAAGGTTTCCCGCTCAAAGCTCCGTTGGCAAGCATAAGGTCAACCTGATTGCCAAAAATGGCGTGGATTTCCCGCGGTTCGTAAAGTGTTTCTCCTTTGCGATTGGTAACACTCGTGCTTATTATCGGATGTCCCAATTGTCGTGCAAGTTCCAATGCCACCTCGTTGTCGGGAATACGAATGCCCACCGTCTTCCTTTTCGTCCACAAAATTTTAGGCACCTTTTTGGACGCAGGCAATACGAACGTATAAGGTCCCGGTAGCAGTTTTTTCATTGTCTTGTAAGCGTAATCGGAAACCTTGGCGTATTGCGCTATTTCCTTCAAATTCGGAATAATAAAACTAAAGAGCTTTGTATCGGCAACGTTTTTAATTCTGTAAATCTGTTCGATCGCCTTTTTATTAAAAATATCGCAGCCTATTCCGTAAACCGTATCCGTGGGATAAATAATGATTCCCCCGTTGCGCAGTACGTCCACGGCTTTTTTAATATAACGCGCCTGGGGTGTTTCCGGGTGTAATTCATAATATTCCATTTTGTCCTTCAAAATTTGTAAGTTTTAGAATCTTTAACTTACAATATAAAATTTGTATTGTTTTTGTCAAACCTTTTTGCTTTATTTTGAGAAATAATTGATTACGGAGAGATAAGAATGAAATTAAAAAATATCCCCAGACCGGTTTTTGTGCTTGGACTAATCAGTTTCTTCACCGACTTTGCAAGCGAAATGCTTTATCCCATAGTGCCAATTTTTCTTTCCACAATATTAGGCGCTTCCATGACGACAGTGGGATTGATAGAAGGTCTGGCGGAGGTAACGGCGGGATTACTGAAAGGTATATTCGGTGGAATCTCGGACAGGCTTGGGAAAAGAGCCGTGTTCGTAAAGACGGGCTACACCGTATCCGCTTTAGTCAAACCGTTACCCGGCTTTCTGCCGTATGTGGGAACGGTATTTTTCTCAAGGATTTTTGACAGAATAGGAAAGGGCATGCGAACCGCTCCGCGAGATGCTCTGCTTGCGGCTCATGCGGGAAAGAACTCCGGTGCGGTCTTCGGTCTCCACCGCTCGATGGATACCCTCGGCGCCGTAGTGGGACCCCTCGTAGCCGTTGCCATTCTTTACTTTCTGCCGAACAAATATGAATACGTCTTTTACGCCGCCGCAATCCCGTCGGTTTTCGCCATCTATTTCGCCATGATTGTAAAAGACCCTCCGAAAGCAGAAGTAGAAAACAAAAAGGCTAAATACTCGTTCAAAGAATTTTGGAAACTCGCTCCTGCCGAATATAAATTCATTCTGTTTTTGCTAACCACCTTTGCTTTTGTCAATAGCAGTGATGTTTTTTTAATTTTAAAATCGGGCAAGGATACGGGTTCCGGCACACTGGCGGTATTGGCTTACGTTCTTTACAATGTGGTTTACGCCTTTTCCTCTTATCCCGCCGGAATTGTAGCGGATAAAGTGGGCAAAAAAAATGTTTATGTATTAGGACTCGTGATTTTCTCCGCCGTCTATTTCGGATTCGCTTTCAACAATTCCTCCGTTTTCGTATGGATTCTCTTTGCCGTTTACGGATTTTACACGGCTTTCACGGAGGGAACTTCGAAAGCATGGATTTCGGACTTAATCGAAGAAAGATTTGTGGCAACGGCAATAGGGCTCTTTACCATGTCTTCCGGTTTTGCAATTATGTTGGGTTCCCTTTTCGCAGGAATACTCTGGGATGCTTTCGGTCCCAAAGTTCCTTTTCTAATTTCGGCAATCGTGAGCCTCGTCGTGGCTTTGCTGTTGGCGACAAAAAAACATAATCGCTAAAAGCCTCTTGTTTTTGCTCGGGATATTGAATATTTTTGAGTAAAATAATTACTCGAAAATGTTAAAGTCATTGATTACATCGGAAGTAAGAATCAAGCTTTTGTTGAAATTTTTTCTAAATCCCGCCAACAAGGCTTACTTACGACAATTGGCAAGCGAATTCGAAGAGTCCACAAACGGAATTCGCGTTGAATTAAATCGCCTGGTGGAAGCAAAAATCCTTGAAACGGAAAAGCGAGGAAGAAACAAACTTTACAAGGCTAATAAATCCCATCCGCTTTTTAACGAAATAAGAAATATAGTGCTAAAATCCACGGGCATAGAGCGCGTCATCGAAAACATTCTGAACAAATTGGGTGACATAAAAATAGCTTTTATTCGCGGCGACTATGCACTGGGACACGACAGCGGATTAATCGAATTGGTAATAGTCGGCGATTCGATAAATAAAAAAGAATTGGAAAGGGTACGAAAAAAAACCGAGAAATTAATAGAAAGAAAAATATCCGTCTTGCTCCTCAGTTCCTCCGAGTACAGAAATTTGAAGCGAAAATTTGTAAACGAACCGCATCTCGTTTTAATGAAAGGCAAAGGTTAAAAGGCTTCTTTTATGAAAATAGGTATGATACTGGATAATGAATTTAGCGGCGACTTGCGAGTCGAAAACGAAGCCGTGGCATTGAGCAAAGCAGGACACGAGGTCTTCGTCCTCTGCCTAAATTTCGGAGAAAAAAAGAATTACGAGGAATTCCATGGAGTAAAAATTCTAAGGATTCCCATTTCAAGAAAACTCAAAAAGAAACTCGCTGGACTGAACAACACGATATTCAATTTTTACCCACGCTTTTGGGCACGGCACATTAAGCGATTCGTACGGGAAAACAAAATCGACGTCCTACACGTGCACGATTTATGGATGCTCGAAGGAGCTTTCCGAGCAAACAAGAAATTGGGGTTGCCTTTGATAGCCGACTTGCATGAAAATTTTGTTCATGCATTGGGTCATTATCGATATGCAAATACTTTCCCGGGGAAATTCTTAATCTCCCAAAAACGTTGGGCAAAAAAAGAAAAAGAATGGTGCTTGCAAGCGGATTGGATAATAACCGTAATTGACGAGGCTGTGGAAAGATACATCGCATTGGGCGTTCCGCCGGAAAAAATTACTGTCGTGCCGAATTATGTGAACCTGGAAGAATTTCTCCCGGAAAAGTTCGACGAGTCCATTTTATCAAAGTTCAAGGAAGATTTTAAATTGGTCTACACGGGCGGTTTCGATACACACAGAGGTTTGGAGACTCTTTTGGAAGCCGCGGCAATTCTAAAATCAAGAATAGAAAACCTTAAAGTGCTCTTGGTCGGCTCCGGCAGCAATTACGATTCCCTCCAAGAGCTTTCGCAAAAATTGGAATTGGACAAAGTGGTCTCTTTCGAAGGTTGGCAACCGGTAGAGAAATTACCTTCTTACATAGCGGCTTCGGACATCGGAATTATCCCCCATCTAAAAACCGTGCATACGGACAACACCATTCCGCATAAACTTTTCCAATACATGTTTTTGGAAAAGCCCGTAATTGCAACCGATTGCGCTCCGTTAGTAAGGATAATAAAAGAAAGCAATGCGGGTTTAATTTATCCCTCCGGAAATGCCCAAGCGCTGGCGGAAAGAATTTATGAACTTTACACTAAACCTTCTCTCCGTGAGGAAATGGGATTAAACGGGAAAAACGCCGTGCTTCAAAAATACAATTGGGAAAAAGCGGCGGGAAATTTAATTCGACTTTATGAAAAAATTTCATAGCAAACGGTTCGGAAAATGGATAATAAAAACTTCTATGAAAATTTCGACTGGGAAAGAGCAAAGCTTTCCGAAAAGATAAAAGAAAAATTGGAGATTATTTTCGGGACAATCCCCAACGACGTCGAAAGTATTTTGGACGTCGGTTGCGGCGACGGCACAATCTCGAACGAGCTTGCAAGAAAATTCGAAGTAACAGCGGTGGACAGAAGCCACAACGCTCTGAAAAACGTAAGGACTCGCAAAGTGCAAGCCTCGGCGGACGCTCTTCCTTTTCCCGATGCTTCTTTCGACCTTGTCTTCAGTAGCGAGTTAATCGAACATTTACCCGACGGCGTTTTCGAAAAGACACTGAACGAAATAAAACGCCTCGCAAAAAAATACGTCTTGCTCACCTTTCCGAACAACGAGAACATAGAAAAATATCTCGTAAAATGTCCCAATTGCGGATACGTCTTTAATCGCACTTATCATTTGCAAAGCATAAATCGGGGAAGAATAGAAAAGATGTTCCCCGAATTCAAAATAGTCGCCTCCTTCGAAACGGGAGCGCGAATCCGAGACTACAACCGTGCGCTCAACAAAATTAAGCATAAATTCGCTCCCGCGGAATCGTGGATTCCACTTTACTGGACGAGAAAATTTCACCGCGATGCAATGTGTCCGAAATGCGAATATTCTTTTGAAATTCCCTATAAATTCAACTTAATTGCGCGCGCATGCGACGCCATAAACATTCTCATCTCTCCCAAAAGAAAATATCAATTGGGGCTTTTGCTGGAAAGAAAATGAAGGGGAACAAATATTTAAATACCGTAAAGCAAACTGCGATTTACAGCCTGGGAACGCTTTCCACGAAGGTAATAGGCTTCCTGCTTTTGCCTGTTTATACAAACCCGAAATATTTAAGCGTTAGCGATTACGGTATTTGGGCGACGTTGGATGTTACAAGCCAAATCCTAATAGGCGTTCTCGCATTGAATCTTCCGATTGCAATGTTGCGCTGGGCTTCGCCGGAAAAGGACGAAAGGAGAACCAAAAAGATAATTTTCACTACTCTCGTCGCAATACTTCTTATAATCGCTATCTCTTTGATTTTCCTGTTGCCCGGAGCGGGATTCTTTTCGGCGTTGATTTTCGGCACTAAGAATTATTCTTCCTATTTCGTTTTGCTCTTTATTTCCGCGGCTTTCGGAATTTATAACGGCATTCCCCTTAATATTCTTCGCCTGCAGGAAAGACCGGCATTTTACGCCCTCGCAACTTCTTTGAAATTTACAGCCGTTTTGTTGATGAACATTTACTTTGTGGTTTTTTGCAAAGAAGGAGTGATTGGCATAATCAAAGGGCAATTGATAGGCGAAATATTTCTTTCCGTTATTACTTCGAAAACAGTGGCGACGGCAATCACTTTCAAATTCGATTCCGAAGTGCTTCGCGGAATGCTAAAATACGGCACTCCGCTTGTTTTCTCCACCGTTTCCGCCTTCATTCTTTCTTTCGGAGACAGATACATTCTTTTGCATTTCCTGGACGAGGCTAAAGTCGGAATATATTCTCTCGGATACAAAATTGCCAGTGTAATAAACATGTTGCTTTTACAATCCTTCCAATTGGGATTTTTACCGATTGCATACAAGAAATTGGGAGAAGCCGACGAAAAACATTTTCTTTCCAAAATACTCACGCTTTACGCAATAGTGCTTTCATTCTCGGCGCTCGGACTTTCCCTATTCGGCAAAGAGATAATAGAACTGTTTGCCAAAAGCGACAAATTCCTTGCCGCGGCGACCGTTATTCCCATAATCGCTTTTGCTTTCGTCATAAAGGGAATACAATATAACTTCGCTTTAAGTTTTCATTATTCGAAAAGGACGGTCTATAATGCAGCGATTGTAATAATCACAGCCGTTACAAGCCTTACCCTGAACTTTATTTTAATCCCTCGCCTCGGATTCATAGGAGCGGCATATTCAATGCTACTTGCAATTTTATTAATGACGGTACTTTCCTACTATTACGGACAAAAGGTTTATCACATTCCTTTCGAAAGAGGAAAACTTATAAAAATAATCGCTCTCGCCCTTTCGGTCTTTGCAATTTCGCTTTTGGTTGCGCACTGGGAAATTTGGCAAAGGGCGATTGCAAAGGGAATATTGTTGATTTCCTTTCTCGTTTTAATCTTCCATTCGGGTATTTTGGAAAAAACGGAGAAGGAAGAGATAAAACGTTTGTTCTTGAAACTGAGGAAAAATTAATTTTTCCGCATCAAAAAACGCGGAAAGAAATTTTATCCCCCTCTTTGATTCCATATTTATCGCAAAAACCGGCGTTAACTTCAATCACGTACTTGGCAGGCGCTGTGGAGGAATAGGAACTTAAATCGAAGGGGCGAGCGTTCTTTCTTATGGTAACAATTTTAAAATGAGAATTGACAAAAATCATATCCAGCGGTATCACGGTGTTTTTCATCCAAAAGGATTGATACTCATCTTTTTCGAATATAAAAAGCATCCCTTGATTTTCCTCCATTGAATTTCTGTACATCAAACCTTGCTCGCGCTTGGCTTCCGTTTCCGCAATTTCAATATCGATTTTCGCAAGGAATTCCCCTTTCGCACTTGTAAAAGTCAACTCTCCGTTTTTAGTAAAATTATACACGGAAGAATAATGCGCCGTGGTTCCTCCATATTCCGTGCGGCGCGTATGGGAGCCACCGAAATAATAAACCGCGGCAAGAATCAACACTATTGTTACAACGGCTATTTTGATATTCTTTTCTTTTCGCTTCGTCTTTCTATTTTTGGAAGATTTACTCATTCGAAATTCCCAATCCAAAATTTTCGGAAGACTAAATTAAACAATAAAGCCGAAAAATTAAGGGTTCTACAAAAAATTTTTCTAAATTGTGAAACCAAATGCCAAAAAGTTTTTTACAAAGCCTAAAAACACAATTGATATGAAGAACAAAATATTAACATTTCTTTTTATTCTTCTCGCCAGCTTGATAAACGGGCAATCCAAGATATTGATTTACATGGACTTAAAACAAACCGACCATTTGAAAGCTTACGGAATAACTTACAATGCACTCCGTGAAGGGATAAAAGCCGATTGGTTATTGAATTACCGCGGCGGTTCATTTCTGCTTGACTACTCCCAGCGCCTTGCGGAAAAATGCCGCGCGAAAGGAGTTGCTTTCACTCCCCTTTCGGAAAAACAGGCGATAGACCTCTACGCTTACGTTCAAAGGGACGACGTCAATATGGACGTGGTGCGACTCGAAAAAGCGCCCAAGATAGCGGTTTACGTTCCTCCCGGATTTAAACCTTGGGACGACGCCGTTACCCTCGCCCTCGAATATGCCGAAGTCCCTTATGACAAAATTTGGGTGGAAGGAATTCTGAACGGGAAAATTTACCAATACGACTGGCTACATTTACATCACGAAGACTTTACCGGACAATACGGGAAATTCTATGCCAGCTACGCGGGAGCGCAGTGGTATAAAGAAAGACAAATCCTCTATGAGAACGAAGCCAAAAAACTGGGCTTCAAAAAAGTATCCGAAATGGAAAAAGCGGTGGTAAGAGAAATTAAAAATTATATCGGCAAAGGCGGATTCCTTTTCGCCATGTGTTCCGCCACGGATACGTACGATATAGCACTTGCGGCTCAAAATGTCGATATTGTGGATAAAATGTACGACGGCGATGCACCCGATCCGCACGCACAAGAAAAACTTGATTATTCCAACACTTTGGCTTTCACAAATTTTAAATTGGAAATGAACCCTCTCGTTTATGAATTTTCCGACATCGACATACAGCCCTCGGAAATAGGCGACGAGCGAAACGATTACTTTACGCTGTTCGACTTTTCGGCAAAATACGACCCCGTTCCCACTATGCTCACTCAAGACCACGTCAATGTGATTCACGGATTCATGGGGCAAACCACAATGTTCCGAAAAGAATTGATAAAAAAATCGGTGGTTATTCTGGCGGAAAGAGAGGGAACCGACCAAGTGAAATACATTCACGGCAATTACGGGAGAGGGACATTCACATTTTACGGCGGGCATGACCCGGAGGATTATCGCCACGCCGTAGGCGACCCGCCAACGGATTTAAGTTTGCATAAGAATTCACCCGGATACAGATTGATTCTGAACAACATTCTCTATCCCGCCGCTAAGAAGAAAAAGCTTAAAACATAACGAAAAGTTCGCACGTATGTTTTCTTTGGAATAAAACAGTTCGTTGTAAGACATAGCAAAAAAGAATAAACAAAGAATCGGTGGAAGATATGATTCTAAGAATAAACGAACAAGGCCATCG
>CAZSYM010000020.1:0-35736 GCA_964611145.1 uncultured Melioribacteraceae bacterium
AAATTTTGAAATTCATTTCGAGGGGAATAAATTTTAATTCGAAAAATATGAGAATGTGAATGGAGAAAAAGGATAACGTCTTTGCGGGAAATATCGAAAAGATAGTCGATTTCAAATTCGATGAAAAAGTGGCGAATGTTTTCGAGGACATGCTCAGGCGTTCCATTCCGGGCTACGGCACAATCATAACGGTTACGGGCATGTTTGCGGAAAAATAT
Organism: uncultured Melioribacteraceae bacterium; assembly: GCA_964611145.1. Taxonomy (GTDB): domain Bacteria; phylum Bacteroidota; class Ignavibacteria; order Ignavibacteriales; family Melioribacteraceae; genus WFQV01. Next base: position 219 of record CAZSYM010000020.1, read on the forward strand.
GCTCAACCGCAAACAAACATTTACGACTTGGGAACATCTCTCGGTGCGTCCGCTTTGGCAATGCAACAACGTATAAAAACGGAGGGATGCAAAATCTTTGCCGTGGACAATTCGAAGGCAATGATTGAAAGGGCAAAAAGATTTATAGACAATTCAAAACACCGAACACCAATCGAACTTGTGCTGGCGGATGTTAGGAACGTCAATATTCACAACGCTTCGATTGTGGTATTGAACCTCACACTTCAGTTTATCAAGCCTTCGGAAAGAGAAGCGTTGATAAAAAAAATCTACGACGGAATGGTTAAAAACGGAATTTTGATTTTGACGGAAAAAGTGACATTCAGCGACACCGCTTTGAACTCCCGGCAATCGGAGAGATATTACGATTTCAAAGCCTTCATGGGATACAGTCAATTGGAAATAAGTCGCAAGCGCGACGCCTTGGAAAATGTAATGATTCTCGATTCCTTAGAAACACACTACGAAAGACTACGCAAAGTCGGTTTCCGACATTTCGACAAATGGTTCCAAGTATTCAATTTCATTTCCATAATAGCACAAAAATGAATTACGAAACCTTTTTCGAATTTGCGGAAGAAAACAATTTTGCAAGCAAGTTCCCGCACTTGCGCGAACACCTTGAAAACACGAAACAACACGGTGACTATGAGCGTTTCAACTCGATTCTAAAAGGGCTACCTCGCTTAGAAGCTCGGCAATATTCTTTCAACGAGAGTTACATCAAAATAGGCGAAAAGGGAGAAATTACGGAAACGCTCAAATCCCGACTGGAAAGCTCGCTTCGTTCTTTAATCCCTTGGCGCAAAGGACCTTACGAATTGTTCGGCATTAAGATTGAGAGCGAGTGGCGTTCCGATTTCAAATGGGACAGATTAAAGAACTTTCTAAAGCCCTTGAAAAATAAGCTGATTCTGGACGTGGGAAGCGGGAACGGTTATCATTGTTGGCGAATGCGAGGCGGCGGAGCGCGCGGAGTAATCGGGATTGACCCTTATCTTCTGAGCGTCGTACAATTCAATGCAATCAAGCACTTCGTATCGCATGAACCCGTATGGGTATTACCTATCGGGACGGAACAAATGCCGGAAAATTTAAATCTTTTCGATACCGTTTTTTCCATGGGGGTGCTTTATCACCGCCGTTCTCCCTTCGAACATCTTTTTTCACTCAAAAGCTTTTTACGGGAAGGCGGAGAACTTATTTTGGAAACACTCGTAATAGAAGGCAAAAAGGGAGAAGTGCTGGTACCGGAAGGTCGCTACGCAAAGATGCGCAACGTTTGGTTTATTCCCTCCCCTCTTACATTGGAAAGTTGGTTGAAACGCACGGGCTTCAAAAATATTCATCTGATAAACGTAACGAAAACAACACTCGAGGAGCAAAGGAAAACGGATTGGATGCCGTGGGAATCCTTACAAGATTTCCTTTCGCCATCCGACGAAAACAAAACAATAGAAGGTTATCCCGCTCCGCGTAGAGCAATTTTCATTTGTGAAAAATAAGGCGTTCTTAATCATCGAGTTTTTTATAACCGATAAAATGCCGAACCGATGTTGTTCCCATTTCAAAAGGTTCCTCTTTAACAAACTCGAAACCAAGTCTTTTGTACCAATTCAACGCACCGCGGTTCCGCTCCATAACCCCAATCCAAATTTCACGATAGCCTCTTTTTTTACTCTCCCCAAAAGCAAAGTCCATCAATTTTCCACCATAGCCCTTGCCTTGATTATCGGGTAAAATATAAATCGATGAGAGGTAAATTCTTTTTTCACGGGGAACCTCTTTCAATCTCAAATACCCGACCGCATATCCTTTCGCCACCGCCAGAAAAAGCGAATCGAAAGGGCTCCCAAGCATCTTCTTTAACTCGGAATCCGAATAAACGGTTTCAAGATATTTCGTCCTATCCCGTTCGGGAATAAAATCGTAAGCCTTCGCCCAACTTTTTTGCAAGATATTTCTAATTGTATCGAAATCGTTTTCGGTACAATCTCTTATCTCGAGTTCTTCCATTATTTCCGTTCTTTCCGTTTCAAAAAATCTTCGGCTTCTTTCAATTTCTCGGGCGTTCCCACATCAAACCAATAATCCGAATCATGGCGGAAAGCTAAAATCTTATTTCCGGCTGCCAGATTAAGATAAAGTTCAATAATTGAAAAAACATCGCGTGCGGGCATCATATTGAAAATAGAGGGGGAAACAATTTGCACGCCGCTAAAAGCCAATGGTTTCAAGGCATCGAGAGAATCACGAATAAGAATTCTTTCGCCGATTTTTTCGTTTTCCCAACCGCAAAGCTTTTGCTCGGCATTAAATAAAAGTCTGCGCGAGGAATCCCGCCGACGCACCGCAAGAGTGGCAAGAGCATTGTGGGTTTCATGGAATTCAAGTATTCGATTAAAATCGAGATTCGTAATAATATCAACATTATGAAGCAGAAAGGGGGAGGGTTCATCGAAAAACCACGCCGCTTTTTTCAATCCTCCACCGGTATCCAAAAGCTTTTCCCTCTCGTCTGAAAATTCTATTCTTATACCAAAAGAATCCCGGGCTTTGACAAAATCCATTATTTGCTCGGCAAAATAACAGACATTGATTATTATTTCGTTTACTCCGAAGGAAATTAATCTTTCTATTACCCTTTGCAGCAACGGTTTCCCGTTCACTTCCACGAGAGCCTTCGGCATGCGGGAAGTTATCGGCTTAAGGCGTTCGCCTTTACCGGCAGCAAAAATCATGGCTTTCATTCGGAAAGTTCCGTATGCGTTAGATTCACATTAACGTCGTATTTATCGGACAGATGTTTCGCCAAGGCTTCGGCGCAATAAACGGATCTATGCTGTCCTCCCGTGCATCCGAAATTAACCATTAAATGAGTGAATTTTCTCGTTATATAATTTTCCACCGTCAAATCCACCAGTCCGAAAACATGCCTCAAATATTTTTTCACCTCGCTTTTTTGCTCAAGAAAATCAATAACCTCGGCATCCTTACCGTTCAAAAGCTTGTATTCATCGAATCTTCCGGGGTTCAGCAAGCCTCGGCAATCGAAAACGAAGCCGCCGCCGTTACCGGAATCGTCGTTCGGAATTCCCTTTTTGTACGAAAAACTCGTTATCGTAACTTTAAGTTTATACTCTCTGCTCTTGGAGAATTTTTTCAAACTCTTGGAACGCACCATTCTGCGCAGGGCATCGAAAAGACGAGGCAATTTAACGGGCAGTTCCACATTTTCCAGGAACCATTCCAGGTTCTCGATAGCGTAAGGAATGCTTTTCAAAAAATGTTCTTTTCTTTCATAAAAACCGCGGAAGCCATACGCCCCCATAGCTTGCAATATCCTTATCAACACGTAGCCGTAATAATATTGGACAAATTCATGTCGGTCAAATTCCATATATTCGGAAAGCACATCCATATAATACCGAAGCAGTTCGTTCCGTATCGGTTGAGGGATATCGGCTTTGGCATCATAAAGGAGCGAGGCAACGTCGTATTGCAAGGCTCCCTTCCGCCCGCCCTGATAGTCAATAAAATAAGGCTTGTTGTTAAGGAGCATTACGTTTCGACTTTGAAAATCACGATAAAGGAAATAATTTCTATCCGCACTCAAAAGGAAGTCGGTAAATTTTTTAAAATCCTTCTCAAGCCCCTGTTCTTCGAAAGGGATTTTCGCAAGTTTCAAGAAATAATATTTAAAATAATTCAAATCCCACATCATCGATTGTCTGTCGAAACGCTTACGGGGATAGCACACGGAAAAATCCAAATCCTTCGCCGCCTCAATTTGGAATCGTGGCAATTCCTCCAAAACTTTCTTGTAAATATCAAAAGCCTCGCTTGGAAACTCTCCGTTTTTCCGAAGCGCCGTTAAGAAAGCGAACAATGTGGTATCGCCAAGGTCTTCCTCCAAATAAATATTCTTTCGCAAATCCCTTGCGTATATTCGTGGTACGCTTAATCCCTTCGCCGCGAAATGTTCGCTAAAGGAAAGGAAAGCCTTGTTTTCCTTTTTATCGGGATTAAACACTCCGATTGCATTTTTACTTTTACTTTTTATCCGAAAATATTGCCTTTCGGAGCCGGAGGGTGGCAAAGGGTAAAATTCCGTAGGGGTTTCCCCCGCCCATTTTTCAAAAAGCTTTGTTAGGTTTTCTTTTATTTCGGTCATCACTCTCTCGAAAAAAATAATTTCGTTTTTAAAGTTAGTAAATTAAAATCAATCTATTGTCAAACCTTCAATTCCTCACCTTCGGATTTTGCTATTATTACTGCACAAGCGGAATCGCTCCATACGTTTACGGTTGTTCTCATCATATCCAATATTCTATCCACGGCGAGAATTAATCCCACGCCTTCCAGGGGCAATCCGATAACCGAGAGAACGACGGTAATCATAACCAAGCCAGCCATTGGTATTCCCGCCGCGCCTATGGAAGCAAGTAAAGCGGCAATTGCCATTAAAAACTGTTGCAGAAAAGGTATGTGCAAGCCGTAAGCTTGTGCAATAAACATCGCGGCTACAAGTTCGTACAATGCGGTTCCGTCCATGTTGACTGTGGCGCCCAAAGGCAAAACAAAACTTGTAATCTTATTCGAAACTCCGCTGTTATGCTCCACCGCTTCCATAGTCAAGGGCAAAGTCGCGCTTGAAGAGGCGGTCGAAAAGGCCGTGAGCAACGCGGTTGCCATGCCACGAGCATGTTTCAAAGGATTCGATTTACCGGCATATTTTATCAACAAAGGCAGAGTAACGAAAGCATGAAATATCAAGGCAAGAATGACGGTTAACATGTAAAGTCCCAAACTGGAAACCACTCCGCCAAGATTACCCTTCGCCGCTTGCACGGCAACAACTTTTGCAACGATGCCGAATATACCGAGAGGAGCAAACATAATTATGAACGAGGTGATTTTCATCATCACTTCGAAAAAAGCGTTGAAAAAATCTTTCAAAACGGTTTCGTATTTTTCGGAAACCCGAGTAATGAAATAACCCACGAGCATGGAAAAGAAGATTATGCCGAGCATATTGCCTTTTTCGAAAGCAACGAAAATATTCTTAGGAACAATATTCAAAAGAGTCGTTCCGAAAGATTCCTTCGCACTCGCCAAACCCTCTACGGACTGTGCCAATCCCAAATCCACTCCTACTCCGGGGCGGATAATATTCACCAAAAACATTCCCGTAAATATTGCAAGCAAGCTTGTGAGCAAATAATATCCTATGGTTTTAAGCCCCAAGCGTCCGAAATCCTTTGCCCCGCCGATATTTGCAACACCCGAAATAATGGAACTGAGAATCAAGGGGACAATAACCATTTTCAGAGCGTTCAAAAAAAGCACTCCCAACCATGAGACATAAGAAACATAGCGAGGCAATACCAATCCGTAAACAATTCCTAAAATCAAGGCAATTAAGATTTGCCAATGTAATTTTAGTTTCATCCTTCAACCCGTTAATTTTTGAAGTTTAACAAAATCTCGTCGCAAAGCGCAAAGCCTTTTTCCGTAAGAACTATTTTATCCCGTACAAATTTAATCAAATGTTCTTTAGTTAAAAATTCCAAATAATCTTTGTTCCGCTTTTCCCAATCGGGGGAAAATTCCTTACGAAGGCGTTTCAAATCCAACCCTTCGCTACGTAAGGCAAGCATGACGAATTCCTCCGTTCTTTGCTTTTCCGTAAGCGCCTCGGAGTTTCTTTCGGCATTACCCTTTTGCTCTATTTCATAAATATACTTCCTTAAACTCGAATAATTCCACCAACGTTTGTTTGCCACGAAGGAATGCGCCGAAGGACCGAAACCCAAATATTCCTCGTAACGCCAATAAAACAAATTATGCAAGCATTCAAAACCCGGGAGAGCGAAGTTCGAAACCTCGTAATGACGGAAGCCATGCTCGTGAAGAAATTTCATAGTAAACTCGTACAAATCCGCCTCGTAGTCTTCGTCCTGGATTTTTACTTTCCCGTCCAGAACAAGTTTGTTAAGTATCGTCCCTCTTTCCAAAATCAAGCTGTAGGCGGAAATATGTTTGACGGGCAAAGCGACAGCCTTGCGGAGATTCTCCTCCCAAATTTTCTTTGTTTGACCGGGAAGATTAAAAATCAAATCAATTCCGATATTTTCGAAACCGACCTTTTCCGCATCGAGAACGGTTCGTTCGGCATCTTGAGAATTGTGAATGCGTGTCAGAAATTTCAACTCCTCGTCGTCGAACGATTGCACTCCCACGCTCAATCTATTAACGCCGACCTCAAGAAAACCCTTTAATTTACGGGCGTCAACCGTTCCCGGGTTTGTTTCCAAAGTTATTTCAAGGTTTTCCGCAACATCAAAATTTGAAAAAAGCGTCCGGAGTATTTCGCCCACTTCCGAGGGAGTCAAAAGGGAAGGTGTTCCACCGCCGAAAAACACGGTACGTACTTTTCTCCCTTTGCGATAGCGCTCTCCATAATTCCTAATCTCCCTTTTCAAAGCAAGAAGAAACGCCTCTCGATTCTCAAAATTTATTATCGAGTAAAAATCACAATAAATACACTTATGTTCACAGAAAGGGATATGAATATAAACAGCCAAATCGGACAAAACGGAGCCCTTGATATTATTGAACATCGTAGAATTAATTTCCCGTGCTATCATTAGAGACGCAAGATAAAAAGAGAGCGCCAAAACCGCACTCTCCAACCAACTTTATTAGAAACCGAAGAACATCGATGCGGTGAAAGTGTTCGTTTTTGCTATTTTGTAGTCCGCCGCAATATTAAAGAAAAATATGTTCAATCTCGCTCCCACCAGAAGCCCGACATTGTTTTCACCTTCCAAATCAAGTTTGATTTGTTGTGTGGAAGGACCTGCGGGAGTATCGAAAGCATAATCATAAGTCAAAGTGGTTGTAGCCGTTTCGTAAGTAATACCCGCATAAGGCGTGACGGACAAACCTATTCCCACTTGTCTGCTTACGTAAAGCCCGAACTGTGTGGCTTTGCTCTCGAAATAATCGCCGAAAGTCATTTTTTGAGTAAAATATCCGACGGAAAAATTCAGCGGCAACGGAAGCGGAACCCACGAATTGATATTATGTAATATGCCGAATCCGAAAAGAGAAAGTTTTCCCACATCCTCAATTTCCAAGGTTGGAAACCATCGCAAAGCGGCTTGCGTTCCATAAACAGTTCCAATGTTTAATTGCACCGCTGCCGTCGGGAAAACGGACATGTCCAACACGCCTTTTATTGCATCAATATCCATTTCCGTAGCGACAATTTGCTTGCCATTGATTTCAGCTCCCGAAAATTCCAATTTTCCCGTTTCGTCTTTCGAGCCGATTACCGTAGGACCAGAAAGTTTAACGTTAAATTCCTGTTTCAACATCGCCTCTTTCAAATCATCGTACTCAGCGTCCGATTTCGAATAACCGCTGTTTTGAAGTATATAATCCACTTCGGCAGAGCTGAATCGGAAAGGTGTGGTAACGCTAAAATTTTTACTTTCGGAATTTAAGAAAGAACCTATTCCCACAACTTTTACGTTGAAAGTAAATCCCAAGAGAGAGTTGCTGGGCGAGCCACTGAACCACCCCGAGTTTAAATTGGAGCTAAAAGCATTTGTCAAGGGTTGGACATAAGCCTTAGCGGCTTCCATACTCAGAGTATTCAAAGATTCGTCCAAAGATTGGGCTTTGATTTGTTTTTCGGGAAAGAAGAAAAGAAGAGCCACAGCAAACAATAAAACAAAATACCGTTTCATCCTTGCACCTTTCTATTTGTTAAGAGTTCAAAATTCAAAAAAGTGAAATTTAAAATTCATAATAGAAATTTTGAGTATCAAAGGCAATCGAAAGTGCAAGATACGGAAAGAGGGAGGGCAAACTTCCCCGGCGGTATTCGAATTACTCCCAACGATCGTTGTTTTCTATTCCAAATCGTTTCTAAGCGCTTTAATTCTCTCCAGTGCCGTTTGCCAATCTTTTAGTTTCATTCTTTCGCGCTCGACAACCTCGGCAGGAGCGCGCTTTACGAAGTTTTCGTTCGCAAGCTTTTTATTTACACCGTTTACCAGTCCTTCCAAGCGAGCTATTTCTTTCTCCAATCTTTTCTTCTCGACTTCCAAATCGATAATTCCCTCAAGGGGGACATAAATTTCTCCGTTCGGAATCACCGCCGAAGCGCTTCCGTGCGGTTTTTGTGCGCTCTCCACAGCTTCGAGGTTCTCCAATTTCGCAAGAGATTTAATGTATCCCTTTTGCAAATCGGTCAAATCGGATATGGTAACAATTGCATTGATTTTCTGGGAAGGCGGAATATTCATTTCGCCTCGAATATTTCTCAAAGCCGTTACTATACTTTTAACCAACTCTATTCTTTCTTCGGCTGCCTCGTCAATTAAATCGGGATTTGCTTTGGGAAACTCCGAAACCGAAATACTTTCTCCTTCCGCCCTTTTAGCCAATGCATGCCAAAGCTCCTCGGAAAGGAAAGGCATAAAAGGATGAATCAATTTAAGCATTTCCTCGAAGAGAGAAAGGGCGCGAGTCAGAACAGCAGAGCGAACCTCTTTGTCGTCGGAATAGAGCCGTGTTTTAATAAGCTCGAGATACCAGTCGCAGAAATCGTTCCAAATATATGCGTAAACTATCTTTGCGGCGCCCGTGATATCAAAATTATCCAATGCGCTTTCAAACTTTTCCACCGTCCGATGAAAGCGCGAGACAATCCACCTATCGGCGGAATCCACGAATTTATCTTTAAGATTCTCATCCGTTTCAATTTCCTCGGCATTCATCAGAAGGAAGCGTGCCGCATTCCAAATTTTATTTGCGAAATTTCTACCGATTTCACATTTCTCAGTACTAAAAAGCACATCCTGTCCAAGGGGAGCAATATAAGTGATAGTAAAACGCAAAGCATCGGCGCCATATTCTTTAATCACATCCAACGGGTCGGGAGAATTGCCGAGAGATTTACTCATCTTACGCCCCTTGGCATCCCGAATAATGCTGGTGAAATAAACATCCTTGAAAGGAATTTCCTTCATAAATTCCATTCCGGCCATAATCATTCTTGCAACCCAAAAGAAAATAATATCGGGACCGGTAACGAGTAAATCCGTGGGATAATAATATTTTTGTTCCTCTTCGGTTGTAAAAACATCCTGAGCCCATAGCCAACTGGAAGCCCATGTATCCAAAACATCCTCGTCCTGCCTCCAATTTTCAATATCTTTCGGCGGTTCCACTTCGCAATAAATTTCTCCCGTTTCCTTATGATACCAAACCGGTATGCGATGTCCCCACCAAAGTTGACGAGAAATACACCAATCCTTAATATTTGTCATCCAGTGCTCATACGTTTTAACCCAATGCTCGGGATGAAACTTTATTAAACCCTGGCGTACGACTTCCAGAGCCGGTTTGGCGAGCTCGTCCATTTTCATAAACCATTGCTCGGAAAGGTAAGGTTCTATGGGCACACCGCCGCGGTCGGAATAACCGACTTTATGGACATAATCTTCCTCCTTAACCAGGAACCCTTTCTCCTTCAATTCCTCTACGATTTTCTTCTGTGCAACATCCCTATCCAATCCCCTGTATCTTTCAGGCGCATTCTCGTTCAACGTGGCATCGGGATTAAATATGTTAATGAATTCAAGATTATGCCTGTGCCCTATCTCATAGTCATTTGGGTCGTGAGCGGGAGTAATTTTCACAACTCCGGTTCCGAATTCCATATCAACATATTCATCGGCAATTACGGGAATTTCCCTTTCTACAATCGGCAGAAGAACCTTTTTCCCTATAAGCTCTTTATATCGTTCGTCCTCCGGATGCACAGCCACGGCAGTATCGCCCAGCATTGTTTCGGGACGCGTGGTAGCAACCACAACAAATTTATCGCTACCCACCACGGGATACTTAATGTGCCAGAGTTTTCCTTTGACTTCCTTGTAAATTACCTCTTCGTCCGATATTGCCGATTTCGAAGCGGGGTCCCAATTTACCATCCGGTAACCGCGATAAATCAAGCCCTTTTTGTACAGCTTCACGAAGGCTTCGATTACTTTTTTATAATAATGGTCATCCATAGTAAAGCGCAGGCGTTCCCAGTCGCAACTCACACCCAGCTTTTTCAACTGATTTATAATTATCCCGCCATACTTATCTTTCCACTGAACGCAATATTCCAAAAACTTTTCTCGCCCTATTTCGTGCTTTTCAATCCCCTGCTCTTTTAAATACTTTATCACTTTCGATTCCGTAGCAATGGAGGCGTGGTCTGTTCCCGGCACCCACAACGCATTAAAGCCCTTCATTCTTTTGTAACGAATATAAATATCCTGTATGGTATTATTCAACACATGTCCCAGATGCAATATACCGGTGATATTCGGGGGAGGAATTACAATTGTATATGGCAATTTCTTTTCGTCCGGTTCCGAGTGATACAATCGATGCTCGTACCAATACTTATACCATTTGTCTTCCACATCGTTTGGATTATAAGCTTTCGGGATCTCTTTCATCTTTTCCATCGCTATTTTTTAAAATTACAAAATGCAAATATACTTATTTTGTCCCGAAGAAATATTTAAAATTCACGCTTTATAATTGAATTTACGGATGTTTTTAAATATCCAACTTGCTTGGGAGAATTTTTTTAAGGATTTTTGCAAAAGAATTCGGAAGAGAAAAACGGAGAAGCGGAATGATTGAAGAAATTAAAAAAATGTCCAGAGAAGAATTATTGAAATTAGTTGAAGTTTACGCTAAGAATTGGCTTGCTCACGACGGTTCATGGTTTCTTGCCGCCGAAGAAACTTACGGAATGGAAACCGCTATGGACTTGGACACAAAATCCTGGGCGCGATTTGCCGCCGTAGAGGCAAACCGAATAAAAAAGGAATTCAATCTTCCCGAAAAAGGGGGATTAAAAGCTCTTGAAAAGGCTTTCAATTACAGGCTATATGCAGCCATAAATAAACAGGCAATCGAGTGGCAAGGCGAAAAAGTATTGATTTTCAAAATGCTGGAATGCCGCGTGCAAGCCGCCAGAAAAAGAAAAGGCTTACCGCTCTTTCCATGTAAATCCGTAGGTATAGTGGAATTCACAACCTTTGCAAAGACAATCGACCCACGAATAAAAACGGAAGTGATTTCCTGCCCTCCCGACGAGGTAAAGGATTTTTATTGCGGTTGGAAATTCACACTCGAAGAGTAAAACAAGCTTAACAAGTCCTAGCGCGCTCTTAAACTCATTTCATAAAGTTTTCTGAGAGAATCCATGCGCGCCCGCAATTTTTCAAGGGTTTGCAAATCCTGTTCTATAGGAATAAAACCGTCAAATCGAAAATAGCGCACGGAGGATTCCTGACTGACAAGTCGGTTCAAATTTTTATTACGTGCCGGTAAATCCTTCAAAGCGGGCAAATACCCGTCAACGTTCATCGCCTTGCGGGAATCAATCGGCAAGGGAGCTTTTTCCTTAACAATCGCATCGTTTTGATTCACCACAACTCTGTAGTGCGGATTAGGGACAAGCACCGCTTTAATACTATTTTGGGAATTACGAGCTTTTTGGGATACAACTTTAGTTAACTTAGGGATTTCAGTACGAACAGCCGAGCGGGCGTTTCCGCCATTAACATCAAGCACAAACAAGAAAACCAAGGCGGCAAGCACCACAGCCGTAACAGGCGCCAGAATCCACACGGGGAAAGAAGAGATTTTTCCTTCGCTCTTGATTTCAAAATTTTGGTTCTTAATTCTCGTAAAGAGTTTGAACTCGAAATTTTCAGGCGCTTTCTCTTCGGGGAGAGATTTCAAAAGTCGGATTATATCCGAAAACTTTTCCTCGGAAGAATTGTAGCTTTTACGTCCCATAATTTTACTCGTAATAAATATTTTTCAAATATTTTTGTAACTGCGCTCTACCGCGATTTATTCTCGATTTAACAGTTCCAATTGTCAATCCTGTAATCTGAGCGATTTCTTCGTAGGAAAGTCCCTGAATATCTCTTAAAATCACAACTTCTCTATAAACTTCTTTCACCTTCATCAACGCTTTTTGAATATATTCATGTTTAATACTGCTATCCGCTACTCTGTCGGGCGAGGGAAACATTTTATCTTCGACCTGTAGCGGTTTTTCATCTTCGTTAGTGTCTTTATTCAAAGAATAAATTGTTCTTCTTTTGCGTCGCTTAAGTTCGTTCTTCGCCAGGTTTCCCGCGATTGTGTAAATCCATGTGGAAAACTTTGCGAACGATTTGTAGGAGTCTTTATTAAGATAGAATTTTATCATCGTATCCTGGACAATATCGTTAGCAACGTTTTTATCTCCCACAAATCGAAAGACGAAATTAGTAAGCGGGTCTTTAAACCGCTTCACCAAAATTTCAAAGGCTTCGATAGTATTATGCTCTTGAAATTCCTTAATTAACTCTTCGTCGCTCAGTTCTCTTAAGTCTTTTTCCAACGTGGCTTATACCGTTTGCTAATTAAAATTGTTTCCAAAAATAAAAATAGATTATCCAAATAGCTAACCGAAGAATTCGGATATCAGAAGCAATCCGATACTTTTGGCGTCCATATTCGAAGTTTTGATGTTCAATTCCGCTCGCAACAACGCTTTAGCGGCTTTTTTCAATCTGGCTTCGTTAAAGAAGAATTTCCCCTCGGAAAGTTTTTTATAATAATAAGGAGAAACGCCCATTTTTTTCGCGGCGGAGTCGGGAGGGATCTGCGCTTTCCGCAATTCCGTCGCCATTGCGATTGTCCGAATATATTTGGCAAGCATGGTAGTAATGTAAACCATATCGTTTCCATTGTCGAGGAGATTAAAAAGGATTTCCACGGCACGCTTTTTTTCTCCCCGTCCGAGGGCATTTGTCAAATCGAAAACGGAAAACCCCTTGGCATTAAAAGATAATTTTTCTATCACTCCAAAAGTTACGGAGCCTTTACCGTCCAAATAATCGCGGAATTTCTGTAACTGGATTTCCAACAAGGTTTTATCATCTCCCATCATCTCCACCAAGGCAATAGCTTCTTCCCTTCCCATCTCCAAACCCATTTCGCTTGCTTGGTGAATCAGCCAATCGACCACCTGATATTCCTTCAGAATCGGAGTTTGAAACAGATAATTCCTCTCAAGCAATTCGACAAAAGGAGAAGAATTAAAATTTTTTATTCTCTGATGATAAGTAATAACCAAGACCGTCGAAGGCGAAGGAGATTTTGCATAAGTCGAAAGCGCTTTTTTATCCTTTACGACCTCGAAATTTTTCACAAGTATGAATTTCTTTTCTCCCCCGAAAGGGAAAGCCGATGCGGAGTCCAACACGGGAGCAATTTCCTCGTTTTTATCCATTGAATAAGATTCCACGTCAAACTCCGAACCGATGAAGGGTAATACCGCCTCCTTTATTTTCTCCGCCGTGCGATTTATGGCAAAAGAATCTTCCCCCGCCAAAAAATAAATCGGTAAAAATTTCTTGGAGGAAATTTGTTTTTCCACCAATGAAATTTCCGGTATGTTTTTATAATTACTCACTTTGATTCTTTACTTTTTCTTTTTTCATTGCCACAAACAAAAGCGTAATAAAACCTCCCCACACTATTCCGCAAACCACCAAGAATGTAACCAGAGCCTCCATTTAACCTTTCCCAAAAATTTTATGCACAAAAAATCTGTTCAAAATTAAAAACACAAGAATTACCGCTCCCCATTGCAAGACGCAAGTACCCACGTTCAAAGTATGGAAAGGGTTCCACCATTCGGGATCCCACGTGGCGGAAGAAACCAACCACCACACAAGCAAAACCACGGCTTGCAGAGGAATCAACACCGAAATAATGAAATTATAAACCTTTCCCACCTTTATATCGCTACCTTCGGCATTTATTATCTCCTTTCGGAACCTATCCACACCGAAGCGAATCACAGCAAAAGCAATAAAGGCACCGCTTAAAATCAATCCGACTCCCCACACCCAGTCTTGATTTTCAAAAAAACTTAAATTCAAAGCCGAGGGGATACCCAAAACAAATCCCAAAGAAGCCACAATGCCAATGGCTTTTTTCCTCTCAATCCCAAAATCTATCAAAGTACGCGTGGTAAGTTCGACCAATGAAATCAAAGAGGACAAAGCGGCCGAAGAAAGTGCAAAGAAAAAGAGTGAGGCAAAGACGAGATTCAACGTAAAGCTGGAAGACATTTTAGAAAACAGAAGAGGCAAGTAAATAAAAGTAAGTCCCGTATTGGCAGGACCCGATTGAGAAATTTTACTCATTGCATCGGAACCGGAAAGAGCAAAAACGGTAGAAAAAATAATTATACCGGCAATCAGGGAAATCGAATTGTTGCCGAGTCCAAGCAATGAAGCGTTCAATGGAATATCTTCCTTCTGCCGCATATAAATTGCATAAGTCAAAATCAATCCCCACCCGGCACCGGTATCCCAGGCATTTTGAGTTAAAGCGTTCAACCAAACTTTAAAATCGGTAAGATATTCCCATTTGGGAGTAAAAAAATACTTCAAGCCCTCAATGGCATTCGGAAGCGTAACGGCACGAATCAAAAGGATTAACAAAATAGCCACAAGAGAAGTAACCAAAATTTTATTCGCCTTTTCTATCCCTTGAACTATTCCTCTGTAAATCACATAAGCGGAAAGTGCCATTGCGATGAAATGAAAGAGCAAAGGAGAAAAACCGCTTGAGAAATTTTCCCAATACGTCAAGTAATTTGTCGTTGCAAACAAATTTCCCGAAATCGCCGAAAAGAAAAACTTGATACACCAACCAGTAACAACCGAATAATAAAACATTATAGCGGAAGAAACAAAAACGACAAAAGCGCCCATCCAGGCAAACTTTCTCCCGGCGGTTTTTGTAATGGCGCCCAATGGACCCATTCTGGCAAATTTCCCCAGAGCAAATTCTGTTATTATCAACGGGATTGACCAGACGAAGAGGAAAATCACCCAAGGTATAAGGAAAGAACCGCCACCGTTTTGGGCGACAATTCTCGAGAACCGCCAAATATTTCCCGTTCCAACCGCAATACCGAGAGTAGAAACAAGCAAAGTCCAACGGGAGGTAAAAAACTCCTGTTGTTTCATCGTCAGATTTTTACTTTTTTAATCGTAACGCTTTCCATTACCACATCGTTCAACGGCTTATCGTGAGCGCCCGTTTTAACTTTTCCAATCGCTTTCAAGACGTCCATTCCTTTAATCAACTGTCCGAAAATAGTGTGATGTCCGTTCAGCCAGGGAGTAGGCACCAATGTTATAAAAAACTGACTACCATTCGTATTCGGACCGGCATTAGCCATCGCCAAGATGCCGGGACCGGTAAATCTCAAATCCTGGCGAATTTCATCCGGGAATTTTCCGCCCCAAAAACTTTCGCCTCCCATTCCCGTTCCGGTGGGGTCGCCTCCTTGAATCATGAAATTATCAATAACACGGTGAAAGGTAACACCGTCATAATAATGTTCGAGCGCCAATCCGACGAAATTCTCCACCGTTTTGGGAGTCTTATGGGGATAAAGTTGCAATTCCATAACACCCATATTCGTTTTAATAACAGCCACGAGCATTTCGTCTTCGCCTACGTTCATCAAATCCTTCACCTGAGCCTCCACATTACTTGTCTTTGTAATTTTCTTTGTCTCTTTCTTATTGCCGCAACCGACAAAAAGAGCAACAACAAAAATCAACATCAATACTTTTTTCATTTTTCCAACCTCCAAAATTTATCGATAATATTAAAATCTTACTCTAACCCCAAAGCGAAATTACTTGGAACTTAAGGTAGAACGATTCCACGGTAAATTAAAAGCAAGATTATTAGTCCAAGCACAATTCTATAAAAAACAAAAACGTAAGTAGTGTTTCTACGCAAGAAACGGAGCAAAAACTCGATGGTCAAATAACCACTTATGGCAGCGGCAACCGTCGCCACTATCATGTTTACACTTCCAGAAAAATCTATATAAGCCAAGGATTGATAAAACTCAAGCAAGCCGCTTCCCAAAACAGCGGGGATACTCAACAAAAACGAAAAACGCGCGGCGGTTTCCCTTTTGAAACCGAGAAACAAAGCCATTGTAATCGTAGTGCCGGAACGAGAAGAACCGGGGATAAGAGCAAACGACTGTGCGATGCCTATCAACAAGGCGGAAAGCCATGTAAGTCCTTTCAAATCCTTCGTGAATTTTCCAACCTTTTCCGCAACGCCCAATATCAAACCCAAGGCAATCAGGCTGAGAGCAATCACATGCAAGTTTTTCGTAAAGGCTCCTTCGATAGCATCCTTAAATCCCAAGCCTATTATTACAACGGGAATTGTGCCGATAATAATGAACCAACCGAGCTTTGAATTCAGACTTTGTTCGCCGAAAGATTTTCTTTCGAACAAATTATCCCTGAAAAAATCCCGCACTATAGAAATCAAATCCTTCCAAAAATAAATAAGGACAGCCAAAAGGGTTCCCAATTGAACAACGGCAATAAAAGCCGTCCAACGTTCGGGATGATTCGAAGAAATCAAGCCCATTAATTTACCCGCAAGTGTTAAATGTCCCGTGCTACTAATCGGAAGAAATTCCGTGAGCCCTTGAATTATTCCCAATAAAACAGCTTCGAAAATATTCACGTTTTCTCCTTAAAATGAATAAGCAATACCCAAACTCAATCCGAACGAAACGGAGTCGAGATTTACATTTGTTTCGTCCGCGTTATCTTTTATTTTCACCCCTTCGGCATCCGCCGGTTCTCCGGGCAAATCATAGCGCATTCTTAAACTTATAACTGCATAAAGATTTTTCCCAAGAGCGGTAAATCCCACGGATTTCAAAACAGCCCCGAACCCGGAAGCGGTATAATCATGCCCGGCGGTAGGATAATTCGGCAGTTTTTCATTGAGAGCCACATAACGCCAGCCAATCCCTCCGCCGAATTTAAACTTATAACCCTCACCGGAAATCAAATAATACGCTACGATTGAAGGCTTATGAAACTCGAACTCAACATTATAAAGCCCCAAACCTGTCGCACCCGAATTAAAAGAATAAATGGAAAGTGCGTATTCAAGCCCCAGCTGGAGATGTTCATTCCACGTATAATCCGCTTCGCCTACAAATTCAACGGAAGATTGAAAAGTCGAAAGTTGATTTTCCGCTCCGGCAAAGTTCCCATTAATATAATCGTTGAACGAGGAAGCGGCAAAATAATTCAAACCCATTTCGGCTGATACATCCACTTGTCCAAAAACTTGCCGAGAAATCAAAAGCACAATAATTAAAGTTAATCTTTTAACCATTCTTTTTCCTGTTCCACTTGTTTAAGAACACTTAGAAAATTCGTAGATATTTCCCCGCGCTTACTTCTTTTTTTATTAACTATGTAAATGAAAATCAGCGGGGACAATATAAAAATAATATAAGAAACAGCATGAGTTACTATTGCAAAAGCGCTACTGATTTCCTTACCGAAGCCAAAAAGTCCCGTCAAAACCGAAATGGTTATCAAATGATACGAACCCGTTCCGCCCGGTGTTGGAATTACAACTCCGAAAGCACTGATTGTCATCAATATCCACGCCATACCGAAAGTTACATGCTTGAGCGCATCCATCCCCAGCATTAAAAAGGAAACGTAAGAATTGATACCGTAAAACAACATTATTGCAGCGGAAAGGAAAATTGTCATCAAAATATTTTTTGTCCCCCTCAAACTTCCAAATCCTTCCACCAATGTTTTGAAAATTCCGCCCAGATAATCCGCCGCTTTCCTCGAAAAAAAGCCTATAAATCTCACAATTCCGTTATAAAAACTCTCCTTGAAAATTATGGTCAAAACAATCAAAACAATACCGATGGAAATTGCCACAAAAATTATCTCCACCGAAGATTTAAGCCAAGTTACTTGAGTGTACAAGTCACCCGAATAGACCAGCACACTAATCAAAACGGAAAGCGCAAGGACGAGAATATCAATCACTCTTTCGACAATCACCGTACCGAACATTGAGGTCCGCGAAATATTCTCCCAATGTCCGATAAAAAGAGCACGATAGATTTCCCCCAATCGAGGCACAACCGCGTTCACACCGTAGCCAATCATAGTAGCGCCAAAGAGATGTAAAATCTTGGTATCGTTCTTGACAGAAGCGATAATATACTTCCAGCGCAATGCTCTCAGGAAATGCGAAAACATAAAGATAACAATGAAAACCGCCAGCCACCCCAGATTTACTTGCCCTATTAATTTGAAAGCCTCGGCAAGGTTTACATTACGAAAAGCATAGTAAAGAAAAAGAATCGTAAGCGCGAAAGGAATTACAATTCCAAATATTTTCTTCAATCCATGCATAGCTTATCTCAAATCGATGATTTTTCCTTTCGGGAGCGACCTCCATGAAAAAAGCGTATCTTTAACTCTATTAAAGACGAAACCGGAAAAATTTAATTTCACAACAGCACCGCGCTTCGTGTTTATTTTGACAGAAACGGGCAGGTACTTCTCGTCGAAGCCCACCAGCGCAGTCTTAAAATCCGCTTCCGCACTCTTGGGACGAAACTCAAGCAAATACTTAACTCCTTCCGAACCATTCACAAGTTGTATCTTAAACTTTTCGGTATAATCGAAAAGGAGTTTTTTCAAATCGAAAAACGTCGTTGTTCCTTCCTTAAGAGTAATAACAATCTGTTTTCTTTTCTTTTCGAAATTCCAAATCGTATCCTTAACGGAGACAATCGTTGAATTCGGAAGCTCCACTCGATATTTCTCTTTTTGTTTGAAAAAGAATTTTCCCCGCAATTTTGTTCCCTCGCTTCCCTCCCGAAAAGTAATCAATTCGAACTGTGCGGAAAAACTGTCGAGAGAATTGAATTTCTCTCTTGCCATTTTCAAAACGGATTCTGCATTCTGAGAAAAAAGAAGAAGAGGGAACAAAAACATCCACAACAAAACTTTTTTCGACATCAGAGCGACCTCAAAACGGTTTCCAATTCTTCTTCACTTTCCACAAAGACTTCGCGAGCCTTACTTCCTTCGGAAGCACCGACAATTCCCGCTTGTTCCAATTGGTCCATTATCCTTGCGGCGCGCGCATAACCAAGTTTAAGTCGTCTCTGCAAAAGTGAAACGGAGCCTTGCTGATGCCGCACAACCACCCTTGCGGCTTCTTCGAACATAGGATCGAAATCCGACAATTTCGCACCGCCCGACGCCGATTGTTTCTCAACAAGCGAAGGTAACAAATAACGCTTCGAAAATCCCTTTTGCACATAAACAAAGTCCGTTATCTTCTCCACCTCCTCGGTGGAAATAAAAGCCGTTTGAATACGAATAGGTTTAGGAACGCCAACGGGCAAAAACAACATATCCCCGCGACCCAAAAGTTGCTCGGCACCGTTCATATCCAAAATGGTACGGGAATCTATTTTGGAAGAAACTTTAAACGCCATACGTGCGCTGAAGTTGGCTTTTATCAAACCGGTAATCACATTAACGGAAGGACGCTGAGTGGCAACTATCAAGTGTATGCCTACCGCTCGAGCGAGTTGAGCCAATCGAGCAATCGGGGTTTCCACTTCCTTTCCGGAGGTTAACATCAAATCCGCAAGCTCGTCAATAATCACCACTATGTACGGCAATTTATGATGTTTTATTTGCTCCGTATCTTTCGGTTTCGTGGCGGGATTTTCCACTTTTTTATTGTACGCCAAAATATCCCGAACACCCGCTTTAGCGAGAGCGTCGTAACGTTTTTCCATTTCGATTTCCAACGCCTTAAGGGCTATCAAAGCATTTTGCGGATCCGTAATTATTTCCTCGTCAATATCGGGCGAAACCGCCAAGAAATGCTTGCGCAGTCTTTTATAAAAGGAAAGTTCTATTTTCTTCGGGTCAACAATCACAAATTTCAAATCGGAGGGATGCTTGGTAAAAATAAGACTATTGATAATCATATTGATGCCAACACTTTTACCCGAACCGGTAGAACCGGCTATCAAAAGATGCGGCATAGTTGCCAAGTCCGCCACATAAACATCTCCGGAAATAGTTTTTCCCAGAGCCATGGGCAGTTCCGCTTTTGCTTCCTTAACCTTAGCCAGCACGCTACGAGCCGTAACCAGCGCCGCCTTGGCGTTAGGAATTTCCACACCGATTGCGCTTTTACCCGGAATGGGAGCAATAATTCGAATACCGCGAGCCGCCAAAGCAAGAGCAATATCATGTTCCAAGTTTACTATTCTGCTGATTTTAACTCCCGGTGCGGGAACAATTTCGTACAAAGTAACCACAGGTCCCGGCGTTACGGAAATATCCTCTATTTGAATATCAAAAAGCTTTAATTTCTCTTTAAGGAGCTCCGCATTCCTTTTCAATTCCTCCTCGGGAATTTCAATTACTTCGCCCTCGTGCTTTTCCAAAAGTCCGATATGGGGCGCCACGAAATCAATATTTTCCTCCCACTGTTCCGGCAGTTTTTCCTCGGCGGGAATATCAACGGGCATATCTTCTTCCGGCATGACTTTCACTACCGGTTCCGAACTTTCGCTTTTATCCGACGGGAGGGGAAAAGGATTCTCAATCACGCTTTCGTCGGTAACGGTTTCCTCCTCGTCCTTTCGCACGATACGTATTTGGGTATCCTCCGCCGAACTTTCAAGGGTATTGAAATCTTCGGGGGTTTTTAATCCCTGTTCCGCTTCCTTGCGTTTTATATCTTTCTTTGTGCTTTTACCCAGCTTCTTAATCTTCGCAAGTCTTTCCCGCGTTTCCTTTTCCTCTTTTTTGATTTTCGAAACGGTTTCTTCATCCTCTTCCTCGTTCAAAAGCTCAAGGAAGAATTTTTTAAGCGGAGCAAATGATATATTAAAAGTAAAAACAACGGTTAAAACAAGAGCAACGGAAAGAATAATAATCCCTCCCAATCCTCCGAAGAGGAGAGCAATGCCTTTACCGAAAAAGAATCCCATAGCGCCGGTGAGACGTGCATTTTCCTCCCACAATCTAATATCGGGTGCCGCGCGCAAAACTCCCAACAAGGAAGCCGAAAGTATTCCGATTGCCAAGAGAAAATTAGTAGATTTAAGCGCCAAGGCATAATTTTTCTTTCCAAGGATTTCCCAACCCCAAATAAATGCGATAACGGGGAAAATCACGGAAAAATAACCGATGGTTTTATAAATGAAGAAATAAGACGAATAGGCTCCGAAAATTCCCATCCAATTTTGAATGGCAACGACCTTGTTATTGAACTCGGGATTATTGGCGAAAACTTTGAAAAGGTCAAAAAAGCCGTAATCGGCGATAAAATCGTCATAAGGAGAATAGGAAAGAATACTTATAAAAACAAAGACCGAAACAAGAGCCAGCCCCACACCCAAAATCGTCACTTTCCTTTCGGGAGAAATCAAATAATCGGGCTCCGTTTTTTTTACGGTTTTTGTCTTTCTCTTTGCCATTATTACACCTTAGGTAAACTCTCTTCGTCGGAAATTTTCAGCGAGCCGTTTTCATAAAAAGGCACCAAATCGAGGGAGTTCAATTTTGCGGCAAATTTCAAATCCTCTTCAAAACCTTTTTCGATTAATTCCTTTCCATGCTCACTTTCTCTGAGCATTTTCAGGACATTCTTTCCGTAGTGTTTCTTAAGCACCAAAGCCACTTTAGCGGCATCCGTAAGCTCAATTTCCTCGTTACGTTTTTTAAGCTCGTCAACCAAAAATCCCGCGGCGACGGAATCTTCCACGCAAAACATTCCGTTCGAACCTGCACACATTATTTCGACGTCGTTTTTCAGAGAAAGTAATTTTTCCGCTACGGCACGAATATTATTAAACGAAGCCACAAACAGATTTTCGGCAAATTTTGCGCGTACGATAGCCTTGGAACCGTTCGTTGTATAAAAAACAATGGACTTATCGCGCACGTTCTCCTCGCTAAATTCAAGAGGCGAATTTCCCAGAGCGAAGCCTTCTATTTTCACAGCGTTACGTTCTCCAGCCAATAATGTGAGTCCGCCCGCATTGCCCGAAACCCGAACGGCAAAATCAACCGATTCGACAGGCGTAATTTCCCGCGCGCCGTTGGACAAAGCGGCAAGTATGGTAGTCGTGGCACGCAGTACGTCGATTACCACCACGGTTTTGCCCGTAAAATAAAGCTCGTCCGCATTGAGCGGAGAAAAGAGAAGATGTACTTTCATTCCGCAAAACAAAATTTTAGTGTAACAAAATTTTCAACCGTTCGTTTTTCACGGAAATATTTTTCCGCATTTTCCACGAAACAATCCCCGCGGTAAATCATTTGTCTTTCTTCACAAAGGGAAGAGTTGTTACCACAGCGGGAATTTCCTTACCACGAATCAAGAAATTGACCGCCGTACCGACTTCGGCGTAATTTATATCCACATAGCCGAGGGCAATCGGTTTTTCGAGAATAGGGCTAACCGTCCCGCTCGTGATGTGTCCTATTGTTTTTCCATCTTGCGTTATTTCGTAACCATGCCTGGGGAAAGCTCTTTGTTCGGATATCATCGGAACGAGCTTGCGTTTAAGTCCTTCTTCCTTCGCTTTCAGCAATGCCTCGCGTCCTATGAAATCCCCTTTTTTCAACTTGGTAATCCAACCTAATCCTGCTTCCAAAGGATTGGTGGTTTTATCGATATCGTTTCCATAAAGACAGTATCCCATTTCCAATCGAAGGGAATCCCGTGCGCCAAGTCCCGCGGGTTTAATTCCGAATTCTTTTCCCGCCTCCATGACGGCATTCCACACCTTCCTTGCCGTTTCCTCGTCACCTTTGAAATAGAGTTCGTATCCCAATTCTCCCGTATAGCCCGTACGGGAAACAAGCATATCAACACCGGCAACATTCGCATGGAAGTAATGATAATATTCCAAATCCAATTCCCTATCGCAAATTTTCCGAATCGTCTCTCCGGACATTGGTCCCTGAACGGCAAGCAAAGAATATTCATCGCTAAGATTCAGCAAATCAACACCGAATTTGTTGTTTTCCTTTAGCCATTCGAAATCCTTTTCGATATTGGAAGCATTAACCACCAGCATGAATTCGGAATCGCTCAATTTATAGACAAGCAAATCATCCACAATTCCGCCGTCGGGATAACACATTGCCGAATATTGAACCCGTCCTTCGGTCAATTTAGCGGCATTGTTTACCGTAACGTAATTAACAAAATCCAACGCCTTTTCCCCGCGGACAAAAAATTCCCCCATGTGGGAAACATCAAAAACACCGACCGCATTGCGAACGGTTTTGTGTTCGTCTATAATCGACGAATATTGAACCGGCATGGCAAAACCGGCGAATTCCACAATCTTAGCGCCCAATTCTTCATGCACAGAGAATAACTTTGTTTTCTTCATTTTTCTCTTTCCCGAAAAATTCAAATAATCAGACGATTAAAGTTAAGCACTAAATTCCGTTATTAAAAACATCCCGAATCAAGAAAATTCTTCGGTCAAATCCTTATCCGTTTTAGCCGAAAGGATTTTAAAAGAAGAAGGGTCCATCTTTTCGTCTTCTATCAACTTCATCCAGAAGAAATATTTAAAACGGAATTTAGTGAAAGTAGAAATTCTTCCTTCCCTCAACTTTCTGCCAAGGGAGGGATGCACAACAAGTTTAAGCCGTTTTTCCTTACCCTGCAATTTATATTTTTTAAGCCATTCTTCGATGTCGTAAATTATGTTATCCTTGCGCACAAGCCAACCGGTTCCGTTACAATACGGACACGGCTCATAGGTCGATTGCAAAATATTTTCCCGGATTCTCTGTCGCGTAATTTGCATCAGTCCGAAATCGGTCATCGGCAGCATAGCGGTTTTTGCCCTGTCCCGCCTAAACTCCTTACGGAGTTCGTCGTAAACTTTTTTTCTGTTCTTTTCATCCTCGAGGTCAATAAAATCAACTACAATCAACCCCCCGATGTCCCGAAGGCGCAACTGGCGCACAATTTCCCGCGCCGCTTCCAAATCCGTTTTAAGCGAATTTAATTCCTGCTCCCTTTTGGCGGCATATCGTCCACTGTTAACGTCAATAACGGTCATCGCTTCCGTTTGCTCTATCACGATATGCCCACCGCTGGGTAGAGGCACTTTTTTCGAAAACATTTCCCGAATTTGCGTTTCTATTTTAAACGCTTCGAAAATCGGCTCGTTACCTTTATAAAGCTCTATTCGCTCCAAAAGCTCGGGCTGCATAAAACGGACATAATCCCGAATTTCCTTATAAACCTTTTTAGAATCGATAAAAACTTTATTAACATCGGGAGTAAAGAAATCGCGTATGACGCTCAGGGTTGTGGAAACGTCCTTATAAATAAGCGCTGGCGGTTTGGAGTTTTGCAACTTTTCTTGAATCTCTTCCCATGTTTGGAGAAGATATTTCAAATCCGCCGCGATAATATTTTCGCTCTGCCCTTTCGCCGCCGTACGGATTATTATCCCGAAATTCGAAGGCACAATCGACCGCGCTATTCTCTGCAAGCGACGCCTTTCCTTGAAATTGCTAATCTTCTTGGATATTCCCTTTTTACGGTCAAACGGCAAAAGGACGCAAAAACGCCCGGGAATAGAAACCGAAGAAGAGACACGTACGCCCTTCCCCTTCACCGGTTCTTTTATGATTTGGACAATTATATCCTGTCCTTTTTTTAATTTCTGGGTTATCTGGCTTGTTTTAAACTGTTGCGACGTTCCCACTTTGTCGGACGACTGCTCGAAATCTTCTTCCTCGTCCGGTTCGGAATCGTAGTCCTCGTCCAAAAGACTTTGAAGTTGGTCCAATGTGCTTCCTATATCGGAAAAATGCAGGAATGCATCGTGTTTCATTCCGATATCAATGAACGCCGCTCGAATTCCCGGTAAGACTCTGGCAATTCTGCCAAGGTAAATATCCCCGACCATTCTTTTTTTGTCGAGGTGGTCAACGAAAAAATCAACCAGCTTGTGATCTTCCGTAATCGCTACCCTGTTCTGGGTAACGGACGAATTAATAATTATTTCCTTAATCAATTCAAACTTCTCTCATGCTGTTTTTGGTAATGTCCGATAATTATCTTCAATTAGCCAAAAAAGCACTTTCCTCAAAAACTTTTCTTTAATTATTTCGGTATTTCCGACGGGATACTCATTTTTGAACAGCTTTTCGAAATGCATCTCCAGCAAGTTCAACAATTCCGCCAATTCCTTGACGGCAAAAATTTTATCGAGTAAATTTTCGATGCCGTTCTGTTCCCGCAAATACCACAGAGAGTGTTTTTTGGCTTTATCCAAAGCCAGAACTTCCCCGTATTCCAGCTTCAGTAAATTAATATGCTCAAACAGGGTTTCCCGTAAGAGCGTCAAACCCGGCGGTCCCGGGTCGAAACCTTTTTCCATAAACGTGTTAAAGCGGTGGAAAATGAAGGGATTTCCCAACGCTCCACGTGCGATCATTACGCCGTCCGCACCAAAATTATTTTTAACATAGAGAGCATCTTCCACGCTGAAGACGGAACCGTTGGCAACAACGGGAATTTTAATGCGCTCTTTAACTTTTGCAATCCATTCGTATTGCGGTTTTTCGGAATATCTACCGCTTTGTGTGCGAACGTGCAAAGTGATAAAAGAAGCGCCGTTATCTTCGGCTGCTTTGGCGCTTTCCAAAATTGTAATTTTAGATAAATCCCGCCCCAAACGAAACTTCACGGAAACGGGCACATCGCCCGCCGCATTCACCATTGCTTTTACCAATTCGCCAAGCAATCGGGGATTTTCCATCAAATCCGACCCCATATGGTGTGCAGTAACCTTCGGCATAGGACAACCGCTGTTCAAATCTATTACATCGGGGTCGAATTTAAGAATTTCTTTAACCGCTCTACCTAAAATTTCGGGGCGATTACCGAGTATTTGCACGCCGATAGGTTTTTCGGAGCGGGAGAAGGAAAGGTATCGTAAAGTGGTAAAGTTGTTCCGCAAAGCTCCTTCGGCACTAACCATTTGGGTAAAGACCAATCCCGCGCCAAACTTTCGGGAGATTTTTCTGAAAGCCGCATCGCTTATCTCCGCCATAGGAGCCAAAATCAATTTACCAAAATCTATGCGGGGCGAACTCACCACATTTACCTACCTTTCCAAAAACGAAAAGAGCCCGAAACATGTTCCGGCTCTTTTCCCGATTGACTATTTTTCTTCTTTTTTATCTTCTCGTTTCGCTTCCTTGGAATTCAAAATCGCCTTACGAGAGAGACTAATTTTCCCGTTCTCCATTTTCATGATGCGTACCTTAACGGTATCGCCTTCCTTGAAATAGTCGTTCACTTTATTAACACGAACATTATCGATTTGGGAAATATGAAGCAATCCTTGAACTCCCGGAAGAATTTCGATGAAAGCGCCGAAATCAGTAAGTTTAATTACCTTTCCGAGATAATCCTTTCCCACTTCGGGTTCGGCAACAATCGATTTAATAAATTCCTTTGCTTGCAAGGCGCCTTCGGAATTGGTGGAAGCTATATTGACGGTTCCGTCTTCCTCTATAAAGACCTCCACTCCGAAATCCTTCTGTATTTTTTGAATCACCTTGCCTCCGGGACCTATAACGGTTCCGATCTTATCCACGCTAATGGGGAATTGCAAAAGTCGAGGAGCATAAGGCGAAAGGCTTTTCCTCGGCTCGGCAATAACGGAATTCATTTTATCGAGAATAAAGAATCGAGCTTCTTTCGCTTGAGCGAGAGCTTCTTTCATTATTTCAAAAGAAAGCCCTTTGATTTTAATATCCATTTGAATGGCGGTAACACCTTTGGAAGAACCGGCAACTTTAAAATCCATATCTCCCAGGTGGTCTTCGTTACCGGAAATATCCGTAAGAATTCTGTATTTTTCGCCTTCCATTATAAGTCCCATCGCCACGCCTGCAACGGCACATCTAACAGGCACACCGCCGTCCATAAGAGCCAGGCTACCGGAGCAAACCGTTGCCATGGAAGAGGAACCGTTTGACTCCAAAATATCGGAGATAAGACGAATGGTATAGGGAAATTCGTTTTCGGGAGGAAGAACATTTTTAAGAGCACGCTCGGCAAGATTGCCGTGTCCTATTTCCCGTCTTCCCGGCGCTCCATAACGTCCCACTTCTCCCACGCTAAAAGGCGGGAAATTGTAATGCAAAAGGAATCTTTTTTTGTATTCCTCTTGCAAGCCGTCCACAATTTGCTCGTCCGCTTTCGTGCCGAGTGTGAGGGTCATTAAGCTTTGAGTTTCTCCGCGGGTAAAAAGCGCCGAACCGTGAGTCATTTTCAACAAGCCCAATTCGATTGCAATCGGGCGAATTTCCGTCAAAGCTCTGCCGTCCAAGCGCTTACCTTCTTCCAGAATTTGCTTACGCATCAATTCCTTCTCCATATCGTGGAGAATCTTTTTAATATCGGTTTCGCTATCGGGATATTTCTCGGCAAGAGCTTCGAGCACTTCTTTTTTCAGTTCCTTGTTCTTTTGCGCTCTTTCCTGCTTCGAAAGTATGGTAGCCACCAATTCCGCCTGGCGGTCGTACGCTAATTTTTTGACATCTTCATAAAGTTCTTCGGAAATCTCGGGAGCCTCCACGGCGAATTTTTCTTTCCCCGCTTCCGCGGCAAGTTCCTTTTGCAAAGCGACAATTTTTTTGATTTGTTCATGTGCGGCGGCAAAGGCTTCCAAAAGGACGGATTCTTCCACTTCCTTAGCTTCGCCTTCCACCATTACTATCGAATCTTCCGTTCCCGCCACGGTAAGTTCCAAATCGCTCTGCTCGATTTCCGCCAAAGTAGGATTGACAATAAACTTGCCGTCGAGGCGAATTACTCTCACCTCGCCTATAGGACCTTGAAAAGGGATATCGGAAACCGTAAGAGCCGCCGAAGCTCCCACGGCCGCCAAAACATCCGCATCATAAAGTCCGTCAAACGAGTAAACGAAAGCGGCTATTTGAGTTTCGTGTGCATATCCGTCAGGGAACAAAGGACGGATGGGGCGATCGATTAAACGAGCGCTTAAAATTTCTTTTTCGGTGGGTTTACCTTCCCGCTTGAAAAAGCCGCCGGGAATTTTACCGGCTGCGGAAGGTTTTTCGCGATAATCCACCGAAAGGGGAAGGAAATCAATATCTTCCTTCGGCTCGTCCGCTGCGGTGGCGGCAACAAGCACCATAGTGCCACCCATTGTTACCATTACCGCTCCGTTTGCCTGACGGGCAAATTTACCCGTCTCTATTGTTAGAGTTTTACCGTCAATCTCTACCGACTTTACATATTCCATTTAAAACCTCTTACTTCCTTAAGTTTAATTCTTTAATAATTGCACGGTATCTTTCGATATCCTTGCGTTTCAAATAATTTAACAATCTTCTTCTTTTACCGACCATTTGCAGAAGTCCCCTTCTGGAATGATGGTCTTTTTTGTTTTTGCCGAAGTGTTCCGTCAAATTGTTAATTCTCTCGGTAAGAATTGCAATCTGCACTTCGGCTCTTCCGCTGTCTTTCTCGTTTGCTCCGAATTTCTTGATGATTTCTTGTTTTCTTTCTTTTGTTACAGACATTTTTAATCACTCCTTTTTTTGTTGTCCAATATAATTCCAGCCTAAACCGGAATTAATTAACTAAATTACTTATCAAACTTAAAGCGGTTTCCTTATCCAAATTTATTTGCTTAATTAATTCGCTTCTGTTCGGAAATTTTATTTCCGGACGTAAATACTCCAAAAAATCAATTCTTATTTTAAAATTATAAATCTCTTTGTCAAAATCAAAGATATGAACCTCGATGAAAAGCTTTTCCTCGCTCCCGAAAGTGGGGCGAAATCCTATATTCAACAATCCGAATTTTATCTGTTCATCAATTTTCACACGCACCAAATAGACACCGTTAATGGGTATCAACTTCTCCGCAAAATCGGGTTCTATATTCGCCGTGGGGAAACCAAGCTCTCTGCCGCGCATCGAGCCTTTCACAACCGTTCCTTCAATGGAATATTCTCTTCCCAGCATTGCATTGGCTTTTTTAATTTTTCCCGCAAGCAAATAACGGCGAATATTAGTGCTACTTATTATTTCCTCGCCCAATTTAACGGGCGGAACAACAGTAACATCGAAACCATATTTAGGCGCGAGGTTTTTCAACAACTCCTCGTTACCCGCGCGGTCTTTCCCGAATTTATGGTCGTAACCTATCACCAAATGCTTAGCGCCAATTCTTTCGCAAATTATCCTTTCCACAAATTCCTCGGAACTCAAAGAAGCGAACTCCGGTGTAAAATTGATTACATAAACATTCTGTATGCCGTATTTCCCTATCAATCTCAATTTTTCATCCGTGGCAGTCAACAATTTCATATCGAAATTCTTAGAGACGACTCTCCGCGGATGAGGATCGAAAGTAATCAAAAAATTCCGTGCGCCGTATTCACGCGCCTTTTCAGTGGTTTCCTCCAAAATCTTCCTATGTCCAAGATGAACACCGTCAAAAGTTCCTATTGTTACAACGGTGTTCTCATCTTTCTCTATTTTAATATTCTCTTCGTAAACTCTCATTCTTCTCTTCCACTTAAGCAACAGCTCCGTAAAATCTCTCCTCAAACTCCCGTATAGTCAAGGCATCGTCCACTTTATATTCGCCTATAGCCGTTCTTCTCAATTCGTGTAAATATGCACCCGTACCGAGTTCCTCTCCGAAATCTTTTGCAAGCACGCGAATATAAGTCCCTTTCGAACATTGCACTTCGAATGCCACATCGGGTAAATTTATTTCTTTAATCTCAAAAGAAGAAATAAAAACCTTAACCGGTTCCCTTTCGACAGTTTTACCCTTCCGTGCATACTTATAGAGAGCTTTTCCTTTGTATTTCTTAGCCGAAAACATCGGGGGAGTTTGTAGAATTTCTCCCAAAAACTTATCGCGAGTTTTCAAAATTTTCTCGGCATCAATTCCGTTTACTTCCCGTGTTTCCACAATCTTTCCTTCGGGATCAAACGTATCGGTTACAATCCCAAGGCGAATAATGCCCGTGTATGTCTTGTCCTTTTCCTGATACTTATAAATTTCTTTTGTTTTCTTGCCGGTGCATACGATTAAAAGTCCCGTGGCAAACGGGTCTAACGTACCTGCATGCCCAACTTTTTTAACTCCCGTAATTTTGCGAATCTTATTCACCACATCAAAAGAAGTCCAACCGGAGAATTTGTCAATCAGAATAACCTCTCCGTTTTGAAAATTCGTTTCATTTATTCTATCCGAGTTTTTCGTTATCATCTTCGTGAATCTTTCTAAAAATATCTTCCATTTTCTCCACATAATCCAACGTATCGTCGAGGAAAAAATTCAATTCGGGCACATGTCTTAATCGCACTCGATGCGCAAGTTCCGTGCGAATCATAGTTTTCAGATCGTTTATTTTTTCCAGATACTCCTCCCGTTTTTCCTTTTCCAAAACGGAAACATAGACTCGCGCCGTTCTCAAATCGGGAGTTACCTTCACCTTCGTAATCGTCGTCAGACCCAATTGCGGGTCTTGAATTTTATGAAGAAAAATCAAGCTGATTTCTTCTTTAATTAATTTCTGTATTTTCTCTATTCTAATGGACATTTTCTAATTCAATGTCTGTTTTTCTTCCGTAATTTCGTAGGCTTCAATCACGTCGCCGACTTTAATATCATTAAAGTTAGCGATTCCTATTCCGCACTCGTAACCGGCATCGACTTCCTTAACATCGTCCTTGAAGCGTTTAAGCGAAGCCAACTGTCCGTCATAAATTGCAACGCCTTCGCGATAAAGACGAATTTTGCTATTGCGGAATATTTTACCTTCGGTAACGTAGCAACCGGCGACGGTTCCGACTTTAGGCACTTTAAACACCTCTCTAACCTCGGCGCTTCCGACCAATTTTTCGGAAAGCACAGGCTCAAGCATTCCTTCCAGAGCGGATTTTATTTCGTTGATAGCATCGTAAATAACATTGTAAAGACGTATCTCAACCTTTTCGACTTCCGCCAATTGACGTGCGTTGCTATTGGGACGTACGTGAAATCCTACGATAATTGCATTGGAAGCGGCGGCAAGCAAAACATCGCTTTCGGAAATGGCGCCCACGCCCTTGTGAATTATTTGAACGGAAACTTGGTCGTTCGAAAGTTTCATGAAAGAATCCGCCAGAGCTTCCACGGAACCGTCCACATCCGCCTTAATCACGAGTGCAAGTTTTTTAACCTCGCCTTTATTTATTTGATTTGCAATTTCCTCCAAAGTCATCAATTTTACTTGACGATATTCCAGCTCTCGTTTCAGCTGTTGACGTTTAGTGCTGATTTCACGAGCTTCTTTTTCGCTGGAAACAACGGCAAAAATATCTCCCGCTTGCGGTGCTCCTTCGAACCCAAGGAGAACCACGGGAGTGGAGGGTCCCGCCTCTTTCAATTTTTTATTTCTCTCGTCGAACATGGCACGCACTCTACCGTGGTGAACTCCCGCCACGAAAGGTTCTCCGACATGCAAAGTGCCTTTTTGGACGAGAACGGTTGCAACGACTCCGCGCCCTTTCTCCAACTTTGCTTCTATTATCGTGCCGCGAGCCTTACGATTAGGGTTGGCTTTCAAATCCAACATTTCGGCTTCGAGCAAAATTCTTTCGAGCAATTCATCCACATTATCGCCCGTTTTTGCCGAAAGTTCCACGCATTGCACTTTACCGCCCCATTTTTCGACCAGCACTCCTCGCTCTGCCAATTGTTGTCTTATTTTTTCGGGATTTGCACCCGGCTTGTCGATTTTATTGATAGCCACAATCATGGAAACACCGGCGGCTTTCGCATGGTTAATGGCTTCGACGGTTTGGGGCATCACGGCATCGTCCGCTGCCACCACAAGGACAACTATATCCGTAACGCTGGCGCCTCTTGCACGCATTGCGGTAAACGCCTCGTGTCCGGGAGTATCCAAAAATGTAATTTTCTTTCCGTTTTCCAATTCAACCTGATAAGCGCCGATATGTTGGGTTATTCCTCCCGCCTCACCGGCTACGACATTAGTCTTACGAATATAATCAAGAAGAGAAGTTTTCCCATGGTCAACGTGTCCCATTATAGTTACCACAGGCGGGCGCGGTTCTAAAGTTTCCTCGGGGTCTTCCTCGTCCGCGATGGCATCCAAATCAACTTCCTCTTCCTTTTCAACTTCAAAACCGAATTCATCCGCCACAAGAGAAATGGTTTCAAAATCCAATCTCTGATTGATAGTAACCATCAATCCCAACTCGAAGCATTTTTGCATTACCTCGCTTACGTCAACCTTCATCAAATTAGCCAGTTCGTTTACGGCGATAAACTCGGCAACTTTAATCTTTTTCTTTTCGAGTTCTTTTATTTCTTCTTGCTTTTCAAGTTCTATTTGTTTTTCTTTTCTTTTCTTCTTGCGAATACTTGCGCGGCTACCAATACCGGTATCGTCCATACTAAGAAGAGTTCTTCTAATTGCCTCTTCAACCTCTTCTTCATCTATTTCAACTTTTTTAAGTTTTCTTTTCTTGCGGGTTATTTTATCTTCTTCGCTTTCGCCTTTTTTCTTCCGCTTTTTAGCTTTAAGTTTTTTCTTTTTCTTTTTAGGTTCTTCGGTGCTTTCCTCCGGAGGCTTCGGCTGTTCTTCTACAGCTTTTTCCTCCTTCTTCGGCTTGGGTTCTTGCTTTTCTTTTTTACCTTTCTTTTCCTTCTTCTCTTCTTTCTCTTTCTCTTTTTCTTTTTTCTTACTCTTCTTCTTTTTCTTCTTTTTGTGCGGTTTTTCTTCGAGCTCGACTTTACCCACGATTTTAAGCCCGCCGCCTTCTTTTAATTTCTTTTCGGTCTCGGTTACAAATTTTTCCTCCGATACTTCTTCGACTTCTTCAGAAGGCTTTTCAGGTGCTTCGGCTTCTTTCTCAACTTTTTCTTCTTGTGGCTTTTCTTCCTTCGCTTCCTCTTTCGGCGTAGGCTCCGCCTCTGCTGCCGCTTTCTTTTCCTCCTTCTTTTCCTTTTCTTCTTTGTCAATAATCTTTATTTCCTTAGGCGTTTCCTTCTCCGGCTCGGGCTTTTCTTCTTCCTTTTCCTTTTTGGCTTCGGAGGAACGTCGCGCTCGCAAAAGATTAAATTCCTCGAGCTTCTTTCTATGCTTTTCGGATTTTTCGATATCCTTTTTGAAATGCGTGTATATCTCCGCAAGCATTTCATCCGTCACGGTAGTTCGAAAACCATTTACCTCGAACCCCTTGGATTTCAGAAAATCCTCCAAAACGTCGCTGGCAAGATTTATTTCAGCGGCAAGTTTGTAAATTTTTAGTTTTTTCTCTTTAGCTTTCGCCATAACAAACCACGCAAATTTTATTCTTCTTCTTCTTCAAATTGACTTTTAAGTATTTCAATGATAGTCTCCGCTTGCTCTTCGGTTAAACCGTCGATTTTCTTCAGCTCCTCGACTCCTGCGGTCAGGACTTCAACCGCGGTATCGTAGCGATTATTTATCAACAGGCTAACGATTTCCGGTGTGAGTTCTTCTTTAAGCTCCACAAGTTCAATATCATCTTCGTATTCCTCGAACGGTTTCGCCTCGCGGATAACCTCTATATCGTAACCGGTTAATTTCATTGCAAGGCGTATATTCACACCGTTACGTCCGACTATCAAGGAGACCTGGTCGCTATCCGCAGTAACGGTGCATATTTTGTTCTCCTCGTCTATTTCCAATTGTTTCAATTTTGCGGGAGCCAAAGCACGCTGAATAAAAACAGCGGGGTCGTCGGAATAATTGATAACATCTATATTTTCGTTGTTCAACTCGCGCACTATTGCATGGATGCGAACGCCCTTCATTCCCACGCAGGCGCCTACTGCATCGATGCGCGGGTCTTGAGATTCCACAGCAACTTTTGCGCGCTCGCCGGGTTCTCTGGCAATAGCTTTGATTTCAATAACGCCGTCATAAACTTCCGGTATCTCAATCTCGAAAAGTTTTTTAAGGAAATTATTATCCGCACGAGAAACAATAATCACGGGACGATTCCCTTCTTTCTTGACTTCTTTTACTATGGCACGAATCGTATCGCCTTTACGATAACGTTCGCGGGGAATTTGTTCGCTACGGGGTAAAATCAATTCGTTTTTATTATGATTTATCAATACGTCATTTTTGCGAACTTGATAAATATCTCCCACAACGATATCGCCGAGTCGTTCCATATATTCGTTATAGACAATTTCCTTCTCCACTTCCTTAATCCGTTGATTCAAACTTTGGCGAGCCAAATTAATCAGACGGCGTCCGAAGGAAGCAAGCTCGATTTTTTCCACATAATCGTCCCCGACTTCCAAGTCTTCGTCATTACCGCGAGCGTTCACTTCCTCTATGCTTATTTGTGTATTCGGGTCTTCCACCTCTTCCACAATTTCCCTTTCCAGAAATATTTCTATATCACCTTTTTCCATATTTACCACGATATCGTATGATGCATCCGGTCCGTATTTTTTCCGAACCAGAAGACCAAAAATCTCTTCAATAATTCCTGCGAGAACATCTTTATCCAGTCCTTTCTCGCGAACCATTTGTGCAAAAGATTCAACTATTTCAGAGTTCATTTCTTAACCTCCAACTATCAAAAGTCAAGTAACACTTTTGATTTAATAATGTTTTCAAATTTAATTTTTACTTCCTTTTTGTTTTGTA
Source organism: uncultured Melioribacteraceae bacterium (assembly GCA_964611145.1). Lineage (GTDB taxonomy): Bacteria > Bacteroidota > Ignavibacteria > Ignavibacteriales > Melioribacteraceae > WFQV01. The sequence continues at coordinate 34,997 of CAZSYM010000020.1, forward strand.
CAAATGTTAACTCGTCATCTTCGACGGAGGAAAGTCTGCCTTCGAAATTTTTCTTTTTGCCTTCCTCGACATAAGCAATTCGAAATTTCCTTCCGACATGCTTATAATATTGTTGCAAGAATTTCAGCGGTCTGTCCACGCCGGGAGAGGAAACATCGAGCCGGAAATTTCCTTTCGGGAAAAGTTCTTCTTCCAATTTTTTCCGAAACAACCTGCTGAGCTTTGCGCAATCTTTCGTAGTAATACCGGTTTCATTGTCCACAAACACTTCGATTACCGGCTCTTTCTCATTGCCTCGCACGGCAATATCCACCAGCAGGTAATTTTCTTCCCGAACAAGGGGTTCCAATAAATACAATATTTTAGTTTTGTCCGACTTCATACAAACAAAAATCGCCCCAATGGGGCGAGAAATAGGAACACAAATTTAACATTATTTTAGATGGAATTCAAATTTTTCCAGGGATGAATTTATGCAAAGAACAATTACATTTCGTAAAGATAGAGAAATATGTGATGAAACAAAGGCAAATAGAAAAGAAACCATAAAACAGACTTTTAGAACAATTTCTCGCCACGGCTTTCTATTTTTGACTTGACAAAAATTACTTTTAAGACTAAGTTTACGATTCAATTTTGAAAAAGTTCATAATTTTTATTCCGCGTTAGCTCAATGGTAGAGCATTCGGCTGTTAACCGAAGGGTTGTAGGTTCGAATCCTACACGCGGAGCAAGTATTT
>CAZSYM010000021.1:0-34942 GCA_964611145.1 uncultured Melioribacteraceae bacterium
GTTTTCCTAAATTTTTTGACCGCTCAAAATACTTTTTTGAATGGTTATTTACAAGATAGTCGAGAAAAACATATCGCGCTAATACAATTTCCCCAATATGAAACTTAGGATTATTCCGCTGATTGTTTCAAAACGATTTGCATTCACATAAACGTGAAATCCCATTCCTACGACCTTTCCGAATTTGTAGAAAACATGCACCGAGGCTTTGAAACCCAGAGCGTTTTGTTTGTCAACGTTTTCCCCGATTTTTTTCGGGAAGAAACTCCCCGTGTGTGCGAAAATGTTGGTGGTAATGACTTGGGTCAGGAAGGAAAATCCTCCGCTTAACGAAATATGCCAGTCTTTGTTATCAAATCCTGTCCCGATTTGAAGACTTAAATCGTAGTATTTTTTGGTTCGATGGGGAGTAAATAACCAATCGGAGGCGCTGTCTGTTACGGCGAAATTCAGATTATATAGCATTCGATTGGTTTTTAAGCTTGCCCCGATTTCCCTTGTTGTGGTTTTTTGTGTCCCTCCGCCTAGCCCGGCATTAAGCCAGAATAAAGTTGGTTCAATAGATTTCTGCTGGGCTGAATTAGAGTTGAAACCAAGGAAAAAAAGGAATAAAACGGGAACAAGTAGTTTAATTTTCATGGGAGTACTCCCAAAAAATTAATACACACATTTGGCGGTACTGCAAAATTAAATAAAATATTTTAGAAATGGAAAAACTTTTTGTTACTAAAATAGTGTGCGTTCGATTCTTTCCCGTTCGGAATGCGAAACCCCTCTTTTGTAAAAGATTAAATCAGTACAATAAAAATTTTTCTCTTAGTTTTTTGAAATTTGACAGTCCCTTTTCCCACGAATTAAAAATTTCCTTCGGGGATTTTCCCGATATTATTGCCGTTCGTAACTCCTTGCTTCCGTAAAGTTTGTCAAGCCATTTCTTGAGTTTGAAGTTTTCCGGATAAAGTTTGTGTAATTCATAAAGAAGATGAATGCCGAATCGGAGGGAACGAAAAGTTTTTCGGTTTGTTACTTTTATTAAAATACCACGGCATGTTTTGCCTTTGTATTTGGGATTGACGGCTCTGTGTGGAATATCGCGCGGGATGAAAGTCACGGGCGAAAGCTCCGCTCCTTTGATTTTGTTTTTCAATACTTTTATTAATTGCATGGGGTTAACAAAAGGGGCGCCTATTTGTAGAAAAGGCTTTTCCGTGCCTCGTCCTTCGGAAACGTTTGTGCCTTCAATCAAACACATGCCGGGGTAAACGATTGCCGTTTCCAAATCTGTCATATTTGGCGAGGGGGAAATCCACCGCAAGCCGGTTTCGTCGTAATATTCTTGACGTTTCCAGTTCTTTAATTTTATGACGGTTAATTTAGCATGCAAGTTTTTAGGTAGCATTTTTGAGTTAAAAAGCATTGCAAGTTCTCCGATGGTCATTCCGTGAATTATCGGAATGGGGGCGATTGCCACGAAAGAACGAAAATCTTCATCTACGATAGGTCCGTCAACTTGGAGCCCACCGATGGGATTGGGTCTGTCCAATACGAGAATCGGAATATTGTTTTCCGCCGCCGCTTCCAGGGAATAGTAAAGCGTTGAAATATAAGTGTAATATCTTGCGCCTATATCCTGAATGTCAAAAATCAAGAGATTAATTCCTTGAAGCATTTCTTTGGTGGGTTTGCGGATTTTACCGTAGAGGGAATAAACGGGAATGCCCGTTGCGGAATCTATCGCGTTCCCTATCCGCTTTCCGGCTGGAGCTTTCCCGCGTACGCCGTGCTCCGGACCGAACAATGCTTTTACCTTACAATTTCTCAAATGGGCTAAAGTATCGACCAAATGAACGCCGTTATTGAGTAATGCAGTATGATTCGTTATTATTCCGATTGTTTTCCCTTGGAGAAGATTTTGCTTTTCGGAAAGCAGGACTTCTGCACCGGTTTTTACGGTTTCGTTTTTTTTCGACTGTTCGAGATTGGCAATAAAGATGAGAGACAAAGCGCCAAAAAACAGATAAAGTAAAATCGTTTTCATTTTAACCTTTCTTTGTTTGGAAAATTGACCAAGCTGCAAGACTCATTCCGTCCCATAATTCACCGGAAGCTATAATGGAGTTGATTTCATCGGCGGTCAGTCTTAGTAGTTCGAATTCCTCCGTTTCGTCCGGGGGGAGAGGTGATTCGAAAAGTTCTTTGGCAAGAAATAAATGGCAGAGCTCGTTTGTAACTCCGTTGAAAGGATTGAATTTACCCAACGGGAGCAATACCTTAGCGTCAAAGCCGGTTTCTTCTCGCAATTCCTTTCGAGCATTTTCATGTGGGGAAAATCCCTTGATTATCCCGCCGTTGGGAAATTCAATGCTCGTGGTTCTATTAAGGTAACGGTATTGTTTTGTGAGGAGGAAACGACCGTCGGAAAGTAAGGGAACAACCATTGTGGAACCGGGCGTTTGAACGTAGTGGTATTCCTTTTCTTCGCCGTTTTCTATTTTAAAAATATCTAATCTGTATTCCCAATAGTTGTTCCCGAATAATTTTTTTTCCGATATTTTTTGCCACTTTTTGAATTGCATTAGAAACCGTAGTTTTCAAGCAATTCTTTTCGTGAGAAGAAATGCGAAATTTCTTTTGCGGCGTTTTCATCGGAATCGGAGCCATGCACGATGTTTTGTTCCACATTGTCTGCATAGAGTTTGCGGATTGTTCCCTCCGCCGCTTCCGCTGGGTTTGTCGCACCTATTAATTTTCTGAAATCCGCAACGGCGTTTTCCTTTTCCAGAACAATCGGAACACAAGGACCTGAAGTCATGAATTCAACCAAGTCGTTGAAAAAGGGTCGTTCTTTGTGGACTTCATAAAAGCCCATTGCGGAATCTTTGGTAAGTCGAGTCATTTTCATCGCTACGATTTTGAAACCTGCTGCGGTAATTTTACTGATTACTTCTCCTATAAGATTCTTTCTCACACAGTCGGGTTTTAGAATTGCTAATGTTCTGTTATTCACTTTTTCCTCCTTTGGAATTTTTGTTTTTCGGATAAAATAAAAGGAAAGAGTCACTGGTGGCTCTTTCCTTTGGATAATATTTGTCTTTGAAATTACTTCGCGTTTTTCTTTCTGTATTCTTCCAAAGCTTTTTTCATTGTAATACCGATTTCAGCGGGACTTTCGACTACATATATACCTGCTTTTTTCATCGCTTTCATTTTTTCTGCTGCAGTTCCCTTACCGCCGGAGATGATTGCGCCCGCGTGTCCCATTCGGCGTCCCGGAGGTGCCGTCCTTCCGGCTATAAAGCCCACGACGGGTTTTTTGACGTGCTTTTTAATGTAAGCCGCCGCTTCTTCCTCGGCGCTACCGCCGATTTCCCCGATCATTACAATTCCTTCGGTACCGGGGTCCTCGTTAAACAATTTGATAATGTCCACGAATTGAGAACCGATTACCGGGTCGCCGCCGATACCGATACATGTGGATTGCCCGATTTTTAAGTCGGTGAGTTGCTTAACGGCTTCGTAAGTTAGAGTCCCACTGCGGGAAACAACGCCTACTTTGCCCTTTCTGTGAATAAAACCGGGCATGATGCCGATTTTTGCTTTTCCCGGAGAAATAATCCCGGGGCAGTTCGGTCCGATTAAACGCACGTCTTTTTGCTTGATGACGTTGTACACTTTAACCATGTCCTTGGCGGGAATGCCTTCGGTTATGCAAACAATCAGTTTAACCCCGGCATCCGCCGCTTCCAAAATTGCATCCGCAGCAAAGGCTGGCGGTACGAAAATTGCCGAAGCGTTAGCTTTATGTTTTTTTACCGCTTCTTCAACGGTATTGTAAACCGGAATGCCATGAAAATCGGTTCCGCCTTTGCCGGGAGTTACACCGGCAACGACTTTGGTACCGTATTCAAGCATTTGCAAAGTGTGAAAAGAGCCTTCGCTTCCTGTAATGCCCTGAACTACAACTTTTGTTTTCTTGTCTAATAAAATACTCATTTCGTTACCTTTTGATTAATAGCCGTAATTTTGTCCTTGAAACTTAAAAAAAATCTTTGTCATTAACATCTTTTTTTTACCTGACTAAAGTAAAAATCCTTTTAATTCTTACGGAAAACAGTTAGATTTTTTCTCCGGAAGCTTCTTCATGCAACCATGTTTCCAAAGTTGTCGTGGCTTTCCCGAGTATTTTATTTGTTTCTTCGGGATTTCCTCGCTCGCCTGCTTTTTCAAAGAATCGGAGCAGTTCTATGATTTCTTTGAGCGTGGAATTTCTTTTTGCAAAGGCAATGAATTCCATTAAGCCGTATGGCATGTGGAAAATCTTTTTTATGAACGGAGCGCGAGCGTTACAATATTTTTCGAGAGCATCCTGGAACGGAATCGCTTCGGGACCATGAACATAAAAAGTTTTATTCTTTGCTTCTTCCCGTTTATACGCCGCCGAAACCATTTGAGCATAATCCCTTGCGGCGACAAAGTGCAAAGGCACTTTGGGCTTTCCTATTAAAAATGCTCGGCTTCCTTTTACAAAGTTTCCCAATGTTTCCATAAACCATGTGGGACGAAAAATGGTGTAAGGAATACCGCTTTCTGTTATTGCCTTTTCTACTTCCGCTTTTCGTTGAATTATTCGGGGAGTATTCTTTTCGTCGATTTTTACATTGGTCCCGGAGATGTAAGTGATTCTTTCTAACCCTTTGCTTTTTGCGGTTTTGATTACATTTAAAGCGCCCGAAAGTTCCTCTTCCCCCGAAAGATTGATGTGAACCCCGAAGCAGCCTTCCAGTGCTTTGCTAACGTTATTCGGAACGTTTACATTGCCTTCGAAAATTTCTACCCTCTCGTCGAACAAGCCGCGAGCCTTTTCTTTAGAGCGGGTTAAGACTCGAATCTCGAAGCCATTGTTTATTAGATTTTTAACTACCGGTTTGCCCAACATTCCTGTCCCGCCGACAACTAAGATTTGATTTCCCATTTTGTTTTCCTCCTCGGAAATTTGAATTTTAAAGATATGTTATTCGGAAAGAAATTGCGGGGTGGTAAGAAAAAATTTCAAAACGGAAAGTCTAATTGTTATTTTTGAATGTAAAATTTGTAGGGATTCTTTTATGGAAGCATTACGGAAAATATTGATTGTGGAAGACGAACCGGACATTGCGGAATTGATAGCCTTCAATCTTGAGCAGGCAGGATTTGAAACTAAAATTGTAGATTCGGGGGAAAAGGCTATTCGCATTGTTGAAAAATTTATTCCCGACTTGATTTTGCTTGATGTGATGTTGCCCGGTATAAGTGGTTTCGACGTATGTGAATTTATTAGGACAAATGAATCAACGAAAGGTATTCCCATTATTATTTTAACGGCTCGTGGTGGCGAGGAGGAAATCGTTAAAGGGCTTGAAATAGGAGCGGATGATTATATCGTAAAACCGTTCAGTCCCAAGGTATTGATTGCAAGGATAAAAAGCGTGTTGAGGCGAAAGAATTCCGCAACTCCTTCTGCGAACGACGAAATTGTTTTTAATGAAATAGTTCTGCATCCCCTCAAACGTCGTGTGTGGGTTGACGGGCAGGAATTGAATTTAACTTTTTCCGAATATGGAATTTTGCATTTTCTTATGAGACATCCCGGCTGGGTGTTCACCCGCCAGGAAATTATGGACGGTGTTCGTGGCGATAATTATATCGTAACGGAAAGAGCCGTAGATGTACAGATTGTCGGCTTGCGGAAGAAATTGGGAAAAGCGGCGCAGTATATCGAAACTGTGCGAGGTGTCGGATATAGGTTCAAAGAAAAATGAAAGGGAAAAAACTTTTTACCCGAATTTTCGTTTCCTTCCTTGCGATTGAAACGCTTATTTTTCTAACGCTTTTTCGTTGGGAAACAAATTTTTTCATCGAAAGCGCCGTCGTTTTTCTGCTTTCCGTTTTTGCAAGTTATTTTATTTCGAGATATATCTGTCGTCCTCTTGAAGAAATCAGAAAAGGGGCGGAGGATTTTGCAAGCGGGAATTTGAACCAGCAAATTTCCGTTTCCGGCTCGGAAGAAATGGAAGCTCTGGCGGATTCCTTGAATCGTATGGCTAAGGAATTGAAAAAGAGAATAGAAAAAATTTCTCTCCAGAAAAGCGAACAGGAAGCAATGTTTTTGAGTATGAAAGAGGGAGTGTTGGCTATAAATTCATCGGAACAAATTATACGCGTTAATCGTGCCACATTGGATTTTTTCAATATCGATGAACAGCCCGTGAATCTGAAAAGGCGCCCTGTGTACGAGATTATTAGGAATGCTGATATGCTTGAATTTATTAGAAAATCCTTGAATACGGACGGACATCTTGAGGAGGAGATTACCGTCTTGGGAGAAAAAGAAATGGTTTTGTTGGTTAACGCGGACCCTCTTTATAATGCCGAAAAGAAAAAAATAGGCACACTGATTGTGATGAACGATATTACTCGTGTTAAAGAGTGGGACAAAATGCGTCAGGAATTTGTGGCTAATGTTTCCCATGAGCTTAAGACTCCCATTACTTCCATTAAAGGATATGTGGAAACACTTTTGGGCGGTGATGTGAAAGACGCCGCAACTCAAGAAAAGTTTTTGCGAATAATTGCAAAGCATAGCGAGCGACTTAATGCAATTATTTCCGATTTGCTCCAACTTGCCAAGTTGGATAAGGCTAAAGAGATAAATTTGGAGGAGAGGAATTTGCTACCGATTTTGGAGACGGCTGTTCAGAATTGTACGGCGGAAGCGAGGGAAAAAGATATAAAAATCGAAATTTCGTGCGGGGCGGATTTGAAAGCAAAAGTGAACGAGAGTCTGCTGGAACGAGCGATAATCAATCTGTTGGAAAATGCGTTGCGATATTCCGACACGAAAAGAATCCTGGTCTATGCGGAGAAAAAAGACGAAAACATTTTAATCGGAGTAAAAGACTGGGGTGTGGGAATTGCCAAGGAACATCACGAAAGATTGTTCGAAAGATTTTATCGTGTGGATAAAGGACGCAGTCGTGAGTCTGGCGGTACGGGCTTAGGGCTTTCAATAGTGAAGCATATCGCGCTTGCACACAACGGTAGGGCAAAGGTCGAAAGCGAAATCGGGAAGGGAAGCAATTTTGTAATTGAACTCCCCGTGATTTGATACCTTTTTTCTTTTCTTAAAAATCTTACGATTAAATAACATAATTCTAACCGAAATCTAATATTTGGGGTTTATCCTTCGGGCGTACTTTGAATTTTTTAAGGAACTCAAAAGGAAGAAAGGAATGAAAATTTTCAAGCCACTTATGCTTGTCGGTATTGCCATTTCACTTTTTATAAATGGTTGTTCAAATGAGAATGGGAAAAAAGCGCTTTCGATAAATGGTGCCGGGGCTACCTTTCCATATCCTATTTATGCTCAGTGGGCTCATGTTTATCGTCGCAAAACGGGAGTTCGTGTTAATTATCAGTCGATAGGTTCGGGTGGAGGAATAGCGCAAATCAAAGCGAAGACCGTGGATTTCGGTGCTTCCGATGCCCCTTTGAAACCGAAGGAATTGGAGAGTTACGGTTTAATTCAATTTCCTATGATAATCGGCGGAGTTGTCCCCGTTGTTAATTTGAAAGGTTTCTCGGCGGGAGAGTTAAAATTGACCCCAAAAAATCTTGCCGATATTTACTTGGGCAAAATCAAAAGTTGGAACGATCCCGAAATAGTCAAGAACAATCCCGAGCGCAATATGCCGGAGGTGGCGATTTCCGCGGTTCACCGTGCGGACGGCTCCGGTACCACGTGGATTTTTACGAATTATCTTGCCAAGACTTCCGAAGAATGGGCGAAGAAAATCGGCTTTGGCAAAGCTGTAAGCTGGCCCTCGGCTAATGGTGTGGCGGGGAAAGGCAACGAGGGCGTCGCCGCTTTCGTTAAGAAAGTTAACGGTGCTATAGGATATGTGGAGTTTGCATATGCGTTGCAAAACAATATGAGCTATGTCCTTTTGAAAAATGCGGACGGGAATTTCGTCGCTCCTTCCATTCGGACTTTTCAAGCGGCGGCGGAAAATGCGGATTGGGAAAACGCTAAGGGATATTACATGGTGTTGACCAATCAACCTGGCGAAAACACTTGGCCGATTACGGGTGCTTCTTTTATTTTGCTGCATAAGGAACAAACGAATTTCGCAAGAGCAAAAGCCGTCCTCTCTTTTTTCGATTGGGCTTATAGGAACGGGGCAACTCTTGCCGTAAAATTGGATTATGTCCCTATTCCGCGTAAGGTCATAGATTTGGTTGAAAATACCTGGGCGCAGAAAATTAAAGTTAAAGGTAAAGCTGTTTGGACAACGGATGAAAAAACTTTTCAAAGAAAGAAATAAATCGGAAAGCCTTCCCGATAAGAGTTTTAGAATAGTGGCTCTCGTCGGTGCGAGTGTTCTACTGGTTATTATCTTTGCCCTTTTTGTAGAGCTTTTCCGGAGTTCTTGGCTTTCTATTGAAAAGTTCGGATGGAGTTTTTTGGTGTCAAATGTATGGGACCCCGTTCGCGGAGAATTCGGAGCGGCGGCAAGCATTTGGGGAACTCTTGTCTCCACATTTATAGCGATGATTATCGCGGTGCCTCTTGCAATTCTTATTGCCTTTTTTTTGGTGGAAATTTTGCCCGAGAAATTGAGTGCCTTTGTCGGAACGGGCATTGAGCTTCTTGCGGCTATACCGAGTATTATTTATGGTATGTGGGGATTGTTTGTCTTCGCGCCTTTTATGGCGAAGTACATACAACCAACTATGAAAGAGATTTTTGGCGAAAGTGTTTTTTTCAGTGGTCCCCCGTTGGGCATCGGTATGCTGACGGCGGGAATAATTCTTGCTTTTATGATTTTACCTTTTATTTCTTCTGTTGTGAGGGATGTGTTCATGATGGTCCCTTCCGTGGTGAAAGAATCCGCCCATGGAATGGGTGCCTCGTTGTGGGAGGTTACACATAAAGTTACCGTGCGCTATGGATTGCAAGGAATAATCGGTGCTACCTTGCTCGGATTGGGGCGTGCAATAGGCGAAACAATGGCTGTGACGTTTGTAATAGGAAACACGCACAAAATTTCAATGTCGCTTTTCGCTCCGGCGAATAGCATTACCGCTACGCTTGCCAATGAATTTGCGGAAGCTTCCGAACCGCTTTATGTGAGTTCCTTAATAGAGTTGGGTTTGATATTGTTGGTTATAACTTTTGTTATTCAAGTGATAGCCCAGATTTGGCTTAAGCGTGTTAAAAAATCTGTGGGGATACAATGAGAAAACGTTCGCCGTTTTTTCGAAAGATAATTAACAAGGGAGTCATAGGGCTTTCATGGATTTCCGCCTTGCTCGGCTTGTTCGTTTTAGGCTGGATTCTTTATACCGTTGCGGTGCGGGGCTTTTCGGCTTTTGATTTTGCATTTTTCACAGAACTGCCAAATCCTCCCGGAATAGAAGGAGGCGGATTGGCGAATGCGATTTTGGGCACTTTGCTCCTGACGACTTTGGCTACCGTGATAGGCGTACCGATAGGATTGCTTGCAGGTATTTATCTTAGCGAGTACGGAATGAAGTCCAAATTTGCAGAGCAGGTGCGATTCTATTCCAATGTCTTGATGGGCGTTCCCTCGATAATAATCGGTATTTTTGTTTATGCAATTTTGGTTGTGCCTTTCGGCAATTTTTCCGCGTATGCCGGTGCCGTGGCGCTCGCGGTAATGATGATCCCCGTTGTTACGAGGACTACCGAAGATATGCTGAGGATGGTGCCCGCCGCCATTAGGGAATCGGCACTTGCATTGGGAACGCCGCGGTGGAAAACGACCTTGGAAATAGTCTTTAAATACGCACGGAAAGGATTGGTTACCGGTGTTATGCTTGCGGTTGCGAGAATTAGCGGGGAGACGGCGCCTTTGCTTTTTACCGCTTTGAACAGTCCCTACTGGATTTCCGGCTTGAATCAGCCCGTTCCCAACTTGACGGTTACGATTTTCAATTATGCAATGTCCCCTTACGAGGATTGGCAAAAAATGGCTTGGGGCGCTTCGTTACTTATTACAGTTGGGGTGTTTACGGTTACTTTGTTTACAAGATTTTCATTCAAAGAAAGAACGAGAATTAAAAAATGAAAGACAGTTTGATTGGACGGAGAAAACAAGTGGAAACAAAAGAAGAAAAGTTTCCGGAACGAGAAGGGAAAAATGTCAGAGGAAAGATTGAAGTAAAAAACTTAAACTTTTTTTACGGCGAGCATCAGGCGTTGTTTGATAATAATATTGTTATTGAGCCGAAAAAAGTTACGGCTATTATCGGTCCCTCGGGCTGTGGAAAATCTACACATCTCCGTGTGTACAATAGGATTTTTGAATTATATCCCGACCAACGTGCCGTGGGGGAGGTACTTCTGGACGGGGAAAACATCCTCGCTCCCGAAGTGGATTTGTTGGAATTGCGGAAACGAATCGGAATGATTTTTCAAAAACCCACACCTTTCCCCATGAGTGTTTTTGATAATGTGGCGTTCGGATTGAAATTGCATTATAAATTAACCAAGAGCGAATTGCACGAGCGGGTCGAAAAAGCCTTGCGTCAAGCGGCTCTCTGGGACGAGGTTAAGGATAAATTAAAAAAGCCCGGGACGGCTCTTTCAGGCGGGCAACAACAGAGATTGAGCATTGCAAGGGCAATTGCCGTAGAACCGGAAATTCTTCTGATGGATGAACCAACCTCGGCAATTGACCCTGTGGCAACCGCTAAAATTGAAGACCTGATAGAACAATTGCGTGGGAAATACACGATTGTGATTGTAACTCATAATATGCAGCAGGCGGCTCGAGTTTCCGATTTTACGGCTTTTTTCTATGAAGGGCACATTGTTGAATACGGTATTACGAAGGAATTGTTTACGCGCCCGAAGAAAAAACAAACGGAAAATTATATCACCGGTAGATTCGGTTAAGTTATATTAACAAAAAGGAGCAGAAATGACTTTACATTTTCAACGCGAAGTTGACAAACTTAAACGGATGATTCTTAATGAAGCCTCGATTATAGAAAGCGATCTCAGAAAGGCTTTGAAAGCATTGCAAAACAGAGATGAAACTCTCGCTACCGAAGTTAAGAATTCCGATTTTGTTGTTGATAAAATGGAGGTCGAAATAGAAGAGGAGGCATTGAAAATTCTTGCCTTGCATCAACCAGTTGCAATCGATTTGCGCTATATTATTTCCGTTATTAAGATTAACAACGATTTGGAAAGAATAGGAGATTTGACTGCAAACATTGCGGCGCGTACGACGGAGCTTAAAAAGTTTCCGCATTTGCCTATACCTCCTAATATCATTAAAATGGCGGAAGTCGCTTTGAACATGGTGAAGGAAAGCCTTGATTCATTGATAAATATGGATACGAAACTTTCGGCGAAGGTTTGCGAGGAAGATGAGATAGTTGATGACCTTCATAAGGAAACATATAGACTTGTGAGTGAAAAAGTGAAGGAAGAACCGAATAATATTACTTTCTTTCTTAAGATTCTCGGGATTTCTAGATATCTTGAAAGAATAGCTGACCATTCTACGAATATTGCCGAAGATGTTATTTATATGGTGGAAGGAAGAATTTCACGGCATCAAAATTGGGTATAAATTTAAAGTATCATTTTGAAACCCAGATAAACAAAATAAAAAGATAAGAGGGTAAGAAGGAAGCTGATGGTTTTCATTAAAAGGTTTAGGTATTTTGTGTTAATTTTTTTTCTGTGGCGGTGTAGAAATCTGGAGAAAAAAGAGAACCAGAAATATCCGCCAAGTCCCACTCCGAAAGCATAGAAAAAGCTTAGGGCGAAAACGGATTTCGGATCTATTTTTTCCCCCTCTTTTTGAGTGTTTTTCCCCTTCAGCTCATTTTTTAGGAAATCGGGTTCGTGCATTTGAGAAATAGGTGCCTCCGAATATTTGGAAATTTTTGTTACATTTCTTTCGATTACAATATCAAGTCCGCCGGTGTCCAATCCTATTGTGGAAGCAAATGTGAGTATAAAAAAAGATGTGGTTAGCCAACCAAAAAAGACCCCGGGATTTGTAAGGTTGACAGCGAAACCTGTTCTAAATCCTCCTTCCTCGGGATTATCGTCTCCCTTTTTTCCGGAAATTTCGGAGAGATGAAAATTTAATCGGGCTATCTTGCACGCTATATATCCGACTAAGATTGCGCCACCCCAGAATAGATAGGGAATAAAAGGCTGGTAATATTTATAAAGGTAAGTAACGCCGACCATAGAAGCGAAAACGTAAATAAAATCCACTATTGCCGCACCGAAAGCCGCGCGTATGGCAAAACGTAGACGTCCGTGAAGAGAGTTTGAGATTACCATGGCGGCAACTGGGCCAGCTGCCGGAACGGAAAAAACAAATCCGACTATTATTCCTATTATCGTTAATGTAATTGCGCTTAAAATCATTAAACTGAAATATCCATTTAAACCAAAATACTAAGATAAGAAATTATCGGTTTTTTTGAGGGGAATGAATTTTTCTTTAGCGTGTTGGATATTTTCTCTGATTGTTATGAATGTTTATTTTGAACCCGGGTACTTTGTAATTGATTTTTTTGTTTATATCTATTTTGAACAAGTTTTGCGGATTAACGAGTCTTACAATCATCACCTCAGCGATTTTCTCAATCGGTGCCATGTCGTCTCCCAATCCGTTCGTTCCTTTTTGACTTGACCAATACACCGCATAATATTTGTCGTTTTTATCTTTGTACCAGCCTAAAAAAACTACCGAATGTCCTCCGCCGTGTTTCCATGAGATATTCATAAAATCTCCGGGGCGAGCTTCTTCGGGAGGGATAACCTTACCCATATTGGAATATTGAACAAGGGCATAATGATTTCCGTAGCCGTCGGCGTTCCATTTGCCCCAAAATTTGATTTTGTCTTCTCGCCGACTCCCGTCAGATTCCTGCATTCGCATAGCCTCGAAAATTTCGGGTGAAAGGGAATCGGCTTTGTTTTTAAAAATCATGTTAAGTGCTTCGATGAACGCGCTGTATGAAGAACCGCTACAAAAACTGGTTTTTCTTTCGACGTGTATTAACTTTTTCCCGAACAGGGACAAGTCATAGCCGATGGGAGCTTCGGGAGGAGATGCTTTTGGGTCGGCAAAATAACCGCCACCGTCGAGAGCAGTGGCTTGAACTTTATCAATGGCTTTTAAAATAAACTTATTATAACCGGGGGCAAATTTGCCAAGGGTCTCGAAATGCCTTGTGTTATGCGTTCCGTTGTTGATGTCCGAATCATTTAGGAAAAACCAACCCTTACCCGATTGAGCAAAAAGAGTAAGGGAAATTGCACAGCTAATAAGAATGATTTTAAAAAGACGCATACTTACCTCGATTTTTAAAAATCTGGTTTTAAAGCTACAAATTATTTCTTTCTATAGAATCAAAAATTATATATCTTGCACGTTCTTTTTAAAAAAAATATCGAGGTTGGAATGTTAAAAAAACTTTTTTTGGTGATTTTCGCACTTTCTTTTGTTGTAGCAGGATGTCAGAAAAATGAAGAGCCGACGGGTCCCGAAGATGGCGGAGGCAACGGTGGTGATGCAGCAGTTAACACTATAATTTTTAGCGGAGATAAAGAAGGGACGTTAAAGGATTTAATCGTAAGCTCCTGGCTGGAAGAGGGTACGCTTTTGGTAACCGCAAAGGATACAAGCGCCAATTACCTTTTTACGCTAATGTCCCAGGATGGCGTTTCCGTGAAAGGGGGAAATAGCTATGATGTTCCAAGTCAATTTACCCCGACTTTTATGATAGTGGATCAAAATGCTTTGTACGATTTTTTTTCGGGGACTGTTAAAATTGAATCTGTGGGGAATTTTTCGGCAAAAGGTTCGTTCACGGGCAAGGCATATTTTACTTCCTTACAGACTTATGAAACAGATTCCACGCGAGTGTTGAATCTCACGATAAATTTTGTCGTTGAATAATATTCCGAATACTGACTAAAAAAACTTTTTAATCTTCTTTGCTATTCGGCGGTGAAAAGTGTAATTTAATCGGATAAGGTATATTATTTTATGAATTGATTGTGAAGATAAAAAATTTTAACGGCATAGAAATAAAGCCAAAGATAATAAAGAACCCCGAGAAACCGGTTTGGCAGGAACGTTTGATTGTTCAAACGTTTTACTTGTTTCTTGTCATTTGGATTGGTATTCAGTTTCATTTCTTTGTTCGTTGGCTTGAAAGTGGCGGGCTTTCGCATTTTACTGAACGCCCGCCCGGAGTGGAGGCGTTTTTACCGATAGGTTCTCTGATGAGCCTTCTCTATTTTTTTAAGACGGGAAACATCAACATGATTCACCCTGCCGGGCTTTTTATTTTTGTGGCTATTCTTACGGTTTCTTTTCTGTTTGGAAAATCGTTTTGTAGCTGGATTTGTCCTATTGGAATGCTTTCCGAATATATCGGTGAGTTCGGCGCCAAAATGGAAGAAAAAATTTTCGGTAAGGAATTCAAACTCCCCAAAATATTGGATTATCCTTTGCGTAGCCTGAAATATTTTTTGATGTTCTTTTTTGTTTATGCCGTTTTCACGATGACCACAGAAGAACTGAAAGCATTTCTGAATAGTCCCTATAACGTCTTGGTTGACGTTAAAATGTACTATTTCTTTGCTCATATTACCATGTTTTCTTTTACCGTTATTGCAATTTTGTTTTTTCTTTCGATTGTGATACGTAATTTTTGGTGCCGTTATCTTTGTCCTTACGGAGCTTTGTTGGGGATTTTTTCCCTGTTGAGTGTCTTTAAGATTAAAAGGAATAAGGAAACATGTATAGATTGCGGGCTTTGTGCGCGAGCATGTCCGCATCATATTAAAGTGGATAAAGTAACTACGGTAATTTCGGACGAGTGTACCACTTGTTTGGCTTGTTTGGATGCTTGTCCCGTTGCCGATACCCTGGAACTTAAGACTGTTGTGGGTAATAAAAAGTTGAGTAAAAAATATGTAGGATTAATCATTTTGATTATCTATTTTGCTATTACCGGTTATGGAATGATTTCAGGTAAGTGGCAAAATAATGTCCCGAAGCAAACGTATTTGGAATTATATAAAAACATAGATAATTATCAACATTAGAGAGTTTGAGATGAAAAGACATGAAGCTATTCGCCCTTTGTCCGAGGATCATCACCAAGCATTGCGGTTGGCGGTTGCCATTCGCAAGAACGCCCCGGCGGTACGCCTTGCGCGAAAATCCGTGGAGGAAAAATTGAGAGAAACCGAGGAAACTTATCGAAACGAATTAATCCCTCATTTTGAACATGAGGAAGATATACTTTTCCCTATTTGCCGCGGGAGAGATAAGGAATTGGACGAACTGATAGATAAGGTTCTTGCAGAGCATGTGATGATTAAAGAAGCGGCGGAAAATTTGCGCAAGGGCGACCCTGTGGAAAATTTGGATAAATTCGGCGAGATGTTGAATAATCACGTTCGATTGGAAGAAAGACAGGTTTTTCAGAAAATTCAAGAAGTGGTGCCGGAAGAGGAATTGCGTAAGTTAATAGGGAAAATTCCGCTGGCACACGATAGTTGTAAAATTTAACAGAACTTTTCCTTTCGGGGTTCGACGGAGAATTTCAAGCGCTACCTGCAAATCAAGTGGGGAGAAATTTAATTGGCGTGGGCAATTATTAAATATGCTCCGATGATTATGAATAAGGAGGCAATACTTTTCCGAAAAATATTTCTTTCTCTTAAAAGTTTCCCGCTTGCTATTACCGCAAAAAAGACGGAAAGCCTTTTTATTGTTAACATCAAGGCAACGGCGCCACCTTCCAAGGATTTGATGTAAAAGAGTCTGTAAAGAATTGTGAGCGCGGAGATTATCAAAAGCATTTTTATTGTATTGCCTTTTAATTTTGAAAGGGAGCTTTGTAATTTGCCCGCACCGATAGCGAAAAAGGCGAAAACCAAAAAGAGGAATAATTGTTGGAGCAGAACAAAGTCCGTGGGATTCATTTTATATTTTCCAACAAGCAATTTATCGATGACCGAAGAAACGGTGAAAAGCAAAAGTGCAAAAAGCACGAATTTTTTCTTTGGCGAAGAAAAAAAGATTTTGAACGGTGTTAAGATATTCCTTTCTTTTGTTTCCAAAGTGTAAATTCCCCCGAGCATTAAAATCATTCCTGCTATTTCGTTCAGCGCCAGTTTTTCATTTAGGAAAAGGAAAGCCGTTACGGCAACGAAAGCGGGAGTGAGTGCCAAAAGCGGAAGAACGGATGAAAGCTCATGATTTTTAATTGCAATCATTACGCACAGGAAAGCTCCTGCTCCCAATATCGTCTTGCCCGATAAAATAATGACGGAGGTAATATCGGGACGAGGGAATGGTACAAGGAGAAGATAAATTAAAACCAGCAGGGCGTTTGCTCCTGCCAAAAGAAAGGAAAACTCTAAAGCTCCCAATTTTTTGAGAATCTTTTTTTGTTCTATTGCCGCTCCTGCGGAAAAGATGGCGGAGAGTAATGCAAGGAGAAAATATTTTTCCAAAACAATTCCTTTCTCGGATAATTCACATATGCGATTCTTTTCAACTCTGGATGAAAAGAGCATCCGAAGTTGAATTACGGGATATCCCGCCAATTTTACTTGGAATTTTTGATGATTACCAATTTACGAAAATTTTAGCGTAAAAATTCCTCCCCGGTTCTGTCAATTGAATTCCGCGATAAGTGGATAGATGATTTCGGTATCGGCGATTGAAAATGTTTTCGATTCCGAAATGAAACTTAAGCTTTGTCGGGAAGAAATCGAAAAGCCGGGATACGAAATAAAGATTATAAACGGCATAACCTCCCGTTCGATTTTCCGTGGGCGGAACATTATTCTGGTCGGCGAAGAAAATCCCTTGAAACGATAAATTTCCGTAGCCTTTTATTGGCACGTTTAAGGATAATTTCCCGTTCAAAGGGGGAATCTGTGGTAACGGCTCGTCCTTTTGAACGTCATAGGCGTTTACGTAACCGGCGTTGGCGGAAAGCAAAATGTTGCCGAACCTATACTGCATTTCGGCATCGAAACCGTAATATCTCGCCTTGCCGACATTTTCCTTTTTGTAAAGACTGTCCTTAACGATTGCTGCATCGGTTACCAAATCTCGGAAGTAATTTGCAAAGGCGTTTAACTCAAAGGAAAGATGATTTTCGTAACGCCTTAGTCCCACGTTCACGGAATAACTTTGCTCGGGCTGTAAATCGGGATTACCCAAATAAACCATGTTGCCCAAATCAATATATTGATATCGTTCTTCCAAAGAGGGGGAACGAAAAGTGCGGGCGAGGGACACATTGAGCTTGTAAATTTTATTTAGAGAGTAAAGAAGGTTGAGGTTTCCGCTCCATGAATAGTTGTAAATGGTATTTGCAGAATATGATGCCGAGGGAATCGGTGTCGAAGGAACCGTTTTACCGTCAACCTTCTTGTAAAGGGGATTGGAAGTGGCTTCGTTTTTTACTCTTATTAAATCGTATCGTCCTCCGAAATTTAACTCGAGCCTTTGTGAAAATTGATAATTATCGTTTAGGAAAAATCCCAATGCGGCAAATTCCGAGTTCGGAAGAGGTTTATCGGCGAGTTCAATTTGTTTCGGCTTTTCTATTTTTTTTATTCTTATGCCGTTGTAAGTCCTGCGCCAAGCTTCGCTACCAAAGGTTAAAAAATTATTGCCGAAGGATGTTTGAACCTCAAAGGAAAGTCCGTTGGTACGATGATCGGAACTGGGATTTATGCTTTTGCCCTCGGCGGGAACGATCTTGACTATGCGACGTATAAATTGGCTGTAATACCGAATGTTTATGTTGTAGAGAAAAGGCAAGGGTTTTTGCCAATTGATTTTAATGTTAAAAAGCTCCCTGCTTGCTTCCGGATACGATGCGGTGGCGCTCGGCGGAAATGCGGCTCCGCCCGGAATACCGACATCCGTCGCTTTGTAATGTTGAAATTCCGTTTCAATGTTTATCTTTTTGAAAGGACGAAATCCCAGCGAGCCGGTATAGGAGAAATCTTTGAATCCGCTGTTTTGTAAATATCCCTCCGGAATGCGAATATCCGAAGCGTGACGGTATGACAAGGCAAATTTGCTTTTCCATTTTTTCGCCCCGCTGAAAAATTCCAGCGAGCTTGATGTCCCTTTGTTTACGGAATTGTAACCGGTGGAGATTGTGCCTTTTAAGTAAAGACTTTCCGAATATCGGCTCTTTTTGGTTATTATGTTTATTACACCGCCGGTGGCGCCGCTTCCGTAAAGAGAGGAAAGTCCCCCCTTGATTACTTCCGCTCTCTCGATGTCATCCAGATTAAAAAGAGAGAGACCACCGGCAATGTTTGTTGAGGTTTCTATTCGCGCACCGTCTATAAGATATACTAAATTTTGTTTGCTTAAACCTCGTACATTAATCATACTTCCCCATGCACCGTCGCGTGCGACGTTCACCCCGGCAATATTTGCCAATGCATCTCCAAGAGAATTGGGGAGATTTAATTCCAAATCCTTGCTGTTTAGAGAAGCTACCGGCACCGGTAAATTTTTGGCATCGTCGGGCACTTTTAAACCTATTACAACCGCTTCCCCCAACGTGATTGGGGAAGATTCAAGTTTAATCAGGATGAATTCTTTTTCCTTCTTGATTTGGATTTTTTTTCGAAATGTTTTGTAACCCACGTAGGAAACTATTAAAGTGTATTTTCCCGAATGCAAACCGCTTATTTTGAAGTTGCCGTGTTTATCGGAAAAACGTACGATATTCGATTCCTTGATGCGCAATGTGGCAAAGGCAAGAGGATGATTTGCTTTGTCGTAAACATAGCCGAATAGTGTTTTTGTTTGAGCGTTTATTATAAATGTCCCTCCCAATAATATGGCTAAGAACAGTTTTTTCATCTCTGCCTCCGTGATTAGATTTTGTTGTTCGATGTTAGTTGAAGTTTTTCCGCCGAGGCGTGCACGGGTGAATAAGGTATCTTGAGCGTAAAGCATGTACCGGGATTTCCCTTATCCCCGAGCCACGACGGACTTTCGAGTAGAATTTCACCTTTATGTTGATTGATTATTTCCTTTACGAGAGCTAAACCCAAACCCGAACCTTCGGACTTTCCTTGCTCCCGTTTTAGTCTGTAAAAAGGAACGAAAACTTTTTCTTGCTCTTCCTTGGGAATACCTTTCCCGTTGTCGCAAATTTTTATCTCCACGAAATTTTCCGAGTATCTGACCTTTGCTTCTATTCTACCGTTTTGGTCCGTGTATTTGACGGCGTTGTTCAATATATTCGAAAGAGCGAGGCGCATTACGCGAACGTCGCATCGTATTTTGGCGGATGTTCCCTCCGTTTCCAAAAGTTTTATCCTAATGTTTTTGGCTTTCGCCCTCTCTTCTACTTTTTCGATTTCTTCCTTTAGCAATTTTTTCGGCTCTATTTCTTCCAATTCGCTTTCGTTCATCAAATGGATTCTGGAAATTCTTAGGATGTCGTTAATCATTTCAATGGCTTCCTTGTTTCGATTTCTCGCTTTGTTTAATTTATCCAAAATTTTCGGTGGTATTTCTCCCAGGTAGCCTTCGGTTATTAAATCGAGCAGAGATTGACTTGCCGCAATGGGTGATTTTATTTCATGCATTACTCCCATAATGTATTTTTGCTTTTTTTCGTCGGAGCTTTTTAACTCCTCCAATGCCGTAATGAGATGGTCTTCCTGAAGGTAAAGCTGGCGGGCTATTTTGTTTGCTAAGAAAACGCTTAATAAAAGCGTTGTTCCGAAGGTAACAAAAGTGATAATTACAAAAGTGGGCTTGTTGTAAAGTTCCGTTCCGAATAACCCGAAAAGACAGCAGTGCGGAATTATTCCCGTAAATTCCGAATATGCGATTATGCCAATTATCGAAATGATTGAGAGCGCAAAGAAATAAACGAGGAAACCGGGTAATATTAAACTTCCGATTATCATGTGGAAAATATAAAAGAAAAGAAACGGGCTTTCTATTCCGCCCGTGAAATAAATTAGCATTGTCAATAGAAGCAAATCGGTTATTATTTGAAGCAAAGAAAGGTGAAGGGGATTATAGTCCCGCCTCTTTTCATCGATTTTGTAGCGATAAATGTGAATTGTCCCGTTATAAATCAGAAGAAAGAAAGCGGTGAAAAGAAAGGCGCGTACTTGTATGTGCGAAAGGTGAAGGCGAAGAAGGTTTTCGGCGAAAATCAAGAAGAATATCAACGCCGCAACGGCAAAATATCTTAATTTTATGAAGAGTAAATTTCTTCTTCGAATGGAAGACCAAAATTCATCGTAATGTTTATACCAATCCGGAAACAGCTTAATCATTTTTCTGGCTATATTTTAATTGAAAGTATAACAATTTAATTTTTCCTTTTTGGTGCTTTCCCCCTCTCAAATTGTGAGAGGGGGAAAATGTTTTTTCAGGAGGCAAATTGAAAGCACCGTTTAATTTTTGATGAATTTGCCTCGTTGTATATAATGTGTATGTAACAATTTATGCGAACGTTCTCCGAGAGGTCCTTCGGTTAGGAATTCATCGTAAATCCGCACGATTTTCGGATTCTCATGGGATTTACGAACGTTCATTTGCTTTTCTTCCGCATAGATGGCTTCGGCGCGTTTTTTACGTATTTCTTCGTTTGTCGGTATAGGTTGTCCGCCTCCACCCAAGCATCCGCCCGGACAAGCCATTATCTCGATGAAATGACACTCGGCGAATTTTCCACCGGCTTTTATGTTTTCAAGAATCTTTCGAGCGTTGGCTGTCCCGTGAGCAACCGCCACTTTCAATGTGGCGCCTTTCAACCATTTGAAATCGGGGATAAGATTTTTAATTAATTCCGGGGGTGTGCCGACTTTTGTAACGGGGATTTCCGCGTAGCGAATTCCTTCGAAACCTCGGACCGGTGTGATATCCGCATTTTCGAAAATATTTTCTATTTTTTCATCGGTAACCATTTCCAGGACGGTTCTCAGCGCCGCTTCCATTACACCGCCGGTGGCACCGAAAATAAGTCCCGCTCCGGAAGCGTCCCCGAAAGGATCGTCGAAATCGGATTTCGGAAGTTCGGGCAGGAACAGTCCCGCTTCTCGAATCATCTGCGCAAGTTCGCGCGTGGTCAAGCCGTAATCGACGTCCTTGTAACCGGAATCTCGCATTTCCGAGCGATTGCATTCATATTTCTTTGCGGTGCACGGCATCACCGCTACTGTTACAATGTCCTTCGGATCTATGTCGGCAAGTTGAGCGTAAAAGGTTTTTATTACGGCTCCGAACATCTGTTGAGGCGATTTTGCCGAGCTTAGATTGGGAATGAATTCGGGGTAAAAATTCTCTACGTATTTAACCCAGCCGGGGCAACATGAGGTGAATTGAGGAAATGGCACGGAATCGTCTTTCAATGCGATTTTTTTGTAAAGTCTGTTTAAAAGCTCCGTGCCTTCTTCCATTATTGTTAAATCGGCGGCGAAATTTGTATCGAATATTGCGTCGAAGCCGAGCATTCGCAAAGCGGTGTTCATTTCTCCCGTTACGGAGGTGCCCGGAGGAAGTCCGAATTCTTCGCCTATCGCCGCGCGCGGGGAAGGCGCCGTTTGAATAACCACATGTTTGCTCGGATCGTCTATCGCCGCCCAAATTTCATCTCGCGGATCGTTTGCATGTAAAGCGCCGGTTGGACAACGATTTATGCATTGTCCGCAATAAATACAGACGGCTTCGTTGAGAGGAATATCTCCGAACGTGCCGATTTTAGTATCTTTCCCGCGGTAAAGAGCTTCCAACACTCCCACTTCCTGAAGGTCAATACAAGTGCGAACACATCGTAAACAAAGAACACATTTGTTCATATCTCTTACGATTGCGTATGTGGAATTGTCAATTTCGTATTTGGGCTCCTGAATATGCCCGAAAGGATAACTTTCCACTCCGTATTCTTTTGCAAGGGATTGAAGCTCGCAATTGTTGTTGCGCACGCAGGAATAACATTCTCCGTAATGCTCGCTAATTAGCAAATCGAGAATGTTTTGCCTTGCCTTTCTTACTTTGGGACTTGTCGTTTTAATCTTAATGGGCGAAGTAATGGGAAAAGAGCATGCCGTAGGTAAAGTTTTCATTCCCTCCACTTCCACAACACAGACGCGACAAACTCCTGCAATGCATAAATCCTCGTGATGGCAAAGGGTGGGGATGTGAATATTATTTTGCTTGCATGCTTCCAGAATTGTTGTTCCCATAGGAACGGAGACTTTCCGCCCGTTTATTTCTATTGAGATGCTTCCGCCGATATCTCGCGGGTCCTGCGGTTTTTCAACGGCGAGAAATTTATGACTTTCGGGTGCTCTTCTGTCTTTTCTGAGTTCCATTTTTTTACCTCGTTAAACCGTTTCTTGAAAAATTTCTTTCTGAAAGTTTTTTATGATTGAAACGAAGGGATTGGGACTCGATTGCCCCAGCCCGCATTTTGATGCCAGCCGCATTGTTTCGGCAAGGTCAAGATACTTGCTTAATTCGTTGCGGTTAAATTTCCCTTGCCTCATTGAGCGTACGGCATCCAGAAGTTTTACATTTCCGATTCTGCACGGAGTACATTGTCCGCATGATTCCTCCACGAAGAACTCCATGAAGTTTTCAAGTATTCGCAATACGTCGCGACTTTCGTTAAAAATTATTATTGACCCGCCTGTCGGGACGTCCTCATGGGAAAGTTTTCTGTCGAATTGTGATTTATCCAGGCAAATACCGGATGCACCGCCGACTTGCACTGCTTTTGTATTCTCCGCACCGGTCATTTCCAGAATTTCTCTGATTGTTGTTCCCCAAGGCACTTCATAAACGCCGGGATGTTTGCAGTCCCCCGAGACGGAAATAAGTTTTGTGCCTTTTGTTTTTTCCGTGCCGAATTGGGCGTACCATTCGCCTCCGTTAAGGATTATTTTGGGAACGGTAGCCAGTGTTTCCACATTGTTTACTGCTGTTGGTTTACCTAAAAAACCTGTGGTTACGGGGAACGGAGGGCGATTTCGTGCTTCGCCGCGTCTTCCTTCCAAGGATTCGATAAGCGCCGTTTCTTCTCCGCATACATACGCTCCTTGTCCCAAGAAAATATTGATTTCAAAGTCGAAATTTTTGCCCAGTATGTTTGTCCCGAGAAAATTGCTCCTTCGCATTTCCTCGAGCTTTTTATTCAAATGGGGAAGAAGATAGGAATATTCGCCGCGTAGATAAATTATACCTCTTTTTGCCCCTATGACGTATCCGCCGATTGCCATTCCTTCGAAAAGGAGTTCCGTGTAATTTTCCAGCAGAACCTTGTCCTTGAAAGTACCGGGTTCCCCTTCGTCCGCATTGCAAATTATGAATTTTTCGTCACTTTTGGCGGCTGCCGTTAGCATCCATTTTGTAGAGATGGGAAAACCCGCGCCTCCTCTCCCGCGCAATCCGGAGGTTTTTAATTCGAAAAGGATATCCTCCCTCGAAAGCGCGAGGGCTTTTTTCAGCGCTTCGCCGGGTGTGAAAGGGGTTAGTAAAATCTTCTTTTCTTTAGTTTTCATAATTGCCCTCCTTGAATTGTTTAACGATTTCGACGGCTTTTTCGGGAGTCAATTCGGTGAAAACTTGTTCGTTTATTGTCATGGCGGGGGACTTATCGCACAAGCCGAAACAGTTTATTTCTTCGAATGTGAAATGACCGTCCGCCGTGGTTTCTCCCGCTTTGATTCCCAATTCTTTTTCGAGGGCGTGCTTTATTTTCTCTTTCCCGTGCATATCGCACGAAATGCTTTTGCAAATTCTGACTATGTATTTCCCTTTGGGTATGCGGTGGAAGAAATGATAAAAACTAAGCACACTGTAAACTTCTACGGGATGAATGCCGAGTAAATCCGCAATTATTTGTTGGGCGTCTTTGTTAACATACCCGAACCTTTTTTGAGTCTCGTGTAATATGGGAATTAGATTTTCCCTTTTGGAACCGAGTTTTTCCACTATTTTTCTTATTTCCTCGTAGTGGTCTATTTCTTGTATTGCAATCATTTTATTTTTCTCCTTCCAAAATTTCACTTAAAGTGGCCAAGAGTTTTGTCGGAGAAACGGGTTTCTCCAAAATTTTGTTAACGGGGAGCAATTCCCCCGGTTCGTAATTGAACCCGAGAGTTTTTGAGACGGAAGTGAGCAGGATAATCGGTTTTGTGAAATTTTCGCGACGGAGTTTTTCCGCCAGAAAGAAGCCATCGTCGGGTTCTTCCATCATTACGTCCAAAAGAACCGCATCGGGAACGGTTGCCTTTACAATCTTGTAACCGTCGCTGAAATTTTTAGCTGATACGGTTTCATATCCGTTGGCATGTAAAACCGTTTCAATGGATTCGATTATGTCCGGGTCGTCGTCGATGATTGCTATTCGTGGCATTTTCTCATTCCTTTTTGTGAATGTTTTAAGGACTGTTTTACAATTAAAAATTATTTATAAACCTCAATTGTTAATAAAAATAAAATTCGTTTTAAAAGCAAGAAAAAAATATCTAAATGTCCTATTTGGGAATATGTTGATGTGGGAGATTCAAAAATTTGATTTTCTTATTGACTACGGGAGCGTGGAAAGCTTGAATTTTAAGGCTGAAAATGTGGTTTTACAAAAAGTTTTGTAACTCATTGGCAATTATTTTAATTTTCCTTATACAATCAAATAAAAAATGCGAGAGAGGAAGAATGGGAAAAGTAATCAAACCTGCTGATAGGACTGAAAATATTAAATATGCGATTCGGGATATTTTGCTTGTAGCGGACGAAGTGGCAAAAAGCGGGAAAGAAATGCTTTATTTGAATATTGGCGACCCCAATATTTATGATTTCGCGACACCGCGGCATATGATTGAAGCTACTTACAAGGCTATGTTAGATAATCATTGTGGCTATGCTCCTTCTTCGGGGACGAAGGAAGCGCGCGAATCCATCGAAAGAGAAGCCGTTAGAAAGGGGATTAAAAATATCCAAGATGTTTTTGTAACCACGGGAGCCAGCGAGGCAATAGATATTTGCCTTACCGCTTTGGTCAATGCGGGGGAAAATATTCTTACCCCAACGCCGGGCTATCCTCTTTATACGGCGATTCAAAGTAAATTGCAGTTGGAACCCAACCCTTATTATTTGAACGAGGAAAACGGTTGGCAACCGGATATTGAGGATATAAAGAGCAAGATAAACGAAAAGACAAGAGCTATTATTATTATTAATCCCAACAATCCTACCGGATCCAATGCCACGAGAGAAACATTGGAGCAGTTGATTAATTTGGCGCTCGAACACAATTTGGTAATTTTTGCCGATGAGATTTACGATAAGCTTTTAATGGACGGCGAGGAACATGTCGCTCTTGCGTCTATTAATCCGGAAGCGCCTGTTATAACCTTTGGCGGTTTGTCGAAAAACTATATCGCTCCCGGTTGGAGAATAGGTTGGGGAGTTATTTCGGGTAATCGCACCGTTCTGAACGAGTACATCGAGGCGATAAATAAAATATTACGTTCCCGTCTTTCCGCTAATCATCCCGAGATGTATGCAATCCCGGCTGCATTGGACGGTGACCAATCGCATCTGAAAGTCGCAATGGAAAAATTGACGCGACGTCGGGATTTGACTGTGCAAATGCTGAACGAAATTCCGGGGATTTCATGTGTCCCGCCGCGCGGAGCGTTTTATGCATTCCCCAGATTGCATATTAAAAATTCCGATAATCATTTTGTTACCGAATTGATTAAAGAAACCGGTGTGGTTGTGGTCCCGGGTTCGGGATTCGGACAAGTTCCCGGTACAAAGCATTTCCGCCTTGTGTTCCTTCCGGACGAGGAAAAACTGAAGGCGGCGTATGAAAAAATCGGGAACTTTATGAGCGATTATATGGCTAAGTACGAATGATTTGCATGCCCGCCGATATTTCTATCGGCGGGTTTCTTGATAACCTTTTGCGCTTTACATATATTTGAATTTTGATTGCTGAAAATTTGAAGAATGGAAAATTGAAGAACTGTCGAGTAACGAAGCTTCCCAACGGTTTAACGGTTGTGTCCGAAAATATTCCCTATGTGAAATCTTTTTCCCTGGGGTTCTGGATTAAAGTGGGCTCGCGGGATGAAAACGCAAAGAATAACGGTATCAGCCATTTCATCGAGCACATGTTGTTCAAGGGCACACCCAAACGCTCGGCTAAGAAAATTGCCGATGAAATCGAATCGCTCGGCGGTTATTTGAACGCTTTCACTACAAAAGAACATACATGTTATTACGGTCGTGGGCTCGCTAAACATTTGCCTCGCACCTTCGAGGTGCTGGCGGATATGCTTCAGAATTCTCTTTTCGACGAAAAAGAGATAAGGAAAGAAGCCGAGGTGATAATAGACGAGTTAAACGATATTGAAGATTCCCCGGAGGAGGTAATTTTTGACCGTCTGGAATCTTTCCTTTTCAAAAACAACCCGCTCGGACGCCCTATTATAGGAACGGAGGCAAATATACGTTCCTTCACGCGGAAGGATTTTCTGAATTATCTCGCTTCTCAATACGGTTTTAATAAGATTTATATCGTTGCTTCCGGCGATGTGAATCACGAGCGAATTGTAGAGCTTGCGGAAAAATTTTTCGTAAGGAATTTTGGAAAGAAGGAATTTAATCGTCCCGAAGTTAAAACGGCGCCTCCTTCCGAATATTTTGTATATAAAGAAATTCAACAGTCCCATTTCATTATTGCGCGTCCCACCGTAGGATTGACGCATGCGGATAGGCGTAAAATCAATTTGCTTTCTCACATCTTGGGCGAAGGAAGTTCAAGTCGCCTGTTTCAATCCCTCAGAGAAAAAAACGGGATTGCCTACCAGGTAAATACCTTTCTGAATTCTTTCGAGGACGTTTCCACTTTCGGCGTTTATTTTTCTACGGGAAATAATAATTGGGAGAAAGCGCGGGAATTGGTTTTCCGCGAGTTTGAAAAATTGAGCGAAAAAAAGGTGAGTGCCAAGGAATTGCAGAGAGCGAAAGAATATCTGAAAGGTAATTTTTTAATGGGATTGGAAAGCACTACCAACAGAATGCACAGGCTTGCTTATGGCTTGATGTATTTCGGGAAATTGAAGCCCGTGGAGGAAAGCATTCGCGAAATAGATGAAATTACGGCGGAGGATATTTTGGAAACCGCCCGGGAGCTTTTGAAAAAAGATAAATTCTCCACGGTGGTTCTGAGTTCTGAAAATTTGTTAATTCATTCAGCGGCTTAAAAATTTAAGGAATAACTTATGCCGAAATTAACGCTTGACGGAAAAGAAGTTGAGTTTAAGG
Source organism: uncultured Melioribacteraceae bacterium (assembly GCA_964611145.1). Lineage (GTDB taxonomy): Bacteria > Bacteroidota > Ignavibacteria > Ignavibacteriales > Melioribacteraceae > WFQV01. The sequence goes on from CAZSYM010000021.1 coordinate 27,405, forward strand.
AAGGACAAACTCTTATACAAGTGGCGCGGGACAACGGGGTGGATATTCCTCACTTCTGCTGGCATCCCGCTCTTTCCGTTTCGGGAAATTGTCGAATGTGCTTGGTGGAGGTGGAACAAATTCCTAAACTTGTGATTTCATGTGCCACGCTTGCTACGGAAGGAATGACAGTACATACAAATTCCGAAAAGACGGTGGATGCCCGAAAAGCCGTGCTGGAATTCATTCTGATTAATCACCCCTTGGATTGTCCGATTTGTGACGAGGCTGGCGAATGCAAGCTCCAAGATTACGCTTACGCATACAGTGTGGGCGAAAGCCGAATGACGGAGCTTAAAAATCATAAGCCCAAGCGTGTGGAATTAGGTCCCCATGTGGTTTATGACGCCGAGCGCTGTATAGCATGTTCCCGATGCATTCGTTTTGCCGACGAAATTGCCAAATCGCCACTGCTTACTTTTGTCAAGCGAGGGGATAGAGTTTTTGTTTCCACTTTCCCCGGTGAGAGCTTTGACAATCCTTACTCGATGAATACGGTCGATATTTGTCCCGTCGGCGCGTTGACCAGCAAGGACTTTCGTTTTAAATCTCGCGTTTGGGAAATGTCCTCCACTCCCAGCATTTGCACGGGTTGCGCCCGAGGTTGCAATATAAATATCTGGGTGCGGGATAATAAAATTCAGCGGATTACTCCGCGCGAAAATCTTGACGTTAATAAATACTGGATGTGCGATAACGGACGTTTGAATTATTATAAATTTGTGAACGCTGAAAATCGCGTGGACGGACCTTTCTTGCGGGAAGATTCCGAGCTTACGTCCGTCGAATGGACAGATGCTTTTTCTTTCGTGGCTGAAAATCTTAAGAAATTCAAGCCTCACGAGATTGCTTTCATAGGTTCCGCATTTGCAACGGTGGAAGATAATTACGCTCTCGTGAAATTGGCTGAACATTTGAACGTCAAGAATTTGGATTATTTCCGCTATGTCGTTCCCGGCAGCGGGGACGATATTCTGATTCGCGAAGATAAATCGCCCAATGCTTTGGGTGCCGAGCTTGTCGGCGTGAAACCGAAATCGGGCGGGAAAAATCTGGACGAAATTTTCGAAGACGTAAAAGCCGGAAAAATAAAAGCCGTTTATGTATTGGAACAAGCTCCGGATTTTGAAAGTTACATGTTGGATGCTCTCGCCAAAGCCGAGTTTGTGGTTGTTCATGCAAGCAATTTCGGGCGACTTACGGAGCTTGCGAATGCGGTTTTTCCCGCTGCCACTTATGCCGAGAAGCATGGCACTTTCGTGAACTTCCAAGGTAGAATTCAACGCTTGAAACCTGCAGTGGCTACGGCGGAATTGGATAGAAGTCTGGACGGCATGCCGCAAAGCCATTGGGATAAACTCGGCACTAAATTCGATCGCTGGGCGCAAGGTAAAAAATATGATGCTCTTCCAAGTTGGAAAATAATCGTTCGACTAATGCAAAAATTTGGAGATAAAATAAATTTCGACATGGCGGAGGAAATCTTCAAGGATTTGGCAACGCACAATTCGTATTTTAAGAATCTGGATTATGACGTTATCGGTGACGGCGGCGCCTCCCTCGAAAATGTAAATGTTTCCGAAGAAGCACTTTAGCATGGAGTTTAATACAGATGAACGTTTGGCAAATTGTTCTGGTAAGCTTGATTAAAATAATTATCGTTGTCACGGTGCTTTTTATTACCGTGGCGTATTTGGTCCTTTTCGAAAGGAAGATAAGCGCATGGACGCAGAATCGTTATGGACCTAATCGAGTTGGATATTGGGGATTGTTGCAACCATTCGCGGACGTTTTGAAATTGGTGTTGAAGGAGGATATCATTCCCAGCGAGTCGAATCGTTATTTGCATGCGCTGGCTCCGATGATTTCCCTCTTTGTCGCTTTTTCGACCTATGCCGTTATTCCTTTCGGTCCCGAGGTTACAATTTTCGGTGAACCCGTTAAACTCGTTGTGGCGGATGTGAATATCGGTATTCTCTACGTGCTGGCTTTGAGTTCTCTCGGAGTTTACGGCTTGACCCTTGCGGGTTGGTCTTCGGGAAGTAAATATTCACTGCTGGGCGGTATTCGTTCTTCCGCACAAATGATTTCTTACGAAGTGTCGATGGGATTTTCTATCGGAGGCGTTTTGCTCTTTGCCGGTTCCTTGCGTCCCATTGATATTATAAATGCGCAACACGGATGGATGTGGAATGCCGTTCTCCAGCCGATAGGATTCATTACCTTTTTGGTTGCTGCCTTTGCGGAAACGAATCGTATTCCTTTCGATTTACCCGAAGCCGAGCCGGAGCTGGTGGGAGGGTATCACACGGAATATTCTTCGATGAAATTCGCGGGCTTTTTCCTGGCGGAATATGCGAATATGATTATTGCCAGCGCTTTGATTACTATGCTTTATCTTGGCGGTTGGCAAATTCCTTATATAGAAACTTTCGGATTAAGCGCTGGATTGACCGCGGCGCTGCAAGTGCTGGCTTTCATCTTGAAAGTGGTCTTTCTCCTCTTCTTCTTTATCTGGGTAAGGTGGACAATTCCTCGATTTCGCTATGACCAATTGATGAATCTGGGCTGGAAAGTTATGTTCCCGCTTTCTTTGCTTAATCTGATTTGGGTGGCTTTGTTAATAATGTTTTTTAAGTTTTAAAGGTTGACTATGGGCGCCAGAAAACGAAAAAAGGATTTGAATTTTCTCGAAAAGATTTATATCCCCGAAATTTTGAAGGGCTTGGCTCTTACTTTGAAATATATGTTTAAACCTCGTGCTACGATGCAGTATCCCGAAGAACGCTTTGACCCTCCCGCATCGTATCGAGGCAGACCGGTGCTTGTCCAGGAGGATGACGGCGGCGAAAGGTGCGTGGCTTGCGGACTTTGTGCACGTGTTTGCCCCGCTTTGGCTATTGAAGTGCGAGCCGCGGAAACCGACTTGGAAAAAGAAAGATATCCTCAAAAATTCGAAATAAATATGTTGCGCTGTATCTTCTGCGGCTTCTGCGAGGAGGTTTGCCCCGAAGAGGCTATAGTTATGAGTAAAGATTACGAGCTCGTTTTTACCAATAGAGACGACGGCATTTTCGATAAAGAGAAACTTCTGACGCCGATTGACAAATTGCAAGATAGGTTGGAATTTTTAAGAAAGTTTAAGTAAATTATATTTAAGCTTTCTTAAATTCCATCAATGCGAACGGCGTTAATACTAATATTGACCATTGCGCTTACGGGTTTTTCTTCGCCGCAAGAAAACTTTGTTTATACAAAGTTCATTTCCCCTTTATACATCCCTCAAAATAGTGAATTTCAGATTACCGCTCTCGTGAAAAATACTTTCGGGGAAGCGGATTCATTGGAGCTTGTTCTCGAGATAGACAAGGCCGTTCCCCTTGATTCGATAGTGCTTCGTGGCAATGATACCACTCTTGCGCTTTCCTGGCGGGAGATTCCCCCCACGGGTTTTTCGAGCAAGGCTTTTTCGGTTGATATTGATTTTGCGGATACGCTCCTTAGTGCAGAGGATTTCCTGCAATTGGTCTATTTCCTTAACTCGGACGGATGCTCGAAAATTCGCTATACTTTCGACTATCGATACAAGTTAAAAGGAGATACTACCGCCTTGGCGGAAAAGTTTTTCGAAAGGGGAGCTTCTTCGGAAATAAAATCATACAATACCGCGACTTTGGCGGGCAATGCTTTGGCGGTTGAAGGAAAGGGAGGAATAGAAATCCGACTTCCGAAAGCCGGGGCACAGTCGAACCTCATCTATGATTTTTGGGTTAAGTTTTCCGATTCGTGCAACGCTTCCTTCTCTTTCCGCTCCGGAGAGGAAAACGATTCCCTCTGTGCGATGAGAATCAATAGGCGTGGGCTTTTGAACGTGTGCGAATCCGAAAATGTAACAATGTTCGATGATTATGCCTTTTCGCTGAATTCATGGTATAAATTCACTTTCTTTGTGGAAAGGGATAAAGGGGAAATTTTGTGTTTTGTGAACAAAACATTTTTGGCACGAAGGGAATATGTCCCGCCCGCATTGCTGAATGCACCCGTCATGCTGATTTCCTCCGAAGGTGGAAAAGTCTTTCTGGATAATTTGAAAATCTTGCTTACGGATTTCGGATATGAAAATTATCTGGATGAAAAGAGCGCATTGAAAAAATTGCCCGATTCCTTGACCGTTTTGTATGCCGAAAATTTCGATTCGTATGAGCCGAGGGATAACGGACTTTTGTCTTTTAGCGAGGGAGAAATTCTAACTTCCGATGCCCCTCTTTTGTTGGCTTATCCCGAATTGAACATTTCCGTTTTCACCTCCTATTATCTTTTGAAATGGAAACCGGCGGGAGAGCTTGCACCGAAAGAATTTGTGTTGGAGCGTTCGGAAAACGGGAAGGATTTCGTGGAAATTTTTAGACAAGAGGCGGATAAAGAAAAAGAGGAATATACTTTTACGGATGAGAAAATAACGGGTAAGCAGATTGTGATTTACAGAATTTTGGAAAAAACGGAAGAGGGACTCGATATCTATTCGAATCAGGTTAAGGTGGGGCAAGGAGCGATAGAGGAATTTGCGCTGGAGCAGAATTATCCCAATCCTTTCGGAAAAGCGATTAGCGAGGAAAATCCCGCTACGACAATCACGCTTCGGGTGTTTGTCCCCGATGAATATCGCGTTACCGTTTATGACGTTGTGGGAAAAGAGGTGAAAATATTGCACGCGGGACCTTTGAGCAGCGGGGTTTATCGCTTCCTTTTCGACGGCGGGGATTTGCCTTCGGGAATATATTTTTACGAGGTTTCTACGCCTACTTCTTCGAAAGTAATGAAGATGATTTTGGCAAAATAAATTTTTATTGCTATGCTTTCGAAAATTTATTCGGCGGCAACGCAGGGCATCGATGCTTATATTGTCGAAGTGGAAACTAATTCGGAAAAGCAAATTCCGAGTTTTGTAATTGTGGGATTACCGGATAACGCCGTGAAGGAAAGCCGTGAAAGGGTAACGGCAGCAATTAAAAATAGCGGTTATGAGCTTAAGTCCCGGAAAATTACGATTAATCTCGCCCCGGCGGATATCAAGAAAGAAGGGAGCGCATTCGATTTGCCCATAGCCTTGGGAATTTTAGCTGCCGAGGGCTTTCTACCCGAAGAAAATCTGCGAGACATTGTAGCACTTGGGGAGCTTTCCTTGAACGGCGATTTGCGCCGTGTGAGAGGAGCGCTACCAATCGCTGTGGAAGCGAAACGGCAAGGATTCCGAAAATTGATTTTGCCCGCCGATTCTACACGGGAAGCCTCGATTGTTGAAGGTGTGGAAGTCCTTAGCGCAGGAAATTTGAGAGAGGTGGTGGATTATATTCGAGGCGAGGGTAATTTGGAGAGAATTGTTACGAATCGGGAGGAGATTTTTAACCAGGTAAATCGGTATCATTTGGACTTTTCGGATGTGAGGGGGCAGGAGACCGTCAAGAGAGCTTTGGAAGTCGCCGCCGCTGGGGGACATAATATTTTGATGATTGGTCCTCCGGGTTCCGGAAAGACAATGTTGGCAAAGAGATTACCCACCATTTTACCCCCGCTCACTTTCGAAGAGGCTTTGGAGACGACTAAAATTCATTCCGTTGCAGGCATTCTTCCCAAGGACAAGGCGTTGATTACCGAGCGACCTTTTCGTAGTCCACATCATACCGTTTCCGATGCGGCTTTAATAGGAGGCGGTTCTTTCCCGAAACCCGGCGAGGTCTCGTTTGCTCATCATGGCGTTTTGTTCCTCGATGAATTGCCCGAATTTAAGAAAAATGTTCTCGAGGTTTTAAGACAACCTTTGGAGGATTATAAAGTTACCATAAGTCGTTCCAAAATGTCCCTTGAGTTCCCTGCTAATTTCATGCTTGCGGCGGCAATGAATCCATGCCCGTGCGGTTATCTGACGGATCCGAATCATGAATGCACATGCACCGTGGGGATGATTCAACGTTACCTTGCCAGAATTTCCGGACCCCTTTTGGATAGAATTGATATTCATGTGGATGTTCCCGCGGTGGATTTCAAGGAGCTTTCCTCGAAAGCGAAAGGCGAAAGCTCCGCTCGGATTCGCGAAAGAGTGATTCGAGCAAGGGAAATACAGCTCCGTCGTTTTAAGGATTATCCGCAAATACATTCCAATGCCGATATGGGAACGCGGGAAGTGCGGGAATTTTGCAAGCTGGACGAGGCGGGTTTGGCATTACTGAAAACGGCAATGAAAAGCTTCGGACTTTCCGCACGAGCTTATGACAGAATCCTCAAAGTTAGCAGAACGATTGCCGACCTCGAAGGGAGCGAAAATATTTTAGCGCATCATATAAGCGAGGCAATACAATATAGAAGTCTGGACAGAGAGCTGTGGCGGCATTAGAAATTTTGCGAAATCTTTGCCCGCTCGTTTTCAAATACAATTCCTATTGAACCTGTAGGGCATTCTTCCACGCAAATCATGCAACCGTCGCACTCGGCGGGATTTTGCATGTAGGGAAATGTCATCATTTCTTCCTTGGGGTGTTCGTGATTCCCTTTTTTGTGAAATCTTAGATATATGAGAAATTCGCCCTCCACGGCTTTGCCGTTGAATTTTTTCATGCCTATCGCTTTCCTCGGGCATACGTCCATGCAAATTCCGCATGAGATGCATGTTTTCCCGTTCAGATTAAGAACGTACATCTTCTCCCTTGTCTTTTTCGAAATGCTTGGAATAATAGAACAGCACGAAAAGAAAAGCGGCAATCAATACGGCAAAGGTGAAATAAAAAGTAATTGTGGAAAGCTCCGGATTGGCATTGGAACGAAGTGATACCATAAAAGACCAAAAGGACGTGTGCGCGGCGGAGTATTCATCTCCGGGGGCTTCCATTACGAGTACATAGCCGAGTAAATTTAGAAAAGCGCCCGCGGCTATGATATAATTGTTCCTTTTGGATATTTTGTTTACGTCTTCCGTATTTCGGAATACTTTGAAAGACAGAGCCGTTATCAAAAGTAGAAAGCCCAAAGGCACGAAAGGTAACCCTACTTTTATATCCGCCATTATGTCCAGATTCATGCTTAAGAAAATGAAGAGCACGGAAAAGAAAAGTAGCCCGTCGCGTAGGACAATATACAAGAGCCACCATATATCCGCCGCCACGCGTAAGGTTAGTCGGGCTTGTATCCTTTCGAAATAGGGACGACCGATATGTAGAAGAGCCGAGATTATGGAAAAAAGAATGCCTATATCTAAAATTGTTTGAGCCGTCCAAATTTCCAATGCTTTTCCTGTATCCATCTTTCCCTTCCCCGATTTTTTTTCGAATATTATGATTTTGCTGAAAAACAAAATAGCATTAAAATTAAAAAGATACAATTGTTTTAGGTTGCGGATGAATTTCTTTTGTGAAAGGCTAGTGGCAAAGGGCAAGGAGCATAGGGCAAAGGGTATCCGTGAAAATCCGTCTAATCCGTGTTCTATTAGAATGGGACGCAGATTAAAC
>CAZSYM010000022.1:0-34213 GCA_964611145.1 uncultured Melioribacteraceae bacterium
CGTTATCTCCCTATTTGTCTAGTATCAAAATCTGCAATATATTTGGAACTTAAAATTTGGCGCATTCGTCTAGCGGTCTAGGACACCGCCCTCTCAAGGCGGAGATCACGGGTTCGAATCCCGTATGCGCTACGGAAAGCGGCTTTGCCGCTTTTTTTGTTTTATTATCCTTTTCTTTTATTTTATATGAACTTACCGAAAATTTATATCGGCACGGCGGGATGGAGCTACGAAGATTGGATTGGAAATTTTTATCCTTTTGGACATTCCCGCGATTTTAGCCTGCTCAAATTTTATGCGCGGTATTTTAATTTGGCGGAAGTAAATTCCTCTTTCTATTCTTTCCTTTCTCCGAGAATTGTTGAGAATTGGCTCGCGCAAATTGACGACGAGGCGGATTTCATCTTTGTTGTTAAGTTACACATGGATTTTACTCATCGTCGCAATTTTAACGAGAAGAAAGTTAAGGAGTTCAAATTCAATTTGGATATTCTGAAATCCGCTGAAAGATTAGGCGGAATTTTAATGCAATTTCCTTATTCGTTCGAATGCACCGACGCTAACGTAAATTATTTGCGCTTGTTAATAGAGGCTTTCGAGGAATATGATAAATTTGTGGAAGTGCGCCACAAATCCTGGCAAAACAAAAGAGCAAAAACTGTAACTCTTTGTTCTATTGACCAACCGACAATCGGAAATTCGCTTTCTTTTAAGCCGAGCGTGGGAAGGGAAAAACTTTATGCAAGGTTTCACGGTAGGAATAAAACGGCGTGGGTGGAATCGTTCAAGAATTTCGGAAAGAAACAAACCTATCAAGAGCGTAGCGCACGTTACGATTATCTTTATTCCCCGGGTGAGATAATTTCTTTTGCGCAGGATATTCAGGAAGTTTACGATAAGGTGAAAGAAATTTATGTCGTTATGAATAATCACCCGCACGGGCAAGCGGTAGCCAACGCTTTCGAAATGTTACATTATTTGAAGAACGGAGAAAAGGTAAAAATGCCCGGAACAATTGTGAAAGCTTTTCCCAGATTAAAGAGATTTGCCGAAGGGAGTTGAAAAGATATGATTATTTCGGCAAGTCGAAGAACGGATATACCCGCGTATTATTCGGATTGGTTTTATAATAGGATTCTTGCGGGTTATTGTACGGTCCCGAATCCTTTTAATCCCAAGCAAATTTCGTTTGTGGATTTGCGTCCGGAGGCGGTGGATGCAATCGTCTTTTGGACTCGCAATCCCAAGCCCTTGTTCAAGTATTTGTCTTTTTTGGATTCGAATGGTTATAAATATTACTTCCAATTCACTTTGAACAATTATCCCAGAATTTTGGAGCCGTTTCGCCCCGGCTTCGATTTGGCAATCCGAAATTTTAAAGTTCTTTCTTCTACAATTGGAAAAGGGAAAGTGATTTGGCGCTACGACCCGATTTTGCTTTCCGATGTAACCCCCGCCGATTTTCATATTCGCAATTTTGAAAAAATTGCAAGGGAACTGGCGGGCTTTACCGAGAGGGTGATGATAAGTTTGGTGGACGAGTACCGAAAAACGGTGCGCAATTTGAAAGCGCTCGATATAGGTTATGAAGGAGGTGTTGCAAAGGAAGGGGAAATGGAAAAGTTGCTGAAAATGATTGCGGAAATTGCGACATCGAACGGCTTGAAGATTTTTAGCTGTGCCGAGCCGCGGGATTTTTCGCATCTGGGAATATTTCCCGGGAAATGTATTGACGATGAACTAATTCGTCGTGAATTGGGCGTTGAAATAAAATATGTGAAAGATAAGGGACAAAGGAAAACATGTCGATGCACGGTTAGCAAGGATATTGGAGCGAATGAAACATGCTTGATGGGATGTAAATATTGCTATGCAACAACGAGTAGGGAAAGGGCGGTTGCTAATAGACAAAAAAGGCATGACCCGCTTTTCCCTTCGATTTTACGGCATGAAATTGATGAAGCACTTGCTCGTCGGATAAAAGAATTTACTCGTCGTTTATAGATTGCATTTCAACCTATGTTAAAGCGCTTTTCCCGTTTATACTTTGCTGTTTAATCTATGTTTGCTTTTGAAATAATTTTAATTCCGGCGTCTTGCATTTCTTTAATCGCTTTTTCTATGTCGCCCGGATTTAGGTCTATGCCCCGTACGGCTTCTTCGATTACGAAAACTTGGAAGCCGTTTTTAACCGCATCCAAGGCGGAAGCCTTAACGCAATATTCCGTAGCAAGTCCCGTGCAGTAAATTTCACCGATGCCGTTTTCCCTTAAATATTGGGCTAAATCCAATTCTTCTGTTTCGAATGCCGAATAGCCATCGTCCTTATTACCTGTGCCTTTTGAAATTATTTTGTGAATCATTTCCGTCTTCAAATCGGGATGAAAGCGCGCTCCTTCTGTGTTGCGGACGCAATGCACCGGCCATTTTTCGAAGTGCACGGTCTTTTCGGGATGCCAATCTCTTGTGGCAATTACAAGGTCGAATTTCGGCATGAGTTCGTTAATTACCGGTACCACTTTATCTCCCTCGGGAACGGGTAAAGCCCCGCCCGGGCAAAAATCGTTTTGAACGTCGATTATAAAAAGAGCTTTTTTCATTTTGACACCTTCGAGAATTTTTTTCGAATTTCTTTTTTCAAAGATTCTCTTAAGTTCAGTAACTTTTCGCTTATGCCGACTTTGTAGATATGCGGATTTTCAAAACGCTTGTGGCTTTCGTCCAATAATTTCAAGCGTTCTTGTACTCGCATTGCTATATCATCAATATTTTCACGGTCAATCGTTCGTTTACCGTTTTTCAAAACGGGTGTTAATAATTTTTCCGAGCGCAAGCCTTTTGTTTGCTTGCGTCTTTCGCTAAAGTGGGGATGAATAAATTCCGAAATTTTCTTTTCGCCCTCTAAGATTATTGCATCGCCTGCAAATTTGCCTTCGCCGTTAAAGAATCTCAAAATATTTTTTCGAGCTGGCAAAGTGGTCTTTTCGATGTTCTCCGAAATTTTTAATTTGGGTATGTCATTTATTTGGGATAACTTATACACTCCGTCCAGCGCGGCATCGGGCTTGCCAATGATCAAATTAGTTCCGACTCCAAAAACATCGATAGCCGCTTCTTGTTCCAAAAGGCTTCTTATTATTTGCTCGTCCAATTGATTCGATACGGCTATTTTTACGTACTTGAGTCCATTGGCATCGAGCATCGCTCTGGCTTTTTTGCTGAAGTAAGCCAAATCTCCTGAATCGAGCCTAATGCCCAGCAATCTTTTTCCCCTCTTCTCCAATTCCTTTGCGACTTTGATAGCATTGGGTACACCGGATTTAAGAGTATCGTAGGTGTCCACAAGCAGAATACAGTTATCGGGATAGAGCTTTGCAAATTTTCTGAAAGCGGTTAATTCATTGGGAAAGCTCTGTATCCATGAATGCGCCATTGTGCCGGTTGCTTTTAGTCCATATATAAAAGCGGAAGCGACATTCGATGTGCTTGAGAACCCGCCTATTATTGCCGCGCGGCTGGCTTGCAGTGCCGCATATCCTTGAGCGCGCCTCATCCCGAAATCCAATACCATACGTCCCTCGGCGGCTTTGACTATTCGAACGGCTTTTGTGGCAATTAGGGATTCGAAGTTTAAAATGTTCAGGAGTAAAGTTTCCAGCAATTGTGTTTCAATCAAATTCCCTTCCACGCGTAAAACGGGCTCGTTCGGAAAAATTATTTCACCTTCTTTTACGGAAAAAATATCGCCTTGGAAATTAAAATTTGCAAGGTAATCAAGGAATTTTTTATCGAAATTCATTTCTTTCAAATATGCGAGAGACTCGTCCGTAAATCTGAATTTTTCGATAGCATCGAGCAAATCGGAAAGTCCCGCGAAAACCGTAAAGCCGTTCTCGAAAGGATTCTTTCTGAAGAAATAATCAAAAACCGCTTTATCATTTTTCATTCCGTTCAGAAAATAGCCCTGTGCCATTGTGAGTTCGTAATAGTCGGTGTAAAGACCGGTAAGCTTTTCGGGGAGCAAAAATTTATTCTTTTCCATTTTCGAGCCGCAAATATTGGATTATTAACCGCCACAAAAATAGAAAATATTTTCTTATTTGATGGAAAAAATAATTAGTTGTGGAATTCCAAGATGTGATTTTTATTTGTAGTCGAAGGAAGAAAAATCCTCCCCGCCTTTGGCTTGATTTTTATAAATAGCTATTTGTGTTAATTTTTGAAAGTCATGAAGGAAGTTTTCATATGCTTCGTTGAATTCTGTTAAAATGGGAGAGTGTGGAGAAACTATTTTTTCGCAGTCTTCTTTTAAATAAAGAAGATAATTAAGAAAATTATTTACAAGGTCGTTAAATGTGTTTATCATTGTAGATAGCGAATTATTTGCACTTGCTTTTTTAAGTTCTTCTATTTGTTTTGAAACATCCCGTTCTAAGCCAAACCAATATTTTAACTTTCCGGAATTGTCGAATAATGGGGTAATGGTAAAATAATTCCAAAAAGGAGTTCCGTCCTTTTTGTAGTTTAGAATCAATACAGAACCGCGTTTCTGCTCGTTTATTAGTTTGCGAACATGTGCAACTGTATCGGGGTGAGTTTCTTTCCCCTGGAGAAATCGAGGATTCTTCCCGATTACTTCTTCAGCATTGTAACCGGTGATGCGCGAGAAACCTTCGTTAACAAATATGATTGGATTATCTTTTTCTTTGCTCGCTTCAACAATTACAACTCCCTCTGCAAGATGGTTGATTACATTACAAAATATTTCATTGCTGATTGCAAGATGTTTCATTGAATCTCCAAATGTTATTTCAGGAAAACTTTAAGGGGGCGCCCTGGAAAATTAGTTTTTCATCAATAAAACTTGCTTTATTTACTCCGTGCTAAAAAAGTAAATTCTAAAAAGAATATAAGGAAAAAACTCGAAAAAAGTTAATTTGCCCGAAGTAATTGATTTTGTGATGCAAGAAGTTTTGCAAAATATTTCCCTTTCTCTTTTAGCACTTTCGGAGTGCCTTCTTCCACGATTTCCCCGTTGGCAAGGACGTAAATTTTATCGAACATGTCCAATTCAATCAGGCGATGGGTGATATAAATAACCGTTTTGTTTTTGCCAATCTTTTTGATTGTACGGATTATATTGCGTTCTGTAACCGCATCCAAATCGGAAGTTATTTCGTCGCAAATCAAAATGGGAGCGTTTTTCAGTAAGGCGCGGGCAATTGCAAGGCGTTTCTTTTCTCCGCCGCTTAGCATGTTTCCCAATTCTCCGATATGAGTTTCGAGCTTAAACGGTAAGGCTTCTACGAATTTTTTTAATTCCGCTTGTTCAAGCGCTTGCCAAATTTCTTTTTCGCTTGCGTCGAATTTTCCCAACAATATGTTTTCTTTGATTGTACCGGAAAAGAGATGAACTTTTTGCGGAACGACCGCAATTAATTCTCTGATTTTTTCTTCCGGAATTTGCGAGTAATCGTTCCCGCCTAATTTTATTCGTCCTTCCTCCGTCGTCCACAATTTCGTGAGAAGATTAACCATTGTTGTTTTGCCTGCGCCCGTTGTTCCTACCAAGCCAATGTTTGAGCCGAATGGAATTTCGATATTGATATTTTTTAAGGCATAAAAGTTGTTTTGATATTTGAAAGATAGATTTTCAATTTTCAAGTCATAGTTTGCAAAGGTTATTCCTTCGGGAGCTATGATTTTTGAAATTGTTTTTTGCCGAGTTATTTCCAAAAGGCGTTTTCCGGCTTCCGAGCTTTGTTCCAAATATTGTACGGCTTGGGGAATGGGGAAAACGGCTTCGAAGGCAGCCATAATTCCTATTACAATTACGGCAAGGTAAAAACCTTCCAACGTTCCGCCGTGAACATAGGGAATTGCCACAATGGAAACGGAAAAAACGGCAATGTTAAGAAGTAAGCCGATTAAACTTTCGTGCAAGCCTTCGATTATTTTCATCTTTTTTTCCTGGCGCAGGAGTTTTTCTTCCAAATCGGTGATTTCCACAAGCCAGCGTTCGGAAGCGCCGAAGGAAAGCAATTCACCTAATCCTTGCACTCCGTCGATAATCAGTTCGTTTAATTTACTTTTTAAGGCAACGGTTTGCTTTCCGATTTTTTTGCTTAGGAAATAAGTTAAAAGCGGAACGCCTATTGCTGCTGTAAGGTAAACAATGGTAAAGACAAGGGAAAAAAGAACATTGAAAATTCCTAATAAAAACCACATTAAGAATAGGACGAGAATCAATACAAATGGCGGGGAGATGACTCGGACAAAAATGTGTTCGAGCTTTTCAATATCTTCGATGCTCCGACTAAGTAAATCTCCGCTGGTATAATCCATTGTTTGGGAGGGTACGAGGGGTTCGAGACTTTTGAAAAACCATAGGCGGAATTTTGCAAGCAGGCGAAATGTGGTTTCGTGAGAGACAAGCCTTTCCAAGTAACGGAACACGCCTCTGGAAATTCCGAAAAAACGTACTCCCACGATTGCCACCTCAAGCTCGTGTATATGAACGTGAAGCGCCGCTTTCGCAATTATGTATGCGGAAGTCATCATTAAGCCAATACTACTGCCCACGGTTAAGAAGCCTATGAATGCCGCAAGTATCATCCAATAGCGGTATTCTTTCCCGATGGCGATTATTTTAAAGAGTATCCTGAACATCATGCACTTCTGTATGTTTTAAACATTTCCGCGTAATAAGGGGAGGTTTCTAAAAGTTCATGATGAGTCCCTACCCCTAAAATTTTTCCTTTGTGCAAGGCGATTATTTTATCGGCGTTCAGTACCGTGTTTAATCTGTGGGCGATAATTATTACCGTTTTGGATTCGGTAAGTTCTTTCATAGCCGTTAAAATTTTTTCTTCCACGGATGGGTCCAAATTGGCGGTGGGTTCGTCGATTAAAATCAAAGGAGCATTTTTGAGAAAAGCGCGGGCAAGAGCTATGCGTTGTATTTGTCCTCCGCTTAATTTCGAACCGGATTCTCCCGCTACGGTTTCGTACCCTTTCGGAAGATTTACGATTGTTTCGTGAATACGGGCTTTTTTAGCTGCCATTATCACTTCTTGCAAAGTGGCATTGGGTTTTGCCAATGCTATGTTATCGAAAATGCTTTTATGGAATAAATGGGGGTTCTGTGGAAGCCATGAAACTCGATTCCTCCAGATATCCGAGTTTATATCGCTCAGTTTTTCTTTCCCTACATAAATTTTTCCTTCTGTCGGTTCTATGAATTTGAGGAGCAAGTTAAAAACGGTAGATTTACCGGAACCGGTTTCGCCTACAATAGCTGTGGTTTTGTGCGGTTCTATTTCGAAAGAGACTTTGTCCAAAGCGTTATCATTGCGTTGCTCGTATTTGAAGGAAACATTTTCGAAAATTATTTTTTCCTTGGATATATCGGGGACGGGAGCGCCCTCCACTATTTCCGGAGGCGTTTGCATTTCTAAAATTGCATTGATTCTTTGGAAAGCGGCAATGCCTTCCAATCCCGCATGGTAACGCGTACCTAACTGCCGAATGGGGAGATAAAATTCCGGTGCAATTATTAAAAGAAACATAGCGTCAACAAAAAGAATATTGCCCGCCAAAAGTCTTAAACCTATCTCAACGGAAATGATAGCGATGCTGATTGTGGAAAGGAGTTCCAAGACCAGGGCGGATAGAAAAGCCACTCGCAAAACTTTCATTGTTGTGGTTCGGAAAAGCTCTGTTATTTCAAAGATTTTTTTGATTTCTCTTTTCGTGGCGTTAAAAAGTTTGAGAGTGAGCATCCCCTGAAGAACATCAAGGAAATACGCACTCATTCTGCTAAGAGTTTTCCATTGCTTTTTGTTCAACGATTCCGCAATTGAGCCAATGAGATACATAAAAAAAGGAATTACGGGAGCGGTGATTATAAAAACGATTCCGGAGAGAACATCGCGGGGAAAAACAAAAAACAGGATTAAAACGGGAATTATAGCGGAAAGGAAAAGTTGGGGCAGATATTGGCTGAAATATTTTTCAAGAGCATCAGTGCCTTTGATTACGGTGTTGGAAAGCTCACCGGTTCTTTCCAAAGATAAACGTACGGGTCCCAGCCTTCTGATTTTATTCAGCAATTTGCGTCGCACTGTGGATTTCACGTGTTTTACAACTTCCGCTGCAAAGTATTGTTCCGCCCAAATTAGCAAGGCTTTGGCAAGGGAAATCCCGAGGAAAAAAAGTAGATTATATTTTTCTTCGCCAAGGGATTTATGTTTTAAGAAAACTTCGTCGATTATTTTCGCGAGCAAAATAGCCTGCAATACGGTAAAAGCCGCCGCACCGAAGCCGTTACCGATTACGGCGATAAATTTTCCTTTTACTCCCTTTGCGAAAGAAAATAATTTTTTGTTAAAGTGCATCGGCGCTTTGTTTTGTGAATAGAAATCATAAATATAAAAAAAGACCGACGAATAAATTCGCCGGTCTCATACAGACTTTGGCAGAGTTTAGTACTCTAATTTGCTTTCGTCTTTTGTGGAGATTCTTTGGCGGAAAATGTAATACGTCCAGCCTTGATAAGCCAAGACGAAAGGTATTAAAATCAAGGTAACGATTGTCATGACTTTCAAGGTATATGGGCTGGAAGAAGCATTGTAAACTGTCAAGCTCCATTCCGGATTTAGGCTGGAAATCATTACATTCGGATAAAGCCCGCTAAATACGGTAACTACAACAAAGACGATAGTGAGGGCGGTCATGATGAAAGCCCAACCTTCTTTTTGTACTTTTAAGAAGTATGTTACCGATATTAGCGCCAAGGCGGCTATGATTGTAGCGATAATAGGCAAAGAACCGTTTTGATAAATGCCTGTATCGAAAAAGGCATAAACAACATACAGCACAATCACTATTACCGTTGGCAGCCAATATTTTTTAGCGGTGTTCCGAGCCGATTCCAGAACCTCGTCCGTAGTTTTGAGCGAAAGGAAAATAGCGCCGTGCAGAATGAAAAGTAGTACAAATGCGATGCCGCCCAACAATGCGAACGGATTAAGCAGATTGAAGAATCCGCCTACGTAGTTCATTTGGGCGTCGATTGGCACTCCGCGAATTAGGTTTGACACCGCTACGCCCCATAGGAAAGCGGGGAGGAAGCTGCCGATGAATATCAGCCAGTCAAAACGATTTCGCCATTCCCAGTTATCTTCTTTGCTTCTGTATTCAAAAGCCACGGCGCGAACAATAAGTCCCAAAAGCATCAGCACGAGGGCGATATAAAAACCGCTGAACATTGTAGCGTACCAATTCGGGAAAGCGGCAAATGTGGCACCGCCTGCGGTAAGCAACCAAACCTCGTTACCGTCCCAGAATGTGCCGATTGAGTTTATAATTACTCTGCGTTGTTTATCGTCTTTACCCAAGAAGGGTAAGAGCATTCCTACTCCGTAATCGAATCCTTCGAGGAAGAAGAATCCGATGAATAAGACCATGATTAAAATAAACCATACTGTGTTCAAATCCATATCTCCTCCCTCCTATGCTTCACTTAAATTTGCGTTAGTAGTTGCTGCCGTATCCTCTTCGTCGGCACCTTTGGTAGCATATTTTTTGAAGAGTTTAACCATTACGACAATTAAAGCGGCATAAACAATGGTGTAGGAGATTAAAGAGAACCACACCTCGCCAGCCGAAACCGTATTCGATACGGAATCCGCCGTTTGGAACAATCCGTAAACGGTCCATGGTTGACGTCCTATTTCCGTAAATATCCAGCCCGTCGAACTGGCAATAATCGGGAAAAAGATTCCCCAAATAAATAGTTTGTAAACCCACGGCTTGAAGTTGTAATCATCCTTGCGCGCTTTTATATAAGCGTAAATAGCCATGAACAACATTAGGAAGCCTAATCCTACCATTATTCTGAAGTTCCAATAAGAAGCATTGACAGGAGGAATGTAGTCGCCTGGTCCGTATTTTTCTTCGAATTCTTTTTGTAGAGATTTAATTCCGCGAACCTGTCCTTCGAATTTGTCATATACGAGGAGCGAAAGTAAATTTGGTAATCGTATGTCAACGCTATTGGTTTGGGCATCCTCGTCTGCAATTGTGAACAATGAGAGGGAAGCTGGATTTTCATCTTCCCACAATGCTTCACCAGCAGCCATTTTCATCGGTTGCATTTCGGTCATTGCTTGTGCCTGGAAGTGTCCTACGACTATAACCAGGATTATTCCGATTAATGCATAACCGGCTCCGAATTTGAATGAGGTCTTGAAAATGTCGGGGTTCTTTTTGGTTTTCAAAATATGGTAAAGGCTAACACCCATAATTATGAAACCGGCTCCCGTCATTCCGGCAAAGAATACATGTGGGAATTGATGCCAGAGATGTGCATTGCCAATAATAGCGAAGAAATCTGTCATTTCAGCTCTATGAGCTTGTTGATTAATGGTATAGCCCACCGGGTGTTGCATAAAAGAGTTAGCGGCGAGAATCCAAATAGCAGAAAGGTTAGAACCTATGGCAGTAAGCCAAATCGTCGCGGCATGGAGTTTCGGCGAAAGTTTGTCCCAGCCGAAAATCCATATTCCGATAAACGTGGATTCCATATAAAACGCCAATAAAGCCTCGATGGCTAATGGGGCACCGAAAATGTCGCCCATGAATCTGGAGTATTGCGACCAGTTCATCCCGAATTGGAATTCCTGAACAATTCCGGTCGCCACTCCGATTGCAAAGTTGATGAGGAAAAGTTTACCCCAAAACTTTGCCATCTGCTTGTACTTTACGTCCCCGCTTTTTACGTACTTTGTCTCCATTATGGCTGTTGCCAACGAGAGACCTAACGTAATGGGGACGAAGAAGAAGTGATAGACAGTTACAATAGCGAACTGCCATCGTGCAACGGCAAGAGCGTCCATAAACATCCTCCTATTGTTTGTAAATGATTATTCGAGAGAAAATTCAAATTCCGAAATCTTTTTTGTTTTTAAAATACTAAAAATTTGTTTTTCCAATCCGACAAAAAATCTATGAAATTTACATGAACCTTCTAACGGACAAATATAATGTTTGTACAAGCATGCATTTAGTCTTGAGTCGAAGCCCATAATCGTAAGGATATCGAAAAGGCTTAGTTCTTGAGGATCGGCTTTCAGAAAAACCCCGCCAAATTTGCCTTGTACGGTACCGAGTATTTTGCTCTTTGTTAATTTATGTACAATTCTTGCGGTAAAACTTTTGGATATAAATAGTTTTTCTGAAATTTCTTTTACGGAAATAGGGGACTCGGATTTCCTGCCCGCAAGGAACGCTACTATCCGCAATGCGTAATCGTGTTCTCTCGATATTAAAGTTTTCATAGTCTAAACTTTATCAAAATGGTAATACATTACTAAGTTAGTAATATTATAATTGCAAAATAATATTTTAGAGTTTTTCTGTCAAGAAAAAAATGACATCCTTTTTTTTCTTTAATTTTGACAATATGTTATAATTTTTTTGGAGGATACGAGAAAGATGCGGAAAATCATATTGATAACGGGTGCCACTGATGGCATAGGCTTGGAAACCGCAAAACAATTGGGACGGATGGGCTATGACCTTATTATTCACGGGCGAAACGGAGATAGGATTAAAAAAGCTATTGATATTATTGCACATGCGGCATCTGACAAAATCGAGCTTTTCCCGATTAAGGCGGACTTTTCTTCTTTCGAAGAGGTTCGGGAAATGGCGCAGGAAATAAAAGGGAATTTTTCACGTTTGGATGTTTTGATAAATAATGCGGGTGTTTTTATGCCTCGGGAAGTGATTACTCCCGACGGCTTCGAAGCTACGTTTCAGATAAACCACTTGAGCCATTTCCTTTTGACGGTTCTGCTTTTTGATAAAATCGCTGTTTCCGATAAAGGTAGAATAATTACGGTTAGTTCCATGGCGCATTCTTCTTCGAAAATAGATTTTGATAATTTGCGAGGCGAAAAAAATTATGATGCTTACGATGCCTATGCGCGCTCGAAACTTGCGAATATTCTTTTTACCTTTCACTTGGCGGAAAGAATAATGAAGAAAGGGGTAACGGCAAATTGCCTTCACCCCGGTGTGATAGCTACGAAACTGCTTCATGCTGGCTGGGGACCTTTCGGTGCTGACGTCGAGACGGGAGCGGAAACCAGCGTCTTCCTCGCTACTTCCGAAAACGTGAAAAATGTAACGGGGAAGTATTTCGTCAATAAAACTCCGACAATGCCCGCCAGTATTGCTTTTGATGAAAGGCATCAAAGAGAACTGTGGGAATTCAGCGCAGAGGCAACAAAGGCTGATTTGAACATTTAGAGCTTTTGCTCGTCTAACGAAATGTTTTTAAAAAGTAAAAAGGTGATGAAATGAAAAAATTTCTTGTCGTAATATTTTTGATTGTTTCTTTCGTATCATATCAAGCGCAAGTGAATGCGCGCATGTTACAGTATCCCGATGTTTCGCATGACAAAATTACATTTGAATATGCCGGGGATATTTGGGTCGTTGCCAAGAAAGGAGGAGTCGCACATAGACTAAGCTCTCCCAAAGGTGCGGAATATTTACCGAAATTTTCTCCCGACGGAAAGACAATAGCGTTTAGTGGAAATTACGATGGAAATATTGATGTCTTTGTTATTCCTACCGAAGGAGGAATACCGAAACGTCTTACGAATCATCCCTTGACGGATAGATTGCTGGATTGGGCACCGGACGGCAAGCACCTTTTATTTGCATCTTCTCGTAAAAGCGGGCGACAGAGATATAATCAAATTTATGAAATTTCCGTTGACGGCGGGCTTCCGCGCAGATTGCCCGTGCCGTACGGAGAATTCGGTACGCTCTCGCCCGACGGCGAATGGATCGCCTATACGCCACGCACGCGACTGTTTCGTACATGGAAGCGTTATCGAGGGGGAATGGCTACCGATATTTATCTTTTTAATCTCCAAACTTTCGAATCCGAAAATATTACTAATGAACCGGCGAACGATGAATTACCAATGTGGCATGGCGATAAAATTTATTTCTTGTCCGACAGAGGCAAAAACGAAAGATTTAATATTTGGAGCTATGATCTAAAGACTAAAAAATTCGAACAGATAACTTTTTTTGAAAATTATGATGTCCATTTCCCCTCTATGGGTCCCGAAGATATTGTATTCGAAGCCGCGGGCAAGCTTTATCTTTACAATTTTGCACTTGGGAAATATCACCAAGTTAAGATTAAGGTTGTTACGGACAATATAACTCTTTTGCCTGTTAAGAAGAAGGTTAACAAGTATATAAAGAACGCTACAATTTCCCCGCATGGTAAAAGGGTGATTGTAGAAGCCAGGGGCGAGCTTTTTTCCTTGCCCGCTAAAAAAGGTCCTGTTTACGATATAACCAATTCTTCCGGTGTGGCGGAAAGATTTCCCGCATTTTCTCCCGACGGAAAGAAAGTGGCTTTCTGGAGCGATAAAACGGGTGAGTATGAATTGACAGTCGTGGATTTGAAAAATCCCCGTCAACAAAGGACACTTACAAATACAAAGGAAAAATTTAAATATAATCTTTATTGGTCACCGGACGGTAAAAAGATAGCTTTCGTTGATAATGCCATGAGAATTAGATATTACGATTTTGATAAGGAAGAAATAATTGATGTGGATAAGGGATTGTACATGTACGAGGGGGAATTGGAGAATTTCCGCGTCAGTTGGTCGAAGGATAGCCGTTGGCTTGCCTATGCACGCGGCTTGGACAATCAGCACCGTGCAATTTTTATTTACGATACCGAAAACGGCGTTCGTCGTCAGGTAACTTCGGGTTTTTACTCCGATTCACAACCGTCATTCGATCCGAACGGCAAATATCTTTATTATTTGACACAGAGAACATTTAGACCTCTTTACAGCAGTGTGGATAATACTTTTATTTATCCCAATGCCACTAATATTGCGATTGTTCCGTTGACCGAGAAAATTGCCTCTCCTTTCCTTCCGCAAAACGATACCGTTGAGGTTAAAAAAGAAAAGAAGTCGAAGAAGGACAAGAAGAAAAAGGAAGGCGAAATTGCTGAAGTTAAAATAGATTTCGAAGGATTCGAAAGAAGAGCGGAGCTTATAGGAATACCGCCCGGCAATTATGGGAATCTCCGCGCGGCGGAGGGAAAACCGATTTATGTTCGATATCCCAATACGGGTTCGGAGAAAAGCGAAAGCGTAATTAAGTACTATGATTTAAAGGACAAAAAGGAGAAAACCATAGTATCGGGTGCCGGTGCTTTCGAAATTTCTGCCGATGGGAAAAAGCTTCTCGTTTCCAAAGGAGCTTCGCTTTATATAATGGATATTAAACCGAAACAGAAGCTCAAAAATAAATTGCGTACTTCCGAAATGACCATGACCATTGACCCGCGTAAGGAGTGGCATCAAATTTTTACCGATGCTTGGCGTTTGGAAAGGGATTTCTTTTACGATCCTAACATGCACGGCGTTGATTGGAATGCAATTCGTGAACGTTATGGTAAATTGTTGAACGACGTGGTAACTCGTTGGGACTTGAATTATTTAATCGGTGAGATGATTGGCGAAATAAGTTCCTCGCATACTTATCGCGGAGGTGGAGATACGGAAGAAGCAAAGCATATAAGCGTTGGAATGTTGGGAGTGGATTGGGCTGTTGAGGACGGATATTTCAAAGTTGCCAAAATAATTGAGGGCGCACCTTGGGATATTGTGGGTGTCTCCCCTTTGAAGCAGCCGGGAATCGATTTCAAGGAAGGGGAATATATCCTTGCGGTTAATGGAATTCCTTTGGATGTTTCTCATGAACCTTATGCGGCGTTCGAGGGACTGGCTTTTAAGACCGTTGAACTGACCGTCAACGACAAGCCGAGTTTCGAAGGTGCTCGCAAGATTTTCGTGAAACCTTTCTCCATTACGAATGAAACCGAATTGCGCCATAATGCATGGGTTGAAAAGAATAGAAAATTTGTTGATAGCCTTTCGCACGGGCAAGTGGGGTATATTTATGTGCCTAATACGAGTACGGACGGGCAGAACGATTTGTTCAGGCAATTCTTGGCACAGATAGACAAAAAGGGTTTGATAATCGACGAGCGTTTTAACAGTGGCGGACAAATTCCCGATCGCTTTGTTGAGCTTTTAAACAGAAAACCGTTGGCATTTTGGGCGGTACGCGACGGTAAGAATTGGCAGTGGCCTCCGTATGCGAATTTCGGTCCCAAGGTAATGCTAATCAACGGTTGGAGCGGTTCCGGCGGAGATGCTTTCCCCGATTTCTTCCGCAAGGAGAAGATAGGTAAAATCGTAGGAATGAGAACATGGGGCGGGCTTATAGGAATTAGTGGAATACCTTCCTTGATTGACAACGGTTACCTTACGGTTCCTACTTTCCGAATGTATAATCCCGACGGCACATGGTTCAAGGAAGGGCATGGCGTTGACCCCGATATTCTTGTGGTTGATAATCCTACGGAATTGGCAAAAGGAATTGACCCGCAATTGAAAAGGGGAGTGGAGGAAGTACTGTTGGAAATAAAAACAACTCCGAATCCTTATCCGAAACAGCCCCCGTATGAGAAGAGATAATAAAAAAGGGACTCCGCAAAGAGTCCCTTTCTTTTTTCTCTAAAAATTAAAGAGAATCTATAATTGCATTGAAAGTCGGGCTGGGCCTCATTGCCCTGCTCGCTTTTTCGAAATCGGGCATGTAGTAACCGCCTATGTCCATAGGTTGTCCCTGTGCTTCCAAAAGCTCTTTGTTGAT
This sequence comes from uncultured Melioribacteraceae bacterium, assembly GCA_964611145.1. Classification (GTDB taxonomy): domain Bacteria; phylum Bacteroidota; class Ignavibacteria; order Ignavibacteriales; family Melioribacteraceae; genus WFQV01. The sequence continues at coordinate 15,775 of CAZSYM010000022.1, forward strand.
TTTTTCTTCGTTTTCTTTCAGAGCTTTTGCAATCTTTTCGAAGCGAATCTTTAGCTCTTCGTCTTCATCCTGATTTGCCAAAGCTTCCGCCCAATACATTGTCAGATAAAAAGAGCTTCCGCGATTATCTATTTCGTTTACCTTACGGGAGGGTAATTTGCCGTTTTCTAGGTATTGTTCCACTGCCTTGTCGAGTGTCTTGGCAAGGATTTCGAGTTTTTTGTTACCGGTTTTTTCCGCTGCCAATTCGAAGGAAGGCACCAGAGCGCAATATTCTCCGAGTGAGTCCCAACGCAAATGTCCTTCGCTTAGGAATTGTTGAACGTGTTTAGGTGCCGAGCCTCCCGCGCCGGTTTCGAACAATCCGCCGCCTGCAAGCAAGGGAACAATCGAAAGCATTCTTGCGCTGGTTCCTAATTCCAGAATGGGGAAGAGATCGGTCAGGTAATCGCGCAATACGTTCCCTGTGACGGAAATGGTGTCCAAGCCTTTTCTTACTCTTTCAAGTGTATATTTCATGGCATCAACGGGCGCCATTATTTTGATTTCCAAGCCTTCCGTATCGTATTCCGGTAAATATTTATTGACTTTCTTTATCACCTCCCGGTCATGAGCGCGATTTTCATCCAGCCAGAAAATTGCGGGGTTGCCGGTGGCGCGTGCCCTTTTTACGGCAAGTCCAATCCAGTCCTTAATCGGAATGTCTTTTGCTTGGCACATTCTGAAGATGTCGCCCTTTTCCACTTCTTGTTGCAAGACCACTTCGCCGTTGCTGTTGACGGCGCGGATTATCCCTTCGCCTTGCGCCTCGAAGGTTTTATCGTGGGAACCGTATTCTTCAGCTTTTTGAGCCATTAAACCCACGTTGGAAACGTTTCCCATTGTTGCCGGGTCGAATTGTCCGTTGCGTTTGGCGTCTTCTATTATTTCGCCATACATGGTTGCATAGGAGCGGTCTGGAATCATAGCGATTGTGTCTTGTAATTCGTCGTTTTTGTTCCACATTTTACCGCCATCCCGCACAACCACGGGCATGGAAGCATCGATTATCACTTTGTTAGGCAAGTGCAGATTCGTAATGCCGTTTCGTGAATCTACCATTGCCAAGTCGGGACGGTTTTCATAAACCTTTTCGATGTCCGCTTCTATTTCCGCTCTCTTTTCTTCGGGGAGTTTTTTGATTTTTTCTAAAATATCCGCCAATCCGTTATTAACATTTGCGCCTATTTCCTTCAGAGTTTCCGCGTGTTTTTCCAATGCATCCTTGTAGTAAACCGAAACTGCATGTCCGAACATGATCGGGTCGGAAACTTTCATCATGGTTGCTTTCAGGTGTAAGGAAAGCAAAACGTTGTCTTTTTTGGCTTCTTCGATTTGTTCCGCATAAAATTTGCGAAGAGCCGCAACGTTCATAACGGCAGCGTCGATAATTTCGCCTTCCAGGACGGGCAAGGATTCTTTAAGGACGGTAACATTTCCCTCGGTGTCAACATATTCGATTCGCAATGTATCGGCTTTTCCCATCGTTACGGATTTTTCCGTGCCGTAAAAGTCCTTTTCCTTCATGTGTGCCACGCGAGTTTTGGAGCCTTCTTTCGGCCAGGGTTTCATCATTTTATGCGGATTTTTTTTAGCGAATTTTTTCACCGCATCCGCCGGTCTGCGGTCTGAATTACCTTGACGAAGGACGGGATTTACCGCCGAGCCAAGGACTTTTGCAAATCTTTTTTGAAGCTCCTTTTCTTCCTCGGTTTGAGGTTCTTCGGGATATTCGGGAACGTTATAGCCCTTTTCCCGTAATTCTTTAATAGCCGCCTGTAGCTGAGGCACAGTGGCGCTTATATTCGGCAATTTGATTACATTGGCTTCCGGTTTTTTAACAAGCTCGCCCAAGTATGCTAAGTCGTCGGAAACCTTTTGCTCCTCGGTTAAATGCTCGGGAAAGTTTGCTAAAATTCTTCCTGCAAGGGAAATATCTCTTGTTTCGATTTCAATTCCTGCGTCCTTTGTGAAAGCCTTGATAATGGGTAATAAACTGTAGCTTGCCAGCTGCGGAGCCTCGTCAACTTTTGTCCAGGTAATCTTATAATTTGCCATTCTTTCGTCTCCTATTTTGAGTTTCATGTTTGCGAAAATTTTAGATTTTAAAATTACACAACTTTTGGGAAACAATTTGAGAAATTAGATGACAAATGGAAAGGAATACCGTTTATCTTAGCCCTTTGTTGAAAAAATCTGATGTGGTTTCGAATTTCGCTTTTACTATTCTTATTTCGGCATAACTAAAATCTTTTGGTAGTTGTTCTTTTAATTCTTTTAATTCGGTAAAACCTTCTTTGAGGAGGGCGATTATTTTTTCCGTTTTATCTCGCGCAACGAGTTTCGAAATATTGAGTTTGCGGTCGAATTTTATCAACGATTCGATTAATACGGAAACAACGGCTTCCGGGGAACGGAGCAAGGAGGAAATGTCCGCCAAAGAGTAACCTTTGGAAATCAAATCTCGCAGGTTCAGAAGTTCTTCGGGAATGCCGTCTGTTGATTTCAAAACATTCTTTTCCTCCCGGAAATTGCGAATTACCTCGATGAAATCATCCCCTATTTTATTGACCATTCTTTCGTTTACGCCTTCGATGGCTAATAGCTGGAAGGTGGAAATCGGTTCGAGTTTCGCTATTCTTTTTAAAACTTCATCTCTACAAATTAAGTTCGGCGGTTGGAAGAATTTCTTAGCCGCTTCCTCTCGCTTTTCTTTCAGCCTGTTGAAAAGTTCCAGTGTTCTTTTATAATCCTCTTCCGGACGGGGGATTTCTTTTTTGTCTTCCTGTGGAATTGACTTTTGCCCTTTATCGGTAAGCGTCAGATTGTTTTTGAAATCTTTAATGAACTCTTTTGCCGTCAAATATTCCGTTGCGTTTTTAATCTCTTCTTTCGTAAAATGTTTGCATACTCCGAAGGTGGAGATTTTTCTTTCCTCGTTACCTCGGGCGCTTCCCTTCAAAATTTTGAACAGAGTGTTGAATTCAATGCTTCCGCCGTTTTCCTCCACGGTTTTCAAAATGATTTCCGTAAGATATTGCAATCCGCTGTAGCTTTCTTTGGTGCGAAGGCAATTATCACATCTGCCGCAACGGTAATCTTGAAGTTGCTCGCCGAAATAGTCAAGAATATAAGCGAAACGGCATTCTTCGGCAAAGACGAAGTCTATCATCTTTTTCAGTTTTCGAGTTGAGTATTCGTAAGCCTTTTTCGCTCGTTCCAGGTTCAGTTGTAAAAATTCCGATTTGACGCGGGTTGTTGTGAAAATTATTGAGAGAGTTGCGGTGGGAAGATGAAAATCCATAATGCCCAATTCGGCAAAGCGGGTCAGGTATTCTATCAGTTTTTCCTCCGATATGCCGAGAATCTTGCTGATATAGGATGTGTTAATGCTTGTTTCTTCCTTGAAAAGCGCACTGCCGTAAAGTTTAACGAGCATGAGTAAGATATCTTTTGCCGTTCCTCCGGAGAGTTTTTTGATATAAGTTTGTGCCTCGTGGAGAGGGAGGAGAAAATTCCCGCGAGCGGTCAGCTCTTTGTTGGCAACGATTTCAATATATCCCGAATCCCGCAAGGCGTTCAATGCACCGTCGATTTGCCCGCCCTTGATGCCGTTCATGTTTAGAAATTGCTTTAGAGTGTTGTCTATGGGGAGCGGTTTTTCGTAACGACTTCCTAAAGCCGTGTTTGTGAAATCGTGAAGTAAATTATAAACCCTGGTAATCAGCTCGCGCGAAGGCTTTGAATTTTCTATGAAATATTTGTGTATTTCCACGTCATGGTCGCTATAGAGCAAGTAAGCTTTGGAAGGTTTTCCGTCCCTTCCAGCGCGCCCCACTTCCTGATAATAATTCTCGATTGAACCGGGCATGTTATAATGGATTACCAGTCGAATATCGGACTTGTCTATTCCCATCCCGAATGCATTTGTGGCGCATATTACGTCGATGCGAGAGTTAAGAAAATCGTCCTGAATAATTCTACGGACTTCGGGAGAAAGCCCGGCATGATAGTAAGAAGAATTTATGTTATTGCTTCTTAGGAATTGATTTACAGCTTCCGCATTGCGCCGAGTGGAAACATAAATAATTGCCGGGGCTCCGTGATTGCGCAGTAATTCCAAAACTGTTTCCTTTTTGTGCTTGGTTCTTATTACCGAAAGGGAAAGATTTTCCCTTTCGAAACCGCTTACGAAAATTTTGGGATTGCGCAATGCAAGTTGTTTTATAATGTCTTCGCGCACTTCCGGTGTGGCGGTGGCGGTGAAAGCGGAAATAGACTTCAATTCCAAAAGCTCGGCGAATTCCCGAATTCTTCTGTAGCTGGGGCGAAAATCCATTCCCCATTCGCTGATGCAATGTGCCTCGTCCACAAAAAGCCTTTGAGGAGCAAGGTTTTTCAGTTGTTCTATGAATTGAACATTTCCTAATTTTTCCGGTGAGACGTAAAGAAGTTTGAATTTCCCCTCGAAAAGTTCCCGCATGATTTTTTGTTCTTCGGCATATTCCAAAGTGCTGTTCAAATAGGTGGCGACGTTGTGCCGTCGGTTCAGGGAATCCACTTGGTCTTTCATCAACGCTATAAGGGGGGAAACGACTACGGAAAGTCCTTCGCTCACAATGGCGGGAATTTGATAACAGACGGATTTCCCCGCACCGGTGGGAAGCACGGCAAGAACGTCATGTCCGCCAAGAATAGCTTCTATTATTTCCTCTTGACCCGGACGAAAATTTTCGTATCCAAAAAAATTCTTTAATGCTTCTAATGGAGTCAAAATTTTGTATTTTTAAATTTGATATTTGTAAAATATTTAAGTAGCTGTGAATTTAGTTTTAACACGAAACGAAAGTTAAGAAAAAATCATTTAAGAATAAGCTGGCGATATTGCCTTCTAATTTCGGGATGTTCGGATGTTACACATTAGCGAAGTAGCAAAGAGTTTCGAAAAGGTTCAAGCCTTGAAAGGCGTTTCTCTTCGGATAGAAAAGGGCGAATTTTTCGGATTGTTGGGACCGAACGGAGCCGGGAAAACCACATTATTGAACATTATCGTGGGATTTTTGGAACCCGATGCGGGACATGTTTATGTGGACGGCGAAGCAATGGTTTACGGCGATGCTTCTTTCCGCCGACGTTTCGGTTATGTGCCTCAGGAAATCGCTCTTTACAAGGAACTTTCCGCCGTGACGAATTTGGAAATATTTGGCGAGCTTTACGGATTGAAAGGCTCCGAATTGCGGGAAAGAATAAATTGGGCGCTGAACTTGGTGGGACTTTCAGAAAGACGTAAGGATAAGGTTAAGACGTTTTCCGGTGGAATGCAGAGACGATTGAACCTTGCATGCAGTCTTTTGCACGAACCGGACATACTTTTGTGCGACGAGCCTACGGTCGGAGTCGACCCTCAATCCCGAAATGCCATTTTTGAAATGCTTAAAAGATTGAACACGGAAGAAGGTAAAACGATAATTTATACGACTCATTACATGGAAGAGGCGGAAAGATTGTGCAACAGAATGGCTATTATCGATCACGGAGAAATAATAGCCGAAGGAACCTTGCATAAATTGGTGGGATTGTTGGACAAGAAAGCCACTATCAAAATTCTGAAGGAAAAAAGCTTGTTGTCCAAGGCGGAAGATTTAAGTAGGATAGGGGATTTAAGAGAGGATGAATTTTATTTCGAAATTCTGCCCGAAGGGGAGTTTAAGAAAAATTCCGTGCTCTTCGGGTATTTGGAGACTTTAGGAATACCGGATGAAAACATAGAATATTCGGGAGCGACTCTTGAAGATGTATTCCTGGCTTTGACGGGAAGGAGGTTGAGGGATTGAGAAATGTATTGATTTTGTTGAAAAAGGATGTATTGCGTTTCCTTTCGGACAAGCCTGCGGTTTTTCTCACTTTCGTTCTGCCCGCTGTCTTGATTCTTATCTTCGGGGAAATTTTCGGCGGATTGGGAGAGGGACAAAGCAGAATTTCCGTTTTGCTTGTGAACAATAGCGTTTCCCCGATTGCGAAATATTTCGAAGAAAAATTGGACTCTTCCGAAGCTCTCAAAGTAATCAAGACCTTTACTCCCGAAGGCTCGAAAATTCCCCAAAAACTTACCGAAACCGACGCACGCAGGATAATCAAAAAAGGCAAGGTTTCTACTGCAATAATTTTGCCGAAGGATTTTTTGACGGATACCTCGTCTTCCGTGCATGTGAAAATTCTTTACGATCCTCGAAACGAAATCGAATCTTCCCTTATTCAAGGGAGCATTCAGCGGACTCTCTTTTCCGAACTTTCCAATGTTTTCCCTCTGTTGCTCCAGCGTAAAATGACTCGGAAGGTTAACAGACAAACCGAGCAAAAGTTTTACGAAAGCCTTGCCACGACGGTTTCGGAAGCTTTTGGGGTCAAGAAAGATACCGTGCTTGCGTATTTGAAGAATCCGCAACGTAATCTTTCGGGTGTCGGACGAAGCGGTGAAGGAGAGCTTTTCAAGGGGATTTTGAATATCGAGAACGAGCAGATAGTGGGACAAAATTTTAAAAACCCGCAAGTTACCCGTTCCGTCGGGGGCTGGGCGGTTATGTTTCTGCTTTTTTCCATTGTTTGGGCATCCGTTACTTTGTTCGAGGAGAAACAGGAAGGCTCTTTAAAAAGAATTCTTTGTATGCCGGTAACCCGTTCGCAAATTCTTTGGAGTAAATTTATTTATGCCTCTCTGTTGGGAATTGTGCAATTGCTTCTGCTTTTCCTTTGCGGATGGCTGTTTTTTCAGGTCGATATTTTTTCGAATTTCGGAAATCTTTTTGTGGTAATAATTGTTGCCACGATGGCGGCGGTCTCTTTCGGTATGTTGATTACTTCCCTTGCCAAAAGTTTGAACCAGGCTAACGCCGTTGCAACTATTCTTATTTTAATAATGTCCGCTTTGGGCGGCTCGTGGTTCCCGGTTTTCCTTTTCCCCGAATGGTTGCAACATCTTGCTAAAGTGACCATTACTTATTGGGCGGTGGATGCTTTTCAACTTGTATTGTGGCGAAATGCCGACTTTTCCGCCATTGCCGTGAATGTTCTTATTCTGTTTTCAATCGGCGTGATAATTAATTTTTATGCAATTGCAAGATTTAGAAAGGGACGAATATTTTGATGAACGATTATGCCGTAAGTATTAAGAATCTTACGAAAATTTACCGTGGCACGGGGAAGCGCGGGGGAATTAAAGCATTGGACAATGTTTCTTTCGATGTGCCGAAGGGAATTATTTTTAGCTTGTTGGGACCCAACGGCGCTGGTAAAACAACTCTCATCAAGGCTTTGCTGGGCATTGTGCACCCGACTGCAGGAGAATTGGAAATTCTTGGCGAGAAGCTCGGGAATATAGAAGTTAAAAGACGAATCGGTTTTCTGCCGGAAAATCATCGTTTCCCTCTCTATCTGACGGGTGGAGGATTGCTCCGCTTTACTGCCGAATTGAACGGATTTAAACCGGAAGATATTAACGCAAGAATTGATGAAATTCTTCGCGCCGTTAAAATGCTGAAGTGGAAGAAGACAAAAATCGCCAAGTATTCCAAAGGAATGTTGCAACGTGTGGGACTCGCTCAGGCGCTTGTCCACAATCCCGATTTGATTTTTCTTGACGAACCGACCGACGGTGTTGACCCTTTGGGTAGAAAGGAAATAAGAGATTTGCTTGTGGCATTAAAGGAAAAAGGAAAAACCGTTTTTATTAATAGCCATCTCCTTTCGGAAGTGGAAATGATTTCCGATATGATTGTTATTCTTAATAAGGGGAAAATCGTTTATTCCGGTTCCGTAGAGGCTTTGACGACGCAAAAAGAATACTATGAAATTTCTTTGAATAAAGAAGCGGATGATTATATCGTTTTTAAACTGATGGATTTCCATGTGCTTGAGAGAAACGGCAAAAAAATAACGGTGCGTGTCAAGGACGAAAAGGAACTGAATAAATTGGTGGATATACTTCGCGAGAACGATTTTACGATTTTGGGGTTGACTCAAAAGAAATCTTCTCTCGAGGACGAATTTATTTCTTTGATTGAAAGGACGGTGGACTAAATGAAAAATATTTGGACGATTGGCAAATATACTTTTCGGGAGGCTTTATCCCGAAGGGTTTTTCTTTCCTTCTTTGCGATTTCCACTTTCGTGCTTTTGATTTTGGTGCTGGTGTTCTTTTCTACTAATATCAATGTAATGATTCGTACTGTCAGCATTAACATGAAAGGCGCCGATTTCAATCGTTCGTTTTTCTCCGTTATGAAAGTTTTTCTAATCGCTCCTCTTTTTGCTGGCGGTTTGTTCCTTTCAATATTTGCCTCGTCAAATTTTATCCCTAATATGTTGGAAAAAGGGAATATTGAGATATTGCTTTCAAAACCATTGCGCCGTTCCGAAATAATTTTGGGAAAGTTTCTCGGTGTTTCGGAAATGGTGTTTGTCAATATAGCGTATGTTGTGCTCGGCTTCTGGCTTTTGCTGGGAATAAAGTTCGGTTATTGGGATTCGAATTTACTTTTTACGATTCTTACGATTACCTTTGCTTTTTGCCTACTTTATTCGTTTATTATTTTGATGGGCATTTTGACGCGTTCTTCATTAACGGCGATGATGCTTTCCTATTTGATTTTCTTTGTCTTTTCGCCTTTGCTTGCCGCAAGGGATAAATTATCCTTGTTGATAGGAGGCGAATTTACCAAAACACTGTTGGATTTTCTTTATTACATTACGCCGAACACTCACGGACTTAGTAAATTAACCGAAGAAATTGCTTCCGGTTCCGCTGTTGTTTCTTACGAGCCTGTTTATGCATCGCTTGTTTTTATGGCATTTGCCCTTGGATTGGCGATTTTTATTTTCGAAAGGAAGGATTTTTGAAATATATTGTTTTTTTATACGCTCGAATCCTCCGGGGTTTTTCGGAGCCAAGGAGCGTTAAAATCGAATTGTTGATAGATATGATTGGTAAAAACAAATCACGGAGAAAAAATGACGGATAAAAAATTGAGACTCGAAGACTTAATGGAGGGCATGAAAAAGGAGAACGTCGAGGAGAAAATAGAAGATGTTGCCATTATTGGCGCGGGAGTGATGGGAAGAGGAATAGCTCAGACCATCGCCGCGGCGGGAGTTGATGTCCTGGTGATAGAGAAAGACGAAACCATGATTGAAAAAGCCAAAAACGACTTAATTGCCAATATGAAACATGAAATTAGTCGCTGGGCAATGACGGAAAGCGAGATGAAATCCATTTTGAGCCGTATTAAATGGTCTTCCAACATCGAAGATATTAAAAGTGCGGATTTGATAATAGAGGCAATTCCTGAAGATTTGGCGTTAAAGCGGGAGGTATTTAAAAAGTTAGATGGACTGGCAAAGGAGAAGGCAATTTTTATCTCCAATACTTCCACTCTTAGTCTTTCGAAAATTGCCGAAGTAACTTCCCGAGCGGATAAAATAATCGGCATGCACTTTTTGAATCCCGTTCCAAAAGTTCCTCTGGTGGAATTGGTGAAGGGCATAGATACTTCCGAGAAGACCGTCAAATTGGTAAAGGAATTTGCTTCCAAAATCGGCAAAACTCCCGTTGAGGTTTACGAATACCCCGGTTTTGTTACTACTCGCGCAATTGTTCCCTTGCTGAACGAAGCCATGTATATTCTCCTCGAAGGAATAGCTTCCGCGGAGCATATCGATACGGCAATGAAATTGGGCTACGATTTCAAAATAGGTCCCCTCGAAATGGCGGATACTATGGGATTGGACGAAGTGTTGACGTGGATGGAGCAACTTTGGAAAACTCTTGGCGAGCCTCGTTATCGTCCTTGTCCTATCTTGCGAAAATTGGTTCGCGAAAAGAAACTCGGCAAAAAAACCGGTGAAGGCTTTTTTAAATATGACAATAACGGAAAAATTATTAAGGAAGGTGAATAAATGAAAGTACTGGTATTGAACAGCGGTAGTTCTTCTATTAAATATCAATTCATTGAAACCGACGAGAGAACGGTTCTTGCGAAAGGGCAGGTCGAAAGGATAGGTATGAGTAGCGCCGTTCTGACGCATCAACCTAAAGACAAGGAAAGAATTAGAATTGTAGGGGAAATTTTAGACCATACTATGGCAATAGAGTATGTGATAGCCGTTTTGCTTAGCCCCAATCACGGTGTAATCAAGGATAAGAGCGAGATTGAAGCCGTGGGGCATCGCGTTGTGCATGGCGGGGAAACATTTAAAGATTCGGTTTTGATTACCGATTATGTAATGCAAGCCATTTACGACAATATCGAGTTGGCGCCTTTGCATAATCCTGCCAACATCAAAGGTATTAAAGCATGTCAAACACATTTACCCGGCATACCGCAATGTGCCGTATTCGACACGGCTTTCCATGCGGCTATGCCTCCAAAAGCTTATTTATACGGCATTCCTTACGCATTGTATAAGAAATATAAGATACGGCGTTACGGTTTTCACGGGACGTCACATCGTTATGTTTCCGAGCGAGCCGCTAAACTCCTGGGCAAGGATATCTCACAATTGCGAATAATAACGGCGCATTTGGGAAACGGTGCCAGTGTCGCTGCGATAAACAAAGGGGTTTCTGTAGATACTTCTATGGGATTTACCCCTTTGGAAGGTTTACTTATGGGAACACGTAGCGGTGATATGGACCCCTCGCTTGTTACGTATATTATGGGTAAGGAGGAACTTTCGCTCTCCGAAATGAACGCTTTGATGAACAAGCATTCGGGACTGTTAGGCGTGAGCGGGGAAAGCTCCGATATGCGCGAAATAGAACAGGCAATGGAAGAAGGCAATACGCGTGCAAAGTATGCGTTCGAGATATTTACATATAGAATTAAAAAGTATATCGGCGCTTATGCCGCGGCAATGGGCGGACTGGATGCCCTTGTATTTACGGGAGGTATAGGTGAAAATTCTTCCCGCGTTCGAAAAGCTGTGTGCGAAAACATGGAATTTTTGGGTATTAAAATTCATCCTAAACTGAATGAGAATCCTACGGGCGAGGCGGAAATTTCTCCCGCCGGTTCCAAGGTTCGTGTCCTTAGAATCCCAACCAACGAGGAACTTGTCATAGCCTTGGATACGGTTAGAATCGTTGAGGAACAGAAAAATAAGGTGCGGGAAGTTTCCGACCGAGAAGATTCGGACGAAATACGTTTCCGATAATTTTGACGGTGCTCGTTTTTGTAAATTCGCTTTTTCCTCATAAATAGAGGACGTTAAATGATTAAAGAAGTTGAGATAAAAGTAAAGCCCGATTTTATTGACGATTATGAATTTATCGGGAAGGAAGTAGCACGGAAATTTAAATTCAATCCCGCCGAAATAAAGGGTGTGAGAATTCTTAAGCGTTCCATAGATGCACGGCGAAAAGAGCCCGTCTATGTGCTTCGCCTTTTGGCTTTTATAAATGAAGAGCTCACAAAAGAGAAAATCGAATTTCAATTTAAGCATGTGGAAAATTCCAGCCCCGTTGCCATTGTGGGGAGTGGTCCCGCGGGACTTTTTGCCGCTCTTAAATTGCTGGAATTGGGCTATAAACCCGTGATTTTCGAACGTGGCAAGGATGTTCGTTCTCGTCGAAAAGATTTAAAGGCGATTCAACGTTTCTCGAAAGTGAACCCGAATTCAAATTATTGTTTTGGGGAAGGGGGAGCTGGGACGTACAGCGACGGTAAATTGTACACACGTTCCAAGAAAAGGGGAGATGTGGAGAGAATTCTTCGACTCTTTGTATTGCACGGCGCTACGGAGAATATTCTGATAGATTCCCGTCCGCATATCGGTTCGAACAAGTTGCCAAAAGTAATAGAAACAATGCGCCAAACGATTCTGGAACATGGCGGGGAAATTCGGTTCGAGTCAAAAGTAACGGATTTGATTATAGAGAACGATACCGTTAAGGGAGTAATTATAAACGAAAGCGACGAATATTTGAGCGATGCCGTTATTCTTGCCGTGGGACATTCGGCAAGGGATGTGTATTATATGCTTGCCCGAAAAGGATTGCACTTGGAAGCGAAAGAATTTGCAATGGGCGTGCGTATAGAACACCCGCAACAAGTTATTGATAAGATTCAGTATCATAGCTGGATACGGCATCCGAAATTGCCCGCGGCAAGTTATTCTATTCGATACCAGGCGGAAGGACGAGGCGTGTATTCTTTTTGCATGTGTCCGGGCGGAATTATTATTCCCGCTTCCACTTCCGAGAACGAAATAGTTCTCAACGGCATGTCCACTTCCCGCAGAGATTCTCCTTTTGCCAATTCGGGACTTGTCGTAACCGTTGCGAAAGAGGATTTGAAAGATTATGAAAAATTCGGTGTGTTTGCGGGATTGGAATTTCAAATGGAATTCGAGCGTCGCTGTTTTGAAATTACTCGTTCTCAGGCGGCACCGGCACAGAAGGCTACGGATTTCGTTAAAGGGCGAATTAGCGATGTTTTAAACGCCACGTCGTATTTGCCCGGAATTAAAAGCGCTCCTCTGCATGAGATTCTCCCTCGGAATATTTCCGAACGTCTCCGCAATAGCCTGCTTTTTTTCGGTAAAAATATGCGTGGTTTCTATTCGGAGGAAGCGCAGATACTTGCTCCCGAATCAAGAACTTCCTCGCCCGTTCGGATTCCGCGGGATAGGGAAACATTGATGCACATTCAAATCAAGGGACTTTTCCCTTCCGGAGAGGGGGCGGGATACGCGGGAGGAATTGTTTCCGCGGCTATCGACGGCGAAAAATCCGCCGAGGCGGCCGTGAAATGGCTTCGGAGCTTTGCATGAGTTTTTATTTTTTTTGAAAATAAGAACTTCTTTTAACGGATAAATGTAAATTTTACTTCGCTAAAAGTTAGGTATGGCTTGCTTTTCCACCGAATACCTTAGAAATTAGCGACTTGGAAATCCTTCCCTTTTTCGCGGGAGTTTACGGATTGCTGAATTTGAAACCGATATTCTTTAGTAATTTTTTTGCTTTTTCTTTTTCTTCTTTGTTATCGAAGGAAAGTCTGAACGTACCGCCCGTGCCTTCTCGAATTTTGAGTAATTCTATGTCCTTTATATTTACGCCGTTTTCGAAAAGCGCTGTTGAGATTTTGGCAATTACTCCGGGTTCGTCCTTGACGAAGACGAACAAATCGTAAAGAGGAACGAGAAAACCTTTTGTATCCTTTGGTATTTCATCCCGATTGCTTCGTGCATTTTCGAATTTTTTTCGTAGGAAATCCGTCTTCCCTTTCTTCAGATTTTCCTTTATAGCGTCGAGTTCGGAAATCATCGAGTCCAATGCTTCCGAAACTTCCTTTTGATTTTGCAATAGCACGGATTCCCAAATATCGAAGGAGCTGGAAGCTATGCGTGTCATATCCCGGAAGCCCCCGGCGGCAAAATCCAAAAAACGAATGCCCCCTTCCTTGAAAGCGGCGACGTTCGTTAACGCAACGGAAACCAATTGCGGTAAATGGCTTACGTACGCTATCATCATGTCGTGAATTCGCGGTTCCAGAAATTTCACCTTTGCGCCCAAATCGTGTACGATTTTTAGGAGCGGGGAAACTCTCTCATCGTTTTCGAACGAATTGTCAAGTATGTAAACTGCATTTTCGAATAGCAAGGGGTCGGAATTTTCATAACCGCTCTTTTCCTTTCCCGTCATCGGATGCCCGCCTACGTAAAGCGCCTTGCCCGAAAGTTCTTCCCATTTTTTTTTGAACACCGTCTTAACGCCGGAAACGTCCGTCAGTATCGAAGTTTTGGGAAGTACGTGCGCCAATGATTCCAACAAAGATAAAGATATTTCCGTGGGCGTCGAAAGGAAGACTATCTGTAAATCCTTTAATTCTTCTATGCTTTCGAGCTTTTTATCAATTACGCCGTCGGCAAGGGCATGTTTTGTAACGCTTTCCTTATCCAGCGCCGCTATAAAATATTCCTTGTTCTTGCTTTTGAGCGCCTTTGCGAGCGAACCGCCGATTAAACCGAGTCCTACGATTCCTATTTTCATCAGAAGGTACGTCCTACGGCTTTGGCTATCATTTGGAGTTCGGTAATCAGCTGTAAAAATTCATCGGGTAATAATGCTTGGGGACCATCGGAAAGCGCATGCTCGGGGTCGTAATGAATTTCAATCATTAATCCGTCCGCTCCGGCGGCTACGGCAGCGCGAGCCATCGGCGGTACCTGGTCCCGGAAGCCTGTCGCATGCGAAGGGTCGGCTATTACCGGTAAATGACTTTTTTTATGTACCACGGGAATTGCGGATAGGTCGAAGGTATTGCGCGTATATTTTTCGAACGTACGTATCCCTCGCTCGCATAGAAATACGTTCGGGTTTCCGCTGGAAAGAATATATTCGGCGGACATTAGCCATTCTTCTATCGTGGCGGCAAGTCCGCGTTTTAGCATTACGGGTTTTTTCGTATTGCCGATTTCTTTCAACAGAGAAAAGTTCTGCATATTGCGGGCGCCTATTTGAAAAATATCTGCGTACTTGTCGATCAGTTCTATTTGGTCTATTTGCATTACCTCCGTGATTACAAGCAATCCGAATTCATCCGCCGCCGCTCGGATATACTTCAAACCCTCTTCGCCCAATCCCTGAAACGAATACGGCGAAGTCCTTGGCTTGAACGCACCGCCTCGCAAAATTTTTGCACCGGATTTTGCAACGGTTTCCGCCAATCTGAACACCTGTTCCTCGCTTTCGATTGAGCAAGGACCGGCAATCATTACAATTTTGTTCCCGCCTATTTCCACGTCCTTGATTTTTATGACGGAGTCGGCAGGGTGAAAGTTTCGACTTGCCAATTTGTATGGCACCGTTACGCGGTAAACGTCCGCCACTCCGGGCAATACCTTGATTTTTCTTGTGTCGAAATCGGGCTTGACGCCTATTGCTCCCAGCACGAGATTTTGAACGCCCTGCGACTCGTGAATTTGGAAGCCATAATCTTCCAGATGCTTTATTACATTGCGTATCTGTTCATCGGTTGCGTTTTGTTCCAGAACAATTACCACTTTCGGTTCTCCTAGTTAATCATGAAATTTTTTCTCCCCGGCGCGCACGGCGAAATTCAGATGATCTTCTTTCGAAGGAATGGCGCATGAATAATAGGGACTGTATGCACAATAAGGATTATAAGCGAGATTGAAATCTATTGTGTAAATGTAATTCGGGTCGTCCTTTTTTTCGAAATCTAAATAACGTCCCACGCCGTATGTTTCTTTGTTCGTGGTTTCGTCCGTGAACCAAATGGCGTAGTAAATTTTACCGTTGCGGGCGGTGTTTTTATAAACGTTCAATTTGTGAATTTTCCCGTTATAGTTGATTTTTAAGTATCCGTATCGTATCGAAGTACGGGCTTCTCCTTTCGTTCCGTAAATTGTAATTGTGTCCTTGTGTGGATATTCGAAAAGTTTGGAGTGAAAAACGAAATTCGGGTCCACGTCAAAATATTTAAGCGGATGAAAGGGGATTGCTCCTTTGTAATTGAAGGGGGAGTCGGGAGAATTTTTCATTTCCTCGTCTTTCTCTTTACGGAATTTCTCTATTTTTTTTATGTAGGCTTCTTCTTCGGCGGTATATTTCTTTGTGCACGAAGCGCTTGCCAGAACGAAAATCAATAATAACGGGAGTATATTCTTTCGCATGTTTTACCTTGGTTGTTGTTTGTCTTTTTCCACTTTGTTCTTGAGTTCGTGTAATTTGTTTAACGCTTCTATGGGCGTTATGTTGTTCACTTCTATCTCGGAAATTTCCTTTCGGATTTCGTCATCTTTGAATTCGAAAAGGCTTAATTGAATTCCGTCTTCCGGGCGCGTATGATATTTTGCGATTTTCTTTTTTCGCACTTCATAAGGGGTAAGCTCTTTACTTTCGAGATTTTGGAGAATTTCCTTGGCGCGCTTTGTTGTGAATTCCGGTAATCCCGCCATCTGCGCCACTTGTATTCCGTAGCTATGGTCTGCCGCACCTGGCGAAACCTTGTGAAGGAAAATCACTTTGTCGTCGTATTCGCGGACTTCCACTTTGAAATTTTTTATTCGAGGGAAAATCGACGCCATTTCGTTTAACTCGTGATAGTGCGTGGCGAAAAGGGTTTTTGCCGCCACGAGCGGATTCTCGTGTAAATATTCCGTGATTGCCCATGCAATTGAAATGCCGTCGAATGTACTTGTGCCACGTCCTATTTCGTCCAAAAGGATTAAACTTTTCGCAGTGGCATTGTTCAAAATGTTTGCCGCTTCTTGCATTTCCACAAGGAAAGTGCTTTCACCGGCCGTGATATTGTCGCTTGCGCCCACTCGTGTAAAGATATTATCAACGATTCCTATCCGTGCTTCTTTTGCGGGAACATAAGAGCCCATTTGTGCCAGTAGGACGATTAAGCCGACTTGCCTTAAATAGACGGATTTACCGGACATATTCGGACCGGTTAGGATTATTATTTGTGTGTCGGAATTCGAGAGAAAAGTGGAATTGGGATGAAACTTTTCTCCCGGAGGAAGGATGCGTTCCACTACCGGATGGCGTCCTTCTTTAATATCGATTATATCCGATTCGTCAATTGTCGGTCGTACGTAATCGTATTCTTCGGCACATTGTGCAAAGGATTGGAAGCAATCCAACGTGGCAATAAGTCGTCCGTTTTCTTGAATCTGTTCTGCAAAGGAAGCCGCAAATACGCGTACCTCGTTAAAAAGCTGATATTCCAATTCGGCTATGTTCTCTTCGGCATTGAGTATTTTGTCTTCGTATTCCTTCAGTTCGGGAGTTATGTAGCGCTCGCTGTTTACCAAAGTTTGTTTACGAATATAATCCGTCGGTACTTTTTCCTTGTGGGTATTGCTAACGGAAATGTAATAACCGAAAACCTTGTTGTAGCTAACTTTTAGGGAAGGAATATTTGTTCTTTCCCTTTCTTTTTCCTGAAAGCGTGCAATCCAATCCTTGGCGTTTTTTGTAATATCTCGTAATTCGTCCAATTCGGGAGAGTAGCCCGGCCGAATTATTCCTCCGTCGTTGATATTAACGGGAGGTTCGTCGGTAATTGCCTTTTCTATTTTTTCGATAACTTCTTCCAATTGGTGAAGTTTTAACCCGATTGTTTTTAATGTTTCGGCTTCGGCGGAATCCAAGAGTTGTTTCAAGAGAGGGATTTTCCGAAGGGAGAGTTTAAGATTAATCAGCTCGCGCGGATTAGCTCTTCCCGTGCAAATTTTGGAAGTGAGCCTTTCAAGGTCGCCTATCTCTTTCAGTTCCTCCTGGATGTTTTTTCTCAACAGCTTTTTGTTTACCAATTCCGCCACACTTTCCTGGCGACGAAGAATTGGCTCCAGTTTTATCAGCGGGGCGGATATCCATTTTTTCAGCAATCGTCCCCCCATGGGCGTAAAGGTTTTATCCAGAATGGATATTAAAGAACCCTCCCTTGTGCCGTCCTGCATAGTGAACATTATTTCGAGATTTCGTTTTGTGGCAATATCCAACTGCATGAAATCGGAGGGATTAAAAAGGGAGACTTTGTTTAAGTGTCCCAGATTTTCCTTTTGGGTTTCTTTTAGATAATTCAGAACCGCACCCGCCGCGGAGGTCGCCACTTCCAATTTTTCGATTCCGAAGCCTTTTAAAGTTTGTGTTCCGAAATGATTTAGAAGTAAATCGCGTGCAAATTCATAATCGTAAATCCAATCTTCCACCGTCGTTATTCTGGTAGCGGGGGAGTATTTACGTATGATTTCCTCCAGCATTGATTTTTGCCTTTTGGAAATCAAAATTTCCTGTGGGGAAAACAAGCCGAATTGATTACGCAAGTCCTTTTGATTTATTTGATAGGCATAGAATTCGCCCGTGGAAACGTCGCAGAAAGAGATGCCGATTATTTGCTCTTTTGCATAAAGAGCCGCGAGATAATTATTGCGTTTATGGTCGAGCAATTTTTCCGAGAAAGCCACGCCCGGAGTAACCACCTCCACCACTTCTCGCTTTACAATTCCTTTGGCAAATTTAGGATTTTCCATCTGCTCGCATACCGCGACTCTATAACCGGCGCGAACGAGTTTGGGTAAGTAAGTATCGAGGGCATGATGAGGAAAGCCTGCGAGAGGGACGTTTTCCGCCTTGCCATTGGCTCGCTTCGTGAGGGTTATTCCTAAAACCTTGGAAGCCGTTTTGGCGTCCTCGTCGAAAGTTTCAAAAAAATCCCCCACCCGAAACAGCAGAATAGTATCCGGGTACTCGCGCTTGATTTTATTGTATTGTGCCATTAAAGGCGTTATACTCATAAGACCTCGATAAAATTAAACTTTAAAAATAGTTACAAGATATGTCAGTTTCAATTGAGACACAGTTAACAGTGAA
>CAZSYM010000023.1:0-33041 GCA_964611145.1 uncultured Melioribacteraceae bacterium
AACGGTTTAATTGCGCATAAACGACAATAGTTTTAAGTTTTAATGATGTAAAATAAAAATTGTTACGACTAAACAACGAGGAAAAAATGAGCGAAAAAGAGTTTAACCCTTTTGAAATGGCGCAAAAACAATTTGACCATGTGGCGGATTTGCTAAATCTGGACGAATCCACTCGCGAGTTGCTTAGAAATCCCTTGAGGGAATATCAATTTCTTATTCCCGTTCGAATGGATGACGGGAAAGTGAAAGTTTTTAGAGGATTTAGGGTGCAACATAACGACGCCCGTGGTCCTGCAAAGGGAGGGATAAGATTTCACCCTCAGGAAACAATAGATACCGTCCGAGCTTTGGCGATGTGGATGACGTGGAAATGTGCCGTTGTGGATATTCCCCTCGGCGGCGGTAAGGGCGGTGTTATTTGCGACCCTCATAATTTGAGTATGCGCGAACAAGAAGCCATTAGCCGCGGCTGGGTAAGACAAATGGCGAAAAACGTGGGACCCGTGAACGATGTTCCCGCTCCCGATGTGATGACAAATGCTCAACATATGCTTTGGATGCTGGATGAATTCGAAGCTATTCACGGCGGTAAATACCCAGGTTTTATTACCGGTAAACCGGTGGGAATGGGAGGCTCCTTGGGCCGTACGGAAGCAACGGGTTTCGGTGTTATTTTTACATTGCGCGAGGCTTTGAAGGAACTGGGAATAGACATTAAAGAAACGCGAGCATCCGTTCAAGGTTTCGGAAATGTGGCACAGTACGCTATTAGAAAATATACCGAGTATGGCGGAAAAGTAATAGCTGTGGCAAGTTGGGACCAGAACGACCAATGCGCTTATACTTATAAACGCGAAAGCGGGATAGATGTGGATGAGCTTTTGGGAATTACGGACAGATTCGGTGGGATAGATAAGGCAAAGGCTGAGGGACTCGGCTATTCGGTGCTTGACGGCGAAGAATGGTTGAAGCAAGAGGTGGAAATATTGATTCCCGCCGCTCTGGAAAATCAGATTCGTGCCGATAATGTGGATAAAATTCACGAAAAGGTGCGCGTGATTGTTGAAGGTGCTAACGGACCGACGACACCCGAAGCGGACGAGGCTATAAAGGGAAAAGGCATTTTCTTGATACCCGATTTCCTTGCAAATGCCGGTGGCGTTACGTGTAGCTATTTCGAGCAAGTGCAAAGTAACATGAATTATTATTGGGAAAAGGAAGAGGTTCTTCAAAAACTCGATTCCAAGATGACGGCGGCTTTTAAAGCTGTTTACAATTTGGCGAAAGAACGAAATCTCTTTATGCGCGATGCCGCGTATGTTATTGCCGTTAGCCGCGTCGCTCGTGCATGTCGAGATAGAGGTTGGGTATAATCGTCTCAAGGCGCTCCGTCGAATTTAGAACGAAAACTTTGGCGAGGTAAAATGTCCGATTTCAACAGAGAAAACGAATTGCAAAATTCCAAGGAAATTAAGTGCATTTATAAAATCGAAAGAGCGCTGATTCACGGCGAAGCGGATGTGGAAAATGCGATTAATACCGTACTGCGGGAAATTCCTCACGGCTTTTCCCATCCTAAGGAAACGCGTGTAAAGATTATTTACAAAGGCAAGCATTATAAACTGAAACCCTTTCCCGAAACCGAGTGGCGCTTGAGTGCCGATATTGTAAGATTCGGAGTGCCCGTCGGTGAAATAGTCGTGTTTTACGAACACCAAATGCCTCAAGCGGATATAGGTCCTTTCTTTATTTCCGAAAAAAGACTTTTGGAAACAATTGGTAAGCGACTCGGTTATTATATTTTGCAGAAAGAATTGGCGGAAATTTATGGCGACGAGGAGATTTTTCGTCAGAGTGGCGAGGGGAGCGAGGAAAATTGGCGCGCCGTTTTGGACGTCATACGCAAGACCGAGCCGAATTTGTTCCACCGACTTCTGAGAAAAATCCTTCATGTGCTTGTGCTCGAAGAAATACCCGGCGCCGATAGACTGATGAAGCTTTCCAGCATTGATTCTAAAATTTCGGAAAGCTCGAAAAGCGAGGAGGAAAACCGACCCGCCCGCAAAAAGATTATTAACAATTATGATGAATATATCGAAGCCATCTTGGGACTTGCTTCGGAAAATATTCCCGAACCCGTTCTCTTCGCCAAAATTCAAAAATGGATTAAGGAAGACCGTTCCAGCGATTTGATAAAAGCTTTGGAAAGTCAGGATACCTCCCTTACCCAGGTAAGCGATGCCATAAGAAAATATTATCACATCGCTCCGGAAAAGTTCGAAATGTCTCCCGCGGCGGTTAAAGGTCTGCGTGTTTCGCTTTTGCGCCGCTTTTTTACAGACCAAATAGAATTTATCAACATCGCAAAAGAGTATGTTAAAATCACGGATTTTTATCAATTGATTAACCGAATGGTTTTCCCTCAAACCAGTCACGGTAAATTGGGAGGTAAAAGCGCGGGGGTTTTTCTTGCTATAAGAATTTTGGAACGTTCGGGCTTGGCTTCCGAAATAGGCTTCGAAATTAAATCTCCCAAAACGTGGTACATCGCTTCCGACGGCATTCTTTATTTTATGCATTACAACGACCTGGAAGATGTTTACGAGCAGAAATATAAGGACATTGAAGAAGTCAGGATTGAGTATCCGCAAATAGTGCAGGTTTTCAAAAATTCGGAGTTCCCGCCCGACATTGTGAAAGGTATTTCAATGGCTCTGGACGACTTCGGGGATAGCCCGCTTATCGTTCGGAGTTCCAGTTTGATGGAGGACCAACTGGGTGCCGCTTTTTCCGGTAAGTATAAAAGTCTTTTCCTTGCAAATCAAGGTCCGAAATCGGAAAGATTGGCGGCTTTGTTGGATGCAATTGCCGAGGTTTACGCTTCCACTTTCGGACCCGATCCGATTCAATACCGAGCCGAAAGGGGATTGCTCGATTTCCATGAGGAAATGGGAATTATGATTCAGGAAGTGGTTGGGACACGAGTCGGTAAATATTATTTCCCAGCCTTTGCCGGTGTGGCTTTCAGCAATAATGAGTTTCGTTGGTCGCCCAGGATTAAGAGAGAGGACGGGCTTGTGCGTTTGGTGCCGGGATTGGGAACACGGGCGGTGGATAGAGTTGGGGACGATTACCCCATTTTGGCGGCGCCCGCAAAACCTAATCTTCGTGTTAATGTTACTCCGCAGGAAATTGTTAGATATTCTCCCAAATATGTGGATGTTATCAATCTGGAAACGAACGAGTTCGAAACGATTTCCGTTGAGAAACTTTTGGAGGAGGTGGGACAAAGTTATCCTCAATTTCAAAATGTTTTTTCCGAGGTTACCGGCTCTATGGTCAGACCTATAATGGGAGTGGCGGCGGATATTGAACCGCGGGATTTGATCCCTACCTTCGAAACTCTCTTTACCCGCACGAGTTTTCTGGAAGATATAAATCTCGTGTTGAAAACTTTGCAAGAGAAATTGAATACCCCTGTCGATATTGAATTTGCTTTCGACGAAAAAAGTTTTTACCTGCTTCAATGTCGCCCTCAATACTACGGAGAAGACGAGGCACCCTCGGAGTTGCCCGCCGATTATCCCGAGGAGAAAATTATTTTTACCGCCAACAAATTCGTTTCCAACGGGAAGGTCAACGATATTACTCACGTCGTTTATGTCGACCCTATTCGTTACTCCGAAATATCCGATTTTAGTCGATTGAAAGAAATAGGAAGAATAGTCGGGCGGTTGAATAAAATTTTGCCTTACAGACAATTCGTTCTGATGGGACCCGGGCGCTGGGGTAGCCGCGGCGATATTAAATTGGGCGTTAGCGTAACATATTCCGATATTAACAATACGGCAATGCTGATTGAAATCGCACGGAAAAAGGGGAATTATGTCCCCGACCTTTCTTTCGGGACGCATTTCTTTCAAGACCTTGCGGAAGCGCAAATACGCTATCTTCCCCTTTATCCCGACGACGAAGGAGTTATATTCAAGGAGGAATTTTTTACTCGAAATGAAAATCAACTGACTCGCTTTTTGCCCGAAGCGGAAGAATATTCCGATGTGATTTTCGTTATCGATGTTCCGCATTCTACCGGCGGGGATGTTTTGAAAATATTGATGAACGCCGATGCGGAGAAAGCCATGGCAATTCTTTCTTCCGAGCGGGAAAATGTTCGTATAAACGCCGCCGTTAAATCTTTGCTGGAACGCAACGATTACGAGGAAATTATCAAGGAAATCAAGAGCGACCTGGAAGAAAATATCGATTTTCGAAAATATGCTTTGGAAAAAATATTTTTGCACGAGTTCGAAAACGTTTCGCCCAGAACGAAGAAGAAATATCGCTTGCTCTTTTTATTAAAGGATAAAGACCATCTCAAAAATCTGAAAGGCTTTGTGAAAGGTTATTTTACGGGTTTGAACGTGCTTACTCGAAAGTCCCTGAATTATAAGTTTACAGACCTTCTGAAAATAGATTACATCACGGTTAAGGATTTCTTGACTTTGGAGGAGGAAATCAATTTGGATTACAAGGAAATACAATGATTGCAATTGTGAATCTTAATGCGGATTACGAAAAATTGATTGAAGTCGTCGAGAAAGTGGGCGAGAAAGTCGTGCTGACTCGCGACGAAAGGGAAATTCTAAAGGCGGATAAGCTGATTATTCCCGGAAGCGGCGTTGCGTATTCCGCTATCAAAAGATTGAATCTTTTTAACCTGAGTGGCGCCATTAAGTTGTTTGGCAAACCGATTCTTGGAATCAGTTTGGGTATGGAAATCCTTTGCGAATTTTCGGACGAGGGGGATGTGTTTTGTTTGGGACTAATACCCGGGCGCGTGCAGAAATTGGAACGTTCGAAGGATAGCGAACCATTGGAATATTTCTCGTCCATCATTATCGAAGAAAAAACTCCCTTGACCGATGGCATAAACCCGAACGATGAATTCTATTTTAGACATGCATATTACGTTCCCAAAGGGAAAGAAACTGTAGCTGTCGTGAGCGATAAATCGAATATTTCCGCTGTAATCAAAAATGGCAATTATTACGGGGTGCAGTTTTTCCCGGAGCGTTCGGGCGAAGCGGGCGAAAAAATACTTAGGAATTTTGTCGAAAAATGTTAACGCTTTCAAGGTTACACTTCTTTTGTTTTAATATCGTTTGATTTTGTTAAACTCAATGTTGCTTTTAGGCGGGGCGAGGAATAAATTTGTAAGCTTAAATTCGGATGAATGAGCAAGTAAAAAATATTACCCTAAATCGCAAGGCGCGTCACGAATACTTCGTTCTGCAAACGTTCGAAGCGGGAATTGTTTTGCAAGGCACGGAAGTAAAAGCATTGAGACAAGGACGAGCAAATTTAAGCGATAGCTATGCCGTGATTAAGGATGGCGAGGTTTGGCTTGTGAATGCTTATATCGGAGAGTATGACCAAGGGAATATTAACAATCACGACCCCCTACGCAAACGGAAACTTTTGCTTCATAAAAGCGAAATAAGAAAAATAATCCGAGCCGTGCAGGAAAAAGGCAATACTCTTGTGCCTTTGAGAATGTATTTCAAGCGCGGTATTGCAAAAGTGGAGCTCGCCGTTGCAAAAGGGAAAAAGGTTTACGACAAAAGGCATGATATTGCCAAGCGCGATGCCGAACGGGAAATGGAAAGAAGAATTAAATTATAGGAGAGCGAAATTGAGCGACAATACTTTTTTACCGGTGGAAGAACAATTGGAAATCATTAAGAGAGGTGCATCGGATATAATTCCGTTGGAGGAACTGAAAGAAAAATTGGAAAAGTCTCGTAAAGAGAACAAGCCTTTGAATATAAAGCTCGGTTGCGACCCCACTCGTCCCGATTTGCATCTGGGGCATTCTGTCGTTCTTAGGAAACTGAGACAGTTTCAAGAGTTGGGACATCAAGCTATTTTGATTATCGGCGATTTTACCGCCATGATTGGCGATCCGTCGGGAAGGAATCAAACGAGACCCCCTCTTTCTTTCGAGGAAGCTCGTGAAAATGCGCAATCGTATTGGGAGCAGGCTTCGAAAATTCTTGACCCGGAGAAAACAAAAATTGTTTATAATTCCGACTGGCTTGGTAAAATGTCGTTCGAAGATGTTATTAAACTTGCTTCCAAATATACCATTGCCCGAATGTTGGAAAGGGACGATTTTACAAAACGGTTTAAAAAGGGTATTCCCATTAGTATTCACGAAATTCTTTATCCCTTGGCGCAGGCGATGGATTCCGTTGCCATTGAAAGCGATGTGGAACTCGGAGGTACGGACCAGACTTTCAATCTGCTTGTAGGCAGAGATATTCAAAGAGAATACGGACAAGAACCGCAAGTCATTTTGACCATGCCTTTGCTCGTGGGTACCGACGGAACGGAAAAAATGAGTAAGTCTTATGACAATTACATCGGGATAGACGAATCCCCGCGGGAAATTTACGGTAAGACTCTTTCCATTCCCGACGAGTTGATTTATCCTTATTACGAATTAGCGACGGATGTCTCCTTGGAGGAATTGAGCAAAATAAAGGAACAATTGACCGACGGAAAAACAAATCCGCGGGATCTGAAACGGGCGCTTGCGCGCAAACTTGTCGAAATGTATCATTCCAAGGAAGAAGCCCTGAAAGCAGAGGAAGAATTCGACAAGATTTTTGTCAAAAAAGATGTACCGGACGAACTGCCCGAATTTACGGTTGAAGAAATTGTTAACGGTGGCATAGGTATAATAGATTTGATTATGAAAGTTGGATTTGCCCCTTCCCGCGCCGAAGCGCGGAGACTTGTACAGCAGGGCGGCGTGAGCATTGACGGTGAGAAAATCCTTGATTTCAAACATATCGTTGCTCGCAACGATGAATTTGTACTTAAAGTTGGAAAAAGAAAGTTCGCAAAAATTTTACCTAAGGAGAATTAAAATGTACGTACCGACAAAAATATTTTTCACTAAAGGGGTCGGAAAGCACCGAGAATATTTGGCTTCCTTCGAGTTGGCTTTGCGAGATGCGCGGATTGAAAAATACAATATTGTTTCCGTTAGTAGTATTTTCCCCGTGGGATGTAAGAAAGTGGGAATTGAAGAAGGGCTTGCCGAATTAAAACCCGGTCAGATTATTCATGCCGTAATGGCAAGAAACGCCACTAACGAACCGAACAGATTGATTGCCGCATCCTTGGGCGTGGCAATACCGGCGGATAAATCGATGTACGGTTACCTTTCCGAACATCATCCCTACGGCGAAACGGGTCGCTATGCGGGAGATTATGCCGAGGATTTGGCAGCGAGTATGCTTGCAACTACCTTGGGAATTGATTTTGACCCGGATAAAGCTTGGAATGAAAAGGAACAGGTGTTCAAAATGTCGGGGAAAATAGTTCGTACGTTTAACATTACTCAATCCGCTCGTGGGGATAAAGACGGACTTTGGACAACGGTCGTAGCCGCGGCAATACTTTTGCCTTGATTGTAGAATTGTGGTGTGTCGAGGAGAATTTATTATCGTTTGATTTCCAAGCGTGTGATTAAACCGTCCGAGGTTTTTTCGTAAGTTAATTTGTCCACGAAGGCTTTCATTATATGTATTCCTCGCCCGTGTTCCTTCATTATGTTTTCCGGTGTGGTCGGGTCGGGAATTATTGTCGGATCAAAGCCTTGTCCCTCGTCCTTTAATTCTACTCGTATTGTTTCGGCATCTATTTCAATCCTTATTTGCACTTCCTTGTTCGGGTCGGAATTGTTGCCGTGTTTTATGCAGTTCGATGCGGCTTCGGAGAGCGCCAACAAAAGCAAATTCAATTTTTTTTCGGGAAGATTCAAAGGAGAGAAAATTTCATTAAAGTAGTTTTCGATTTTAGGTAAATTTTCCGGTGTGCTTTTGAACTTATTTTCGTAACTTTTTCTCTCCACGAAAGCCCCTTACAAAATTTTCAAATTCTTTTAATTAAAATCTTAAAAATTCCAATTCATTTCAATTTTTAAATTAACTAATTCTCGCTTTGTGCCGTTTTCATAGGAAATAAATTCATACCAACCGTGGAAAAGGAAATCCAATTTATCGTTGAGCCTTACGATTATTTGTGAAAGTGGACCGATGCTTTTATATCCTTTGAACCTTTTGAGCGCAAAGGATTTGTCAAAGTGAAATGTGGTGAGGGAGAAATATCTTAAACCCACTCCGAAGGAGGCGGAACCTAAGGAATATCGGAACAACGGCACGGCATAAAGCTCTTGAACGTAACGGGAAGGACGACTTGTGAAATTCTCCCAGCGGAAATCACCTTGCTCCGAAAGTTTTACGTACCCGTTTAGATTGAAAAGAGTGAAATGGCTTAGCTTGATTGTTAAGGAATCTTTCACGACGTATTGCCGAAAGGCAAAACTTTTGAAATTGGGATTTATATCTTCGAAATCGTAGGTGGTGTAATTGGAAGAAACCTCGGCGGAGGTTTTGTTGCTGAATCCCGCAGCGGAAAATTCCCCTCCCGAAGCAAGACGAATAAATCTTTGAATATTGTTGTTGGAGCTACGCTCGGAAAAAATGTAAACGACGTGATTTATGCTTCCTTCGAGTTCCAAAAAATAGAGGAAATAATTGGAAAATATTCTGCTGTAACGAAAACGCAATATTGAAAGGAGTTCATCACGGTCGTCGTAATTTTCTTCCGAAGGGGTATCGTAACGGAGCTTTCTATGCAACAGGGTCAAGGCGATTTTATCCTTTCGGGACAATCTGAAATTCAAGGAACCGAAAAGGGAGACGCGTTGGGATTTGTTGTTTTTCTGTTTTTCCAATTCCTCTCTTTCGTCAAAGAATATTTGATTTGCACCTTCAATAGGTTTTGCTCTGTGTGTTTCGTCCCTTTCGGCATAATTTATTCTGATAAAACCGTCAAGGGATTTGCCCGAATACCGTATGCTTCCTGCAAAGTTCAATTTTAGTTCTTTGATGTCCGAATCGAAAGAAGATGATGAAATGTTTTCCGTCATTATGTATCGTGTGCTTCTGTCAATGTCGCGCAGAAAAATTCCTCCGTTGAAATTGAAACCCAATTTTGTTGTGGGGTCCGTATAGGAAAATTTCTCGGTTAGGAAATATTTGGATTCATTGCGCGTTTGAATGTTGTGGGTGATACCGAAATATTGACGAGTAAGTGAATCGGTTATTAAATAAAAATCTTTCCTTTTTCGGGAATATCCTCCTGTCAATGTGTTTATCGAATAGGAGTTCAAACGACTTTCGAGTTTAGCCGTTAGCATGCGGGTTTCGTTTTTTCGAGGTGCGATTTCTTGATTCAAGTATTTTCCCACGGCTGAAAGACTTGCAATCTTTAATTTTGTCGGTTCCGCCTTAAGCTCGGCACCGTAAATGAATCCTTTGTCTTTTTCTCCTATTTGCCCGTTGAGGGAATACCCCCCGAAAGGGGTAAGGCTTACTTTGTTTTGCCAGTTGAATTTGGTAAAAAGCGATGCATTGTGTTCGGAAGCCGTGTTAATGTTTAATTTCCTATCGTCCGAATAGATGTTGCTGTTTAGCAAGACGCCAAAGGATAAAAAGCGGAGTAAGTTGTATTCTAAAAGCGCATTGAAATTTTGTTCGTCCCGAAAGTGATTTATTGAAGAACGCGTAAGAGTGGTGTTGTAATTTTCGTTTATTCCGTAGAAGAATTTTCCCTTTTGTTGCCCGAAACGAAAGAGCGTATTAGAACCGAAAGTGTTGAGTTGTTTGTCGAAGGAAGAACCCAGAAGGGGGGAGGAATAATTGCTTTTCAAGAATCCCAACGTGTCCGCACCGCTTTGCGCAAAAAGGAAAGGGGGAAAAGCTAAGAGTATAAACGCTAATTTTACGTTTCTTCTCATCGCTTTCCTTTTGGAAGCGGAGAAAAATCGATTTATTGCTCCGAGGTTTTTATTAAATTTCGAAAACATCTCCCCGTCGGGGAATTGTTACATGATTGAAGCCATGGGATATTAGCCGTTCTTTAAACGGCTCCTGTGCTTCGGGGTCGCCGTGGACAAGAAAGAAATTCTGTATTCTTTCTTTGTCGTATTGATTCAAGTAATCTAACATTTCTTTGTAATCCGCATGCGCACTGAAGGAATTTAGAACAACGACTTCGGCATTTACTTCGTACCATTCGCCGAATATTTTAACTTTTTCCTCGCCGTCCATTATTTTCCTTCCCAACGTGTTTTGTGCGGAATATCCAACTATCAATACAATGTTTTCGGGATTTTCGATATTGTTTGCAAGATGATGTTGTATTCTGCCCGCTTCGCACATGCCGGAGCTCGAAATAATAATCATCGGTCCTTTTATTCCGTTGAGTTTTTTGGACTCTTCCACATCGGTGATATAGGTTAAGCGATTAAAACCAAAGGGGTCTTCGTGTTTTAGGATAAATTCCATTGTGCCGGAGTCGAAACATTCGGGATGCAAGCGGAAGACTTCCGTGGCGTTTACCGAAAGGGGGCTATCTACGTAAACCGGAATTCGCGGGGCTTCGCCGTTTTCAAATATTTTGTGAAATTCATAAACAAGCTCTTGAGTTCTACCCACGCTGAAAGCGGGAATAATAATTTTGGATTTTCGAGCTGCGGCTTTTTTGATTACGTCAATCATTATTTGCTTCGTATTTGCGGGGTCTTCGTGAAGTTTGTTCCCGTAAGTGCTTTCACAAATCATATAATCCACATCGGGGATTTTTTCGGGGTCTTTTAGTATAGGCATATTGGGACGTCCCAAATCCCCCGTAAAACCAAGGTTAATTATTTTACCGTCTTCTTTCAATTCCAGAAATGTAATCGCCGAGCCGAGAATATGTCCCGCATCCGCAAATGTCAATTTTATTCCTTCCGCAATTTCAAAACCGTGATGATAATTTATACCGACGAAATGTTGCATCGCATTTTCCGCATCTTCTTGTGTATAGAGCGGTTCGAAAAGGTTCTTGCCTTGCTTTTTCCTTTTCTTGTTGACGTATTCCACGTCTTTTTCCTGAATATGTGCGCTGTCGCGGAGCATTACGCTGGCTAAATCTCGCGTTGCAAATGTCGAATAGATTTTTCCTTTGAATCCTTTGCGTACCAGTGTGGGGAGATTTCCCGAGTGGTCTATGTGAGCATGGGATAAAATTACGAAATCTATTTCCGCAGGTTCGAACAAATCGAAAGTTCTGTTTATCTCGAAAGCCAATTTTCTTTTACCCTGATACAAACCGCAATCGAGCAAGAACTTATAGCCGTTTACTTCGAGGAGATGCATTGAGCCGGTAACTGTCTGTGCGGCTCCTATAAATTGAATCTTCATTCCGAAACTCCGTTGTGATTAAGAATCAATGTAATTTGATTACCTTGTAGTTTTTATAACCCAAATAAATTTCTTTAGCCGCCGTTTTTAATACCGTGGCTACGGGAACCGCCAGAAGCATTCCCAAAACGCCGAGCAATTGCTCGCCTAATAAAATCAGTATTATTATTGCAAGGGGGTGAAAATCGGTCGATTTGGAAAAGACGTTCGGCTGGATGAAACCGTTGTCAATCGCATAAATTATGGCGAACATGATTATTATCGCAGGAAGTTTGGAAAGGTCGCCGAATTGCACGATTGAAAAAAGAAGAGCGGGAAGTCCGCCCACAATAGGACCGAAATATGGAATCAAATGCCCTAAGCCCGCTACGACGCCTATCGTTATTGCGTTTTTTATGCCTAAAATCGTAAGCCCGACAGCGCTTAGAAATCCGACCATGAAAGCATCGAAAATCCAACCCCGCACAAAACGGCTTAATTGTATGTTTATTTCATGCAAAACGGAATAGGACATTTCGAAATATCGGTTCGGCATTATGTTGATAATCCCTTTGATTATTTTTTTGTTGTCTTTTAACAAAAAATATGTCATGAAGGGAATGATAATCAAAATTGCGACGACGGATACAATGCTGGAAATCACATGACTTAAATCCGAGATGGAGCTGAAAAATAAAGTGGATAAAAATTCGCTTAACTTGGCGGCAAAATCGGAAGTGTCCAAAAACGGCACGTAGCCCGTAACGGATTTTTGAATTTCTTTTAAGAGAATATTTAATTTTTGTTGATTTATGCTTTGAGCGATGGCGTTCATTTGTTGTATTATGACGGGAACAAAATATGAAATACCCCATATCAAGAAGAAACCGACTACGAGAAATACGATTAAAGTTGCCATTGAGCGCGACAAACCTTTGCCTTCCACCAAGTCCACTAGCGGGTCGAATATCATTGCTAAGAGAATGGAAATGCTGAGCATAATAATTAAATCGAAGAAAAGAGAGGCGAGATAAAGCAAAAAGAGAATTACAATTGTTGCACTGATGAATTTGATTGTCGATTTTCTCTGCTCGTTCATTTGTGCCCTTTAATTTATTCCTTGCTAATTACATCCCAATAAAAAAATAAAAATATGAAATGACATGCTAATAAACAAAGTGAAAGGGGGCAATTCGTTTTTTACCTTTGACTTTTGGGATAGTAAACGGTGTGAAATTTAAATTATACCCCGACTTGATTTGATATGTCAATGTATGCCAAGTCTTTTATTTCTCCAAACTGGATACCATGTGTTGAGAGTTTACATTTTAATCGGATATTAGGTTTTATTTAATTCCGTTTTTTCTTATCTTTGTAAAATATTTTCTAAACGAATACCTTTCCGTTTTAAAATAAAAAAATTTAAGTCAATCGAAGGAAAGAGAAAATGCCGAAGGAAGAAAGAACGGATATTTTAGTGCTTGGAGGCGGTCCCGGCGGCTATGTGGCGGCTATACGCTCGGCGCAATTGGGATTTAAGACCGTTATTGTGGAAAAGGAAAACTTGGGCGGGATTTGTCTTAATTGGGGATGCATTCCGACGAAAGCATTGCTTAAAAGCGCCGAACTCTATGATGCGGTGAAAAATCGCGGGAGCGAGTTTGGTATTTCTTTCGAAAAACTTTCTTTCGATTTTCATAAGATTGTTAAGCGAAGCCGACGAGTTTCTGCCAAGGTGGTCAAAGGCGTGGAATATTTGATGAGAAAGAACAATATAGATTATGTAAAAGGTTTCGGAAAAATTACAAAAGATAAAAAAGTCGAGGTGATAAATTCGGAAGGAGCTATTGAAAGAGTCTTTGTTCCCGATAAAATAATAATTGCTACGGGCGCTCGTCCTCGTACCTTGCCAGCCATTCCTCTTGACGGCGAAAAAATAATTACAAGCAAGAAGGCGATGACTTTGGAAAATGTCCCCGAAGAAATGGTAATTGTGGGAGCGGGAGCTATAGGTATAGAGTTTGCTTACTTTTACTCCGTGCTCGGTACGAAGGTAACAATAGTGGAAATGCTGGAGCATTTGCTTCCTACGGCTGACGAGGAAATTTCCGAAATTCTCGAAAAAAGTTTTAAAAAGAGAAAAATCAATTTCTATCTTTCCGCAACGGTTCAATCCGCCGAAAAAAAGGATGGGAAAGTGCTCGTGAAGATTAAAACGAAGGAAGAGGAAATAGAACTGCATGCGGATATTGTTCTGAATGCTGTCGGTGTGGTTGGTAATACCGAAGGCTTTGGTTTGGAAGAATTGGGAATCGAGAAGGAAAAAAGTTTTATCAAAGTGGATAGGCGGACTTATGCAACCAATGTGGAAAATATTTATGCCGTGGGGGATGTTATAGGACCGCCGTTATTGGCGCATGTGGCTTCCGCCGAAGGAATTGCATGTGTGGAGGGAATTAAAGGCATTCCCGCTGCCGGTGTCGATTACTCGGCAATTCCTGCTTGCACGTATTGCGAACCTCAAGTGGCAAGTATCGGCTTGACGGAAAAACAAGCTGTGGAGGCGGGCTACGAAATAAAGATAGGAAAATTTCCTTATTCGGCAAGTGGAAAAGCGGCGGCAATAGGAGAAAGAGAAGGATTGGTCAAGCTGATTTTCGATAAAAAATATGGCGAGCTTCTGGGCGCACATTTGATCGGAACGGGCGCTACGGAGCTGATTGCCGAGATGGGTGTGGCGAAAAAATTGGAAGGCGATTATGAATCCGTCTTCAGAACGATTCATCCCCATCCCACTCTCTCGGAAATGTTGATGGAAGCCGCGGCGAATGCGAACGATGAATCGATTCACATCTGAAAAGCTAATTGTTGAATCTTACGATTTGCTCGATTTCGGAAAAGCGTGGGAGATTCAGAAAGATTATTTTGAGAAGCGGACTGAAAACAAAATGGGGGATGTGCTCCTTTTAATGCAACATCCCCATACTTACACTTTCGGGAAAGCTTCCGATAAAAATAATTTGCTTTTGACCTCCGAGGAACTTGAAGAAAGAAAAATCAAAGTCTTCGAGATTGACCGCGGTGGAGATGTAACATATCACGGACCGGGCCAACTTGTCGGTTATCCCGTTCTGAATTTAAGCGATTGGCATAAAGATGCTCACAAATATTTGAGAGCGTTGGAGGAAGTGGTTATCGAAACATGCAAAGCCTTCGGTTTGCAAGCGGGCAGAGCGGAAGGATTAACGGGTGTTTGGATTGAGGATAGAAAAATTTGTGCCATCGGGGTTAAAATTACTCGGTGGGTTACTATGCACGGCTTTGCTTTGAATGTGAACACAGACCTTTCTTTTTTTGAAGGAATAATCCCATGTGGGATAAAAGATAAAAGTGTTACATCGATGAAAGCCGAATTGGGCGGAGAAATTGATATGGATAGAGTTAAGGATGTGCTTGTTGAGAAGTTCGCCGAAGTTTTCGGATATGAGAAAATTGAATTAGTGAAGAAATATGAAAGGTAAAAGATTGGAAAACAAAGATAAAAATACGGTAAATAAAATAGAGAATAAGGAATTACTCCAACGTTTGGAGCTTATGATATACTCCCGTACTTTCGACGAGAAGGTGATGACTTTAATCAAGCAAGGGCGAGCCGACTTTTTAATTTCCGGAGCGGGGCACGAGGCGGTTCAAATAGCGTTCGGTGAAATTCTTAAGCCGCGCTTTGATTGGGCTTATCCTTATTATAGAGACTTGGCTTTTTTGCTGGCATTGGGTCTAAAGCCGAAAGATTTAATGCTGGAAATGTTGGGAAAAGCGGATGACCCTGCGAATGGAGGTAGACAAATGCCTAATCATTGGGGCTCGAAGGAATTTAATATACCTTCTCAATCCAGTCCCACCGGTACGCAATTTCTCCAGGCTGTAGGCACGGCACTTGCTTTTAGAAAAAAGGGGGAAAACAGAATAGTTTATGTTAGTGCGGGCGACGGCACTACAAGTCAAGGTGAATTTCATGAAGCGGTCAATTGGGCGTCAAGGGAAAAATTGCCCGTGATTTTTGTAATACAGAACAATAAATGGGCTATTTCCGTGCCTGTGGAGGAACAAACAGCAGGCAAAAACGCTTCCGTTGTGGAAATGATGAAAGGGTACGAAAATTTATTGCGCATTTCCGCCGACGGTACGGATTATCTGAAAATGCGGGATGTGGCTCAAGAAGCATACGATTATGCCTTAGCGGGCAAGGGTCCCGTGCTTGTGGAAGCGCATACCGTTAGACTCTTTTCACATTCTTCGTCCGACGACCAGAAAAAATATCGTTCCGCCGAATCGCTGGAAGAAGACTTGAGCAAGGATCCGATTAAGATTTTTGCCGATTATTTGAGGGAGACTGGAATTCTAACCGATGCCCGGCTTGAAAAAATTCGGGAGCAAGCCAAAAAGGAAATCGATGAAGTGGCGGATTGGGCTTTGGCGCAAAAGGACCCCGAGCCGGAAAGCGCTATCCGTTTTGTATTGGACGAAAGCGGCTTGGCGGACACTTTGGAGTACGAGCTTTCGGAACCGAGAGGAAATCGCATCGTAATGGTGGATGCTATTAATCACGCTTTAAAGGAAGAAATGGAAAGAAATCCGAATATTTATCTTTTCGGCGAAGATGTGGCTGGTGATAAGGGAGGAGTATTTTCGGCTACTAAAGATTTAACCAAGCTTTTCGGGAAGGAACGCGTTTTTAATTCTCCGCTTGCCGAGGCAAGTATAGAGGGAGTTGCCGTTGGAATGGCACTTGCCGGTTTGAAACCCTGCGTGGAAATTCAGTTTGGCGATTATATTTGGCCCGCTTTTATGCAAATGCGAAATGAACTTGCAACGTATCGGTATCGTTCTAACAATGCTTGGCAAGCGCCCGTGGTTACTCGAGTGGCTGTCGGAGGTTTTATTCACGGCGGTTTATACCATAGTCAAAATATCGAGGGATTTTTTGCGCATTTACCGGGGATTTTAATTGCCTATCCTTCCAATGCCGCAGATGCGAAGGGACTTTTGAAAACCGCCTTGCGATTGAACGACCCCGTGCTCTTTTTGGAGCATAAAGGACTTTATAGACAAACTTATGCGGCTACTCCCGAACCTGACGAAAATTATTTGCTGCCGTTTGGTAAGGCTAAGATTATTCGGGAGGGGAGTGATATTTCGATAATTACTTACGGCTTGATGGTGCACGAATCGTATTTCGCCGCTCAAAAATTGGAGAGGGAAGGTTTTTCCGTTGAAATAATCGATATTCGCACCATAAATCCTTTGGACGAAAACACTATTTTCGATTCCGTTAAGAAAACGGGAAAGGTTGTTATAATTCACGAGGATACGCTTACCTCCGGTTTCGGTGCCGAGATTTCCGCACGAATTTCGGAGAGGATTTTTGAATTTCTCGATGCTCCCGTTAAAAGAATTGCGGCACATGATGCTTTTGTTCCCTTTCACCCCAATTTGGAGAATTTTGTTTTGCCTACTCGGGAAAAAATTTATCGAAAAGTAAAAGAATTGTTGAAGTATTGAGCGAGAAAAAAATGAAAATTGAAATTGTAATGCCCAAGATGGGCGAAAGCGTTCAGGAAGGAACGATTCTGAAATGGCATAAAAAGGTTGGTGATAAAGTTAGAAAGGACGAAATAATTTTCGAAATAAGCACCGATAAAGTGGATACGGAGGTGCCTTCGCCTGCGGATGGGATTATTAGTGAAATATTTTTTAAAGAAAACGAAACGGTCGCAGTGGAAACCGTGGTTGCAATATTGGAAACGGAAACCGTTAACGAGATGCCCGAGAATGAAGAGAAGGAACGAACGGTGACAATGGAAGAATCGGAGATGCTGGATATTCCCATGCCTAAAATGGGGGAAAGTGTACAGGAGGGAACAATATTGAAATTTCATAAGAAGGTCGGGGAGCACGTCGCCAAGGATGAAATCCTTTTTGAAATAAGCACGGATAAAGTGGATACGGAAGTACCCTCGCCCGAAGACGGAATTGTAGCCGAAATTCTTTATAAGGAAAACGATACCGTAACGGTTGGAAAAACCGTGATGAGATTGAAGGTTAAAAACGCAAGACATTTTTCTCCTTCCGATACGGCGGAAGATTCGAACAACATGGATGAAACATTGCAGGAAACGGAGAAGAAAGACGGTATGAAACCCGCGGTTTCCAAAGGCGAACGAAATCGTTTCTATTCTCCCGTGGTTATGAAGATTGCCAAGGAGGAAAATATTTCCTTTGAAGAACTGGAAAAAATAGAGGGTAGCGGAATTAACGGACGCGTAACCAAAAAGGATATTTTGCGATACATTGAAAAACGGAAAGATTCGCTTTCGGAATATTCGTCTACCGAAGCCCGAAAGCAAGGTAGAATAACCGTTATGGAAATGGACGTTAATCGGAAGCGTATAATGGAGCACATGATAAAAAGTCGGGATACTTCCGTGCATGTGTCCCAGGTTATGGAAGTGGACATGACAATCATTCATAATTTTATTGAAAAAAATGCCGAGAAGTTTTTGCGGGAAGAGAATTTGAAATTGACCTATTTGGCTTTTATCGCTTTTGCTACCGTTAGAGCGCTTAAACAATTTCCTTTGATGAACGCTTCCATTGAGGGAGAAAAAGTAATCGTTAAAAATTATGTGAATCTGGGAATAGCGGTTGCCGTAGAACCGAACGGCTTGATTGTTCCGAACATCAAAAATGCGGAAGATAAAAGCGTTCGCGGACTTGCGCGCTCCATTGCGGATTTGAGCTATCGCGCGCGAAACAAGAAACTTACCCCCGATGATGTGGCCGACGGAACTTTTTCCATTACAAATTACGGTGTTTTCGGAGCTTTGTTCGGAGCTCCGATTATCAATCAGCCGGAAGTCGGAATTTTGGGTGTGGGAGCGGTTACGAAAAAGCCTGTGGTTGTGGATTTGAACGGAACCGATGTGATAGCTGTTAAACCTATGATGTATTTGTCCCTTTCTCATGACCACCGTTTGGTTGACGGCATGCTCGGAGGACGATTTTTGAAAGCCGTTAAGGAATATTTGGAAAATTTCGATATCTCCAACGTTTGATTTTTGCAAGGATGTTTTCGTATTTTGCTTTTTTAATTGAAGGAAATCTGAATGCGAATTCTTTTAATCAATTGGCGATGTATTAAAAATCCCGAAGCTGGCGGTGCGGAAGTGCATTTGCATGAAATTTTTAGGCGCATCGCTTCCAAAGGGCACGAGGTTACTTTGCTGGCACATAAGTTCAAGGGCGCACCGGAAACCGAAACAATTGACGGAATTAAAATAATCCGTGTGGGTAGTCGCCACTTTTTTGATAAGCAGGTAAAGATTTATTATAAATATAAATTGGATGAAAGCAAGTTTGACCTTGTGGTTGACGACATTTCTAAAATTCCTATCGGTTCTCCCAAGTTTGTAAGGCTTCCTCTGGTGGGGATTATTCATCACATACATGGAAATTCGCTTTTTAAAGAATTGCCCGCCCCTCTTGCCAAATATATTATTGCGAAAGAAAAACAACTTCCTTTCGTGTATGGCAATACGCCCATTTTTAGTGTCTCTCCCAGTACACGCCAGGAATTGATAGAGCTGGGAATGCCTCCGGAAAGAATAGATTTGCTTTACAATGCCATTGACCACGAGCTTTATAAATCCGTTAGCACGGAAAAATCCCCTAAACCCGTTATTACTTATATCGGGAGGATTAAAAAATATAAACAGATAGAAAAGGTCTTGGACGCTTTGCCTTTATTGCTTGCGGAGTTTCCCGAATTAGAATTTAGAATAGGAGGCAAGGGGGATTATTTGCCTGCTCTGAAAAATTATGTTAAGAGAAAAGGTTTGGAAAAAAACGTGCGATTTCTCGGCTATCTCTCGGAGGAGGAAAAAGCAAGGGAACTCGGTAAAGCGTGGGTATTTGTGACTCTGGCAATGAAGGAAGGTTGGGGAATTACGGTAATAGAAGCAAATGCCATGGGCACGCCGGTCGTAGGCTCCAATGTGCAAGGGTTGAGAGATTCCATTAGAAACTTGGAAACCGGATTTTTGGTGGATATGGATAACCGGGTAAAGGTTGCCGAAAAAATCGGATTGCTCTTGCGGGACGAGAAACTGCGGAGCGAACTTTCCGAAAATGCGATACGGTGGGCAAATAAATTCACATGGGAAAATTCGGCTGACCATTTCCTTGAGAAAGTTTTCGAATGGTTCCCGAAACTCGCATCTGAAAGTGCAAAATAATTGAGGGGAAGGCAAGTTAAATCCTTCGAGAGTTTTCCTTGTTTTGTTTTCTTTCGGTGATTTTAGCCTTTATTTTGAAGTGATTCTCTCCAAGATTACTTATATTTAAACTCTGAATTTTGAAATATTCCAGAGGATTTTGTGGGGTTGAAACTCCGAATAAATATTAAAGTTTTATTTGTCTTGCTTGTAATTTACGTCTTGCTTTTCGATTTTGTTTTGCCTCCGCTGAAAGCTTTTCCTCGTGTGGAACTGATTTGGGAATCTTTTCTTTATCTTGTTGCCAAGCACAAAATCCTAAGTGGACTGGGAATGATTTTAAGCGGAATTTACATCTCTTTTTTAGTCGCTTTTATTTCACTTTTCCTTTTTAAAAGACAAGTATTTGCTCTGTTGGGGAATTATCCTCTTTTTTTCAGAAACCTTAATATTTTCGGTTTTGCCACGCCCCTTGTTTTCACGGGGATTTTTGCCTTGTTTTTCTCGGACGGAATTCTTAGCGAGTTTGCTTTCCTTTTTATTCTTTCCCTTTCTTTTCTGATAAACGTTTTTTCCGAAAACTTTCCCGCTCGATACGTAACTTATGAGGAAGCGGCATTGGGATTGGGTAAAAATCGGCGTGAAATTTCAAATGTCGTTTGGAAAGGCTTGTTGCCTTTCGTCAAAGAATCCCTGCCGCGCTTCCACAAAAGAATTTGGCTTTACGTTTTGCTGTTGCAAATGTTTTATGCCTCCAATTTGGGAGGAGTTTTTTATCAATTGATAGAATTTAAGGATTATGCCGGGTTTTATGCTTTTTCAATTGCATTGTGGATTGTAATCGGGGTGAATCATTTGATAATTAAATATTTCGCGGAAAAGGTGATTTTCTGGGATAGGGAAGAATGACTCTGTTGAAAATAAAAAATATCGCTAAAAATTTTGTAACCGAATTCGGTTTAAACGTCCCGCTTTTGGAAAATATTTCTTTCGAGGTGGAGTCCTCCGAAAGTGTGGTAATACTCGCACCGAAATTTTCCGGTAAGACGGCTTTGCTAAAAATAATTGCGGGGTTGGAAAAAGAAGATTCGGGGGAAGTGGAAAGGAAAGGGAGCGTTGTTTACATTCCTTCCGCTCCCAGTTCTTTTCCATGGCTTACCGTTCGGGAAAATATAATCTGGGCGTTCCCGGAAATAGACGAAGAGAAATTAAAGGCGATAATTGAATTAGTGGGGCTGGACGGTTATGAGAATCACCTTCCTCATAATAAAAGTTACGGTTTCCGATTCAGAACGGCGTTTGCCAGAGCTTTAGCCTTGCAACCGGACTTGATTTTGTTGGACGAGACATTTTCCCGTATGCGGCATGATATAAAAAAGGATATTTATAATCTTATACTTGAAGCAAAAAATGATATGAAATTTTCCGTATTGCTTGCTACTTCCTCCGTTTCGGAAGCTGTGGAACTTGGAGATAAAATTATCCAGCTTTCTAAAAATCCGGGGCGCATCATTTCCGTTTTGGAAAAGAGCGAATTTGCGAATAAATTCGCTGAGAATTGGCGGGAAGAACTTAAAAGAGAAATAGAAAAGATATTCCTTAAAGCTTTTGAAAACAGCGTTTTGGAGCTTTCGATTTAAATCAATAAAAGCGGTTTGAAAAAATGAAAGAAAAATTTGAAGAACTTGAAAAACTTAGAGAAGAAGCCAAACTGGGTGGTGGAAAAGCAAAGATAGAAGCCCAGCACAAAAAAGGTAAATTGACAGCTCGCGAGAGAATCCAGCTTTTAGTGGACGAAGGCACTTTCGAAGAAATAGATATGTTCGTGAAGCATCGGAGTACCGCCTTCGGTTTGGATAAACAGAAAATTCCGGGCGATGGCGTTGTAACGGGGTTTGCCAAGATAAACAATCGTCCTGTGGCTCTTTATAGTCAGGATTTTACGGTTTTCGGGGGTTCTCTTTCGGAAGCACATGCGGAAAAGATAAATAAGATAATGGATATGGCAATGAAAATCGGCGTGCCGGTTGTGGGACTCAACGATTCCGGTGGAGCAAGAATTCAAGAAGGAGTTGTGAGCCTTGGCGGTTATGCCGAATTGTTCTTGAGAAATACACTTGCAAGCGGTGTCATTCCGCAAATAAGTGCTATTTTGGGTCCATGTGCCGGTGGGGCGGTTTATTCGCCTGCTATTACCGATTTTATTTTTATGGTTAGAAATACAAGTCACATGTTCGTAACGGGTCCGAAGGTGGTGAAAACCGTTACTCACGAAGAAGTTACATTCGAAGATCTGGGCGGAGCGGATACGCATGCGTTTAAAAGCGGAGTGGCTCACTTTGCTCTTGAGAGCGAGATAGAAGTGTTCGAGAAAATTCGCACTCTGTTGGGCTATTTACCACTTAATTGGAAAGATAAGCCTCCCGAAAAGGAATTTGATTTTACTCAAAATCTGAAGGCAAAAGAGCTGGATGAAATCGTTCCCGATAATCCCAATAAGCCGTATGATATGAAGGAAGTAATCAAATATTTGGTTGACGACGGAGAATTTCTGGAAGTGCATGAAAATTTTGCCGAGAACATTGTTGTCGGTTTTGCACGCGTGGGAGGTATGTCGGTCGGTATCGTTGCCAATCAACCCAAGGTTCTTGCGGGTGTTTTGGATATTAACGCTTCCGTGAAAGGTGCGCGTTTCGTTCGCTTTTGCGATGCTTTTAATATTCCCCTGCTCGTTTTGGAAGACGTGCCGGGATTCCTCCCGGGAACGGAGCAAGAGTGGAACGGAATAATTAAAAACGGAGCTAAGTTGCTTTTCGCTTTTGCCGAAGCTACGGTCCCCAAGATAACCGTTATTACTCGTAAGGCTTACGGCGGAGCTTATGATGTGATGAACTCCAAGCATATACGAGGCGATTTTAATTTTGCTTGGCCCTCGGCGGAAATTGCGGTAATGGGTCCCAAAGGTGCCGTGGAGATAATATTCAAAAAAGAATTGAAAGATGCCGAAAATCCCGAGAAAAAATTGAATGAACTGATTGAAGAATACCGCAAGCGTTTTGCCACCCCCTTTGCAGCAGCGGAAAGGGGATATGTGGACGATGTGATTATTCCTTCGGAAACTCGGGAAAGGATTATCAATGCTTTCCAATTGTTGAAAACCAAGGTGGATTCCAATCCTAAGAAAAAACATTGTAATATTCCTTTGTAACACGTAACTTGTTTTATTTGAATAAAATACACGGATAATTTGATAGTTAGCTTGATAATGAGAAATTAACTGTTTAAATTATCATATGTTAATTTTGGAGAATATTCTTGAAAAGGTTAAATAAATTTCTGGTTGTTTTTGCAATTCTTTCATTTTTCACTTCGTGCGCTTATGTGGAAAAGCTTTCCAAGGTAACCATTCCCAATCCTTTTGAAAAGGAAGCGGAACTTCCTCCCGAAAAGGTGGAAATTGCCGAGCCGAATGTAATCGTTAACAATCTTTTGGAAGATGCCCGTCAGCAATATTTGGAGGCGCTCCGTTTTCAGCACCTTCGTTTTACCGCTAAGGCTTTGAACGCTTTCGATTCGGCGATGACAATAATCAATCAGCTGAGCTATTATCCGAATATCGAGGAGAACGAGGGGTTCAATGAATTGGAAAGCTCTATTTTACAAGATTACAAGGGAATGGTGGATACTCTTAAGTATTTACCGGATAGCGTTTCCAGTGCCACTTTGGACGAATGGTTGAACAAGCAATTGTTGGAAATTCCTCCCGTAGCGGAGGAGGAGGAAACGGAAATAGAAGATAATTCCAACACGATTGTTATAGGGGATTTCCCGCTTACCGTAAATCGGTATGTGGAAAGATACATCGAGTATTACACGGGTCGGGGACGGCGTTATTTTCAATCGTGGCTGGAAAGAACCGGCAAGTATTTTCCGATGATGGCAAAAATCTTTAAGGAAGAAAAAGTCCCTCAGCAATTGATTTTCTTAAGTTTGCCCGAAAGCGGCTTGAACCCGTCCGCACGTTCCTGGGCGCGAGCCGTCGGACTTTGGCAATTTGTGCGGAGTACGGCACGGCTCTATGATTTGGAGGTTAATTTTTACGTGGATGAACGTCGTGACCCTGAAAAAGCTACACGAGCCGCGGCACGGCATTTACGCGATTTGTATGTTTCTTTAGGCGATTGGTATCTTGCCATAGCCGCTTATAATTGCGGCGAGGCTCGTGTTCAGAGAGCTATACGACGTTCCGGTAGTACAGATTTTTGGAAATTGCGCCGATACTTGCCGTACGAAACCAGAAATTATGTGCCTCAATACATAGCGGTTACAATTATCGGAAGCAATCCGGAAAAATTCGGGTTTAATTCCCTTGAGTATTATAAACCTTATGATTATGTGAAGTACGAGATTAACGAGGCGGTGGATTTGAGCGTCCTGGCAAAATGCGCGGGAATTTCCGTCAGGACGTTTAAGGATTTGAATCCCGCCTTGATTCAAAACACTACGCCGCCGAAGGATTACGGTCCTTTCGAAATAAGAATACCAAGAACTTCTTACGAAGCTTTTGTGGAGAATTTACGGAACATTCCCGACGATGCAAAATTACAATATGTTTATCATCGTGTCCGACGCGGGGAAACACTTTCCGAAATTGCTTATCGCTATCACGTCAGCGTAAATAAAATTGCAAGTTTTAATCGCCTCCGTTCTCGTTCCAGAATATATCCGGGAATGAAATTGAAAATTCCCGTTTCTTCAATCGGTGTTAACGATTTCGAACTGAGTATGGACGTCGAGCCTGCTCTGGATGATTTATATGTTGATGCCGCGGGTGATCCTTATAAATTGGTACTGCAACCTTCCGATTCCGCCAAGGATTTTATGCAACTTTATTCCGATATTTATGACAATAGCGGCGATGTGGTTATTCCTGAAAATACTGTGCCCGTGAATTATCGCGTGAAAAAGTATGACAATCTTGTGGACCTGGCGGACTTGTTTAAAGTGCGTGTTTCCGATATTAGAAATTGGAACAATTTGCCGTACACGACCACAATTAGAGTGGGGCAGGTTATTAAAATTTATGTTCCCGAGGATAAAGCGGAATACTACGCCAAGTTCGATAGAATGAGCCGTGAACAAAAGCTTAATGTTATTTATGCGAATTCGGGCGGGCGCTGGATTACTCACAGAATTCGCCGCGGTGAGGTCCTGGGCAAAATTGCCGAAAAATACGGTGTGCGCGTCAGTCAAATTAAAAGGTGGAATCATATTCGCGG
This sequence comes from uncultured Melioribacteraceae bacterium, assembly GCA_964611145.1. Classification (GTDB taxonomy): domain Bacteria; phylum Bacteroidota; class Ignavibacteria; order Ignavibacteriales; family Melioribacteraceae; genus WFQV01. The sequence goes on from CAZSYM010000023.1 coordinate 24,853, forward strand.
GAATAGAATTTATGCCGGGAAGAAATTGAAAATTCTCGTCGGAGGCGGATACGGTAATTATGCCGTGGCAAAATCCAACGCTAAAGGGACAAAGAGCAGGAAGAAGTTTAGCGGTGAAACATACAAGGTTAAGGCGGGCGATACGATAAGCGAAATAGCAATGAAATTCGGCGTTTCCTCCCGTCAAATAAAGCGTTGGAATAATTTGCATTCCAATAAAATTCGTATAGGGCAAATTCTAAGGGTTTCTTCCGGGAAAAGGATTGTAAAGGCGAAATCTTCTCCTAAGAAGAATATCCCCGGCGGGAAAGAATTTGTAGAGTATAAAGTTAAACCGGGTGACGTTATCGGTTTGATTGCCGAAAAGTTTCACGTGCGTGTTTCCGATATTAGACGTTGGAACGGTTTGCGTTCGAATAAAATAATTGCAGGTAAAGTGCTTAAAATAAAACCGGGCAAGCCGAAAGCGATTGCGAAGAAAAGTTCCGAAAAGCAAGAAAAATTACCGGAAGGCTTTTTCGTTTATAAAGTTAAAACCGGCGATACGATGAGCGAGCTTGCACTTCGTTTCAACGTTTCCATTAAACAAATCGAGCAATGGAACGGATTGAAAAGTACCAAAATACGCATCGGACAAAAGTTGAAAATCAAGAAATCGCCGAGGAAGTTGCTCGCTCTTAACGATGTTCCCGCTAAAGACAATGTGGGAAAAAATAAAAAGAACATTTCCGCCAAGGGCAAGAAGAAAATCGTTTATATTGTAAAGCCCGGGGATACGCTCGGACAGATAGCGGAGAATTATTTTGTTCGCGCCAGGGATATTCGCAAATGGAACGGTATCAAGGGAAGTAAAATAGTTGTGGGACAGGAATTGATAATATATCCCGGCGTTAAGAAAACGAAGAAGAAAGAAGATTTTGAGGGGAAGATTTACGTCGTGCGTCAAGGGGATGCACTTTGGAATATTGCTAAAGAATACAACGTCGAAGTGGAGAAGTTGAGAGAGTGGAACAACTTGGAAGGAAATAAAATCCGTGTGGGACAAAAGCTAAAAATAATGAGTTTTGAAAATTAAGATATTCACAAGACAATTTTGAAAATTCGAAATTAAAATTTAAGTTTGCAATAAATAAATAGCCGTTAGGGGTGTTCCGAAAAAACGGGACTGAGAAAAAACCCTTGAACCTGAACCGGATAATACCGGCGTAGGAAAACGGCGGTCGGAAATAATTAAGTTCTTGCCGTTTTCCTCAAAACGGCTTTTTAATTTTAAATCGGGAGGTTAAAGATGAAAAGCTTAATTATTTCCTTTTTTATTATTGCACAAGTCCTTTCCGCTCAAAATAAGGTTATTCAGGGATATGTTTACGATGAAAATCTTATCCCGCTTAAGAATGCCAATGTGATTGTAATCGGAACGGCAATCGGGACGGCGACGGATTCGAAAGGTTATTTTTCGTTGAAAGGGGATTTCCCGCAAAACGCTGTTCTGAAAATTTCTTTTCTCGGTTTCGAACCGAAACTTATTCCCGTTAAAACTGTTGACTTCGCTCATGACTTGAAAGTGATATTAAAACCGGCCGTGCTTTCGAGTCAAACGGTATTGGTACAAGCGGCAATCGGGAAAGAAGGGGAAACTCCGATAGCCTTTTCGAAATTATCACGCGGGGAAATTTCGGAGAATTATACGATTCAGGACGTGCCGGAATATCTTAGCTATTTGCCCTCCACGACTTTCTACTCGGAAAACGGGAATGGAATCGGGTATAATTATTTGAGCATCCGAGGTTTCGACCAAAGGCGCATTGCGGTTTCCGTAAACGGTATCCCGCAAAACGACCCGGAGGATCATAATATTTATTGGTTGGACATGCCCGATTTGCTAAGCACGACGGGGCTTTTGCAAGTTCAAAGAGGCGCAGGCGCAGGTATAATGGGCTATCCCGCAATCGGAGGTAGCATTAATATTATCACTTCCCCTTTCTCGGATAAGAGAATGTTTGCAATTTCCGCATCGGTTGGAAGCTACAACACTCGGAAATATTCCCTTTCGCTTTCCAGCGGGCTTATCGATAAAAAGTATTCTCTCTATGTGAAGCTATCGAATATTCTTTCGAGCGGTTACAGGGATAACAGTTGGGTTAATTTCAAAGCGTACTACGTTTCCGCCGTGCGTTACGACAAAAAATTGACAACGCAAATTAATCTTTATGGAGGTCCCATAGCCGACGGTCTGGCATATACCGGCTTGCCGAAATGGACTATCAAGGATAAAAAATTGCGCCGAGAAAATTATTCTTATTGGGAAGACGACGGCAAAAATTATACGTGGACGACAAGGCGACGCCCCGAGGAAATAGAGAATTTCTTTCAACCTCATTTCGAAATTTTAAACGAATACAAGGCAAGCGAAAATCTTAAGCTCAATTCGGCTTTGTTCCTCGTGCTTGGCAATGGTTTTTTCGATTTCGATGGTTCGTGGGCGGATACTTCCTATCTTCGCTTGACGTCGGCGTACGGTTTTCATCCCACGACAAATCCCGCCAATGTTTTGATTCGTGCCATGGTGGAAAACGTACAATGGGGCTGGATACCGAGAGTTAGCTGGAAGCATAAAAAAGGCTTGCTGACGGCAGGTTTGGAACTGCGTAAACATCGCTCCGTTCATTGGGGGAGCATTAATTTCGGCGAGAAACTTCCCGCGGGATTAACGAAGAATTACCGCTATTATTATTACGAAGGCGGTAAGGACATTTTCACCGCATTTGTGAATGAGAATTATAAGTTGAGCGAAAGGCTTTCCTTATTGGGCGAAGTGCAGGTGGCGTATCATAAATACTTAATTGATAATGAAAAATATGTGAAAACGCATTTCGCAATTTCCGATGTTTATTTTAATCCGCGCTTCGGTTTGAATTACAAATTGTTCTCCGATTTGAGCTCCTTTATCTCTTTCGCAAGAGTAACGCGCGAGCCTCGACTCAAAAATTACTACGATGCGGCGGAATCCAGTGGCGGTGCTGTTCCGCAATTCAAAGTGAAAGCGGACGGTTCTTACGATTTTTCTCAACCGCTTGTTCAACCGGAAACCATGAATGACTTCGAAGCGGGAATAAATTATCACAAAGCGAAATTGGATGCCTCCGTGAATTTGTTTTATATGTTGTTTGATAACGAGATTGTAAAAAAGGGACAAGTCGATAGATTCGGACAACCGATTACGGGAAATATGAAATCCACTGTTCACTCCGGGGTGGAATTCTCGGGCAAAGTGGCTCTGACGAAAAATATTTCCCTCGTTGTTAATGGTTCTTACTCCGATAATTTTATTAAGGACGGTGAAACATTTGTAAAATATAGGGATTCCAAAACCGGTTCGAAAAAAGTTGCAAAGCTCGACCTGAAGAATAATCGAATTGCCGGTTTTCCCGATATTACTTTCAATGCGATTTTGAAAGTGAAGTTCGGTCATTTTTCATTGTCGTTTAGCGGCAAATACGTAGGCGGTTTTTACTCCGATAATTACGGCGATAAATTGAAAGAGTATTTGAACAAATACCCCGGCTTCGTTTCTTATTCGGATAACAAAGTGGACGCTTATTTTGTCAGCAATCTTTTCTTTAGTTACTACACTAATAGAGTACCTTTCTTTAAAACCATGAAGACGTTTTTGCAAATCAACAATTTGTTTGATAACTTGTATGCGGCTTATGCAATCGGCGGTGAATTTTTCCCCGCGGCGGAAAGGAATTTCCTCGTGGGAGTTAGATTGGGCTTGTAAATTAGCCGCTTACTGATTATGAAATATCATCTGAGGAAATGATTAAATGAAGAAATGTTTAATTTGGGCAAACGGGGAAAGTCCCCCGAAAAGTTTGGTGAAGAAAATTATAAAATTGGGATACGACCAAATAATTTGTGCGGACGGCGGAGCTAATTCCGCCTATGCATTTGGATTTGTCCCGAATTACGTCGTGGGGGATTTCGATTCCGTTAGCCCGAAGGTTTTGACGGCGTTCGAAAAATCTTCCGAGATAATTCGTTATCGTAGGCAAAACGATACGGATGTGGAAAAAGCTTTGAAACTTGCGATTGCTAAGAAATTCCGCCGCGCCGTTCTGATAGGAGCAACGGGGGATAGACTCGACCATTCGCTTTGCAATTTGGGCGTTCTCTTGAAATATCGGGATAAGATAGATATTACAATGGTTCATGGAAAAACAGGCGCCTATGTCCTGCAAGGTGAAATCGAATTTAAAACTACGCCAGGCGAGATAATATCGATTTATGCTTTTGATGATAAAACGAAAATCAAAAGCGGGGGCTTGAAATACCCCTTGAAAAACATTTCCTTACCTTTCGGTGCTAAGGAGAGCACGAGTAATGTGGCGACGGGAGGGAAGGTGAAATTGGAAATTACGGCTGGCAAGGTGATAATAGTTCGCGAATTGAAGGCGCTTTTTGAAAATGGTTTCTTTTTCTAACGCGGATATCTTAATAATAATAGGCTTTTTCGCGCTTGTGATTCTTATCGGCTTTATACCGAAAGGGAAATCGGAAGCGGTGGATTTCTTGCTTTCCGGTAGAAATGTGGGGCTTTTTCTTTTCGTGCTGACAAACGTTGCTACTTGGTACGGCGGAATTTTGGGAGTGGGGGAGTTTACTTATCGTTACGGGCTTTTGAGTTGGTTCACGCAAGGATTTCCTTATTATATTTTTGCGATTTTGTTCGGATTATTCTTTGCCGAAAAAATCAGGAAAACTTCTCTCTTTACGATACCGGAAAAAATCGGGGAGGTTTACGGTCGAAAAACGGGTTTGCTTTCCGCACTCGTGGTTTTTGTTTTGGTTCTGCCCGCTCCCTATTTGCTTATGTTGACCTCGCTTTTCAAGCTTATTTTCGGCTTGAATTTTTATGTGGCTCTTTCTGTTTCCCTTTTGGTTTCCGTCATTTATCTTTTTAAAGGAGGATTTCGTTCCAATCTTCTGACCGACGCTTTCGAATTTTTTTTCATGTTCGGCGGATTCTTGGTTATGATTTACGTGTTGTTTGCCAATTTCGGTACGTTGAATTTTCTTACCGAGCATTTGCCTCCGCGACATTTGGAACTAACCGGCGGAGCCTCTCCTGCTTTTATCGCGGTTTGGTTCTTGATTGCATTGTGGACGTTTACCGACCCTGGTTTTCATCAGCGATGCTATGCTGCCCGCGACGGGAAAACGGCAAAATACGGCATAATTATTTCCGTCATATTCTGGCTTGTATTCGATTTTTTAACCACTACAACCGGCTTGTATTCGCGTGCAATTCTGCCGAATTTATCCGACCCCGTTAATGCTTTTCCACTTTTGGCGGAAAAGGTTCTCGGCAGCGGAGCCAAAGGGATTTTTTACGCCGCGCTTTTTGCCACAATTCTAAGCACGTTGAACACCCATGTTTTTCTTAGCGGAACAACCTTGGGAAAAGATTTTTTCTATGAATTATTCCCTCGAAAATCAGATGCTAAAATATCCCTTTATACGAAATATGGCTTTTTGATTGCCTCTGCCATAAGCGTGATTTTTGTCCTTTATGTCCGCTCCATAATTAACATGTGGTATTTGGTTGGGAGCATTTTTATACCGGGGATGATTTTTTTGATTATCGGAGCTTATTACTCCAGGTATAGAGTGGAGGAACAAACGGCGTTCTGGGAATTGCTTTTGGGAAGCTTTTCTGCTTTCGGGTGGTTTTGGGCGCGGGATGTTTTACCAGCCCATAGTTTGTTGAAGGAAATTGAGCCGATGATTGCGGGACTTTTTGTTGCCGGGAGCATCCATTTTTACGGAATGCTTCAGAGCCGGAAAACGAAAGGATAAATTAACTCTCGTGGCGTAATGTATTTGCTAAGCCTTTCTTAACCTTTCCCGAAAGTGGAGCTTGCATAAGCACAGCGATGCTTTTTTCGACGTCGTAAGGAACTTTTTTGAGAGTGAAGCTCCCGTTTTCGAAAGTCGCATAGTTTGCCATGTTGTCTTCGCGGGAAAGCCCCACGCTACCCGGGTTCACCACTATTTTGCTCCCGATTTTCTTTTGGAATTGCAAATGTGAGTGACCGACCAAAACAAATTCCGCTTTTATTTCCGAAAGCAATTCTTCCGAGAAATCTTCGGGATAAAGATATCGGGAGATATTTCCGTTTGGCGAGGCGTGGGTCAAATAGAATAAATATTTATCTTCTTTTACGTAAAGCTCTTTCGGGAGTATGCTGAGAAACTTCACTGATTTTTTGTCCAGAAGGCTTTTATGCCAACGGCGGGTTTCGATGGCATATTCTCTGAATGTTCCCATCGAGCCGCATTCTTTATCGTAGGCTAAGGCGTAATCGTGATTTCCCGTTACGGCGTAATTGGCGTTTTGTTCAATAAAATCGACGCACGGTATCGGTTCGGGTCCGTAATCCACAACATCGCCTAAGAAAAAGAGAACGTCGTAATTTTTTTCTCGCGAAAGAACGGCTTCCAGAGCAACCCAATTGGCGTGAATATCGGACAGAATCAATATTTTCATTTTCAAACCTTTTAACTCGCCTCGCAATGGGTTAAAAACCCTAAGCGTAATGGAAATATTTTTGCACGAGCTCCATTATTTTTTCGTTGTTTTGATATAGCTCCTCACTAAGATTTCTATCGTTGTAAGAGCGAAGTTTTTCAATAAAACGTTTTAGCGTTCCTATCGGGAAAATATTATCTCTGTTGAAGAATTCCATTTCTTTTTCGAGTTCGTCGGCGGACTCGGCGCATGAAGAGGGGAGTTGTTGGAATTTTTGATTGAGATTCGGATTCTTGAAAACATTATCGTCTGCGCGGAGTTCCTCCGCAAGTTCAAGTCCGTTCGGCATTTCGAGTCCATGTTGCATCGCCATGACCATTGCGGCAAGCAAGTGGTAAATGTCCGCCGAACCGTCGGGCATTCTAAATTCCGCTGTTTGCTTACCCGGAATATACGGCACTTCGGCAATTTCCATCGGATTGGCGTCTTTAATCATCTCCGTCTTAAGAATCCAGCCGAGCGGAATTCTGATTAAAGCGGAACGATTGGTTTCACCCCAGCAAATATTGGTCGGCGCTTCCTGATGAGGTACAAGGCGCAAATATGAAGTTGGGATTGTGTTTCCGAAAGCAGTTAGCGCCTTTGTTTTATCTAAAATTCCCGCTATTGTTTTGAGAGCAATCGGGCTTAGCTTGTCATTTTCAATCATTACGTTGTTGTCATGTTCATCGGTAATCATGTAATGAACATGCAAACCGCTACCGGCTTTTCCTACGGTGATTTTGGGTGCAAAGCTGATATCCACTCCGTATTTAAAAGCGAGATTACGAAGTATCCACTTGCTCAAGACTATCTGGTCGGCGGCTTCGTCAACATCAACGGGATTAAATTCGATTTCGTGTTGCTCATAGTATTTATCTTCGGTGGTGAAGTTTCCTACTTCCGAGTGTGAGTATTTAATTTTGCCTCCGCATTTTGCTATAAGGCGCATGGCTTCGACGCGGAGAAATTCAAATTTTACGAAAGGCGAGGATTCATGGTAGCCCTTTTGGTCGGCAACGGGATATTCTATGTTGGCGTCCTTGTCCGCAATTATGTAATATTCGAGTTCCCCCAAGGCTTTTACTTTTAAACCTGTTGCTTTTGTGAAACTCCGCGCCGCGTTTCTCAAAATATTTTCCGGTGCGCTCGGCAATGGTTTTCCTTCCTTTGTGTAAAAAGAGCAGAACAAATCGATGGTCGGGACCTCGGAAAAGGGATTGACGAAAGCGGTTTTGAACCGGGGAATTACGTAAAGATCGCTGGTAGAGGCATCTATATACGAAAACAGGCTCGAGCCGTCAACTCTCTCGCCCGTGGAAAGTATTGATTCTAAATATGCCCTGGAAGTAATAACGAAATTTAATGTTTTAAGCTTTCCGTCCTCGCTTGCGTAATGAAAATTCACCTGCTCGATTTCGTTCTCTTCTATATAACGAATAATGTCGTGGCGTGTGAACTCCTTGGCGGGTTTGCGGAGATATTTTACAAGTGAATTTTGATTGAGCGCTACTTCGTATTCTCGCATCTGTTCTCCTTAATTTTTTTAGGCTGACAAAAATAATCAAGATTTTATGATTTTACAATAAAAATATACTGAAAATCAAGGAGCAGAGGA
>CAZSYM010000024.1:0-30865 GCA_964611145.1 uncultured Melioribacteraceae bacterium
GCTTTCGGTTTGGTTTCTTGTTTCCGATTCTCTATTTTTCACACGGAATTTTTGAATTTCTAAAAATATGTGCGAATAAAAAGTAGGACAAAGCAATGTTAACAATGCAGAAAAAATTGACAAACTTTTTCTACGTGATATTGAGCCTTCCTGCGACGGCGATGGGTTTTGCCCTTTCGATTCAAATAGCGACGCTAAGTTGGATAATGAATACCAAGTACGGTTTTGATATTCACGAGGTCGGGATAGTTTGGGCGGCGGGTCCCATAGCGGGAATTATCGGGCAGCCTCTGGTGGGATTTATAAGTGACAAGCTTTGGTTTTGGGGCGGGCGACGCCGTCCCTGGATAATAATGGGCGGTACTCTTGCGGCTTTAATGCTACTTGCTCTTCCGAATATCGATAAAATTCATGATTTCCTCGGCTTCGGAAGTCTTATCGTTATTGCCTCCGCCGTGGCTTTGACTTTCGATCTATCGATAAATATTAGCTTTAATCCTACTCGCTCAATAATTGCCGATGTTACCCCCGAAGGCACGGCACGCACAAAGGGTTATACGTGGATGCAAACCATTTCCGGCACTTTCGGAGTGCTGGCTTATGCAATCGGTGCCACGTTGGGAAATTATTTCCTTATTTATTTCGGCGTGTTTTTGGTTCTCACGTTTTCCTTGATTCCTCTTTTTTTCATCGAGGAACCGCGGGAACTCAAGAGCGGGACAAGCGAACAAGGTGGGGAAAATTCCGAAACCAATTGGCCTAACTTGTGGAGAATTTACTTTGCCAATGCTTTCTCCTGGTTGGGCGTTCAAACAATGTTTGTTTATATCATTATTTATATAAAACAGAAGATGTTCGGTGTAACGGATTTTCAAGCGCAGTTGAGCACGGAGATTAATAACAACATCGGGCAGATAATTTCCATTTCTTTTCTGATTCTGAATGCCGTTGGCGCGGCACTTCCGGCTTTCGTGCTGGAACCCATTACGGAAAAAATCGGGAGAATCAAAACGCATGCCGGTGCTCTCGCCGTAATGGCGATTGCTTATTTGGGAATATTACTTTTCGGTTATACGCCTTTGGCTATGTATGTGTTAATGGCTTTTGCGGGAATAGGTTGGGCGGCAATTGTCAGTTTACCTTTCGCAATTATGTCCGAAAATGTTGCCAAGGGAAAGATGGGATATTTTATGGGAGTTTTTAACCTTTCTATTGTTTTACCGCAATTAATCGTTAGTCTCGTTTTCGGATTTTGGATTCAATCCGTTGCGGATAAAAGTATTATTTTTATCATTGCCACGGTGTCCCTTGCAATATCGTCGGGACTTTGGGCGCTGGTCAAGGAGAAAAAATTTAACAATCGGGAGGCGGAAATTTGAAAAAATACGGATTAATACTTTTGTTATTTTTTGTTTTTGGGGGAATTGCCGAAGCACAAACTCTGGAAAGGAACTTTTCTTCCTTTGTGATTAAAGATGAAATTAATAAGCATGACCCCGTTGACCCGAAGTTGGGACGTTTTGATGCTTATGAATTGAATGCCGGAAAGGGCGACCGCGTGGCTTTCGAATTGATAAGCAAGAAAACTCCTCTTTATCTTTTGCTCGTTTCTCCTTCGGGAAAATCTTCTTTGCATGTGCCGGAAAGGAATAGGGGGGAGGTTTTCCTGGATACCGTTATTTCGGAAGCGGGAAACTGGTCTTTTTATATAATTGCGGATTCTAATAAAAATGCTCGATATTCATGCACCGTTGCTTTTGCTTCGCCGCATAGTCTCGAACTTCCGAGGGAGAAAAGCTTTTGCACGCGGATACGCTTTTTGCTTTCCCTCGCTGATGCCCGTTTCCTTTTTGCACATAATAATAAACTGATTGAAACGTTATTCGCGGATGAAAATATTCGGAAAGCTTTTTCCCCGGATGGAAGAAAAATAACGGTTACGATTTCGGATACGGAGGCGAACCCGAGAGAAATTACAAAAGAACTTAAGAAATGTTTGGGGAAAGATTATCTTCAAGATGTCGTTACGTCTCACTCCGTTCGTTTTGTGGAAAATACTTTTAAGGAAAATCATTTTGTCGAGATAGCGACCCAAAAAGGAAAAACAAAAATTACGGTGGGGAAAGAAAAATGAGAAAAAACCACGTTTTGATTTTGCTCTTTTTGATTTTTCCGTTGACTCTTTTTTCCGTTCGGGCGCAACAAATTAAATACCGCTTGTTCAAGGATTTGGATGCTCTGTTAAAAAAGGCGAAGGTTGTTCATGCTGATTTGCTTGCTCCCGGCAATTTCGAAGAGGGAAAGGATTATTATGACGAAGCCAAAGAAAGCTTGCAAGATGACGACCCGCTGGAGGAAATAAAGGAAAAAATTTCCAAAGCGGATTTTTTCCTGCACAAAGCGATTCGTTATGCTGAAAGCGCCAAAAGTTTTTTTAAAAATGCCTTGAAGGCTCGCCAAGATGCACTTAAAGTCTTTGCCGATAGTCTTGCTCGAAAGGAATGGGAAAAAGGAGAGGACAAATTTAATGATGCTTGCTCCGATTTTGAAGACGGAGAAAACGAAGATGCTCAAGAGGAAGGATTTGAAGCGGAAAAGATTTATCGCAAAGCCGAACTAACGGCAATCAAAAGAATTTATCTGGATAAGGCGCGACTTGCGTATTCGGAGGCGGTTAAGGAAGATGCCGAAAAATATGCTCATGAAACCCTTCGGAAAGCCAGGCAGTTAATTTATAATGCCGAAAAGGAATTGGAAAATCAAAGATACGATAATGAATATGCAAGGGAGCTTGCCTCGGACGCTTATTCCCAAGCTCGACATGCCCGCTTTTTGACCGAACTTTTTAAGAAAGCGGATAAAGAGGATTGGACACTCGAAAAGCTTTCTCTGTTTTGGGAAGAACCCTTGAGAAAAATTGCGGCACCCTTTAATATCAAGCCTTATTTCGATGATGGTCCCGATAGCCTTACGAACGAAATACTCGGCAAAATAATTTTACTGAAAACTTCCTTAAAAGAAGTGGATTATCTTAAGAAGAAGAACGAAACGTTAAAGAAGGAGTTTCGTGAGTATAAAAAGGAATGTGAAACGACTCGAAAGAATCTTGAGAAAATTCGGACATACGGTCGTAGGATAAAAGAAATCAAAAATATTTTTCGTCCTTCGGAAGCCGAGATTTTTACCCGCAATTGTAATGTTGTGATTCGCTTACGGAAATTGAACTTTTCGCCCGGAAGCGCTGTTATTCGTCCCGAATATTTCGGACTTTTGGCGAAGGTGATAAAAGCGATTGAAAAATTCCCCGACGCTCTTTATGTGGTGGAAGGTCATACGGATGCGTCCGGTAAGGCGGATAAGAACCTTACAATTTCACAAAAAAGAGCCGAAGCGGTATATGCTTTTATTTTAGCGAATTCTAATATAGACAAGAAGCATATTTATGCCGTGGGCTATGGAGAAAGTCTGCCGGTGGCTTCGAACGAAACCTCACAGGGTAAAGCTCGCAACAGAAGAATAGAAATTGTAATCAAACCGGCTTATAAAATTTTCGAATAGAAATTTGTGATGAAAGATTAGCCTTCTTCTTTCATGTAAAGGGTTGCCAATTGGTTTTTGTGGAGTTGTTTGAAAAATAAACTTACCCGCTCTGTTGCCGGTTCGATTTTTTCGCCGAAATGTTCTTGCGCCAAGCGTGTTATTTCTTCTACGGTTCTTTCTCCGTCAATTAAATTCCAGCAATAAGAACCTATTTCATCCAATTCTATTCGTATCGGTTTATCCGCCCAGCGTTTGAATATGGTTTTATCCAGAAAACCCTTTTTGCGATAGTAAAGCACGGTAATCAAGCCGTCTTTTTCCTCGTGCTTGAAATTTCTCACAGGTATAAACTTCGATATGTCCGTATTCACGCTTTTGATTTTGCTATCCCTTCCTCGAGACCGTGCGCATTGGGTCCCGTTTCACTTTTTCTTAATAAGTATGCGAACAACAAGCCGAAAAATCCGAGGGTGGAAAATATCCACATGCCAGCCGTATAGCCTCCGGTCAAATCGTTTACGGCACCGATTAAAAAATTAAATGCGGCAAGCCCGATGTTTTGAACGAGTGTCATTAAACCGTAAGCGGTTCCGAGCTTTGCTTCATCAATTATGATGGCAACGGAGGGCCACATTACGGCGGGTATTAGGGAGAAAGCAATTCCCATCAACGCCATCGGAATATAAAGTGTAATGTGTGTGTAAGCCATGGTGAGATAAACGGGAACAAGCAGAAAAGAGCCTATCATCATTAAAAGAGAACGCTTGCCGATATAATCCGACAGCAATCCGAAAATAGGGGAAAATACCATGGCAAATACTTTTAACATGCTCAATTGGAAACCTGCTACGGAACGGCTAACGTGATGTACATCGATAAAAAACTTAATGGCAAAGGTTTCAAAAGGGAAAATAGCGGAATAAAAAGTTACACATAGTAAAACGATGTACCAAAAAGACTTATTGAAGGAAAAAACATCTTTGAATCGAAATTCGTCTTGTTTAGGAACGGGGCGAACCGCGTACGATTTTTCCGCTTTCGCGTCCATACCCCAATAGATAATGACCGAAGCGAGAGATAGAGCCGCGGCGGCTACTGTTAATAGCAAAGGTAATTGCCAATGCGTGTAAAGACTGCGTGCCCATGTGGGAGAATTGAGTGCAGCGAAGGAACCGAGCCGGGCTATCGTGAGATTAAGTCCGAATGCAAAAGACAGTTCCTTGCCTTTGAACCAACGTCCTATTACCGTCGTTATACCTACAATCATTGATTCGGCGCCCAGTCCAAATACAAGGCGTCCCGTTGCCATCCAGAAAAGCGAGCCTCCGGAAAAAGCCGTGATTATTGCTCCCAATAAAGTCAATGCCGTGAAGATGAATGTGGAAATTCTTGTGCCTATTCGGTCAATTATGATTCCCCCTATTAGTACCATGAAGATGTTCGGCACGCTGTAAATTCCGACCAATAAACCTATATCCGAATCGGTGAAGTGTAATTGCTTTGCCAAAACATCCGCCAGCGGACTGATGCTATCGTAAATGTAATAATTTCCGAACATTGCCACGCTGACGAAAAAGAGTATTAGCCAGCGGTAAAGCGGCGGGGGAGGTGATTTGACGAGATTTTTACTTTGTATGCTTGTGTTCATTCTTTATTCACCGGAGAATGGAGGGAGCCGGAGACCCGACTCCCCTCATGAATTATTTCTCGTTTCTTGCAAGTAAGAATTCTTTGTAAGGATATTTGATTAGAACGTAGCCGAGAATTAGAAATACGATTATACCTAATGTCCAATATCCATCGAAATCCGCAGGCAATCCGAAGACGGCTTTTAGATTTATTCCGGCGCCTACGAAACCTGCAAGGATAATGCCTACCAAAGCTTCGCCAGCCACAAGACCGGAAGCGAGCAAAAGCCCGATATTATTGGCGTTTTCTTTTTCTTCTTCCGAAGCTCCTTTTTTCTCTATGATTTTATCCACTATGTATTTTAATGTACCGCCTATGAAAATTGCAAATGTGGTGTTGAATGGCAAGTACATACCGACTGCAATAAGCATGGGCGAAGGAGCGTCCAGCATAATCAAGGCTACGGCAAAGAACATCCCTGCTATTACGAGGGGCCAAGCCATTTCTCCGCCGACAATTCCTTTGCTAATCATTGCCATCAAACCGGCTTGAGGGGCGGGCAAGGCATCGCTTCCTATACCGTTTGCATTGTGCAAAAGCATTATGGGAAGAATCATTATCATGGAAGCGAATACTACGCCAATCATTTCGCCCACTTCCATTTTCCAAGGGGTGCCTCCAAGCAATTGCCCGACTTTCAAATCCTGCATCATATCTCCAGCCACACCGGCAACAACGCAAACCACGGAAGCTACGGCTAATGTTGCCGCTATGCCGTGATTGCCCGTAAGTCCGACCAAAACCATTAAGACGGCGGCAATCAAAAGAGTGGAAAGAGTAAGTCCCGAAATAGGATTGGACGAGCTTCCTATTATTCCCACCAAATATCCGGCTACGGCGGCGAACACGAAAGCCGCTATCGCCATTACGATTGCGGTGAGAATCGAAATCGAAAGGCTATCGGTGAAGTAAGTGTAAACACCTATCATGGCTAAGAAAATAATTCCTACCGCAAGCAGTACCATTCCGAACGGTAAATCCTTTTCCGTGCGAGGAACGTTTTCGGAATTTTCCGACTTGGCGGCTTTGATGTCTTTAAAACCTTTCCCTATTCCTTGGATTAAACTTTTTCGCATTTTGAAAAGAGTGTAAAAAGCGCCCACGAGCATTCCGCCTACGGCAATCGGTTTTACGGTAGCGTCGTATGCCGCTTTTGAAATTTGCAACCAATTGCTTCCGTGAACGGCGAAATCAAACACATTATTGTACATTAAGAAAAGTACGATGGGCATTAGGAATACCCAACCGAAAACGCCACCGGAAAATGTTATTGCGGAAAGTCTAAAACCAATTATATATCCTACGCCTAAAAATGCAGGGGAAGCGGAAGGACTTTGAAGAAAGAAACCTCCCTTCTGTTTAATCGTAGTGATGATTCCGCCCGTGCTGTTCAGCAAAGCTATTTTTGAAGTACCCATTTGCCAAAAGCCTTTTACGGAATCTTTGATAACGGTAATCCCGTTCGGATTTTTAAATATTTCAATTACGGAGCCGAGTAGCAATGTCCAAAGCACATATTTGGCGCCTGTTTTCCCGCCTTGCCCGGCTTTTACTATTTCTGTACATGCTTGACTTTCCGGGAAGGGGAGGGATTTGTCTTCCACCAATGTTTTACGCAGAATCGTAATTAACAACACACCGAGAATACCGCCGACGAGCATCAATACGGTGCTTTCCCAATAATTAAATTCCGTCCATACCCCACTTAGCACGAAAGCGGGAATTGTAAAGATTGCCCCCGCGGCCAAAGCTTCCCCCACGGAAGCTGTGGTTCGTGCGATGTTTTCTTCTAAAACGTTTCCTTTAAACACCCTTAAAACCGCCATGGCAATTACTGCCGCGGGAAACGTAGCCGCTACTGTCATTCCGGCTTTTAATCCCAAATAGGCATTGGCGGAACCGAGAATCATTGCAAGAATTACGCCCAAAGAAACCGCTTTGAAGGAGAGCTCCTTCATTTCATTTTCGGGCGGTACGTAAGGTTTGAAATTACCCGACACGGCTTTTCTCCTTATTTATTCGAAAAGAAAAACAAAGTTAGAGAATTGACGGCTATTTTTCAATCGCTTAGATTTTTGAAAACTCGGCTATTGTTTCCCATTCCGCCAGAAGTTTTTCTTCTTTGTCGGGAATTATTTTTATAACTTGAAAAGGTGTGCTTATGCGAACGGTTGTTTCTTGAGTTGTTATACGAAGTTTCTTTTTGAGCGTTTGCCCGTTAATACCTTTTAGTTCTATTTCTAATGGGAAAACGTAATCTCTGTATTTCCCTATTTGAACGATTGAAATTTCCGTTTCAAAGTTTTTTGTCGTGGTTTCGTGGGTCTTCCATACTAACTTTGCTTTCAATATCCCTTTTTCTTTTAGCCACTGACGAAAGAATTGGTTTAGATTTTGTCCGCTTGTTTCCTCTGCCATTCGTTGGAAATCTTTCGCCGTTGCATTTTTGTATTTTAATTTTCGAAAATAACGGCGAAGAGTATTAAAGAAAGCGGAATCGCCTATTTCGTAACGTAACATACGTAGAAACCATGCGCCCTTATTGTATGTGAGAGGCGAAAGAATTTCGTTATTGGGGTTTTCCAAAGTAGCGTTCTGAAAATCTCCCTTCCTGGCAAGCATGTAAGCGGTGGCGGAGTTTTTCCCGTAAATCGTTTCGTCGAACAGTGCGACCGAATACGTGGCAAAGCCTTCGTTTAGCCAAAGTTCGTTCCACTTTTTTAAAGTAACGGCATTTCCCCACCATTGATGGGATAACTCGTGAAGAAAAAGATCCTCGAAAAAACCGTGCCCGGTAAAATATTTATTCCCGATTCCGCTTATCGTTTGGTTTTCTATTCCTCCCAAGGGCCATGGAATTTCTACGACTCCGTATCTTGTAAAAGGATATTCTCCGAATAACTTCGAGAAGATTTTTAATCCCGTTTTGTTTATTTCCAAATCGGATTTAGCCGAAATTATATCTTCCGGAAAAACAAAATTTCTTATGCCGATTGTTCTTTTGTTAAGATTGAGAGTATCTTTCAATGCGACATATTTCCCGGAATAAACGGCGATTAAATAAGGGGCGATAGGAAAACGGGTTTGCCAAACGAATATTTTGGAGCGTCCTTTTTTCAAAGTGTTCAACAATTCTCCGTTGGAAATCGATGTGTAAGAGCTGTCCGTTTTGATTTTTATCCGTAGGAAAGCTTTATCGTACGGAATGTCGTTGCAAGCAAGCCACGTGGACGCATAAACGGGTTCGTTGATTGTGTAAGCATATTTGCGATTTTTAAATTTCTGAAACACAAACCCGCCCAAGCCCGCTCTTTGCGGTTTGCCGTTGTAAATTATTTCCGCGTGCATCGTGTCCTTACATTTCGGGCAAGTAATGAAAAGATGACCGTCGTGAGTAGTGTATTTCGCCTTGTTATTATTGAGCAAAACGGAGGCGATATGCCAGTTCCCCCTAAAATTCAATGCGAATTGTCTTAAGGTTGTATCTTCGGGCAAAATCAAGATTTTTTCCTTTACGGAGAGGGCTTCGTTTTCGAAATCGATGGCGAGGGAAACGTCGTAGCGAAGCACATCGATTTTCTTTTGCGAGGGTGCAACAAAGTGCTTTTGAAATTCTTCCGTGAAAACTTTCGAATCGAATTTCCTCGCAAAAACGAATTTATCATAAAGCTCTTTTATGGCGCTTCGCTCCGAGAGAAGAAAGGCGATTATTCCGACAAGAATAATGAAGGCAATAATGGCAAGTGGCTTTGCGGTTTTTGTTAAAATTTTTTTCAAAAAAGTTCCATAAATAATTTTTTTTAATAGGATATTTATTAATTTTAGATTATTAATCCAAAACAAAATAAAAATAAAATGGAATACGGCGGTTCTACATTATTAAGAGATACAATCACGATGATTCTCGCCGGTGGGCAAGGGGAGAGGTTAGATCCTTTAACAAGATTTCGTACGAAACCCGCGGTCCCTTTCGGCGGTAAATATAGAATTATCGATTTTGCTCTTTCCAATTGTTTGAATTCGGGCATGCGCAAGATTTATGTTTTAACTCAATATAAAAGCGATTCCCTTACCCGGCACATTTTCGAGGCATGGAGTATTTTCAATCCAGCATTGGGAGAATTTATCTATTCCGTGCCACCTCAATTTAAAATAAGCAATGAATGGTATTTGGGTACTGCGAATGCGATTTATCAGAATTTGAATTTGATAGAGGACGGTTCTTATTCCCGGGTTTTGATTCTTTCCGGGGATCACATTTACAAAATGGATTATCTTAAAATGATTGCGTATCACGAGGAGAAGAAATCCGATTTGACGATTTCGAGTATTTACTATCCTCAAACGCAAGCTTCTCGCTTCGGAGTGATGGATGTCGATGCGGATTATCGAGTAAAAAGATTCATTGAGAAGCCGAAAAATCCCCCCGAAATTCCCGACTTCCCCGGTTATTCCTTTGTAAACATGGGGATTTATGTTTTTAATGCAAAAGTTCTTGCCGAGGTTCTGAAAGAAATGGAAGCTAAAAAAATCGAGAACACGGATTTCGGCAAGCATGTAATTCCGTACATGATTGAACACGGCTATTTGGTTTATTCCTATAAGTTCGAGGACGAAAACGATAAGGAAGAGCCTTATTGGGTTGACGTAGGAACGATTGACAGTTATTACGCTGCAAGTATGGATTTAATAAACGTCAATCCCATTTTTAATCTTTATGACAGGCATTGGCCCCTGCGGACAATGCAGTATCAATACCCGCCTGTTAAAACCCTTTCCCACGAAGGGGAACGCGTTGGACGTGCTTTTAATTCCCTTGTTACGGACGGTACCATAATCTCAGGTGGTTTGGTGGAGCGTTCCATTTTGGGACCTAACGTGCGGGTAAATAGCTATACCTATATTACCGATTCCATAATAATGAACAATGTCAATATCGGGCGTTATTCTCGTTTAAGAAGAACCATTGTGGATAAGAATGTCGATATTCCCCCGGGAACGGAGATTGGATTTGACTACGAAGAGGATAGAAAACGCTTCAAGGTTTCCGAGACGGGCATAGTGGTTATCCCGAAAAATTATAAATTCGAGTGAATGATTAAAAGACTTTAAAGTCCTTTAAATGAATTTTTATGGTTCGAATTCAATAAAGAACAGGGCAACAAATTTCCTTTCGACAATCGAATTATTTTCTCGTGATTTTCCCTTGCAGGCTTAAAAAATTATTTACGAACGCAATTTTTTATTTTTTAAAAGGCAAGTAATTTTCACATCTTAAAAATTCCGTTTTTTGTGCTAAAATTGAAGAATTTTGCGGGGTGAAAAATAATCGTTTACAATTAAAGCATTTGATTAATGAAAAAAGTTGTCAAGTATGAAAATAAATTTATTGCTTTAAATAATTTCATCTCTTAACTTGCCTACCCGTTTTTTCCGGGGCTAAAAACTTTCTGATAAAGAGAATAATAATTAGTTAATTTATAAATGATTTAACCAAGGGGTTAAGATGAAGATTTCTCGTCTTTTTACGAAAGAAGGAAGGGACCCGTTAGAAGGTATTGAGTTTGTAGAAAGGGTTTCCGAGATTAAAAATCCGGACGGAACAATAGTTTTCCGTATGGAGGACGTTAAGGTTCCCAAGAGTTGGTCGCAAGTGGCGACGGATATAATCGCGCAGAAATATTTCAGAAAGGCGGGTGTGCCGAAGTTTACGCGAAAAGTAAAGGAAAAAGGGGTTCCGAGTTGGTTGCAAAGATCGGTTCCCGACGAGGAGCGATTAAAAGAGCTTCCCGAAAAAGAGCGATATGGCGCGGAACATGATGCCAGACAGGTTTTTTACCGTCTTGCCGGGACGTGGACTTATTGGGGCTGGAAAGCGAATTATTTTAATACCGAGGAGGATGCACGTGCTTTCTTCGACGAATTGGTTTATATGCTGGCGACCCAAATGGCGGCGCCGAATTCACCCCAATGGTTTAATACGGGTCTGCATTGGGCTTACGGTATTAATGGTCCCGCTCAAGGTCATTATTATGTCGATTTCCGCACAGGTGAGCTTAAAAAATCCGAAGATGCTTACACTCATCCCCAACCTCATGCTTGTTTCATCCAATCCGTCATAGACGATTTGGTGAACGAAGGTGGAATAATGGATTTGTGGGTGCGCGAAGCTCGGCTGTTCAAATACGGCTCCGGTACGGGTACGAACTATTCCAATATCCGCGGAAAGGACGAGCCTTTGAGCGGAGGCGGAAAGTCTTCCGGTTTAATGTCTTTCTTGAAAATAGGGGACAGAGCCGCAGGAGCGATAAAATCCGGTGGTACGACTCGCCGCGCAGCCAAGATGGTTACGCTCGATGTTGACCATCCCGATGTGGAAGAATATATAAATTGGAAAGTGATTGAAGAGCAAAAGGTTGCCGCACTTGTCGCGGGCTCCAAAGCATGCAATTATCATTTGAACAAAATAATGCAGGCATGCTATGAAGAGCATCCCGAGAATGATAGATTTAATAAAAAGAAAAATGTTAAGTTGAAAAATGCCGTTTCCGCGGCACGGAAAGCGCATGTGCCTGAAAATTACATAGAGCGCGTAATTCAACTTGCAAAACAAGGTTATAAATCGATTGAGTTCCCCGTTTATGATACCGATTGGAACTCCGAAGCCTATGCAACGGTTTCGGGACAAAATTCCAACAATTCTCTCCGTGTGACGAACGATTTCATGCAAGCCGTATTGGACGATAGGGATTGGAATCTTTACTGGAGAACGGAAAAACGTAAAGCGGAAAAAGAAGGTCGGGCGCCTAAACCGTTTAAGACGTTGAAGGCTCGAGAACTGTGGGACCAAATAGGATTTGCCGCATGGTCAAGCGCCGATCCTGGTTTGCAGTATCACGATACTATCAATGATTGGTTTACGTGTAAAAACAGCGGACAAATAAACGCTTCTAATCCTTGCAGCGAGTATATGTTTCTCGATAATACGGCATGCAATTTGGCTTCTTTGAACTTGGTCAAGTATTATGACGATGAAAAAGGCGTGTTTAATGTTAAAAGCTTGAGACATGCCACCCGACTTTTTACTATAGTGTTAGAAATAAGTGTTCTTATGGCTCAATATCCGAGCAAGGAAGTTGCTCAAAACAGTTATGAGTTTAGAACGTTGGGACTTGGATTTGCGAATTTGGGTTCGCTTTTGATGCGTCAGGGAATTCCTTACGGCAGCAACGAAGCTTATGCCATAGCGGGAGCAGTCTCTGCTATAATGCACATGCGTGCTTATGCCACTTCGGCGGAAATGGCTAAGGAACTGGGACCGTTCCCAAAATTTGAACTCAATAGAGAACCGATGTTGAAAGTTATTCGCAATCATCGCCGAGCCGCATATAATGTTCCTAACGAGGAGTATGAAGATTTAACTATTCCACCCGTGGGAATTGACCCTAAATATTGTCCTTCGGATTTGCTTGAAGCGGCGCGCGAGGATTCCGATTTGGCATTGAATATGGGGACAAAATACGGGTTCAGAAATGCAATGGTTACCGTGATTGCTCCTACCGGTACCATCGGTTTGGTAATGGATTGCGATACCACCGGAATAGAACCCGATTTTGCTTTGGTTAAATTCAAAAAACTTGCAGGCGGGGGTTATTTTAAGATTATTAACAATTCAATTCCTCCCGCTCTTAAAAAATTGGGTTACAATAACGACCAGATTACGGAAATTGTTAAATACGCAAAAGGAGCGGGTACGCTGGACGGCTGTCCTTTTATTAACGAAGAAACTTTGAAGGCGAAAGGCTTTACTCAAGATGCAATTGATAAAATCGAAGCTATGCTTCCTTCCGTCTTCGATATTAATTTTGCCTTTAATCGTTACTCTTTGGGCGATGATTTTCTTAAAACTCGCTTGGGCTTTACGGACGCACAGATTAACGACCCGAACTTTAATTTGTTAAAAGCATTGGGATTCAAGGACGAGGAGATTTCAAAAGCCAACGATTATGTTTGCGGTACCATGACGGTCGAAGGTGCACCGTTCTTAAAGCAAGAGCATTATCCCGTTTTCGACTGCGCTAACAAGTGCGGTAAAATAGGCACGCGATTCATTCAGCCCGAAGCCCATATTCGTATGATGGCGGCGGTTCAGCCCTTTGTTTCCGGTGCTATTTCCAAGACCATCAATTTCCCGAATTCGGCAACAATCGAAGATGTGAAAGAAGCTTATATGCTTTCGTGGAAATTGGGCTTGAAAGCTAATGCCCTTTATAGAGATGGCTCTAAACTTTCGCAACCGCTCAACACGATCACCGAGGAAGAAGCGGAGGAATTGGTAGAAGCCAAAGAAGAAAACGATATCGTGAAAGTTGCCGAAAAGATAGTTCACCGCTACATTGCAGAACGTCGTCGCCTTCCGGACAGAAGAACCGGTTATACTCAAAAAGCGAAAATAGGCGGGCAGACGGTTTATATTCGCACCGGTGAGTATGAGAACGGACAACTCGGCGAGATATTTATTGATATGCACAAGGAAGGCGCCGCTTTCCGTAGCCTTTTGAACAGTTTCGCCATTGCCATTTCTCTCGGTTTGCAACACGGCGTACCTCTTGAGGAGTTCGTGGATGCGTTTGTATTTACGCGATTCGAACCCAGCGGTGTTGTGATAGGTAATGACAGAATAAAAATGGCTACTTCCGTAATAGATTACATTTTCCGCGAGCTGGCTGTTACTTATTTGGGAAGGGACGATTTGGCTCATGTTAATGCGGAAGAAGCACGGAAAATCAACGAAGCACGTAAAAGAGTGAAACCGGTGGATACCGATTTCAAAAAAGAGGAAGTCGTAAGTGAAAGAGTGGTTGAATTGGTGCCTTCGAATGGTAAAACAGGCGATGCTTCGGATAGCGGGAAAGATGGCGGAGCCAGTGGGGAAACGGCTAAAGTTCTTTCTACAATTCAGCAAGTACATCAAGCAAGAACACTCGGCTATACGGGCGATGTGTGTCCCGAATGCGGAAGTATGACTATGGTAAGAAATGGAACATGTCTTAAGTGTACTACTTGCGGTGCTACTACGGGATGTAGTTAAAATTAAGTGAAAAAAATATAAGCGGGGAAGTTTGTTCCCCGCTTTGTTTTTTAATTATCCGCGAGTAAGTTCTAAATTAGCTTGATATCATTGAGAAATCCGAATTCCGTACGAACGTTCTTCGTTTCTGCCAATTCGATTTCAAAAGTAAAAAATCCTTCTTTGTCTTGAGCATCAAAAATCACCTCCCCTTTGGGATTATAGCAAAGGCTTTGTCCGTTGTAAGTATTGAACGGATCAGTGCCGATTCTATTAACTCCGACAACGAAAGCTAAGTTTTCTATAGCGCGTGCTTTTAGTAATTCCCGCCAATGAAAAATGCGAGGAAGAGGCCAATTGGCAATGTTAATCAATAATTCCGCACCTTGCTTTGTTTGAAGGCGATAGAGCTCCGGAAAACGCAAGTCATAACAAATGGAGAGCCCTACTTTTCTGTTTTCGATTTTTGTTACAACTATTTCCGAGGAGGAGGAATAAAATTTGTCTTCTTTGGCGAAACTAAAAAGATGAATTTTGCGATAGCGTGCCGCGATAATCCCGTTTTTATCGAAATGAAAAAGAGAATTGAAAATTTGCTCTCCGTCCTTTTCGATTATTCCTACCAGAAAATTTGTTTTTAGTTTGCGGCTGAGAGCGATAAAGTTTTTTACCGTTTCGCCGTCAAGCTCCTCGGCAAAAGCGGAAGTGTTCATCGTAAAACCCGTCAAGGACATTTCGGGTAAAATTATCAAATCGCAGTTCTTCCCCTCTTTTTCTGTCAGGGAAACTATTCGCTCGAAATTTTCTTCCCGCTTTTCCCATGCGGGGGAATATTGTACTATGCCTATTTTCATCTTCTTCTCATTTTTTATTTAAGAGTTTGGTAAAACTATTAAAAATTTTTGTTAATTTTAGCCCCAAAAATCAAGCTAATAATCAATTCGGGAAAGCGAATGCTAAATTACATTTGGTTGGCGTTGTTGGTGTTGGGAATTGGCGCCGCTCTTACAAAAGATGTTATTGACGAAGCGGATAACAGATTTAGGAACGGCGAACCTTTCTCTGTGGAAATCACTCTGAACGAACCTTTTAAAAAAGATGTTTCCAAAACATACGACGGCGAGATGATTGTGCACGCCGCGGAGTTTAATAAGTTTTATTCTCAAAACATTAAAAATGATTTTAGTGAAAAGGTTCGGCTCACTTTCGACTTAGCCAAAAAGAGGAGAACTTTGTTTTTTAAAGTTTCCTCCACTACACCAAAATTTTGGAAGGAAATGGCGAAGGTATCCGGAAAGGAAGACGATTTGACCGGTATTGTTAAAGATTTTTCCATGAAAGATTCCTTGCATGCTCGAGCTCAAATTGTGCTGGAAAAAATTACCTTTGCCAAAATGAAAGATGTAACGAACGCCGCCTTGGATTATGCTCAAACGGCGGTTACTATTGCCTTGGGATTGATTGGAATCATGGCGCTTTGGCTTGGAGTTATGAAAATAGCCGAGGAGGCGGGTTTAATAAAAATAATTGCTCGTGTGGTGCGTCCCATTACAAAATTCCTTTTCCCCGATGTTCCCCAAGAACATCCCGCGATGGGCTCGATGATAATGAACATTTCCGCTAATATGTTAGGATTGGGAAACGCCGCTACGCCTTTCGGATTGAAAGCGATGGAGGAGCTTGAGAGTATTAATCCGAACAAAGGCGTTGCTTCGAATGCTATGATTATGTTTTTGGCTATTAACACTTCGGGGTTTACGTTAATTCCCGCTACGGCTATTGCCATTCGTGCTGCCGCCGGTAGCAGTGACCCCACAATAATAATAGGCACTTCCATGTTCGGCGCGGCATGTGCCACTCTTACCGGTATTACTCTGGCAAAATTGTTCGAACAATTCCCTTTGAATTTTTCCCGATTTGGAAATTGGTTTAAACGCAATTTGAAAAAAATAGGAATATTATTGGGAACGGTTGCTGTCGGTGTGATTCTGAGTTATGCGGGAGCGTTGGGATTTGTCGGTAAAATGTTTTCGGCGTTCAATCCCGAAACTTTCAAATTTGCCGTGCAGGTTATTTCCACTCTGGCAATTCCCCTGATTATCTTTTCTTTTGTTACTTACGGCTTGATTAAAAAAGTAAAGGTTTACGAAAGCTTTGTGGAGGGAGCTAAAGAAGGTTTTGATATTGCTGTTAAAATAATTCCATATCTTGTTGGTATGTTGGTTGCCATTGGTATTTTTCGTGCCGGGGGAATGATGGACGTATTACAGGATTTGCTTGCTTACCCTGCGCATTTAATAGGTATGCCCAAGGAAGCGTTGCCGATGGCTTTGATTCGCCCGCTCTCCGGTAGCGGCTCGGCGGGGGTAATGGCGGAAATTATGACTCATTACGGACCCGACTCCTTAATCGGTATTATGGTTTCTACTTTCTTCGGAAGCACGGAAACCACTTTCTACGTTTTAGCCGTCTATTTCGGAGCGGTGAATATTAGAAAAACACGGCATGCCGTGTTGGTGGGTTTGGCGGCGGATTTCGCCGGTATAGTGGCAGCAACTTTCATTGTCAATCAGTTATTCGGTTGATTAAGATGAAGGTCTTTATAACTTATAAGATACCTAACATAGCCGAAAAAATTCTGAGAGAGAAGGGCTTTACCGTATCGGTAAATCGTAGCGGAAAAATTCTTACTAAGGAAGAGTTGATACGTAAGGGTAAAAATGCCGATGCTTTGATTACTTTGCTTTCCGATAAAATCGATAGGGAGGTTATTGATAATCTTAATAAATGTAGGATAATTGCAAATTATGCCGTCGGATATAACAATATTGATGTGGAATATGCAAAGTCGAGAGGCATTGTGGTTGCAAATACACCCGGCATACTAACCGATGCTACGGCTGATTTGACGATGGCTCTGATTTTGGCATGTGCCCGTCGGCTTCCCGAAGGCGAGAGATTTGTGCGCGAAGGGAAATTCGAAGGTTGGAAACCGGAGCTTTTGCTCGGATTGGACTTGAAAGGGAAAACCCTTGGTATAGTGGGAATGGGAAGAATAGGTTTTGCAGTAGGACAAAGAGCAAAGGCGTTTGGAATGAAGGTGGTCTATTTCAACCGTACTCGCAAAGCGAATGCGGAAAACGAGTTAAACGCCAAAAAGGTTTCTTTGGAAAAATTAATGAAGGTGTCCGATGTTGTATCTTTGCATTTACCATTAACCGCAGAAACCCGCGGAATAATTGACAAAAACAAGCTTAACCTCCTAAAACCCACGGCAATATTGATAAATACGGCACGGGGAGAAGTTTTGGACGAAAAACATTTGATCAAAATGTTAAAAAGAAAAAAGATTTTTGCCGCGGGATTTGATGTTTACACAAATGAGCCAAATCTGAACCCGGCTTTGCTTGAATTGGAAAACGCTGTTCTTTTGCCTCATGTTGGTAGCGGGACGGTGGAAACTCGTAATGCAATGGCTGAATTGGTTGCGCGGAATGTTGTTTCCTATTTCCAAAGAGGCAAAGCCGTTACACCGGTTTTGTGATTTCATTGTGCCGTGAAATAAGTGTATTTTTTAAACTGAGTTTTTTGCAATCGAAAAGGAATAAAAGGTGAAACCCCATACCGTAATAGTTGTAGGTGGAAATGCAGCGGGACCTGCCGCCGCTGCAAAGGCTAAAAGAGTAAATCCCGATGCGGAAGTGATACTCTACGAAGCGGGGGAATTCATTTCCACCGGCACTTGCGAATTGCCTTATGTGTTGGCTGGAGAAATCGAAGATTATAAAAAAGTGGTGTTCTTTGATGAGAAAAGTTTTTTTGAACAAAAGGGTGTGAAAGTTTTTACTAAGCATCGGGTAAAGGAGATTAACGCCAGGGAGAAATTTCTGAAAGTTGAAAATCTCCGAAACGGGGAAGAATTCCTTGTGGATTACGATACGTTGGTGCTTACAACCGGTTCCAAAGCACGTATGCACCCCGCGTTGAATGCCTCCTACAAAAACGTATTTACGTTGAAGTCCGTGGGGGATTTTGTCAAGATAAAAAATTATATCGAGTCGGCGACAATTAGGGAAGTTTTAATTATTGGCGGGGGATATATAGGCTTGGAAACGGCGGAGGCTTTCAAGAGGCTGGGGGCGGAGGTTACAATATTGGATATTGCCCAAATTCCCTTGCCGACGGCTGAACCGGAAATCTCTGAATTGGTGGCGGAGAATCTTGGGAAAAACGGAGTACGGTTTATGGGCGGCGTCTCCAATCCGAAATTTCTCGGAGATAATGAAAAAATAAATGCGGTAAAGATTGAGAGCGAAATAATACAAGCCGATTTGGTGCTTGTGGCAATGGGGGTTGTTCCCAACAATGTATTGGCTTCTACTGCGAAATTGGAACTGGGTAAATATGGAGGATTGAGAATTGACAACAGGGCGCGTACTTCCAATCAGTTTATCTTTGCCGCGGGAGATAATGTGGAAGTGAAGAACAGAATCACGGGTAAATATGATTATTTCCCCTTGGCGACTTATGCTCACCGCATCGGACACATTGCGGGTGCAAACGCTGCGGGGGCTAACCTTTTTGTGGAACCCGCCGTTAGAAATGCCGCTGCTAAATTGTTCGACAATGTCTATGCTTCCGTCGGTTTAACCGAGCGAGAAGCGGAAAAATTTGGTTTTAAATTTTCCTCCGTTTCTGCAATTGTTCCGAACTTAATTGGAGTAATGCCTCAAAGTCGTAAGATTTTTGGAAAATTGATTTTCGAAAAGGATTCCGGCCGAATTTTAGGCGCTTCCTTTTTGGGAGGAGCCGAAAGCCCTTTCCTGGCGGATTTCATTTCCGCAATGATTTTGAAAAATGGAACTAAAGAAGAATTGTCAAAAGTTGATTACAATTACACTCCGCCACAATCTCCTTTTATAAATATTCTTTCCGTGTTAGGTAAAAAAAGCTAAAGGAATTCTATGAAAAATTTAAGACTTGTAGATAATCCTTTGATTCGCCGCGATATTACATATTTGCGAGATAAGAATACCAAGGAATATCAATTCCGTTTGGCTCTCAATCGCATTGCTTATTGTCTTGCCGTTGAGATTAGCAAAAATTTTGAGCTAAAGGAAATCGAAGTGGAAACCCCACTCGAAAGGACAAAAGGCTACAGACTTAAACATCCCGTTATTTTGGTGCCCGTCTTGCGCGCTGGCTTGAGTTTTGTAAACGCTTTTATCGAAATGATTCCGAAAGCAAAAGTTGGGCATATCGGTTTGGCGCGGGACGAAGTGACTTTGCAACCGGTAGAGTATTATTACAAAACGCCGAAGGAATTGGACAAGGCTACGGTAATTGTGTTGGACCCAATGTTGGCTACGGGCGGGAGCGCTTCCGCGGCACTTACGTATTTGAAAAAGCGAGGCGCTAAGAATCTCATATTTGCCGGTTTGATAGCTTCTCCGGAAGGCGTTAGAAAATTGGAGACGGAACATCCTGACGTGCCGGTCTATGTGGCGGCGCTGGATAGGGAACTAAATGAAAACGGATATATTTTACCTGGATTAGGGGATGCGGGGGATAGAACGTACGGTACGCTTTAGCTTTTTGCTGGTGATTTTTTTTGCCCTTCGCTTACCGGCGCAGTATTTGAACAATCCCGATGTTCGTTATGTCGTGCAAAGTGGATTGTGGAACATGTTGGTTAACGCTAATTCCGAAACTTCCCGCTATGCCAAAATCCTTCGGGAACATTTCCCCGATTACCCTTTCGCTTACATTCTTCCGGTTTTGAATAAACTTGCAATAGATAACGATAATGGGCAAGAAGCTTCTCTTTCGGAAATGGGAGGAAATCTGTCCAAGGCAAGGGAAATAGCGGATTCCCTCCTTGGTCAAAACCGAAGCGCCGAAAATTATTTTTATCTCGGTATGGCAAAGGCGATTTCCGCTTATGAAAAATTTTTGCACAAAGATTATGTCGGCGCTTTCTTTAAGGGTGTTTCTGCTCTGTCGGAATTTAACAATTGTTTGGCGTTAGATAGCTCTTTTGCCGCTGCCGAAGTGGCAATCGGCGCTTATAAGTATTGGTCGAGTGAAAAAATGCGTTCCCTTGACTGGCTTCCCTTCATTACCGACGAAAGGGAGGCTGGGATACGTTTACTTCGGAAAGGGCTTGCAAAGGATAACATCCTCTATCATTTCGGCTTGGAGTCCCTTATTTGGATTTATATACACCAGAAAAAATTCGAATCTGCGAAACAACTTTCCCTTCGCGCTCTTGAAAAATATCCTAATTCCCGTTTTTTCCTTTATGCTTTAGCACATGCTTATAACAAACTGGATAAAGAAAAAGCAAATAAGATTTTCAAGAAAATAGTTTCTTTGCGGGAACATGACGGCATAAATTCCGTTTATTGGCGTGTGGTTCTTCTCCACAAAATTGCGATGAACGAGTACGCCCTTGGGAATTATGCAAAAGCGAGGGAATTGTGCGAGAAAATTTTGGCTGTGAAGCTTAAACCTTCGGATTTCGAAAGATTGGCTTCCAGAATTAAGAGAGTGGAACAACTGAGGGCGAAAATAGTAAAAAAAGTCGGGAATAATTAACCTTCTGTTTGACATTTAAAGAAAAAAAAATTACAATAGAAAAAAAACTTTTAGGAAATGGCATTAGCGGCTATCAAATCGAAAAAAATGCTCGATGAGCTTTTGGCAACATGTCGTCAAAACCTTTACAAGGTGGACGAGGAAATGATTGTCAAAGCTTTTCGACTAAGTTCCGAAGCTCATAAAAATCATTATAGAGTTTCGGGAGAGCCGTATTTTACGCATCCTTTCGAAGTTGCGATGATAGTCGCTAAGGAAATCCCTTTGGACGACGTTTCTGTAGCGGCGGCTTTGTTGCACGATGTGGTGGAGGATACGGAATATTCGCTCGATTTTATTCGTAAGGAATTCGGGGAGGAAGTCGCCGAGATAGTTGATGGAGTTACAAAGATAAGCGGTGTTTTCAAGGGGAAAAACATAACTCAGGCGGAAAATTATCGCAAGCTTCTCCTTTCAATGGTTAAAGATGTTCGCGTTATGCTTGTGAAATTTGCTGACCGATTGCATAATATGAGAACTCTCGATGCTATGCCTGTGGAAAAGCAACGCCGTATTGCCAAAGAAACGTTGGAGATTTACGCTCCGTTTGCTCACCGTTTCGGACTCGGACGAATTAAATGGGAAATGGAAGACCTCGCCTTTAAATACTTGAACAGACAAGCTTATGAGGACCTGGCGCGTAAGATAAAGGAAAAAAGAAAAGAGCGCGAGGCGTATATTAACAAGTTTAAAGAACCGATAATTAAAAGCTTGGATAAATACGGGCTGAAATATGAAATCACCGGTCGCCCCAAACATCTTTATAGCATTTATCGGAAAATGATTAAGCGAAACACTACCTTCGAAGGTATATATGATTTATTGGCGATTCGTATTATTTTGGAGGAAGATAATCCTCATCAATGTTTTACCGTACTTGGAATTGTCAATGAAATTTATAAGCCCATACCCGATAGATTCAAGGATTATATTTCTATTCCCAAGAAGAACAATTATCAATCTTTGCATACTACCGTTGTCGGTCCCGAAGGGAAATTGGTCGAGGTACAAATTCGCACGCGCAAAATGCACGAAATTGCCGAAAAGGGTGTTGCCGCGCATTGGAAATACAAGGAGGGGATTTTCACTAAGGATAATGATATAGAAGAATGGGTGAATTGGATTCGCGATATTTTCGAAAGTGCTAATAAGGACGAAGCCACACGCGAGCTTTTGGCAAGCTTTAAACTTAATCTTTATCAGGATGAGATTTATGTCTTTACTCCCGCGGGGGATTTGAAACGTTTACCTGTAAACTCGACTCCGGTGGATTTCGCTTTTGAGATTCATACTAAGGTTGGCTATCATTGTATCGGTGCCAAGGTTAATGGCAAAATAGTCCCGTTGAATACACGACTTAAAAGTGGCGACCGTGTGGAAATTCTTACTTCGAAAAATCAACATCCTAACCCGGGCTGGTTGCAATTCGTTCAAACTCACAAGGCGAAACAGAATATTCGTAAGTATATCAACAAAGCCGAAGAGGAAATTGCTCGCGAGGGAATGGAAATTTGGGAAAAGACATTGAAGAAATTTAAACTTTCCTTCAGTCCCGACGATACCCAAAGACTTGCGAATAAATTAAAATATGATAACGCCAAAAAGTTTTTTATCGCTATTGCTCGCCACGAAGTTGACCTGAACGAAATTCTTAATCCCAGTGGCAAGGAAGCCGAGGAAGAAAAAGTCGAAATAGAATTTGACAAGTTTGCACAAATCGCCCGCCGAGATGCCGGAGGTGTGCTTGTGGAAGGGGAGCACAAGGGGATTATTTATAAATACGCCAAGTGCTGTAATCCTATCCCGGGCGATCCGATTATCGGCTTCATTACCGTCGGCGAGGGAATTAAAATTCATAGAAGGGATTGTAAAAATTTAATTCAACTTGCGGAGAATCACGAGGATAGATTGGTACCGGTATCGTGGCCCAAAACGGAAGGCTCGTTTTTTGTGGCTGGAATTAAAATCAAGGGAGAAGATAAACCCGGCATCCTTCAATCCATATCGAATAGCATTACGAATTATAAAAATACAAACATAAAATCGGTGAACATATCTTCCCACGATTCGTATTTCGAAGGTACCGTTGCCGTTTATGTCTCCGATTTGGAGCATTTAAATCGCTTGATAGAACGCCTTAAGAAAACCCCTGGAATTTTTCACGCCGAGAGATTTAATCAATAAATGGAAGAGAAAAGAATTTTGGCAATTGATTTCGGTAAGAAACGGGTGGGTATTGCCGTATCCGACCCTTTGAATATGTTTGCCATTCCTCTTGTTACGCTCGATAACGACAGATTTGTTTTTGAAAGACTGAAGGAGATTGTGCGGGAGAAAAACATCGGGGAAATAATTTTGGGATATCCGCTTAAAGAGGACGGGAGCAATACGCATGCTACGAAGCCCGTGCTTGAATTTAAAAAAGAATTGGAAGCACAACTGAAAAAGGAAGTGATTCTGGTGGACGAGCGCTATTCTTCCTCTATTGCATGGGAGCGCATTATTGAAAGCGTTCCTTCGCGCAAAAAACGTCGGGACAAATCCCGCATTGATAAGGGAGCCGCTGCCGTGATTCTGGAAGATTATTTGAATTCCCGTGCTAATTCCTCATAATAATATTTGGCAAAACGATTGACATTCTAAACTTAAAGAATTATTTTCGAATAAGATATTCATTAAATTTGGGAGCATTTCAATGGCATTAGATGCACTCGGAATGATTGAGACCAAAGGTCTTGTCGGCGCAATCGAAGCAGCCGATGCAATGGTAAAAGCGGCAAAAGTGGAACTTATCGGAAAGGAAACAATCGGTGGCGGTTATGTTACCGTTATGGTTCGCGGCGATGTGGGTGCCGTAAAAGCGGCTACGGATGCCGGAGCAGCGGCGGCACAGAGAGTCGGCGAGTTGGTTTCCGTCCACGTCATTCCTCGTCCTCATACGGATGTTGAATTGATCCTCCCCAAAAGACCTAAATAAAAAGGTGAATTAAATGCTTCCCGCATTGGGTCTTATTGAAACCAAAGGTTTGGTAGGCGCAATCGAGGCTGCCGATGCAATGGTAAAAGCGGCAAATGTTAAATTGCTGGGTAAGGAGCGGGCTACCGGCGGCTTGGTTAATGTGCGAGTGGTTGGAGAAGTGGCAGCCGTCAAAGCCGCTGTCGATGCCGGAGCAGCCGCGGCGCAAAGAGTGGGAGAATTGGTCTCCGCACATGTTATTCCCCGACCCGATGAACAGATGGAAGATTTGATTTATTCTTTCCCGAAGGGAGGAATGCAGAGAAAACGGAAGGAAAAAAGCGAACTTAAAAAATCCGAGCCTGAACGCGAATCCGTAATCCCATCTCCACCGGTGAACGATATACCGAAAGATTCTCATGAAAAACCGCCCGAAAATATCGGTGGCGAATCCCACATTCATGAGGTTTCGGAAAGAGAAGTGCCTCCGAGAGAAGAACTGGAGAAAATGAATGTGCATGAACTTAGACGCTTAGCGCGTTCGTTCGAGAATTTCCCGATAAAAGGAAGGGAAATCTCAAAAGCAAATCGTCAAGTGCTGTTGGATAATTTTGATAAGATTCGCTGAGGAAAAAAAGTATTTTTATTTTCAAAACCCCGTTTAGGCGGGGTTTTTTTATATTTAAAATATGGAAAAGAAAATTTTAACAATATCGTTGATTACTATTCTCTCGATTCTTCTTTGGGTCTTCGTCTCTTTTTCGGGAGAATATTTCACTACTTTGCAAGTGCCTTTGACTTATCGCAATGTTCCCAAAGGCTATATGGTGGCTTCTTTGGACGGCGATAGCCTTTCGATTACAATAAAAGGGCAAGGGTGGAGTTTGGGACAAATTACTTTCGGTCGCTCACCGAAATTTTTATTGGATATAAAAGGGAAAAAGGGAAGATTTTCTTTGCTCCCGAAAAATTTTGTCGAAAGGAATCATTGGCTTGCTTCCAATATACAAATTGTCGAAATCTCGCCACAAAAACTTGATTTTCAAGTTTTTAAGGCTTATGAAAAAAAGGTCAAGGTAATTAAAAATTTCACTTATAAGCTCGCTTCGGATTATGTGTTGATTGACAGCATTAGAATAGAGCCGTCTGTGGTAAAATTGATGGGACCTCGGAAAACGATAAAAGGAATCGGATTCGTCCGCACGGAGGCTTTCGATTTCAAAGATGTTCATGATTCCGTGAGGGCTTTTGTGAATTTGGAAAAGTTCGAGTTTGTTAAGGAAATTCCTTCCAAGGTAAGTGTTGTGTTTAACACGGACAGAATGGTTGACAAGACATTTTTTGATGTCAAGGTCGAGACAAAAAATATTCCGTCGAATCAATCTTTGGAAATAATTCCGCCTCGCATAGAAGTTATTTTACGGGGCGGGCTAAAGCTCCTTGCCAAGTATCGGGAAAAGGATATTAAGGCTTTTGTGACTTTCAGGCAGGCTATCGAAGATACTATGGGAGCAATTGTTCCTCGAATAATTGCTCCGCCTTTTACGAAAGTTTTGACAATCAAGCCCAAGAGATTAAAATACATTATTAAGAAATATTGATATGTTTATTACGTTTGAAGGAATTGATTTTTGCGGTAAATCGACACAGGTGGAACTCCTCGAAAAATTTTTGAGGGAAAGGGGCGAAAAAGTTGAAGTGCTGCGCGAACCTGGCGGAACGGAAATTTCCGAAAAGATTCGCAAAATTCTTTTGGACAAGGAAAATCATAAAATGTTTATGGAAGCCGAGCTTTTGCTCTTTGCTGCCAGCCGTGCTCAATTGGTTCGCGAGGTGATAATCCCCAAGCTGCAAGAGGGATATTTCATTCTTTCCGACCGCTTTCACGATTCTTCCGTTGCTTATCAAGGTTATGGTAGAGGCATTGATTTGGACTTCGTTAGCAAATTACAAAATTTTGCGATTGATTCCGCCGTGCCCGATATTACTTTTTTTATTGATATAACTCTGGAAGAAATGAAAAAGCGCAAGGCGATTTTCGGTAAAGGAAATCTGGATAGAATAGAACGTTCCGAAAATGAGTTCTATGAAAAAATAAGAAAAGGATATATTGAACTTTCGGAAAGGGAAGAACGTTTTGTTAGAATTGACGGAATGCGGACGGTAGAAGAAATTCACGAGGAAATAGTCGCTGTGGTCATGAAAAATTTGAAATAGTTTTTGAGGAAAAAGCTGAAAAATGAAAAACAGAAATAAAGTTTTAATCGTTGTAGCATTTTTGTTTTTGGGATTCGTTGTTAACGAAGGGGATATTTATTTCCGAATAAATAAAAGTATCGACATATTCGGACGAGTTTATAAGGAGATTGTTCTTAATTATGTGGATGAAATCAATCCCGAAAACTTTATGCTTGCGGGAATTCGTGGCATGCTCGGTTCTTTAGACCCGTACACGGTTTTTATCGACGAAACTCGTCAAAAAGATTTGGATGTGATAACAAACGGTAAGTATGGCGGAATAGGTGCCACCGTGGGATTACAAAACGGAAAAGCGGTTATAATGGATTTGTTGGAAGGCTATCCCGCTCAACGTCAGGGCTTGCGCGTTGGAGATATAATCCTGGAAGTGGATTCGAT
Organism: uncultured Melioribacteraceae bacterium; assembly: GCA_964611145.1. GTDB lineage: Bacteria > Bacteroidota > Ignavibacteria > Ignavibacteriales > Melioribacteraceae > WFQV01. The sequence continues at coordinate 26,529 of CAZSYM010000024.1, forward strand.
AAAGATTACAAAGGAAAATTATCCCGAATTGGGAAAGTATTTGAAAAGAAAACCGGGAACAGAAATACGTCTTACCATTCAACGGGAAGGTGAAAAAGAGCCTTTGATTTTCAATATTTTTACGGAGGAGATTCAACTTAAAAATCTTACGTTCTATTCTTTAATGGGGGCGGATAGCTCGACGGCTTATTTGAAACTGAGCGGTTTTACACGGAATGCCGGAGGCGAGGTAAAAAATGCTCTTCTTGAATTGAAGGAAAAACACGAATTGAAAGGAATAATCTTGGATTTGCGCGGCAATCCCGGTGGACTGCTGGATGCGGCGGTGGATGTGGCGGAAAAATTTTTACCGAAAGGCAGTTTGATCGTCTCTGTCAAGGGAAGGAACAAGGAAAGTTATCGTAAAATTGTTTCTCGCGAGGAACCCGTCGCGGGCGATATCCCTATGGCGGTGTTGATAGATGGAAATTCGGCGTCCGCTTCCGAAATAGTGGCGGGAGCAATGCAGGACCACGACCGAGCGGTAGTGGTGGGAACTCGTTCCTTTGGCAAGGGACTTGTTCAAACCATTGTGCCTCTTTCTTACAACACTTCACTCAAATTAACAACTGCCAGGTATTATACCCCTTCCGGACGTTGTATTCAGAAAGTAGATTATTCGAAGAATAAGAAAATTTTTGCGAAGGACGAAGGAGCGGTGCAAAAAGAATTTAGAACGGAGCACGGACGAACCGTTTTCTCCGCAGGGGGTATTATGCCCGATACGGTGGTTGAAAATAGCTCCGACTCGGAAATTCTTAGGGATTTGCTCGCCAAAGGATATTTCTTCAAGTTTGCCACCCATTATTTTAATGCCAATACTCCGTTGGATTTGCAAAATCTCGATGAAAATAAAATTTTCGGAGCATTTGTAAATTACTTGGATAGTAGCAATTTTGTGTATAAGTCGAACGCGGAAAAACGCCTTGAAGCACTTGAAGAAGCTGTGGAGCAAGATAAACCGTTGCGCTATTTGAAAAATCGGTTGGAAGACTTGAAGCAAGAGCTGGCATCTGCCAAAAGAAAAGAATTAAGCGAGCATAAGTCGGAAATTGTGAATGGTATAAAAGAAGAATTGGCAAGAAGGATTTCGGGACGAAAAGGGCGCATAATTGAATCTTTGAAGCACGATAAGCAATTTGTTACCGCCCTTTCCATTCTTTCCGATAGGACGCTTTACGAAAAATTGTTAAATTTGGAGTAAAAAAATCAAGAGTTGCGATGGCATTCGATTACAAAATAATTGTGGTTAAAGATCCCGTTTTTGGTAAATGTCCTGACTGCGGGGCGATTGGGACTTTACATCGTTCGCGAGCGCGGAATACAAAAGAAAGATTGATTAAAGCTTTGACGCCGTTTAAAATTTACCGTTGCAAAAAATGCGGTTGGAGAGGTTACCGTTCTACCGTTACGCTGACTATGGGGTCGCTAAAAGCATTACTATTTTATTTGATTTTGGGAGCAATTACGGCGTGGATTGTGCGATTCGTAATTACTCGATTTTTGGGTGGCTAAGAAACGATTTTTAGAAATATAGCTTCCGGGGAATTGAATTCTTCCAAATAAAATATCTTGACTTTCGTTCTGTTTTTAATCATCCACGAAAATGTGATTTTAAGTCGTTCTATGTCCCGCGGTGAAAGAATAAATTCTGTTTGCATGCCACTGAAATAATCTTTTAACGCTTGTTCGAAGTCGGGCTCCGCTTGCTCCGGAAAGTCTTTAAAAATTATTTTTCCATGCAACAATAAAAATAAATCCTTTTTGCTCCCTTCCGTTATAACTATAAGCGCTTTCGCTTCGTTTAATTTTCCTTTCACGAGAGAAGTTTTATTGATTTGTGCCAAAAGTAAGTTTATGGTGTCGCGAGTTTCGGCGGCTTCCTCGTATTTTTGTAATTCCGAAAGACGCTTCATTTTAGAAAGGAGAGAATTTAAAGTTTCTTGGGTTTCCCCGTTCAAAAAGTCATAAGCTTTTTGCATTTCCCTTGCGTATTCCGTGGCAATTCCTTTGATTTCACATGGGGCAAGGCATCTTCCGATATCGTATAAATAGCATTTTTTCCCTTTTCGGAATTCTTTATCCGAGCATTCTCTCAGTTTGAAGGAGCGGTTAATCGTTTCCAATAACCTTTCAGCCGTTTCTCTGTTAGGGAAAGGTCCGAAATAATCCGAGCCGTCGAATTTGATTCTTGTTGTTATTTTGAAATAGGGGAATGAATCCGAGCCTGCTACTTTGAGAAAGTAAGCCGTGGGAAAGCGTTTCTGGAGCACGTTGAATTTCGGATTGTGTTTCTTGATAGATTCTGTTTCAAAAATTAAAGCCGTTAGTTCGGAATTGGTCGTTTTGAAAGAAATGCTATCCGCTTCGCGCACTATTTCCTTGGATTTCTTGATGGCGTTCGAGTAAAAGTAATTTTTGACTCTATTTTTCAACGATTTCGCCTTCCCGATGTAAATTATTTCCTCCTGTCGATTTTTAAAGAAATAAACTCCGGGCGCATAAGGTAATGTATTCAAATCACTTGCGAGCTTTTTCTTAAGCATTACAAAGGGTTTAGCCGAGGGAGTGCCTTGAAAAGCAAGTAAATCGCTTGCTGTTTCTATGTTATATTCGTTTTTTAACCTTTCTAAGAAACGGATTAAAATTTTTGCCGTTACCGTAGCGTCGCCCAAAGCGCGATGCACGTTTTTGTGAATTACTCTCAAATGTCTTGCCACGTTGTTTAAACTCTTGCTCCGCAGTTCGGGGAGCATCTTTCGGGCAAGTGTTAGGGTGCATAGTTGTGGATTTGTCGGAATCTCGAAATTTGCTCGGAGCAACTCTTCTTTCAAAAATCCCCAGTCGAATTTGATATTGTGTGCGACCAAAATATCATCTTCAATAAATTCAAGGATTTGCCATGCTATTTCTTCGAAGTACGGCGCTTTCTCTACTTCGGCGTTTGTAATGCCGGTTAATGTCGAAATGGCATAGGGAATATTGATTTGAGGGTTAACCAGCGTAGAAAAGGAATCCGCAATTTTGAGATTTTTGATTTTTACGATACCGACTTCGATAACTCTGTTTTGCCGCGGGTTCATGCCCGTCGTTTCGAAATCGATTACGCTAAAGGAAGTTTCTTCGAGGGAAAGCGGAAGTAAGTTTATGCTTTTCATGTAAATTAAACGTTGTTAAAGGGGAGGAAAGGGGAAAAACCGCCTTCCTCCCCGATTATTATTCGGACATCAATGCGGCTATTGCCGCCACGTTTACAATATCTTCCACGCTACAACCCCGACTTAAATCGAAGAGAGGTTTCTTTAGTCCCTGTACAATGGGACCTATTGCTTCTGCACCACCGAGTCGCTGAGCTATTTTGTATCCTATGTTACCTGCGTTTAGGTCGGGGAAGATAAGCACATTTGCTTTTCCCGCCACTTCGCTCCCCGGTGCTTTTCGTTTACCGATGGAGCTTATTATAGCAGCGTCGAATTGAAGCTCGCCGTCGATTTTAATATCGGGACGTTTCTTTTTGACTATTTCCGTAGCCTCGATTACCTTGTCCACGGATTCGTGTTTGGCGCTCCCCTTTGTGGAGAAGGAGAGCATGGCAACCATAGGTTCTTCGTCGAGCAATTTTCTGTGATTATCCGCTGTCGATATGGCAATATCCGCCAATTGTGCCGCGTCGGGATTCGGAACGACGGCGCAATCCGCAAAGGTATAAGTTTTTTCGGGAAGTATCATTAGGAAAAAGCTCGAGACAATCGAAATTCCTTCCGGCATTCCCACGCATTGAATTGCGGCGCGGAGTACGTCACCGGTGGAAGCGGTGGAACCCGCTACGGAACCGTCGGCCATGCCTTCCCGAACCATCATTGCACCGAAGAACAAATCCCGTTTCATTGCTTCCCGTGCTTCTTCGATGCTTATCCCTTTGTGCTTGCGCAAATTGTAGAAAATATTGGCAAAATCGCTCAGTTTTTCGGATTTCTCGAAATCAATGATTCGAACACCTGTTAAATCCACACCTAATCTTTGTGCATCTTCACGAATTTTTTCTTCGTTGCCTAACGTGATTACTTTTACAATGTTGTTTTTCGTTAAAATTTCAGCGGCTTGTAAGACTCTCTCGTCATGGGATTCGGGTAAAACGATTGTTTTCTTTTTCGCCGCCGCTTTTTCTTTGATTTCTTTTAAGATTTCCAGTTCCGCCATTTTTTTACCTTCATAAATTAAATTAAAATGCAAACGAAATATAATAAGGAAAATTTTATTGGAGAACGGCAAGAGCAGAATTCGCTGATGTTTGGAGC
>CAZSYM010000025.1:0-30232 GCA_964611145.1 uncultured Melioribacteraceae bacterium
TGCCCCATGCCCATTTGCCTTCCTTTCATTGTTCTTCCGATATCAAAAAGCCTTTTTGTTTCAGCTTTTCTACAATTATGTTCGGTTTAAGAGCGTAACCGCATTCAAGGGTTCCCAAAGGGCATTCTTTACGTCCGTGAATTCCGCATGGTTTGCATTCCAATTTGTCATAACTCTCGTATGCACTGCCGGGTAAATAAGGATAGAAACCAAAAGCGGGAACGGTGGAAACATAAATTGTAAAAGTTCTCACTCCAGCCGCTTGTGCAAGATGTGTGGGAGCGCTATCATTGCTCAGCAGAAAACGGCAACGTGAAAGCAATTCTATACTTTCAATCACGCTGAATTTACCCGCCGAATTAAAAATTCTATCGGGAGCTATTCGGGTAAATTCCTCGCAATACTTTTCATCATCTTTCCCGCCAATCATAACAATCGAAAACCCTTCTCCAAGCAAAAATTTTATCAATTCGGCAAAGTATTCCGAAGGATATTTTTTAGTAGCCCATACGCTCCCGGGGGCAATGGCGACAAATTTCCCCACTTTTTTATCTTCCAAAAATTTCCGTACTTTTCCCCTTGCGGTTTCGTCCATGCGCACGAGCGGACGAATGCGCCAATTCTCACCATAATCCATTCCGAGCAAAGAGAGATTCCTCTTGACCTCATGAAAATCCTTGCGATACGGCACAAGATTCGTATAAGCCCCTTTCCATGCGGTGTTATCGAAACCTATTCTTTCGGGGGAATTAATCAGCTTTGATATTAATGCACTTCGGAAGGAACGATGAGGAGAAAAAATTATGTCATAATTTATCTTTTTAAGTTCAAGGGCGAAAAGGGAAGTACGAACAAGGCTTTTATGCTTCCCTTTTTTATCCAACGGAAAAACCTTACGCACAAAAGGGGACGCTTCGAAAAGCTCGCGAGTAACGGGAGTGGCAAGGACATCAATATTTGCGTCGGGGTAAAGACGCGCTATTTCCTGGACAAGCGGTAAAGTGAGAACAGCATCTCCCAGAAAAGCCGTTTGGATTACAAGTACGTTCAAATCAATACTTCCAAATATTATGCATCCAAAACCATTGCTCGGGATAGCGGCGCACAAATTCCTCGAGTGCGTTCATATAGCGTTGATTAAAAATCAGGGCGGCGTCTTCTCTTTCTTTAATATCCGAATATTCAAGCTCGGAGAAAGAAACCTCGTAAACTCCGTTATCCTTCCTTCCCAAAAACACCAAAATAACGGGCACGCCCGTTTTCAAAGCTATGGAAGCCGTACCGAAATACAAAGCCGTATCCTGTCCAAAGACTTTCACTCGCGGACTTTCTCGCTTTCCCCTTTGGTCCCCCACAATACCGACAATTCGATTGTTCCGTAGCGCTTGAATTAAGCCTTTTGTGCCCGCGCCGACATTTATCACCTCGTTTCCGTGGGAAGCCCGCATATCATCATACCACTTACTCACGAAAGGGTTTCTCTGCGGTTTTGTCAGCACGCTCAATTTCCCATTACAAAGCAATCCGACGACTATTGCGCCAAGCTCCCAATTCCCCATGTGAGCCGTCAACAGAATAGCGCTTTTCCCTTCCGCAACAATTTTATCGAGCACTTCTCGACCTTTAAAATCCACCTTGGAAAGTATTTCCTCGTCGCTCATCTTGGGAAGCATAAAAGATTCGAAAAAAGTAACGGCAAAACTTTTGTAACTTTCCTTCGCCAAGCGCTCGATTTCCCCATGCGATTTTTCGGGAAAGGCGAGGGAAAGATTTTTCAACACAACATCCTTGCGAATGGGAAAGAATCTATAAACCACAGAGCCCAACACCTTTGCAACACTTCGGGAAAGTCTCCAACCCAAGAGATTGGTCAGAGCGACAAAGAACTTGAAAAGCAAATATTCTACTCTGTTTTGCACATATCCCTCAATTTTGAATTACACGTCTCTGCCAATCGTAATCGTGGAACTCGCCGCGCTTTGTGGAATGCAAAAGCTCGTAATCCGAGTATCCCGTTAAATCCCCGAACACAAAAAGCACACCGCCTTCAATCGAGTTGTAATACCAAATTTCATAAGGCTTGCGATTGGGACTACTGGGGAAACGTTCGATTTGGTCGTATTTGCCATACTTCAAATAAACTCTGCCTCGGTCGGTTTTATACCCGGGTTTATTCAACGCTCCGAAATGAGAATTCACATAAGCAAGTCTTTTCAAATATTCCTGCTTAAATTCGTTCTCCTTAGTCGCTGGATTCGGATCCCGCTTTTTCCAAAAATTGTAAAGGAATTCCCTTTTAGCCGGAAGCGAAGTCAATTTTTCATAGCGGTCTATTTCGTCGGCTGTGGCGATATATCGGGATTCGTCAAAAAGCAAATCGCAATCCTCCGAGGAAAGCACTCCGTACTCGCTACTGACATAAGGCGCCGAATTTCCGGGGTTTTCGCTCTTGGCTTTCGGATTGTAAAGAAAAAATTTCTTTCCGGATATGGCACCTTTCGAACTAACGGTATCTTGCAAAGTCAAAAGGAGATTATAAGAATCCGTGGGCAAATTCCGCAAGTTAATCATTCCGACCTTCACAATGGCATTCCCGACATTATTGACTTTCCTTTCACGGGAATAAACGATAGCACCCTTGGAATTTACGAGCGTTTCTCCGAATTTAAGCGCGCCTTTCTTCGAAGCGTCCTTTAGATTGTACAGCTCCGCATAATAAAAAAGCACGGGCATTTTGGAATCGAAAACAATCGAAGGATTGGGAATTACCTCGTAAGAATTCTTGTAGAAAATGGAAGTGGTATCCACATTCTCGTTCACAATTTTTTTCGAAAGTTCTATATGGCTTATCTGGGGAGACTTTCCGATAAAGGGTTTAACTTCAAAATTTTCCTTATAAACTTTATTGCGCGAGGTATCGGCAGCGTCCTTTCCGTAAACCGTCGCCAAATATTTCCCTTCCGCAATTCGAAATCCCAAGACTCCCACCAATGCTTGATTGCCAGCGGTTGTATCCTTCGCAACGTTCTGTTTCACTTTCCAAATCTTGTTTAATATTGTATTATTCTTCCGCACGTCCTCGATTTTAATTCCCAGCAATGCCGCCACGTAATTTCCAGCGGAATTCTTAACGGTCGTCAATCCTTTTTTAGGAAATGCATAATAAAATTCCACATAATTGGAAAGTGAATCGAAGCCGAATTGGGCGTAATCGAATTCGAAACCGAATTTATCCTGTGCATGAATTCCGCACTCCAAAGAAAGTAAAACCAAAAGAGCAGTTACGATTCTCATTTTTTTCCTTCCCGTTCTCTCATTTTCATTTTGAGATGAATGTTTTTAATATCCTCGCGAACACTCCGCTTTGTAGCTTCGTCGTCGGAAAGCTCAAGATAGCGCTCGAAGTAATAAAGCGCATCCTCATATCGTTCGTTAACGTAATAAACTATACCGAGATTTCGATAAGCATCCGCAAAATCGGGTTTAAACTGCAACGCCAATTTGTAAGACTCAATCGCTTTGTTCCATTTACTCAATTGAGTAAAAGCAAAGCCGAGGTTAAAATGGGTCAAATAATAATCGGGCTTGCGTTTAAGAGCCAAATTGTACGCCGCAATCGCATTTTTATAATCGTGCAACTGCGCATAAGCATTTCCCATATTTACATACGTCATGTAATAATCGCTATAAAAAAGGGAACGCTTATAAAACTCTATTGCCTTTTTATAATCTTTATTTTCATATTCCTTATTTCCCATGTGAAGATACGCATCATAAGGCGTAAATTTGGGGCGGTCGATTGAAACATAATAGAGGAAAATCAGGGTTACGATCATTAAAGCAGGCGTTTTAAATTCCTTCCACTTCCGGGCTTCAATCAATTCAAAGCCTTTCACCAAAGCAAAGGCGGCATAAATCATCAGCAAAGGAGTGATTGCCAATCTGAATCTTCCGTTCATAAAGAAAAGCATATTGCCCAGCAGGAAACCGCCGAGTAGCAAGATGAAAAAAGGATTGTTGTTTTTAAACTTAACGGAGAAAAATATTCCCGCAATCGAAAGCAGAGAAACGAAGAAGAAACCGAAAAGAGGTAATTGAAGAACAACCGAATAATGTTCGGCGAAAAAATCGGGGTTCATTATTGAAGTCTGCGGGTCTTCGTCCTTTCCCCAAAACAACAGAAACTTTTTGTATTCCAATTTCAGGTATTTCCACGGATTATTCTTTATGAAAGCCCAGCCGCGTCCGTACCAATACGAAGAAGCCTCGGAAGGTTTAAGTCGCCGTCGGAGTATCTTTTGAGCATATTTGATACCGGGCATATCCTCGTAAAAATCGAATTCGCGGGGAGTTACAAAAACTCCTACGGAGCGCTCATTATTTCCGATATAAAAGTTAATTCCTCCGTTAGCGGTAAGTAGCACAAAATCCTTCCCGGCAATATAATTGTGAAGAGTAAGAGGAAGAAGCATTAAAACCACTCCGCCTAAAAACGCCCCCGCACGATTAAACAAAGCCTCGGAAGTGCGCTTTTCCCTCAAAAATTTCAGAAGGAAATAAAGTATCATCAACAAGGCAAAGAGCAGAGTATTCCCGCGAAAGATTCCCGCAATGCCGGTTAATATTCCGATTATGAAATAATCTTTGGTCTTAAAATTCTCGCTCCTCTGGGAAAGCTTGTAAATAAGCAACGCCATAAAAAAAGTCTGGAAGGTTTCCGAAAGTATGGCGCCCGAATAGAAAATAAAATTTTCATAAAAAGCGGCGATAATAGCAGCCGTATATCCTACCGCTTTGGAATGAAAATTCCTGCCCGCCAAATAAATAAAGACAATTGTAACGGTGCTGAAAATAGTTTGAATTATCTGCACTACAAAAAGAGACTTACCGAAAATCAAATATATGACGGCAAGAATATAAGGATAGGCGGGAGCCATAAAAAAGGGAGTGTCCCCCGCCCAGTCCCCCGTGCTCAACATTTTCAAAGCCCAATCGTTGTAAATCTTGGAGTCGTCCGTCAAATAATTCATAAAAAAAGTGCCTTGTATTTCCACCACGTAAACAAGGCGCAAAAGGAAAGCGATTATAAGTATGGCGCCCAACCAAAAGGTTTCCTGTGCGTCGAAATAATCGCTCCACTTAAAACCGATTTTATTATTGTCCTTTGCCATATCAATCTCTTATTCTCGAACGCCAATTAATATCGGAAAGCTCTCCCCTTTTTGTCGAATGAATCAGGCGATAATCGTTAAAGCCGGAGAAATCCGCAAAGACGAATATAACGCCGCCTTCGATATTATTATAATGCCATATTTCATAGGGTTTGGAATCCGTCTCGTTCGGATGTCGCTCCACCTCGCTGGGAGCGCCGTAAAGAATATAAACACGTCCCTTGTCCGTTTTCCAACCTTCCCTTTGAATCATATTCCCGAAAGACTTGTTAGCATAAGCGACGCGTTTGAAATATTCTATTTTGGTCTCGTTTTCGGGCGTATCCGGATTCGAATCCCGTCTTTTCCAAAATTCATAAAGAAATTTCTTTTTCCCCTCCAGATTACTAAGCTTTTTCCATGCGTTTATTTCATCCTGCCGAGCAATGTAGCGGGATTCGTCAAACATTTTATCCACTTCCGCCGCGCTCATGGTTGCAATTTCCGATGCCAACAAATCGGGCGAAACGGCAATGGGTTTAAGCGTATCCTTAACACCCGGATTATAAACAAAAAATCTTTTGGAGGATTTAATACTAACCCCGCTTAAAGTATCCGTTGCGGCAATCACAAGAGTATAAACCCCGCTGGGTAATTTACTTATGTTTATCGCCCCGAAATCCACAATATTTTCGTTTGTTCTGGGATAAAAACGATTCTTCAAATATCGCACTCTATTCGAGGCATCGAAAATGTAGTGGCTTACCTTCAAAGCATTGCTTTTCGCTTCCTTATTGATATTGTACAATTCATTATAAAAATAAAGCACAGGCAAGTCCTTTCCGAAAACAGCGGAAGGATTGGGAATAACCTCCAAAGTATTTTTATAAAACAAGGATTTCTCGTCCGTCTCAAAGTCCTTGATTTTTCCCGCAAGTTGAATATCGCTCAAGGAAAATCTTTTGCGAGCGCGGGCTCTCATGCCAAATTCCCAACTAACGCTATCCACTTTTGTCCCGTCCGTAGCATCCTTTCCGATTACGGTACAACGATATTTCCCTATTGTCAAAGGAATGCGCAAAAGTCCCGTCAGAGTTTTCGGCGAATTGTTAGAATCGTACTCGGCGACAAAGCGGTATTCTTTCTTAAAAGCAAGGGAATCGGTCAAGGCGTTTTTTATTGCAATGTTCAACAAGCCCGCCACAAAATTTTTACCGTTCTTTTTAAAATGGTTCATCCCCGGTTGATAAAAGGAATAATAAAGCTCGAAAGAACCGCCCTGGCTATCCGCGGGAAAAACGGCATAATCGAAATCGACGGCGAATTTTCCCTGGGCAAAAAGCAAAACGGGGAAAGCAAGAAGCAAAATTATTTTCTTAATCATCTTTAACCCTTAAATAAAAAGTCCAATTTACGATACATTTTACCATTAATGGCAAAAATAGTTCGTAAAAAATAAAAAAAAAGGCTGAGGATAACTCAGCCTTTTTTTCGCAAAGTTTATTTTAGAAACCAAGTTTAACGGTAACCATGTGGTTAGCGTCAAAATATCTAACGGTTCTATATGCGTAATCAACGGCGATATCGAGGGAGCCGGTTAATTTAACGCCAACGCCGAAAGAAGGACCGAAGAGGAATTCATCCTCGTTTCCGACCGCTTCCTGAACATAATCGTAACCGCCTCTTACGAAGAACATGTCTTTAAAGTTCAGTTCTCCTGCGAAGCGATATTCATCGTCAGAGAAGTTATTGTTTTGGAACATCGTAGAAATAATGCCTTTAAACTGGTCGGAAAACTTAGCTTCGTAAGCCAGTCCCATTTCGAGTTGGGAAGGAAGTTCGAAGGAGGCGGCATCGATTTTGTAGAATTGCGTACCTCTCTTAGCGTCGTTTTCAACTGCCTGTCTCAACAAATCGGGACCGTCCCAATCCATTTGGGGACCTAGATTTTTCAGAGCAACGCCAAGTTTCAATCCTTCCACCCCGGCAACGCCGTTGTACTGTATACCGGCATCGAAAGCAATGCCAGTTGCACTGGTACTGATTATCTTTTCCGATACAATGTTTACATTAAAGCCAACACGGATCCTATCGGTGAGTGCGTTCGAATAAGTAAGACCGACAGTAACAAATGTTGGCGAGAATGTTGCTCCTGTACCGTAAGGATTTGCAGCATCAGTAACCGGGATATCGCCGAAGTCCAATGATCTTACACTAAAAGCGAGGGAGCCGAATCCTTCGAAATTCATCGCGACAGCTGCGTAAGCGAATCCGATATCGGCTATGTAGTTCATGTAAGAAAACATTGCCTCGGCGGAATTGTTCGAAGCGCCCACACCGGCAGGGTTGTAGTAAATTGCGTCGATACCCGTAATCCCGGCAAGGTAGGCTCCGCTTAATGCCATTCCCTTTGCGCCGACGGGAATCATCAACTCTTGAGCAGCGGCAGTACCGTTCCTCTTGCCCCCGCCTGCGTAGGTATCAACAAACAAGGTGGAAATAGCAAGTAGAATTACTAACCCTTGTATTAATCTTTTAGACATCTTTAAACTCCTTTTATTTGTACAATTAGAGCATTGGGAAGGGATAACCCCTTCCCGAACTCTCACTAACATTCATTATAATCTATCGATATACTGTTGTTCTTGTATTATCGCCAGTTTCAGCACTTTCGTACCGATTCCGGGCATTTCGATGTACGCCAGATACATTCCGCTTGCTACGGGCAAATTATTCTTATTCAACAAGTTCCAGTCAACATACTGAGAAGTGCTGTTTTTGTCTATTCTCTTGATGAACACACCGGAGAGAGAATAGATACGAATAGTCGCCTTAACAGGCAAGCCCGTAAATCTTACGAAACGGCGGTATTTATCCAACTCCAACGGGTTGGAAGCAAAATAAGGATTCGGGAATACGCTTATCCCTTTATCCAATTTTGCTTTTGCCGCCGCAACGTCATGCGGATTCGGCGCTTTAAGAACAACTTCGTACGCATCGCCTTCCTGGATAGGCTTCCATGTTGTTATACGTACAACGGTACCTTGTTCAGGCAAATCGCCGCTGAAAGCAAGAGCACCGAAACGATGGTCTTGATATCTCGATCTCCCGGAAGGATTAGGCATCGAATCCACAGAGAACGGAGCTTGATAAGCATAAATCTGCTCCCAGTCTCCATTGGAAAGATGCGTCCACTTCTTATCCGGTACGGCAACGTTGGTATCAATTGCACTACCGGAAATATAATAGTTATCGAGAATTTTAATAATCAACCTAACATCGTCCGTATCGCTATTAACATCGTAACCTATATCCCAGGTTTCGAACGGCACGGTACCGATACCCAAGGAGTCGCTCTTTGTTGCCGGTGCGAACGAATGTACATAGCCGGTAACATAGAACGGTGAAGAACCGCTAAAGCGAATCTCATAATCATGATATCCCAATCCTTCCAGCGCCTTGGATTTCTGCCAATTTAATCTATGCTCAGGGTTATTAGCTTTTATCATCCACTTACCTGTGGAGTTGGGATGGTACCAAACATTCACAGGTTTGGAAAGGGTTTTCCCACCAGGACCCTTAACTTCCGTTACGCTTTTAACAAGATATTTCGTAGGTGCAAATTTCAAGGAGTCCGCAAGTAGATTTTGGACGAACAATTGGAAACCGTCGTATATCTTACGACTGGAGGTATCGGCATCGGGAATATACCATGCACCGTAAGCATCCTGTTCGAAAGCGTAAAAATCGGTGTCTTTTTTATCCAACGTGTCGCCTGTGGTCACATCAATTAAGTTGTAATACAGGCTATCCGCCGCACCATGAATTTCCACGCGATATTTGTGTCCCGTAAGTGCACGCGGGTCGATAATCTTGAAGATTACCTTGGCATCGCCATATCCGCTTACATGGTCAGGTATTATCCTATCGCCGGAAGTATAATACAAGGTATAATCAATTCTCGGTTTACCCGGGATTACTTCCTTGACCACAGGTGAGCTTTCCAAATAGCTGGGGTCACTATGAGGCGAATAACCATAAGCAGTTACGCCGAAGTAATACGGGTTTCCGTTTTTAAGTTTAGTCTGCGTATAAGCATCATTCGTAATGAAAGCAAAACGTCTGATGCCCTGGTTCGGTCCGACTATAACCGGTACGCGAACCTTTTCACCGTTTATATTTTGATAGCCATAAATTGTGGTTACGGAGTCAACCAGGTCCCAAATTCCCAATAGAACGGGGTCGCTTCCCGCTTGGTCCTTAAATTGCCACAATTCATAACCTTCGAAAGTATAAGTCGTATCGTCATACCCTTGTCCATAAATCAGGGGGTCACCGGCATCATAGCTTTCGGCATTATCTTCCCACCAGAGGGTAATTGTTTTATCTCCCGGGGAAGCATGCAACTTAGGTGCCGGAGGAGTATCCGTCAACTGGAAGTTCAAGTCGTAAGCCGTTTGTGCAGCGGCATCTTTTCTCTTCAGCTCGGTAATACTATTCAAGCTTGTACTACCAATCCCAATCAAAATACCAACTACAACTTCCTGAGTATCGCCGGGTACCATAGTAAATGTACCCGAAGACATCAAGTGACGTCTATCTCCCGGAGGAGGACCGCCGGGCCATCCGTCGCCTTCATACCAACCGGTCTGAGCGACGGGGTCGCCAGCCAATACGAATACAGTAGGTTGTCCGGTATTGGGATCGACGAACTCACTACCGTCCCATACCTTACCCTGCAAGTAGTTATACATCTGAATAGAACCTTCGGCAACACCCAGATACGGGTCGCGATAAATGGAGCTACCATTGATATAGAAAGCAAACGCCGTCATCGGCAGGTTGCTCCAACCCTTTCTCCATTCGCCTTTGAACTTGGCGCTATCGGGCAAGTTCAATTTAACAGCCAAGGGGTCGTCTGCAGGGACGATAGGACCTTGGAAAAAGTCATACCCATCTGCAGGGCAGGGAGAACCATATTTGGAGTCGGTTTCCTGACCGTTATAAGTGTAACCCAAGCTAAGAACAGTATCGCAACCAGTATAATCATCATTTGCGTCACCAAGGTCAGTATCAGACCAATACCCCAAAATCATATCTCTGACGGTGGTATTACCCTTATTGATAATCAAATATTTTTTAAATACCATATCTCCCAAGTCGCCGGTACGGTTAAAGCCGAACACTGTGGATTGGATTTCCAATCCCATGGGGAGAGTACCATAAAGGAAAGTAGTTCTTGATGGGTCCATATCGTTAGCTACGAACCAAAGCACTTCGTCACCGACAAAGTCGGGAGTATCGATATCGGGATTATAAACTCCGTCCCCGTCAACGTCGATCCAGGGAGCGCCGTCTTCGACGGGCCACTCTCTAACGTCCTTTTCAAAGGCGTCTCTTTCCGGTCCCGGAGGAATACTTTTCCAGTCTTTTCTGATTTTGTAAATCCGGTATTTGTCAAGACTCGGGTCATCCGGAGTACCGTCGGGTAAGATTTTACCGGCTTGGAGCCCGTGACGATAGGTACTACCGCCGGTACGAATCTCACGGCCGACTCTACCGCCCCAGATCAAGCCGTCTTCGAATATTGCGGTAATGGTAGCGTTCTTTCCACCTGGCCAGTACATACCGGCTGCACTGGTACGGGGGTCGAACGAACCGTCGCCGTTATTCGATATCCACATGAAGATCTGGTTGATATCGATATACTTGTAGTCGTCGTTCTTATAAACCTTGTTCAGGGTTTCGACATTATCTTTGTCTTTATAGAAACCCATAAAAACAAGGCCGAAGACAACTGCCGTGAAAATTATTAGTGATATTTTTTTATACATTTTTCATCTCCATATAAATTCTTTTTACAACAGCCGATGCAAAAATTACAGGTTAATCCTTAAACCTAATCTGACAATTCTCGGCGTGCCGAAATGTCCTGCACTATAATGCAGAGTCTTGTAGAGTTTCTTATACATCTCGGCAAATTGCTCGCCATATTGTCTATATCCTTCAATCGTCTGAACACCTTGTTTGTAGGTTAACCAACCATCGTCGTATGCGTCGCCCGAAGTGTTATAAACGGCAACAACGTTTTGAGTATTGAATACGTTAATAACCCACAGATAAACATTGAAGTTCATAGGTCCGACTTTGAAGGACTTATCTATTTTTGCATCAAGTTGGAAAGTCCAAGGAGTTGTAGAAGCGTTCAACGGTTCAAGCGGATATCTTCCGTTTCCATAACCTTCCCAACGAGTATAGTTGAAACCGCTGTTGAACGAGAAGAGGAAGTTCATACCGAAATTAGAGAATATTTTACGTCCGAACACTTCCGGACCGTCGTTATCGGCAAAACGATAATCGACGTTGATGAATCCTCTGTGAGTCTGGTTAAAGTCCAACGGAGCGATTTGCAACGGGAAGAACGGTTCGGCTGTCGGCGACTGCCAAATCGAACGGAAAGCGGAAGAAGGATTCGAACCCGTGCCTCTTGCATCCGAATATGTATAATCAACTTGGGCAGATACTCTTTCGACCCTTCTAAGATCGAGTTTGAATTCTATTCCTTTAATTGTGGAGAAGTCGCCGTTTACCCATGCATAATATTGGCTATGTGCGGCACCTTCCTCAGCAAAGATGGAACGGATTTGAACTTGGTCCTTTATGTCCTTGTAGAAACCGGTAATATCGAAAGCAAAAACGTTACCGATTTGCTGACGGAAACCGATTTCGTACGAGGTGGTTCTTTCGGGACGCAAGCCGAATCCTACAGGCTGGGAAATTGCATAACCGCCCTTGATGTTATCAGCCAATACATTATAACCTTGGTAAACGTCGCGCAATCTGGACTGTTGCACAAATTTACCGTACTGAGCATGGAAAACAGTCTTATCGGTTACCGGGAAGGAGAATCCCAATCTCGGCGAAACCTGAAGTAACGGGTCAACATCAACCAACTGTGATTGGTCAATATCGCCGTTCTCGTCAAATTTTACGTTGTGAGGATTCTTAAATACTTTTGCATCTATATCAATATAGTCCAAGCGGAAACCGATGTTCAATACCAAGTCGGAGAACTCCATTTTATCCTGGATATAATAAGCGGCAAAGGTAGGATGCTTTGCGGCTTCCAATCCAGAATCCGTCGGATTTCCATAAACATCATAACCATAATTATCCAAACGGCTGTAAATATCATACACACTTCCGTCGGCAATAGCTCTTGCCAAGGAAGGCAACTGGAATACACGACCGAATGAATAACGACGGATAGTATAGTAATGGAATTCGGCACCCGTCTTGAACTCGTGATGCAATCCTAACTGATAAAGGAAATTTACTTTTCCACCGATTTGTTGTGTCCTTTGTTTTCTATAGGAACTTAGAACCCTGTCCTGCGAAACAAAGGAGAAACCGTAGGCACTAAAGTTCAACGGTTGACGCCCGTCGCCGCGGAGATATCTTCCTACGGCAGCGTTCGCGATGGAATCCCCGTAAAGAGTGATTTGATGTTTAAAAACGGGGTCCATATCTACATAGAAGTCATTGAAATAATTTACGATCAAATCGTAAAACGAATTTTTACTAAGCACATGGGTTAACTTAACGCTACCGGAAAGAGTGTTTTCTTCGTGCAAACCGGCGCTATTATATGCACGATAGTTGGTAATTCCAACACCGTTACGTCCCGTGTTTACACGATAGTTACCATTTACACGAATAGTAAAGGGCAACAAATCCCACGTCAAGTTACCTTGTACTTGATATTGATTTCTATTGTAATTCAAGATATATCCGTCAGGGTACTCAATATCGAATGTATCAGCCGAAGCTCCTCTGGAGGGGTCGAATACATTCTTAAAGTGAGCGCCTCGATAGAAAGCCGCGGGAGAACGGTTAAAATTATTGCCCGCCGCTATGAAGAACTTCAGCGCTTTATACTTGGGAATTACAGGACCGCCAGCGGTAAAGACTAATTCGCTGTAATGTCTGCTATAAGCTCCCAAGAATTTTTCTCCGAGAGGGACAAAATTATCCGTAATTCCCTCGAAAGAAAACCGATATTTTTCCGTACCGGTTCTGGTTTGCGTGGAAATAATACCGCCGTTCGCACCGCCGTATTCAGCGGAATAACCACCGGCTTGCACCTGAATTTCCTCTATGGCATTATTTATCACGCCCGTACGAGCGCCACCGAACACGGGGTTGTTAACGAGAACTCCGTCCACATAAAAAGCCACCTCGTCACCGCGGGAACCACGAACGTGAATTTCACCGCCTTGAGTAACGATACCCGCTTGTGTGGAGACCACAGCGTTAACACCGCGAATCGGCAAGTTTTCTATATCTTCCCTTCTTACTATGCTTGTTGAGTTCGTTACGTTTTTCTCAATAAGCGGTTTCGGCGCTTTGACCACCACAGTTTTTGTCTGATAAGCCACAGTGGGAAGCGCGAAATTAACTTCCGTTGTTAAGTTAACGGACACTTTAATATTCTCGATAACCTGTTCCCTATAACCAATATAACGCGCTTTTAGCGTATAGGTTCCGGGGGGAACATTAAGAATAATATAGTGTCCGGTAGCATCCGTTGCGGCACCGAGAACGGTACCTTCGATTATTACGTTCGCCCCTATCAAAGGCTCGCCAGTTTCCATATCGGTCACTTTACCGACGACCTTACCGGTTTGGGCAAAGGTAATCATCGGAACAACGGCTAATAGAATGAATAAAAACTTAAGACTACGAAACATGATCTTCTCCCCTTAATTATTATTTAGAACGAGCTGGAAGAGGATTTTCTTCGTCTTCAACGACAACATAGCTCTTTGGCGTGCCGCTTACGAAGAAATAATATCTTTTTTGACTCTTTATTTGTACGTCTTTTAATTCCGCACTGGTGGAATCCTCGCCGAAAAAGCTAAAGGTATAGGTGCCAGCGGCAGTTTTATAAGCCACTTTCGTACCGTAACCAATTCCCTCATGGGTAGCTACGGTATCTGCCACCGTATCCTTGTAAGCTATTTCGAAAGCCGAAATCTTCTTTGCCACTTCGGTGGGGGTATCCGTAATATTGTTAATTATATAAATATATGCCGTATCTGCCGGGGGAATTTCTTCGATATAGGTCAAGCCGTCCGTATATCTGAAGAAACCGAATGTGTTAGCAGTATCGGCAGTGGAATAATAACCGGAGAAAAGTATCGTTTCCTCTTCATAAGAAATAACGGGAATGTCCTTGTTATAAACGGTATTCCCGTTAGCATCTTTCAGAGTAAACGACCTTTGTCCCGATTTCACATCAAAATATTTGGTCACCGTATTTTGTGCCAAATCGCCAATCTTTTTCCCGTCAATCAAAACGGTCAACGGGTCAAGATTGCTGGTGAAATTACCCACGCGTATAACGGAGAAAGGTCTTTTCACCGGCTCGATGTACGGTTCGTCCACACATCCGTATAGGAACAAACCGAGTAAAATTAAAACAATTAAACTTTTTTGTATTCTTAACCGCATCATTTACCTCGTGTGCTGTTTATTGATATTAAATTACAGCGACATTTTCATTAAAAAAGGGGAATTGTTCGCTCTTGTCTGAGCGAACAATTCCGCCAAATACCAATTTAACAAACAAGCAGATTTATGTTATTTCATTAACATCATCTTCTTGGTGCTTACGAAGTTACCGGCTTTCAATTGATATACATACATACCGGAAGCCAAATTCTTAGCGTTGAATTCAACTTCGTATTTACCGGCTTCTTTAACTCCGCTTACTAAAGTAGCAACCTCGCGACCCAGCAAGTCATATACTTTCAGACTTACATCGCTTCTTTGCGGTAATGCAAATGTGATGATAGTAGTGGGGTTGAACGGGTTCGGATAGTTTTGTCCGAGAGAATAGGTTTCGGGAGTCAAGCCCTTAATCTGTCTAACGGAAACGGTCGTGTCGATTCCGAACCAAATCAAAGCTTGTACCTGGGGAGCCGCTTTACTGAAACCATACCAGTAATATTGTGCCGCAGGAGCATCCAAGGAAAGAGGATCATAACCCATGAATACTATTTTGTTACCGGCACTCAGTACACGGCTACCTGCAATATTATAAGTATTACCATCAGCGCCAACACCCTGCATAAATACTTCTACGTCATCGGTAAAATTAGCACCGTCCAACCAGTTGGCAACACCGATTTCGTAGTAAGGATAATACCACATTGTATCGCCAGTAGCGCTAAACAAGTTTGCCAGCGCACCGCCTAAAGTAGTACCCGCAACAGGCATTACAACAGATGGTCCTAACTGGTCGCCACTTGCACCATAGTTGATATCATTGAATTCTTTTGTTACGCCCAAAATGACGTTTGCAAAGTCGCCATCGTGGTCAATGTTTACCCAACCGGAATATGCACCGAACCACTCGTCACCGGCGAGGAAGTAGTTGTGTCCACCGTCGGCAGCGACCCATGCGGAATCTGCAGGAATATTATCTACGTTCGGACCCTTTGTAGCAATTTCGAATACATTGGTGTAATATCCTAAGAGTTCATCCGTAGTTGCGCCATAGCACCATACGTCATGGTCCCAATAAACAGTAGAATAAGTTGTGAAATCATCATGACCGAAATAATAGGATTGCGGATAGCCAGCAGGTTTGTCATAACCGCTAAATACTAACAAGTTCGAAGCGGTAGGTTTGAAAATATAATAAGTAACAGTCTTGCTTTGGCTCTGATTATCATTTACGTCGGTAGCCGTAACATAATAATCCACTTGGGAACCAGGCTCTTGTCCAGGAATTTGAGCAGAGTAAACATCGCCATCACCTTTGGTCATAGCAACTTCGGTAAAGTCACCGCCGTTTACGCTATACCACAAGGAAGCAGACTTAACACCAGCGCTACCACCGGAGGGGTTAACGTCGGTAATGGTAGCTTGAACTGTTCTTGCTTCCGTGCTCAAAGTAGTGGGCAATTCAGTCATATCATTGATATAAGGAGCAATATCACCCGTAAGAGTTACAGCCAAAACAAAGTCCCAAGTATATTTTCTTGTCCACCAACCATAATCGTTCGGGGGATCCAAACGACCGTTAGCATAATATTTGAAGCCAGGGATACCCAAGCTATTGTCGGCTATAAAGCCAATTCTTGCCTGATCCATTGTAGCGTTGTTGTTCTTAAGAGCAACGCCCACCAATGTTCCCTTGGTAACAGTAGGTTCAAAGCCTAAGAGGTTCATATCAACCCATTGATACTTACCGTCGGCAACAGGTGTTACAGGAGCGCCCAAGCCGCCGTCGGACCAAAGGTCTGCGCCAAAGGGGCTACCGGCACCGCTACCTTCGATATCTACCCAATCACCGGTTCTGTCGAGGTCATCGAAGAATGCAGTAGCATCATGATAGCCGTTTCCATCAGC
This sequence comes from uncultured Melioribacteraceae bacterium, assembly GCA_964611145.1. Taxonomy (GTDB): domain Bacteria; phylum Bacteroidota; class Ignavibacteria; order Ignavibacteriales; family Melioribacteraceae; genus WFQV01. Next base: position 16,569 of record CAZSYM010000025.1, read on the forward strand.
TACATAATAACCCCATCTTTTAACACCGGCATTCAAAATTTGGTCTTTTGTCCAATTAACGGTAACGAGCTTTAACTCGGCAGGAGTATTTTCAACATCCACAGCCGCGGTGTTATAGCCCGCTCCTTTGATAATCATATCGGCAGGAGCTTCGAACCATTGAACCATTCTGTCCTGTCCGAAGAAACCAAAGTTAACGGAGCGTGGGACATGCCAACTTAAGGTATCATCTAAGTCCTTTACCCCGTCAAAGGATTTTTTGAAATTTGTTACTTGGTGAAGTTCTTTTGCGCTCAGATATTGAACTTCGCCAGTGGTTTTGAGTTGACCCGGTTTTAAAATTGTACCATCAGCTCTGATGATAACATTGCTTTGAGCAAAAAGCATTACCGGGAATGCAAAAGCGAGTAAGAAAAAGGAAAGTTTTTTTAACATAACTTTCTCCTTATAATTTGAGTGGATTAATTAATTAAAAGAAACTTTTAATTTTTTGATGCGTCAAAATAAAGAACTCATGTTATTTTTTATCCTTAGAAAACCAAGGATTAAAAATAACATAAAGATAATTTTAAAGCAAGCAATTTCGGAATATGATAGCCTCACCTCCCCTATATTTATTGAATCTGCTAAAACTCGTTCAAGTTTGAGCTAAATTTAACATAGTCTTTATTTATTGTCAAGATAAAAAAACGTTCAAATGTAAAACTGTATTGACCTTCTTGCAATGCACAAAAGATTATCCGCTAAGAATTCAATAGCTTTTCAACTCGTTCGACAAACACTTGACGAGGAGCCGCGCCTATAACTACGTCCTTAAGTTCTCCGTTCTTAAAAAACAAAACGGTCGGGATACTACGCACGCCGTATTTAATAGCGGTTTGTTGATTAACATCCACGTCCAATTTCCCAACTTTCAGACGTCCGTCATATTGTTCGCCAAGTTCTTCCATGATAGGATGAATAAGTCTGCACGGTCCGCACCAAACAGCCCACATATCTATTATAACCGGTAAGTCGGATTGAATAACTTCCTGTTCAAAGTTTGCATCCGTAATTTCTACAGGTTTCATTTAATACCTCTACTCCTTTCTTTTCTTATAAAAATCTATTTAATATCCGATGCCCCGTAAGTGGAAATAAGTTCTCCGCCGTCCACAGCAATAACGTTGCCGGTAATCCAATAAGCCTCCGGGCGCGCAAGCGCCGAGATGGCATTGGCAACATCCTCCGGAGTCGTAAGCCTACCGCTGGGATTCTTTGCTTTCGCGAAATCTATCATAACATCGTTACCGGGAATTTTCTTAAGTGCGGGAGTTTCCGTAACGCCCGCCATAATTGCATTTGCCGTAATTCCTTTGGGCGCAAGCTCGACGGCAAGCTGACGAATATGAGATTCCAATGCCGATTTAGCCGCAGAAACAACTCCGTAAGTCGGAAAAACCGTTACGGAACCGGCACTGGTCATTGCAAAAATCCTACCGCCCTCGGCAAAAAGATTTTTTGAAACCAAAGCTTGCGTCCAATAAACCAATGTATGCGCCATGACATCGAGCGTCATTTCCATTTGCTTTTTACTTACACGGTCGGAGGGATTTTCGGCAATGAATCTTTTCAAAGTACCGAAAGCTAAAGAATGCAAAAGGAGGTTAACCTTGGAACCGTCGTCGGATAAGATTTTTTCCACTTCTCCCAAAACAGATTCCATAGCATTGTGGTCGGCGGCATTAACATTAAAAAAGACCGCCTTTTGTCCGACGTTTTCTATTTGATTGATAATTTTTTCCACATTAGGCATGGTAGCTTGGCGGTCCAAGTGAACGCCGAAAATATTATATCCGTCTTCGGAGAGTTTTTTCGCCGTTGCGGCGCCGAATCCGGAAGAAGCTCCCAAAATCAAAGCCCATTTTGCTTGCATCGTATTTTTCCTTTTTTTTGTCATAAATGTTCGGCAAAGTTATTAAATCCAAACGCCTATTTCAACAACCATACATTCTTTTACAGTAGCAAATATTTTAAAGAGTGGAATAGAAAATCGAATCATTCCCCAGCAAATTTTGTAACGCACCGATGGTTTCATCGTCAACGGAAATTTTATACGGTAAAGAGAAAATACGCTTTTCACCATTCTCCCCCACACCCACATAAACCGGTACGCTGCCTTTATGATTTTCAAAAATTTTCTTCATATCGTCGATTATGCTCAAGTCCGTTTCTTCTTTCGACACACGAATGAAAACTTTCTTCGTCAGTTTTTCCCTTGCCTCGCTCATCGAGATTGCATCGTTCACATTCAGTTTAATGGAATCGCCACTGTTTTCAACTTTACCAAAAACCATTACGGTAGATTCCTCCTCTATGAGATGTTTAAATTTCGGGAAATCCCTACCGAAAGCCGCACATTCGCAGGAGCCGGTAAAATCGTCCAGACTAAAAAACGCCATTTGATTTCCGTTTTTATCGATGCGCGTTCGCATTTGTGTAATCACACCACATGCGCGAACAAATTCTTTTCCTACAAAAGTCTCCGGTTCGCCCAAATGAATGGTAGCGAAAGCATCGAATTCATTCAAGAATTTATTCAGGGGATGAGAACTTAAGTAGAAGCCCAACACTTGCCTTTCTTTCGCCAGCTTTTCTTTATTTCCCCACGCGGGCACATCGGGCAAGGAGGGTTGATGCATTTCAATCCCTTCCATTTCGTCGCCGAAAAGACTGCCTTCCATTTTCTTTTGCGCCGCTTTGAACTTAGCGCCATATTCCAACGCCTCTTCGATAGCCGCAAAGTTTTGCGCGCGAGTGCCTTCCAGATTGTCCAATGCTCCCGCCAACACCAATCCTTCGAGAACTCGCTTGTTAACTATATGCGTATCCACATTGGCGCAAAGGTCAAAAATATTTTTAAAATCCCTCCCCAATTCTTTTCTGCTCCTCGCCAATTCCTCCACGGCGCCAACTCCCACGTTCTTAATAGCCGACATACCGAAAATAATTTTCCCGTCGGAAACACTGAAGTACGTAGAAGGCTTGTTTACATCGGGAGGCAACACTTCCACGTGCAGACGGCGGCAATCGTCCAACAGAATTGTTACCTTGTTCGTATTGTTCAACTCGTTCGTCAGGTTTGCGGCTAAAAATTCGGGTAAGTAATGCGCCTTCAGATAAGCGGTTTGATAAGCAACAATAGAATAAGCGACGGAATGGCTTTTGTTAAATCCGTACTGCGCAAATTTCTTTATCTGCTCGAAAATACTTATAGCCGTTTTCTTCTCAATATTATTTTTGACCGCACCTTCAACAAATTTCGTTTCCTGCTCCTTCATTGCATCGGAATCTTTCTTTCCCATTGCTCGGCGTAAAATATCCGCCTCCGCCAGCGACATGCCCGCAACTTTGTTCGCAATTTGAATCACCTGCTCCTGATAGACAATGATTCCGAAAGTTTCCTTTAATATCGGCTCGAGCGCAGGGTGTAAATATTTGATTTTTTCCCTACCGAATTTTCTATTAATAAAGGAATCGATAAAGTCCATGGGACCGGGACGATAAAGAGCATTCATTGCCGCAAGGTCTTTGATGCTTGTGGGACGGAGTTTTCTTAAATACTCCCGCATTTGGGGTGATTCAAATTGGAAAATCGCCGTTGTTTTACCCTGCGAGAAGATTTTAAATGTTTCCTTATCGTCCCAAGGAATTTCATCGATATTTATCTCCTCGCCACGCGTTTTTTTAACGAGCTCAATAGTATCCCGAATAATGGAAAGCGTACGGAGTCCGAGGAAATCCATTTTCAAAATGCCCGCATCGTCAAGTTCTTTCATATTGTATTGCGTGACGAAATCGTCGCTATTACTTGCTTTGGCAATGGGGACGAAATCGCTTACATCGCCGGGAGTAATCACAACGCCCGCCGCATGCTTGGAAGCATTTCTATTCATCCCTTCCAAAATGCGGGCATAGTTAATAAGCTCCTGTATCTGCGGATCGTCGGATTTTTTCACCCACGCCAATTCGGGCACTTCGTCGAGAGCCTTGTCAATAGAATAAATTTTTCCGAACTTGCTTGGAATCCACTTTGTGATACTATTAATCGTGGAAATGGGGATGTTCAAAACACGTCCGACGTCCCGAATCACTTGCCGTGAGGAAAGACGGTTAAAAGTAATAATCTGTGTTACGGAGTTTTCACCGTATTTTTCTTTTACATATTCAATCACTTCCCCACGCTGGTCGTCCGCAAAATCCACATCAATATCGGGCATGGATTTTCTGGCGGGGTTCAGGAAGCGCTCGAAAAGCAAATCGAAATCGAGCGGATTAACATTTGTAATTCCGAGCGCATAGGCTACCAAGCTACCCGCAGCGCTACCTCGTCCGGGACCTACGGGAATTCCCCGCTTCTTTGCGGCATTAATAAAATCCTGCACTATCAAGAAATATCCCGAATATCCCATATCCTTGATTACTTTCACCTCGTAGCGAAAACGCTCTTCTATCTCGGGGGTAATTTTCTTAAATTTTTTATGTAAGCCTTCTTCCGCAAGTTTTTCAAAATATTCTTCCAACGTCTTGGCACCGGATTCCGGAGGAATGGGGAATTGAGGGTAATGAAAATTTTTAAACTCCATTTCGAAATTTATTTTCTCGGCAATTGCGAGTGTGTTTTCAATAGCCCCTTTATAATTTTTAAAAAGCCTTTTCATCTCCTCCGCACTTTTAAAATAAATCTGGTCGGTGCCGTAACGGAGATTACGATAATCCGCTCCCGTTTTATCCGAAAGCAAAAGCAAAATATTATGAGCTATGGCATGCTCTTTTTCGATATAATGAATATCGTTCGTAGCCACAAGGGGTATATTCAATTCCTCGGAAAGTTTCGGGAAAGCCTCAAGAATCATTTTGTCCCTATCCAACCCGTGGTCTTGAATTTCCAAATAAAAATCTTCGCCAAACATTTCTTTTAATATTATTGCGTTCTTCCGCGCAAGTTCGTAATCCCCGTTTATAATCGGTTCCGCAACGGGACCCGCCAAACATGCGGAAGTACAAATAAGTCCCTCCTTGTACTTTTCCAACACTTCCAAATCTATTCGAGGCTTATAATAAAAGCCCTCCGTAAAACCTATTGTCGAAAGCTTCATTAAATTTTTATATCCCTGTTTGTTTTTGGCGAGCAATACCAAGTGGTTATAATTCTTAGATTGCTTACGCCCGGGCATGTTTTCCTTTTTACGGTCGAAACGACTTCCGTCAAAAACTATGTACGCCTCTATTCCTATAATCGGTTTTATTCCCGCTTTCGTTGCTTTCTTATAAAACTCACTAGCTCCGTACATCACGCCGTGGTCCGTAAGAGCCAAAGCTTTCATATCATATTTCACCGCCGCCGCAATCAAATCGTCAACTTTTGCCGCCGCGTCCTGCAGACTGTAATGGGAATGGTTGTGCAGATGAACAAAATCGCTCATTTTTTACTCCTCATAAAAATAACCGAATCAAAATTTTCGGGAAAGAATTCCAAAACCGCGTGAGAAAAATAAGAATTTTCGAATAAGATAAAACACACCTTTTAGAACCTTAAAAGAATAAAATTTTAAACTCTCGATTTTCAACAAATTAGCAAGTTGTTTTTAGGAAAATCGTAATTCAAAAAAAGGGCTGAATCGCCTTCTGTCGAAAAAGGACAAAGAGATATTTTTTAACTCATGATTTCATGGCAATTCCGCGAGTGGAAAAAAGAAACGGAAGCGCCTCAAATTCCCAGCTTGGCTTTTAACCATGCGGCTTTGTCGGACGTAATGCCGTCAACGCCAAAGCTTACGAATTTCCGAGCTATTTCCACATCGTTAACCGTCCAGACAAAAACTTTCAGTCCCGCCTCGTGTATTCGATTCACCTCGTCGGGATTTCTTAAAATCTTATAATGTAAATCCAAGCCGTCCGCCTTCACGGATTTTGCTTTTTGTATCGCTCTCTCAATATTCACACGAAAGTACGGAAAGAAGGGGCGCAACAACCAATAAGCCTCGAATTCCGGCAAAAGTTTTTTAAGAGCGCCAATCGTCTCCAATTTAAATCCGATAAAACTCAAAACATTTTCCGAGCAATTGAAATGTTTCACCAAGTCAACAAGCGGGCGCACTATTTCAATTCCGCCTTTTAATTCGACAAACAAACGTTTTTTAGGCGGAACATTCGCAAGAACTTCGCTTAACAAAGGAATCTTTTCATCACTCCATTTGGCTTCTTTAAAGCTTCCTATATCTACTTCTTTAAGAACATGCGAAAATGTTTTGTGAATTTTCAGCTTACGTTTGCCCGTCCTTTTAGTTGTGTGGTCGTGAATCACAACAATCTTATCGTCAGCGGCTAATCGCACGTCGATTTCCACGGCATCGTCGTCTCGTTCCCACGCAAGATTTATTGCCGCAAGGGAATTTTCCGGTGCGTCAAAGGATTCGCCTCTATGCGCAATTAACAAAAGCTTTTTCGTCATTATTTGAATAATTTCCGAATATCATTATTATTAAAACACAAGAATAATTATTTTGGGAATAAAAATCCGTTGTCATGAAATTTGATTTTGAACCTCAAAAATTTCGCGTAAAAACGAACCTCAAAGTTCGCTACTCGGACTTGGACACAATGAATCACGTAAACAACGCAAAGTACCTATCATACTTGGAAGAAGCCCGTATCGATTATTTTAGACAGCTGACGGATTATCCCCAAAATCGTTCCCGTTTTGATTACGTAGTGGCACGCGTGGACATTTCCTACTTAGCACCTTTGGAATTGGGAGATTCCGTAATCATTCATTCGAGAGTAGCAAAAATCGGGAAGAAAAGTCTTGAGATTCACCATGCAATAGAAGGCGCAAGGGAAGATGAAAAATTCCTCGCTGCCACAGCGGTAACATATTTGGTTTCCTACGACTCCGAGAAAAAAAGCTCCGTACCGATTCCCGAGGAGACAAAGAAGTTAATTTCGAGATTCGAAGAAAATCTCACATCCGAATTTTAATTTTTAACTCAAAAGGAAAACATGGAAGGAAAATTCAGAAAACCCGAAGGCAACGCTCAAGCACAAAGCGCCGGAAGTGCACAAAAGTATGTCGGCGCATCTCCCGCTCCCCACAAAGTTACGACAGAACAAATACCCGTCGAAAAATTAATCGAAGGAGTGTTAAACAATAACAGAGTCTTGCTTGCTCGGGCGATAACTCTGATTGAAAGCAATTCCCAAAAACATCGCGAGAGTGCGAAAAAACTTCTTTCGGCTCTTTTGCCAAAAGCCGGAAATTCCTTACGAATAGGGATAACGGGCGTACCGGGAGCCGGTAAAAGTACGTTGATAGAAACGTTGGGACTTTATCTAATAAAGCAAGGATTGAAAGTCGCCGTATTAACCATTGACCCCACGAGCGAAATTTCCGGCGGTAGCATTTTGGGGGACAAAACCCGCATGGAAAAACTTTCGCGAGAAAAAAATTGCTTTGTGCGTCCCTCTCCAACAGGAGGCGCCTTGGGAGGAGTGGCTCGGAAAACCCGCGAAACAATCACCGTTCTGGAAGCCGCAGGTTATGACGTCATCCTAATCGAAACAGTAGGTGTGGGACAAAGCGAAACCGAAGCTCGCTCGATGACCGATTTCTTTCTGTTGGTGCTAATCCCAGGCGCAGGCGACGAACTTCAAGGAATCAAAAAAGGTATTATGGAGTTGATTGATTGCATTCTGATTAACAAAGCCGAAGGAGAAAACAAAACATTAGCGGAAAAGGCAAAACGCAATTACGAAAACGCTCTTTCCCTTCTGCGACCGGCAACAAAAGGCTGGCGGCCCAAAGTTCTAACCGGCTCGGCTTTGTATTCCGAAGGAATAGAGCAACTTTGGGCAATTATAAAACAATTCGAGAAAGAAACAAAAGCCGAAGGATTTTTTCAAGAAAGGAGGCAAAAACAAGCGCTCGATTGGCTCAAAAAATTAATAGAAGAAGGTCTCTTGGAATTATTTTACTCGGACGAAAAAACCGTTACAAAGTATAACGAATTAAAACAACGAATCTTAAAAAGCGAAATTCTTCCCACCGCTGCGGCGGAAGAATTGCTTGCTACGTTTAAGCAAAGACTTTAAGGCGTTTCGTTCAAATTGGGAAGTATTACAATTAAAAAAGTCGCTACGGGACCGATAAAAAGAGAAAGGAGCCACCACAAGAAACCGTTTCTACCTTTGCATTGGGCAAGACCGGCATTAATTAACGAGAGAGTTCCCCAACCGACTAAATATCCCTGATGTTCCATCACGCCTCCGTTAGTATTTTAAAATTACTGCCTCAATTTACGAAAAAACTTTAAAACTAACCGCTTATCATTTCACGATAAAGTTTTTCATATTTACCGGCAGCCGTCGCCCAAGAAAAATCCTCCGCCATTCCGTTTAATTGCAAACGTTTCCAAATGTCCTTTTCTTCATATATTTTCAGTGCCCTTTCAACGGCACGATAAAGAGCATTCACAGAATATTCATCGAAAGTAAATCCGTTTGCAATTTTTAAGAGATAAGGATTTTCCAACCGAAAGTCTTTAACCGTATCCGCTAATCCGCCCGTTCTGCGAACCAAAGGCAGAGTACCGTATTTCAAAGAATAAATCTGATTCAATCCGCAAGGCTCGTACCGGGAAGGCATCAAGAAAATATCCGCTGCGGCTTCTATCCGATGAGCAAGTTTATTATCATAACCAATTACGACTTTGAATTTGTCCGAATACTTTTGGGAGAAGGAAAGGATTTTTTCCTCGAACTCTTTCCAGCCACTACCGAGTAAAATCCAATGCGCATTCAAGGACATCAAACGAGGGAGAGCCTCCGTAAAAAGGTCAAATCCCTTTTGATGAACCAAACGAGAAACCATACCGATTAAAGGAACATCCTCTTCGGCGTTCAGCTTAAACTCTTTCAACAAATATTCTTTATTAACGATTTTATTCTCGAGGGAATTTTCATCGTAATTCTTGTAAATAAATTTATCCGTTGCTGGGTTCCATTCCGAATAATCCACACCGTTTAAAATTCCGCTTAAATCTTTTTCCCTTTCGCGCAAAACTCCTTCCATACCGGCGCCATATTCGGGTTGTAAAATTTCCTTAGCATAAGTAGGGCTAACGGTGTTCAATTTATCCGCAAAGAAAATTCCCATTTTCAGAAAATTCACTTTGCCGTAATATTCGGCAGGTCCCATGGGGAAAAAATATTTTCCTTCAATGCTTGCCTTTTCCAAAAGCTCCTTGCCGAAAATTCCTTGATAACCAACATTGTGCAGGGTCAACAAAGAAGGGATGTTCCCAAGCTTTTCGTATTTGTTCTTGGCATAATAAGGAATCAATGCCGTCTGCCAATCGTTAACATGCAACAGACTCGGCTTCCAATCCGAGCGGCTTATAAATTCCAACGAAGCCTTGGAAAAGAATACGAAACGTTCGCCCTCGTCAGCATCCTCGGTATAAACGGATTCCCGCCCGAAAAATTTTTCGTTTTCCACCAAAATCACTTCCACCGAGGAATGCGGGAGAAATGTTTTATAAAATCGCGCTTCTTCAAAATCCGCTCCAAGCGAAACCGTCAATTTTTCCGGAGCGGAACAATTCATCAATTCGACATTTTCGTAATTCCCCACTTTATATTTGGGAGTAAAAATTCTTACCTCATTACCTCTTTCGCTCAGCGCTTTAGGAAGAGCATTTGAGACCTCCGCCAAACCGCCCGTTTTCACAAAAGGATATACTTCCGAACTAAAAAAAGCTATTTTCATAATTCTCAGATTTTTAATTTTAAAAATACTCAAAAAAATCTTCTCTCTCTTTGCGCAAACACACATCCCATAAAATTCGGAAACTTTGAGAAGGGTTTTCTTAAATTTGTTATTTCTTAAAATCTTTTTTCAGCAATCAATGGAGATACCATGGATTGGAAGCAAATAATCACCGACGTAAGTAATTTTGTTTGGGGAGTTCCCACAATAGTCCTCTTAGTAGGCACGGGAATTTTTCTGACGTTCAGATTGAAAGGTTTGCAATTCACAAAACTCTGGCATTCGTTATGGCTTGCCCTAATCAAAAGGAAGGAAGACACCGACCAGCCGGGGGACATAACGCATTTCCAGGCTTTAATGACGGCACTCTCCGCCACGGTGGGGACGGGCAACATTGCGGGTGTTGCTACGGCAATTGCTGCCGGAGGACCCGGCGCATTATTCTGGATGTGGGTAACCGGGCTTGTGGGCATGGCTACAAAATATTCCGAAGCATTGTTAGCTGTACATTTCCGGGAAAAGGACAAGTTCGGAAACATGAGCGGGGGTCCCATGTATTACATATCGAAAGGGTTGGGCTGGAAATGGCTCGGAACTCTTTTCGCCATTTTTGCCGCCATAGCAACTTTCGGAATAGGGAACACCGTTCAATCCAATTCGGTGGCGCAAGCGCTGCACTCCACTTTTAATATACCAACTTGGATTACCGCAATAATTTTGATGCTTGCAACGGGAGCGGTAATAATCGGCGGGATAAAATCCATCGGTCGAGTAACGGGTTTCCTCGTCCCGATTATGATTGTCTTTTACATGGGCGGAGCGTTATTGATTTTAGCGATCAATTACGACAAACTACTCCCCGCCATTTTTCTTATTCTGGAAAAAGCCTTTACACCCACCGCCGCGGCGGGAGGATTTTTAGGCTCGACCGTCATGCTTACAATTCGCATGGGAGTCGCTCGCGGAGTTTTTTCGAACGAATCGGGATTAGGAAGTTCCCCCATCGCTGCCGCTGCAGCACAAACAAAGCACCCCGTTACGCAGGCTCTCGTCTCCATGACACAAACGTTTATCGATACCATAGTCGTTTGCTCGCTTACGGGACTCGTGATAGTAATTGCAGGCGATTGGACTTCCGGCATTAATGGCGCAGCGCTCACATCCGCAGCCTTCACGGACGGGCTGGGCAGTAAATTGGGAGAATACATCGTATCGATAGGCTTGGTTCTATTCGCTTATTCCACATTGCTGGGTTGGTCTTATTACGGCGAAAAATCCTTGGAATTTCTAAGCGGCGAAAAAATCATAAAACCTTATCGTTATTTGTTTACCGTCTTTGTAGGAATCGGAGCAATCAGTCAATTGGATTTGGTTTGGGGCATCGCCGATATTTTCAACGGTTTAATGGCTTTCCCGAATCTTATCGGGTTATTGGCTCTTTCTCCCATCATCGCCGCCGAAACAAAGAAGTACTTTGAAAAGAAATAAAAAAAGCCGCCCGATTTATCGAGCGGCTTTGCTCTTTCTATTTCTCCTTATTTCATCAATATCATCTTTTTGGTCAAGGAAAAGCCACCCGCGCGCAAAGTATAGAAGTAAATTCCGGCGGAAAGCTTTCTCGGAGTAAATTTAACGGAATGAATTCCCGCTTGGGCTTTTTCGTTAACAAGTTCCGCAACCAAGCGCCCCAAAACATCGTAAACTTTCAAAGAGACACGCCCGTTCACACCAGTCGGTACGGAATACTTAATCGTTGTTTCCGCTTCACCGGAAGCAACTCCGAAAGGATTCGGATAATTCTGCGACAATGCAAAATCTTCCGGGAGCGCAGGAGAATTTCCTCGAACGCCCGTTGTTTTCTCGTATTTCAAAATGTAAATTCCGTCCTCATCATCAGCCACATAAATCTTGCCGTCTTTCACCGCCACGTCCATAGCGTTTCCACCTGTTCTAAAATACCCGATTACCGAAAGCTCATCGGTTAACTTTACGATATGCAGTCCCCGAGGACCGTCGGCAAGGAACATCAAGGAATCTTGCACAAAAACAGCACGAGTGGAAGTATATTCATCCACACGGATATGATTGACTTCGCGAGGGTTCCAAGGATCGGACACATCTACAATTCTCACACCGCTGATTAAACCGGCAAGATAGACGGAATCTCCCCGTAGGAAAATATCCACACCGTTTACGGGAACATTCGTCTTTCCGTAATTGCCTTGAATAAGGCTATCCTCAACTCTGTAAGTTTCCAGTCCGTTCAAATAATCCGCCACGTATGCCACGGTATCGCGTACGATAACATCGTTGGCGCTATATCCAGTCGTTACAAAGGAAGTCTCTATCGGATGCAAAATATCCGACAAGGAATAAACCCTCACACCGCCGAAACCCGCCGCCAAGAAAAGGTTATTGCCATATAAAAACGAATTGCGGGCGTCTCCCGTTAGAGGTTCAATTTTCGTTATCAACTTGGGATTTACCACCGAAGCCACGCTTAAAATCGAAAGCCCGTCGGTACTATTCGAGAAGAAAGCCAAAGTATCGCTTACCAAAACGTTTTTTCCATATCCGACATCTGTTTTATACGAGCCGACAATCACGGGAGAAATATCGGAAAAGACATCCGTGATTTGAAAACCGCCGAAGCCCGCTGCCACGTAGAGATAATCGCCTTGGGCAAAAAGTCCCCGAGCGTTCCCTTCCGCGGAAATTTCGCTTTTAAGAGAAAGCGTATCCTTCTTGGCTTCGGTTACCTTAAGTCCGCCCGAACCGTCGGCGACAAGCAAAGTATTGTTGCAAATATACTCTACCTTTACGGCATTATTGATACCCGAAAAATCAAAATATTTCGGATAGACGACATCGTTAACATCAATTGCCACTATTCCGTGGGAACCCACAGCAACGTAAGCAAATTGATTAACGTAATCGTACGCCACATCATAAGCGGCGCCATTAGTTGCAAAATCTATAACTTTCGTAATTGCCGCGGGATTACCAACATTAAGCACCACCAAACCTTTATTATAATCCGCTACGTAAGCCATATTATCCGAAACCGTAACTCCGTAAGCCAAGCCGGTGGTGTTATACGTTCCCATTTGGGTCAACTGATTAGGATTACCTATATCAATAACGTGCAAACCCGCCCTATATGCCGCAACGTACAATCGCAAATTGTCTTTGTCGCCGTAAAGTCCACGTCCCTCTCCGGAAATATAGAACTGGGAAATTAACTTAACTTGCGAGGGAGTGGAAGCGTCCAGCACATAAATCCCGTCGTTTTTAGTCAAAGCAAAGACGACAGGATTAGTTGTATAAGCATCCGTCGCAAATATTGCAACGGTTTCATCATCCAATCTATAATAACCCGCCAGGACAGGATTTGCTTTATCGGAAACATCAACGACTTCCACGCCGAAATTTCCCGCTGCCAGGAAGGCATAATTTCCCACGACATAAATATCATTAATGACTCCGTGAGAAATGAACTCACCAATCTCCGTCGGATTCTCAACATTATCGAGGTTGTAAATTTCCAGAAGAGCGCCCTTACCGAAATAAATCTCGTTGCATGCTCCGAAAACGGCTTTTGTGGGACCAAGAGGCATTCTGCCCAACAATTTTACATTCTCGCTTTTGTAATGATACTGAGCAAATGCCAGGAAAGGAATAAAAAGAAAAGCAAATATTCTTCCCCAAAAAGAATTTACTCTCATTTCTTACTCCAAAATTAGTTATAAAAACAAATATAAAATAACTCCGACGGAATAAATTTCAAGTTAAATTCGTCACAAAGGCCGGAACTACATGTTCAATATAACACTTTCCCACATTTTATTGCAAGGAAGGA
>CAZSYM010000026.1:0-30140 GCA_964611145.1 uncultured Melioribacteraceae bacterium
TTAAAACCTCTGCTCTTTATGCCAATTCCACGCGGTTTCCATAATTTCTTGAAGTCCATATTTCGGTTGCCAACCGAGAATTTCACGCGCTTTAGAGTTATCCGCCACGAGCATTGCCGGGTCGCCCGCGCGTCTTCCGGTAATTTCGTAAGGAATTTCTTTGCCCGTGGCTTTTTCCGCCGCGGCAATCATTTCGAGAACCGAATATCCTTCGCCCGTGCCGAGATTAAACACGTCCGATTTTCCGCCTTCGGAAAGATAATTTAACGCGCGCAAATGAGCGTCCGCCAAATCGTTTACGTGAATGTAATCGCGGATTGCCGTGCCGTCTTTCGTGGGATAATCGTCGCCGAAAACGAAAAGTTTTTCCCGTTTGCCGAGCGCTGTTTGCATGATAATCGGAATTAAGTGCGGTTCGGGGTCGTGGCTTTCGCCGATTTCGCCGTCGGGATCGTCGCCCGCCGCATTAAAATAACGCAACGCCGTGTATTTCATTCCGTGCGCCGTTTCAACGTCGCGCAACATTTTCTCAATAACAAGTTTCGTTTCCGCGTAAGGGTTAATCGGCTTAACGCTTTCGCTTTCCGAAATCGGAACTTTTTCGGAATTGCCGTAAAGCGAGCATGTGGACGAAAAAACAAACTTGCCAATGCCTTTTTCCACTGCGGCGCGGATTAGCGTAAAACTTCCCACAACGTTGTTTTGATAATAAAGCAAAGGATTTTCAACTGACTCGCCGACATAAGCGAACGCCGCAAAATGAACAATTGCGTCAATGTTGTATTTCGAAAGCGCCGAGATTAAACCTTCGTAATCGAGAATATCGACTTGCTCGAATGCAACGTCGCTCGGCACGGCTTCTTTATGTCCGCGCGAAAGGTTGTCGAAAACCACGACATCGTAATTGTTTTTCCTTAAAAACTTAACGAAATGCGAACCGATATAACCGGCCCCGCCCGTTACCAATATTTTCATCGAACACCAATTTTTCTGAATAGAAATTTTAAATTTAATTCTTTTCCTTTCGAAAAAAAATTTTAAAAATATTTGCCAAAACTCAAATAATAATTTATTTTAGCGGGTAAAATATCCTGGGGTTGGAAATGAAAAAGGAAAAACACGAAATGACCGAACGGGAAATGGCAAAAGCCATGGCGGATTTAACATGCGAGTTAGCAAAGACATGCCATGAAAAAGAGAAATATTTCGCCTCTCTTTTTAATTTGACAATTGCCGAATTCAAATGCCTACATTTATTTACTAACAAATCCTCCCTTTCAATCAAGGAAATATCTCTGGAAATGAATCTTACGCCGGGACGAATCACTCATATTTTGACATCTTTGGAAGCAAAAAAGCTAATTGAAAGAAAAGTCGACCCGGAAGATAGAAGAAATGTAATCGTGTATCTTACCAATAAAAGCAAGCCTTTTCTTAAAAATCTCGACGAAAGCCACATTCGCGTACATCTGGATTTAATCCGCTCGATAGACCCAACAAAACGCGATATTATTATTAACTCTATGTTCGAACTTTTAAGGGCAATAAAGGCTTGGCGGGACAAATTGGATTAAGCCGCCTATTAAAAAGCTCCGATAGGGAAACCTACAACAATACGATTTTTGGGGGATATAAATTCCTCACATCACGCTTTGCGGGTCAATATCCGTGATTATTTTCACATTCGTATGCCGCGAGGAACTATTAAACTTGGCGAGCGCTTCGATAAAAGCCTCCCGCAAGTATTTCCCGCCGGGGTCTTTCTTCCTATCCGATTTTACCAATATTTGGTAACGGTATTCCCCTTTAAGTTTAAAAATAACAGCCTCGTGGGGACTCGAAATCTTCAGCGGCTTCTTCTGTTCAATAAGGAACTTATATAAATCCACAATTGCCCCTCGAGCATGCTTTTCTTCTTTGCTTTTGGTTTCAATCAATCCCAGTCTGGCGAAAGGAGGATAATCATTAAGTCGGCGCAATTTTAATTCCCGCTCGTAGAAACCTTTGTAATCGTTTTGTAAAACCTTTTGAAGCACAAAATGCGTGTGATTTCTTGTTTGAATAACGACCTCTCCCTTCGTTTTGCTACGTCCCGAACGTCCCGCAACTTGGGTAAGAAGTTGAAATGTCCTTTCGTCCGCGCGGAAATCGGGTAACCAAAGTGTGGTTTCCGCAGAAATAACACCCACGAGAGTAACATGGGAAAAATCCAAGCCCTTGCTCACCATTTGTGTGCCGACCAAAATATCAATTTCACGATTTCTAAACTTGTTGAGTATTTCCCCCAGTTTCCCTTTTTTAGTAATGACGTCGGAATCGACTCTTTCAATGCGAACCTCGGGAAAATGATAAAGCAATTCATCCTCCACGCGTTCGGTTCCCGTACCGAAAAACTTCAACGCCCTCGAACCGCAATTTGGACATTGTTTGGGAACCTCTCGAGTTACACCGCAATAATGACATTTCAAAACATTCGATTTCAGATGATGCACCATAGGAACCGAACATTCATTGCACATTATTATCTCTCCGCAATCCTCGCAGTAAATTTGCGTAGCAAAGCCTCGGCGATTCTGGAGTATAATAATTCCTTCCTTTCGCTCAAGTCGTTCTTTTATTTTGAATAGCAACTCGTGGGAAAAGATGTTCTCCATTCTTTTTCGTTTCGCTTCTATGGAGACATTCACAAGTTTTATCTCGGGCATTACCGCATTGTCAACTCGTTCTTTCAATTCCAGAAGTTGATATTTCCCTATTTCCGCGTTATACATGCTTTCTATCGAGGGTGTGGCGGACCCCAATACCACGGGACAATCGGAAAAGTGTGCCAGCATTATCGCCGAATCCCGCGCGTTGTATTTGGGAATCAAATCGTGTTGCTTATAGCTGGAATCGTGCTCTTCATCCACAACGATTAATCCGAGATTCTTCAAAGGTGCGAAAAGGGCGGAGCGAGGACCGATAACAATTTTATATTTCCCTTTTATTATTCCCCGCCACGTGTCGTAACGCACGCCAAGAGAGATGCGGCTGTGAATAACGGCAACCTTATCGGAGAAAATATTAGTAAATCGGGAAGTGATTTGCGGCGTGAGGGAAATTTCCGGGACAAGCACCAAAGCGTTTTTCCCTTCCGCAATGGTTTTCTTTACAAGCTCGATGTACACTTGCGTTTTGCCACTACCGGTTACGCCATGCAAAAGGAAAGTTTTAAATTCGCCACGCTCAATAAATTCGGATACTTCGGCAATTACGGACTTTTGAGCATCCGTTAATTCAATATCCTTCAGACCCTCGCTGTAAGTTTCCCTGTGCAACCGTTCCACTTCTTTTTCAAAGATTTCCACCAAACCTTTCCGGTGCAGTGATTTCACGGAAGAAGCCGAAGCGCCCGTTTTGTGCAAAAGCTCAGAAAGAGGTATTTCCTTATCGGAACCGAGTAATTCCAATAAAATCACGGTTTGTTTGGGAGAACGCCTTTCCAGCTCGGGCAACAAATCATAAATTTTTTCCTTTTCCGCATTCAAGCGAACAAAAAGGATTTTCTTGATGCGAACGCGCCCTTCGTCGAGTTGCGTTATAACAGTGATAGCACCTTCCATTTCAAGAGAATGGAGAGCGGAGTAAATATTTTTCTTCCTGATTTCTTTCTGCAGAGAGGAAACCGAAATTCTTTCGCGGTTCAAAAGCACGCGTAGTATTTTTTCCTTAATCGTTCCCCTTTCGGTTTCCTTTTCCAAAAGCTTACGACATTTATCAATATCTGCGAAAACAATTCTCCTGGATTCAACATCCGAACCGTACGGAACGGCGTTTTTCATTGCCTCACCAAGCGAACTGAGATAATATTCGGCAAGCCACTCGTAAAACTTTAATTCCTTTTCACCGAAAATCGGGCGAGGGTCGAGGACGTCGTAAATTGGTTTTATTTCTATTCCTTCCTCCGCCTGTGAAAGAATATCCACGACAAAGCCCGTAAGCGTACGCTTTCCGAAAGGCGCTACGACGCGCACGCCAATTTTTACGGCATTTTTTAGTTCCGATGGAATCGAATATGTAAACGCTTTCCTGAAGGGTAGCGGGAATACAACACTTGCAAACATATCTCAACTCAAGTTACGGCGCTTTCCAAAAGTGTTATTGTCCTTTCACCGGCATCGAATTCCGCCATTATTCCGAAAGGCAAAACAAATTTATTCGTAATATGTCCGAAAGATAATCCGTATGCAACGGGAATTCCCAGATTAAAAAGTCTGTCATAAATAACCTCCGAAAGAGTCAAAGAATTTTCGAATTCGGGTTTTTCCTTATCCACCTCGCAATCAATGAATTTTCCCAAAGCGATTCCCGCCGCTTTTTCGAATTTCCCCGCTTCAATCATCTGGGTAAGCATTCTATCTATTCGATACGGCTCTTCGCCTATTTCTTCCAGAAAAACTATCTTGCCCGAATAATCCACGTCATATTTCGTACCGATAACAGCCACCGCAAGGGAGAGATTGCCACCAACAAGTTGTCCACGCACTTTACCCGAACGGACCGTATAAGGTATTTTCTCATTATTAAAAACTTCCTCGTGGCTTTTAAGGAGAATACCGCTCTCCGCATCGAACAAGACTTTTTTAACATAATTGACGGAAAAATCGTTGAAGGTAGAAACCCCTACGGGACCATGAAAAGTTACAAGTCCCGTTTGTGCAAAAATAGCATAGAGAAGAGCGGTGATATCGCTATAACCCATCAATACTTTCGGATTGTTGCGAATCAAGTCATAATCGAGCATTGGTAGTATCCTTGTGCAACCGTAACCTCCGCGAGCGGCAATAATCCAATCCACTTCGGGATTGGAAAACATTTCGTGTAAATCCGCCACACGTTCTTTATCCGTTCCGCCAAGATAGCCATGTTTTTTCAGAACGTTGTTCGTATAATAAGGTTTCATGCCCAACATCTTCAGGTTTTGAATCGTTTCCTCCAATTCCTTTTCCGTAATATAGCTCCCGGGAGCAACTATTCCCACGGTGTCGCCCGGTTTGATTCTTTTGGGTTTTATTATTTTTTTTTCTTTAATACTTTTTGTGCCACCAAAAAGATTTTGCATTGTTCCAAGGGCAAGCGTAGCCAATGCACCGTTGCGAATAAATTCTCTTCTTTTCATTTTTCATCCATTTTTATTAGAGAATCCTTAAACTACTTTGGTTTACAAATAATCCCGTGATGAGTTTTCCCGTTTATTCTCACCATAACAGGCTTTCTTAATCTTAAATGTCGAACATATTTTAGCTTTTGAGCGGGGCGAATTCGATAAAGCCAAGCCCAATCGACAAAATTTGTTTCGTCGGTTTTCGACACGGTAAAATAACCGATTTTGAAAGACGTGAGATTCTGAAAGAAATGCGAACCCTGGGAAGGCTCCACGTCCATATCTTCGAAATTAGTTTCAACAATGGTTTTCACGCCGCAAATGTTTTCCCAAGTCACGGGAATTCCAAGCCAGGGGTCAAGACTTCCCCATCTTCCCATTCCGATAAGCAAATAAGGACGCTTTTCCTCCACGAGTTTGGAATTCAACTTGGTGATTTCCGCTGCCACCTCGCGCGTCTTCGAACGGTCAAAGACTTTCTTATCGACGAAAACGATATCTCTTATTTTTTCATATCTCCCGTTCCCCAAGACGTTCTTACTCCTACAAAGGATTTTCTCTTTCGGAACGTCTTCGACATTCAATTCTTCCAATTCGCTACTTATTACCAGCGGACGCATTTGTAAGATTGCAAACTCTTTCCTTTCGCCCGGAGGCACGGAAAGGTTCACCGCAAATTCTATTTCCACGGGCGAGCCCATTCCCCATTTACCTATTTTAAGAATAAGTCGAATAATATCGCTCAAAGGAAAGATTTTGTGTTTCAGCAAGGGGGCAAGGGTAAAAACGCGTGGTCCGGGACGCGAAATGCCGTCGTAAATGGCATTGTTTTCGGGAGAATAAGTGGAAGCCGTATAATTAAGCGTTCCGTCTTTCTCGGCATCCGCCAACGCATAGGAGCGAATGAATTTATCCTCGGAAAGATGCAAATCGTCCAAATCTTCGCTTAATTCAACTGCGTAAAATTCGTGCTGACTGTATTTTAGAGTGTTTTCCACCGAGGAAAATTGTATGATGTGCTCGGGATATTTAGGAGAGAATCTTAAAACCGTGCCGCCGTCCGTGATTATTTTTCCCAATCCCAGTGCCACGGAAGTTATCCCGTCTTCGGACTCGGCAGGATAAACGGGATAAAAATTATAAGATTTTGCCACACCGGAAATTTCCGGATAGAACCTGTCGTTTCTTTCCACCCCTTCCAATTTTTGAATTATAACCGCCATTTTTTCCTCTTCGAGGCGATAAGTCGTCATTTTTATATAATCTTTGGAGCTTTGATAGTAAGTGGACGCATAAACGTGCTTAATAGCGTTCAGAAGTTGAGCGACTCGAATATGAATATCGGGGTGTCTGTTAGGCAGCATTATTGTCTCGTAAACACCGGCAAAGGGTTGTCCTTGGGAATCTTCCAAAAGTGAAGAAGAACGCACGGCAATGGGGGTCTTGAGAACCGAAAGCAAATCATAAAGTTTGTCAATGACTTCCTGGGGAAAACGATTTGCATTGATAAATCTATCCACAAGTTTTTCATCATCTTCGCAACGAAGTGCAAATTCCAAGAGATTGTTCATTTCCAGAAAATCATCGAACACATCCGTAGCGATAACAACAAGGGAGGGGACAAAAATCCGTACTCCGTCGAATTTCTCGCCTATCTCCAAATTATAAATAAGGGAGTTCATGAAGGAAAGTCCGCGAGCCTTGCCACCAATGGACCCTCCACCGATTCTACTAAAGGTGCCTGAAAAGTCGAAGGTCTCTTTTTTAAATTCCGAAATTACCGAGCGCAACCGATTTATTCTGTATTCGGAAAGGGTCTTAATCAAAGTCTGACGCAATTCCTCCGGATTTTTGAAATCGGAAACCCGCTGGGGACGTAATTTATCCGCAAGATAAAACTCCGTTCTTGCTTTAAGCCAATTTGAAAAGTGGTTTCGCAAGGCGTGATATACAATACTTTCTTCGGGAACAATTTTCAGTTTTTCTTCCAGGTCTTCCAAGTTCTTTGCGCGGGCAACCTCCTCGCCTTTCTCGTTTCTGAAAACAAAATCACCGAAACTAAAATTTTCCTTCATAAACCGACGTAAATCGTTAAGAAGAGTCGGCGAATTTTTAAAAAGAAACGCCGCACCCGCTTCATAAGCAAGTTGCTCGTTCTCCAAACGATTTGATTGAATAAGCACGGGAATGTCCGAATAGTCGGCTTTTATTTGTCTTGTCAATTTAAGTCCCGCTTCCGGGTCTTTTTTGCCTCTGCGACGAAAATCCACATCGGTGATAATACCCAAAATATTTTCTTTGTATTTTTTATAATAGCTCATCGCTTCTTCATAATCGGAACAAAGTATTATTTTGGGACGGGCACGCATTCTCAGAAATTTGTGAGGAAGATTAATTCCCTCCTGAAGCAAATCCTGGGATTGTTTGAAAAGCTCAAGATATATCACGGGCAGAAAAGAAGAATAATAACGAACATTGTCTTCCACCACAAGAATCACCTGTACCCCGACGGTCTTCACATCGTTTTCAACGTTTTTTTTATCCTCGATAAACTTTATTATCCCCACCAGCAGGCGATAATCTCCCTGCCAAACGAAAATTTTATCGAACACGGAAGCATCGGAAGAATTCATTAAATCCGCCAGGTCTCGATTATCATATCCCAAAAGCACAACGGGAGTTTTTATACCTTTTTTCCTCAACTCCTTCGTAAACGCAACGGCACTCATTCCCTCGACGTGCATGGTAACGATTATAAGCTTAAATCGCTCTTCTTTTTGTGCAATTTTAAGCGCTTCCTTTGCCGAGGAAACTTGAAAGAGTTCGGGAGAATGACTCAAGTTAAGTCCCAAATACTCTTTTCGTATCAACTCGTAAAGTCGCCCGTCTTCTTCGAAAACATAAGAGTCGTAAAGGCTGGAAACAAGTAGAATATCCGTTACGCGATAAGCCATTAAATTGTGAAAATCCTGAAACTTGGAGTAACGGCTTTTTCTTAGCAAATCGCGGCTGAGTTTAATGTCTTCTATTTTCATAAGCTTCCACGAACAAATGGTTTTTAATCGTTAAAATTTAAGGAAAATAATTATGTTTTCTAAAAACAACACAATTTGTTTATAAAACGAAATGTAATACCCGCTAACCTTTTCTAAAACTTTTCTAACAAATAATTTGGATATTAACTTAAATAATGGTAGCTTCATACTCAAGTTAAATAGTTTTACCTACCTTGGCTCTATCTTCTTTTACGAGATTCGAAAAAAGGGTGGTTTTTACCAGAAAGGAAATTCACATGAATTTATTTGTAGGCAATATTCCCACAACCACAACCGAAAAGGAAATTGAAGTAATGTTCGGTAATTTCGGGGCGGTTACGGAAGTTAAAATTATAAAAGACAGATTTACGGGTGAACCTCGAGGATTTGGTTTTGTAAGAATGGTTTCAGACGAAGAGGCAAAAGCGGCAATTCGTGCATTAAATAACAAAAAAATCGACGGCAAAACTTTGATTGTAAGTGTAGCTAAGGCTCAAAACAGAAGTGCAAAGAAACGTTTTTAAGAATTTATCTATTTTCAAATAAACTCACCCACATTTCCCGTAGCGAAGCATAAACCTTATTCTCGGCTTTTCTCAGCGTGGAGTCGCTTTGATGCCCGCGACTTACGAGAGCCACATCGAATCCCAATTCATGAGCTACGTCGGCATCGTGAAGAGTGTCTCCTATTAAAAGAGTACGACCGTTCGATAAATTCAATTCCTCGGCAAGTTGTATTCCCAGCTCCATTTTACTTGCCGCATAAATGTTATCCAAGCCTTTAACCGTCACGAAATATGATAAAAGTCCGAAGCGTTCCAAAGCTTCGCGTAGCGTGTGCAGGGAATACGCCGAAAGCACGGATTGTTTTATTCCCCTTTCCTTCAATTTTTCTACAATCTCTTTGGCGTCCTCAAAAAGAGTTGCTTCGTATTTGCGCCTTTCATATTCTTTCATCCATTCCGCACCTATTTTCTCGAAGCTTTCCTCTTCGAAATCGAAACCGAGCTTATAATAGTAATCCCGCACCGGGAAAGTGAAAATATTTTTATACTTTTCCACACTAAGCACGGGCAAATTCCTTGCTTTTAAAAGTCCGTTTATAATTTCCACGCAAAGATGCACGTCATCGAAAAGGGTACCGTTCCAATCCCATACAACATGTTCGTATTTCATTTGCTCTTTTCCCATTCCTCCCTCAAAAGTCCGTAGCGAAAAATATCCCAATATTTACCTCGTGCGTATTTTGCCTTTCTTAAAGTTCCCTCTTTGCTAAAACCGAGTTTTTCCACCAGTTTGATAGATACCGTGTTGAATTCAAGAACTTCCGCTTCGAGTCGATAAAGATTCATTTTGTCGAAAGCGAAGTTAATCAAAGTCTTCATCGCTTCCGTTCCGATTCCTTTTCCTTGAAATTCTTTCTTCAAAATGATACTGAGTTCACTTTTTCTATTGAACCACCGGATGCGAGTAAGCCTTATTTCTCCGGCAAATTTCCCCTCGTGTGTAATGCGGAAAATCATTTCCGTCGGGGTTCCCGGCGGATACATTCTTCTCTCGGACATGTTTTCCAAATCCTCCGATTCGTCGGAAAGTCGGCGAATTTCTTCGTCTTCCTCGGAGGTGGATTTCAGAACAAGCTTTCCTTGCTTAATTATCATTTTTTATCTTCTCCGTGACGGCTTTAGCATCGATATTTCCTACATTCAACAAGTTTAACATTTTTACAAGCACCTTTTCAAACTCGCTATCGGGGCACGAAGCACCGCTTGTGAATGCTATTTTCACTTTTTCTTTTTTCGGCAAGAAATTTTCCGTATAAATTTCCCGCTTATTACGGAAATCGAAGTGACGAATCTTATCTAAAGAGATTATCTGCTCTGCATCGGAAATAAAATAAACGGGGAAACTTTCCGCCAGCAGTTCCGCCAAATGCGTGGTATTCGAACTATTGTAGCCCCCGATTACCAACGCCAAATCGGCATCGGTTTTGCTCAATTCGATTGTAGCTCTCTGATTGTCATTGGTGGCATAGCAAAGGGTATCTCTTGTATCCGCAAAGTGCTTATGTATGTTTTTCTCTCCGTATTTAAGAGTCATAACTTCCTTGAAATATTCCGAAATCTCTTGAGTTTCCGAAGCGAGCATTGTGGTTTGATTAACCACGCCGACTTTTTCCAAATCTTTTTTGGGATCAAAATTTTCCGAATACTTATCCCGGAAAAGTTCGAAAAATTCACTCGTCGGCAATTCGTTCAGAATTATCTTGCCGAGAAGTTTCGCCTCGTTCAAGTCCCGCACTATAACGGAGGGCGAATGTTTGCGCGCATGCGAAAAAGTCGCTATCGTCTCCTCGTGCTTCCTTTTTCCGTGAATAATAACTGTAAAATCCTTGTTGCCGAGTTCGGCGGATTTTTTCCAAACTCTCTCGACAAAAGGGCATGTGGTATTATAAGTTCTGGTATCCAGCCCTTTCTTCTTCAGTATTTCTTCCACTTCCAAACTGACACCGAAGGCGGGAATGATAACAATATCCTCCGAGGAAATTTCCTCCCATGGAATTAATTGTTCGCCTTCGGAAGTAAAAACAAAGCGCAATCCTCGCGAAGCCAAATCTTCGTTCACCGCAGGATTGTGTATCATCTCGCTCAATAAAAATATTCTCTTCCCCTTGTTTCGCTCCAAAGTATCATAAGCAATTTCCACCGCATTTTGAACGCCGAAGCAAAAGCCGAAATGTCGTGCGATAAAAAAGACCGCTTTACCGAAATCCAGGACGGTGGGAGAATAATCTTTTCGCTTCGGATCCAGAGCCTCTCGTTTCCGTTTTATCGCCGAAATTATCGAGCTTTTATAATGTTCGGGTATTTCGAATTTACGCATCAGCCTTTTTCATTTTTACTTGAATTGCTAATTTAATTCAAGTTGAAAGGTTTGTCAAAAATTCCGTCGAGAACCGTTGCGTCCAAAAGAACCTTTTTGAAAAAATTCACATCCAATTGCCATAAAAATTTTCAAACAAATAAGGAAAACCAAAATGGCAAAAACAACATTTTCGGAAGAAATCTATCTACGAGCCCTAACGGGCAAAGTAATTGCCAAATCCGTCTTGGCAGATTATTCGAAATTAGCAGTTATTTCTCCCAAGAACATAATTTGCAGTTCCCTAAGCGCGGCTTGCGAAGCGGTTTATTCGGAAATAACCGATGCTCCCGCGATGCATTTCACCGTTGAAAGCGGAAACATACAACAAACCATTGACGAAGTGATGGAATTCCAACCGGACGGAATTCTTTTAATGTTCGGAGGCGAGACCCCCATTGAAGAAACGAAGAAACTTTTCGTAGATACATTGAAAGCGCTTGCCCAGGCGGAAGCAAATGCAGATGTTATTGTGCACGTACGTATTTTCGCAGCGGGCGGGCTTCACGAAGCAATAAAAGATAAAGAAATAAAGTCCTACCTGGACGAGGTGGCTTTTGCTTCCGTTTACACATTCGACTTGGATAACGGCAAATTCGTTTATAGCGATGCTCTCTTTACCGATACGGACGAAATAATTCTTGAGAAAAACTTCGAGATACCGATTACACTCGAACATGCGGATTTATTAAACCGCTCCTTGCGAGATTTAACTTACGAATGGCACAAAGCTTAATATTTATAGACTTCGGTTCGGGTTCTCCGAGCCGAAGTCTTTCTTTTCAGACAAGTGTAATTCTTTGCCTTCCAACAATATTTCAGCCAAGCTCATAACATCGTCCACACTGACGTCGTTAATTAATTCCGACTTGCGGACAAAATATTTACTTGCTCCCAAAGGTGCCCAGTTAAAGGGGTTAGTGGGACCGAAGATTGAAATTTGAGGCGTTTCCGTCGTACCAGCTACGTGCATTACGCCGGTATCATTTGTTATAAACAAATCCAATTCGGAAATCAAAGCGGCGAGTGTGGGAATGGGTCTGTCCAAAAAGAAATGCAATGGAATCGCGGAATGCTCCTTCAGATAATTTATTTCGTGAATATCGGCACGGCTACCGGTTACGATAAATTCCGCCTCGTATTCGTTTTTCAATTTTTCTATCAATTTCAGGAATTTTTCCAAAGCCCAACGATTTTTAGGTTTCCCCGCTCCGGGATGCACACCTATTTTAACGGGAACGGAAGCAAGCCCATGCTCCTCCAAGAACTTTTTGGCTTCTTTAATTTCCTCCTCCCCGAAAGAAATATGCGAAGTAAAATCATCGGTATTTATACCGAAGGGGCGCACAATTTCAAGCCCGAAATCGCTCACGTGGGAATCGGGATGGCGCCGCCAATCCAAATGCACACGCCTATCAAAAAAATATGCAAAATCGTTCGAGGCACCGTTCAACGAGGCGGGACCGATTCTGATTTTAGAAGCGGATAAACGACACAACAGGGAACTCGTATAAGAAATTGAAACCGTAACGGGTACAATTGCCAAATCGTACTTGCGCCTTAGGAATTTTATCAAACGAGCAAAATAAAAAGGGTTTGCAAGCCGAGTCTTATCGAAAACAAAATATTCATCGATAAATTCGTTTTTGGTGATTGCCATGTAATTTTGAGGACTTACAATCACACTCAAGTGGGAATCGGGAAAGGTTTCTTTGATTGCTCTGAAAAGCGGAACACTGGCAAGCAAATCCCCGAATTGATTATGCTGCCGCACGACGAGTATTCTTTTAGGGTTTCCTATTTCCTTGCTTGAATTTTCCTCGACCGCCGTAAGTCTTTTTATTATTTTTGCCGCCGCCTTGGAATAAAACGTTTGTTTAGCCATTACTCTTGAGCTTCCTTTTCTCCTTCGGATTTTTCTTTATCCTCGGGAATTTCCTCAAATTCAACTTCGACTATGTCCTCCTCCCGAATGTTTTCACGGAATTTCCCCTTTGGAGCGGTGGAATGCAAATTCCCTCCCTCGTCCTTCTCGAAAGCTCGGATAAACTTGGCAATTAGAAATTTTACCAATTTGAATATCAGATAAAAAATTAACGCATAATAAATCAGTCTAAACACTTTATAACTTTCCCTCGGGATTAAAATATTCGATAAAAGCTCTATCCTCGCGCAAAATTTGATTATAAAGTTCTTCGAAATCACTTTCGTTATTTACAAAATCGATGTCCGTAGTATTCACAATCAAAAGGGGGGTGTCGCTGTATTTGAAAAAGAAATCGTTATAGGCTTCACTGAGTTCCTCTATGTAACTACGGGAAATATTTCTCTCAATTTTTCTGCCTCGTTTTTTAATATTATACATCAATCTTTCCACGCTACTTTGGAGAAAAACAACAAGGTCATATTTGGGCAAATCCCTTTTTAGCAATGGAAAAATAGCCTCGTAAAGTTTCAATTCCTCCTCGGAAAGATTCATGTAGGCAAAAATTCTGTCCTTGTCAAACATATAATCCGAAACGACGCCATGTGTAAAAAGATCGTTTTGACTCAGCGCTTGCTGTTGCTTAAAACGATTGATCAGAAAGAACATTTGGGTTTGGAAAGCATAGCGTTTTCTATTGTTGTAAAATTTTTCGAGGAAAGGATTATCTTCGAACTCTTCCAACACCAATCTCGCTTCCAGTCGTTCGGACAATTTCTTTGCGAGGGAAGTTTTTCCAACGCCTATCACTCCCTCAATAGCGATGAATTTAATCTTGGACAAATTTTATCTCCCGAAAAAATTATTTTTTCAACTTATAAATTTACCGATAATATATTTTGTTTCAATTTTTTCCAAATATTCTTTCAGCCGTTTACCGTTCTCGGGATGAACAGCATCGGGTTTCAGTTCCAAAAGCGGGAAAAGGAAAAAATCCCTTGTCGTAAGCCCTTTATGCGGCACGTTCAAATTTCCCTCGTGTAGAACCAGATTGCCGTAAAGCAAAATATCGATATCAATTTCCCTGGGTCCCCAGCGAATTCCTTCCCGTCGTCCCACTTCTTTTTCGATGCTCTTCAATTTATTCAAAAAAGCCCTTGGTTCCAGCGAGGTTTCCACAAGCGCCACGGCGTTTAGAAAATTTCTTTGGTTCTCAACACCGAAAGGTCGTGTTTCGTAAATCGTAGAAACAGCAAGGAGTTTAATATCCTTATCTTCGTTCAAAAACTCCAAAGCTTTTTTCAAGAACGAAAATCTATCCCCCTTATTAGAACCCAATCCCAAAAAACTTTCAACCATGTGTTTATCTTTCCTTAATCACTTCCGCTTCCACGTAATCCAGCACTCCGCCGACGGGCACATTGTTTTTGCGTATGCGCACGGCTATTTTCTTAATCTGAGGAAAGCGTTCCAGTAAACCGTCCGCCAAATGCATCGCAATTGTTTCTATCAGGAAATATTTCCTCTCGTTCACGATTTCATTCATAAAGCGGTAAACTTTTTCATAATTAACCGTCTTATGCAAATCATCCGTGGCAGCGGCTTCAGTGAAATCGGTGTAAATATCAACGTCGGCTTCGAATTTACCCCCGACGTGTTGTTCTTCCTTCATAGCACCGTGATATGCATAGAAAGAAGCGTTTTTGATTCTAAT
The DNA here is from genome assembly GCA_964611145.1 of uncultured Melioribacteraceae bacterium. Taxonomy (GTDB): domain Bacteria; phylum Bacteroidota; class Ignavibacteria; order Ignavibacteriales; family Melioribacteraceae; genus WFQV01. Next base: position 14,739 of record CAZSYM010000026.1, read on the forward strand.
AACATTCATTGTCAACTCACATTTTTGCTGAATTTGCAATCCGAACGAGATAACTTTTAAGTCCGCCTAAATTAGCCAACAATATTCCCGTCAACACCAAAGTGCTACCCCAGATAATCCGTTCGGAAAAACTTTCATCCAAAATAATATTTCCTAAAATTAAGGCAATAATCGGAGTAATGAAAGAGGAAAGGGAAAGAATTATCACATTTATTCTTTTCATCAACCAATAGTAAACGGTAAAAGCTCCCACCGTGCCGAAAAAAGCCAAATAAAGAACCGAAGAAACAGCTTTCCAATTCAATGATATTCGCGCCGTATCCTCGACGGCAAAGCCGAGAAGCACGAGTACAATTCCCGCAATAACAAGAGGCACAAGATTCATAGAAAGAGGATGTAGCTTTTTGCCTTTAATTTTAATAAGAACGGCAATCCAGCCTTGAATGGCAGCGCTAAGCAAAACCGCCGTCATTCCCAAGACGTATGAATCCAACTTCAGATTCAGGTTTTCCGAATAAATCAAGTAAATACCGAAAAATCCCGTTACCGCTCCCAAAATTTTACCCATGCCTACCCGTTCCCCTTTCATCATCAATTTGGAAAAGATAATCACAAAGAAAGGGAAAGTTGCAAAAAGAATAGAAGCCAACCCGGAGGGAATAAATTGCTCCGCCCAATAAACAAGTCCGAAAGGAATAACGAAAGAAAAAATTCCTAAAATAACATAAATCCGAAGCGCTTCGGAGTCGGTTTGCAATCTAATTCCCCAAAAGCGCATTATCATCCAAATAAAAAAAGAAGCGATTAAGAAACGAAACCCTGCAGCGACAAACGGAGTGAGAGCCTCCAAGCCGATTCTGATAGCCAACCAGGTGGAACCCCAGAGGAAACAAATAAACACGTAGCCAGCCGTTATTTCAAAACTTTCTCTTCTCATTATTTTTTCAACATTATTACCGCCAATGCTCTACCGGAAGTTTCCCTATCCCGCCTATACGAATGCAAGAATTGTTCTTCGTAGGTACAGAGCGAGGAAAGAGATATGTTCTCCACCGGCACATCAAACTCCTTCAACATTTGCACGTTCATGCCCGCCACATCCAGATAAAACTTTCCTTTTTTATTCTCCACGTATGTTTCGGGAAAAATTTCAGCCACTTCCTTTCCCACTTCATAATGCTCCTGGCAAATGGAAGGAGCGACATAGGCATAAATATCCGTCGGTACGGAATAAAATTCATCTATCAACACCTCAAGTGTTCTTTCCAAAATTCTCTTTCGGGTACCTCTCCAACCGGCATGTACGGCGGCAATTACTCGTCGCTTTGCATCGTAAAGTAACACGGGCACACAATCCGCAGCGGAAACCGCAAGGGCAATATCGGGAACATTCGTAATCATTGCATCGCTTTCCCCTTGATAGCCCGGTGCTTTCACTATTTTAATAATATCGCTATGAATTTGTTTCTGATAAGCCGCATTTGAATAATCCGTACCCAAACGGGCAAAAAATTCCTTACGATTCGATTCCACACGCACGGGCTCGTCGGCTACTCCGAAGGAAAGATTAAATCCGAAAGTGTCTCCCTGGCGGGAAAAATCCCGCGTACTCATTCCGTGGACCACATTTTCGAACTGCGAAAGCAAGGGACTGCGGATAATTCTCATTTGCAAAACCCCGAAAAATTAAATTACAAATTAAATACGAGGCAAAAGGAGTTGCAAAAGTATTCGTTAAAAAATATAAAAAAAGCCGCTCGTGCGAGCGGCTTTTCAATTTGCTTCCTAACGCTTTATTGAATTTCCCACGTATTGCCCGCATAAAGAAGTTTTTCAAGATTTCCTTCGCCTTTCATTTCCGTAACTTCCTTGATTTGGCGATGGATTTCATTCTCCAGCGTCGGCTCTTCAATATCCTTGAAAATACCGAGAGGAGTAGGCAAACTGGGATTGTCCGTCATGTGCGCCAGAATAAAAGCACGGACGGGGCTTCTATCGTGTTCGTCATGTACCCAGAGATCATCCACCGTATATTTACCTTCGTTCAGGTCCACGACAATAGGTTGCGCATGTTCGTCAATCACAATGCCCTTGTCCTTATTCTTACCGAAAATTAACGGTTTTCCATGCTCGAGGTAAACCACGTGGTCGTCTCTTGTTTCCTTGTCGGTAAGAAGTTTAAAAGCGCCGTCGTTAAAAATAACACAGTTTTGGTCAATCTCTATAAAAGAGAAACCCTTATGTGCATCGGCTCTTTTAAGAACTTCCACAAGATGTTTGCTATCGCGGTCTATTGCTCTCGCCACGAAAGTCGCTTCCGCACCGACTGCAACGGAAGTGGGATTGAACGGATGGTCAACGGTTCCGTAAGGGCTACTTTTCGAAATTTTCCCTTTTTCGGATGTGGGAGAATATTGACCTTTTGTCAATCCGTAAATTTTATTGTTGAACAACAGCACGTTAATATCTATATTCTTACGCGCCGCGTGAATAAAGTGATTTCCTCCGATACTCAGTCCGTCGCCGTCGCCCGTTGCGACCCAAACGGAAAGCTCGGGGCGGAAAACCTTCAGTCCGGTAGCAATCGCCGGAGCTCTTCCGTGAATCGTGTGAAATCCGTAGGTGCTCATGTAATAAGGGAAACGACTCGAGCAACCGATACCGGAAATCCAGACGTAATCTTCTTTTTTATGATCCAGTTGCGCAAAGGTTCTTTGAACGGCGGCAAGGATTGCATAATCCCCGCAACCGGGGCACCAGCGCACGTCCTGATCGGATGCGAAATCTTTCGGCGTATATTTTTTAATTTGATTTTCCAATTTATTCTGCTCCATTTCCGCCTCCGAGTATTTCTTTGATTTTTTCTTTTATTTCTATGGATTTGAACGGTAAGCCTCTGACCAAATTAAATTGAATCGGTTCAACGAGGAATTCCATTCTAAGAACTTTTGCTAATTGTCCCAGGTTAATTTCAGGGACAAGTATTTTTTCGAATTTGGAAATAACGTCTCCTAAATTCTTGGGGAAGGGATAAAGATAATGCAAGTGAACGAAGGAAACGTCATAACCTTCTTTACGAGCATCGTCCACGGCATCTTTAATCGAGCCGTAAGTACCGCCCCAACCAACCACGAGTAATTTACCTTCCGGAGCACCGTCAACTTCCACGTCGGGAATGAATTTTTGAACATTTTTTATTTTCTTATCGCGGGTGGTAACCATATGGTGATGGTTAGCGGGGTCGTAACTAACATTACCGCTACCATCTTCTTTTTCCAAACCACCGATTCGATGTTCCATTCCCGGTGTTCCGGGCACTACCCAAGGTCTCACAAGATTTTCATCTCTCATATAAGGTTGAAAACCTTCGGGGTCGGTTCTTTTTTCCACTTCTATTTTAGGCAATTCTTCCGGCTTGGGCAAGCGCCACGGTTCGGAACCGTTTGCGATATAGCCATCCGTCAAAAGAATTACCGGAGTCATAAATTTAAGAGCGATACGAGCGGCTTCTATTACCATATAAAAAGAATTGCTCGGAGTCGAAGCAGCAAGTACAGGAATAGGAGCTTCGCCGTTACGTCCGAAAATAGCTTGCAACAAATCCGCCTGTTCGGTTTTCGTAGGCAAGCCCGTACTGGGACCACCGCGCTGGACATTAACAACAACCAACGGTAATTCTGTCATCACCGCTAATCCCAAAGCTTCGGTTTTGAGTGCCAATCCCGGTCCGCTGGTAGTAGTGGCGGCCAAAGCGCCTCCGTAAGAAGCACCTATAGCGGAAGTGATACCTGCAATTTCGTCCTCGGCTTGGAATGTGATAACACCGAAGTTTTTATAAGTGCTCAAGTAATGCAAGATTTCCGAAGCGGGAGTAATAGGATAAGATCCCAGGAACAGTTGCAAACCGCTTAATTGCGAAGCCGCTACCAATCCGATAGCCGTTGCTTCGTTACCGGAAATATTGCGATAGGTTCCCGGTTCCATCTTTGCAGGTTTTACTTTATAGCGTGTAGTAAACAGATAAGCCGTATCTCCGTAATAATAACCCGCTTTCAAAGCTTTTTTATTGGCTTCGACCAATTCCGGGCGTTTGGCAAATTTCTTCTCAATCCAGTTCAACGTGGGTTCCAAGGGACGGCTAAACAGCCAATAAGTCAATCCCAAAGCAAAGAAGTTCTTGCTTCTTGCTATTTCCAACGGCGTCAAACCGGAATCCTTCAATGCCTCCGTAGTAAGAGAAGTAATCGGCACCTTATAAACATGATAGCCCGCCAAAGTATCGTCTTCCAACGGATTGGATTCATACTTTGCCAATTGTAAGTTTTTCCTCGTAAAAGAGTCGGTATTGACAATAATCATTCCGTTGGGTTTTAAATTCGGGAGATTTTTCTTCAAAGCCGCAGGATTCATTGCAACGAGCACATCGGGGCTGTCGCCCGGCGTATGAATGTCTTTCGAACTGAAGTGCAATTGGAATCCGCTTACACCGTAAATAGTTCCTGCAGGGGCACGGATTTCAGCCGGATAATCGGGGAAAGTCGCCAAATCGTTGCCTGCAAGAGCGGAAGTGTTGCTGAATTGAGTACCCGTTAACTGCATGCCGTCGCCGGAATCCCCGGCGAACATCACCGTAACGTCCTCTAATTCCTCTTCGTGAATCTTCTTTGTTTCTTCCATTTTTGTTACTCTGTTTTTCTTTTAATCAGTGAATTAATTGAATATTTTTTACGCCCTAAAATAATCATCAATTTTAGATTTAACAATTTTTTATAAAAAATCAATCGGAATATTTTAATCCTTCAAAACCATTGTCCGCATCCATTGAAAAATCAAAGGGGAAAACGCCGTTTCCCCGCATAAAAACAGTTTTTTCAAATGCAAAAGTCCGACCGCTTCAATAATATCAACAAAATATTTAACTCGACCGAGAAAAAGCAAGAATAACGCCGTTCTCGGTACTTATTTAACTTCTTTAAGAATTTTCAGAAATTCATCAGGTTCGACAAAACCGGTCAATCTTTTCACTTCTTTTCCCGAAGAATCGAAAATCAAAATAGTGGGCATTCCCCGAATGCCGAATTTTTTCCTTATTCTCTGCGTTTCCTCCGAAAGCGTTTTCGTCATATCGACTTTATAAGCATCGAAATCCTTCGCCGCTTCTATAACCTTTGCATCCGTAAAAGTTTGCGCGTCCAATTCTTTACAAGGGATGCACCAATCGGCATAAAAATCGATTACAATTTTGTGTCCCGCATTCAGAGAGGCTTGGTATTTTTCGTTGGAATACTGTTGCCAGGGAATTTCATGTTTCTCGGAAGGGATAAGAGCGTAAACGGAAACGGCAATTAACAAAAGAGAAAAAGCTATTTTAATTGATTTAAATACCTTAACGCTCTGCCCCTTCTTATCGACGAAAAGAAGATAAATTGCAGAAAGTATTGCAAATACGGGCAGGAAATAGCTCGCTATTTCTTTCGGAAACAGTGGTTGAGCGAAATAAATCGCCGCGCCGAAAAGTATCAGCCCGAAAATATGCTCCACTCCTTGCATCCATTCACCGGCGCGAGGCAAGCTCTTGATTTTACCGGAGAAAATCGCCAAGAACAGATACGGAGTACCCAAACCTATGGCAAGGAAAAAGAACATCAGAAAACCATAAAGTATATCTCCTTTGGCAGCCACATAGGTAAGGAGTCCGATTACAAAAGGACCTATACACGGAGCGGCAACAATTCCCATGGTAAGCCCCATAAAGAAAGCGCCGAAAGCTCCACCGCGGGCACCACCGGCTTTCATTACCCATGAATCGGGTAATTTAAATTCATAAACATCGAATTGACTTAAGCCGAGCGCAATGAAAATAAGAACTATAAAAATAATCACGAAAGTATTCTGCAGCAAAGCGCCGAAAACCGCACCGCTCATTGCGGTAACCACTCCCACCACGGAATAAGTAAGCGCTATACCAAGGACATAAAGCAAGCCGAGAAAAGCCAAACGCTTCGTGTTGCCTTCGCTTTGCCCCCCGAAATAACCTATTGTGATGGGAATTAAAGGATAAACGCAGGGGGTAAGGTTCAAAGCCAAACCGCCGAGATAAACAAGAATAATGCTTAAAAGTATGCCGCTGCGGGCAAGAGCCCCTCCAATACCGCCTTCCTCGCTCTTGCTTATCCGGGAACCGTAACCTAAATCCAATCCGGAGAAAATCTCGGAATTTATTTCGTTAACAGGCACGGTTTTGTCCACGACGTTTATCACAAGCGTGTCGGTAAAATCATTAGGCGGCAAACATGATTGATTGTTGCAAGCCTGATAATTAAAAGTAACCACCATTTTGTATTGTCCGACCTGAAGAGAGTCGGGCACTTTAATCAAAGCTCCCACCAAAATATTCCCCTCGTAAACGGAAACGGGAACATCGGAAAAATCAAATTTCAAATTCTGAGCTTCAGGGAATTTTGTTTTTACAATTTCGAACGGTTTGCTCACCAAGAGTTCGCTGGCAATTAAATCTTTTTCATTGGGCTTAACGGAGTTAATATGCCAGCCGTCATCTATTTTCAACTTCAAAGCGATTTTAAATTCTCCACCGGGCTGAACTCCGTCAAGAGATTGATAAGCTTTACCGCTTACAACCTTTTGTCCGAAGCCGAACTGTCCATATGTAATTTGAAACATTAAGAAAAAAAACAGTATTCCCTTGGTCAAAAAGAATTTGAATTTCATGGTCTTCTCCATTTTTGTACTATTGGAAATCTTCGTCCGTATCCGAATGCTTTTTTAGAAACTCTCAGAACCGGTGCCGCCTGTTTGCGTTTGAATTCGTTCGCATCCACGGTTCTTAAAACTTTTCTAACCGTCTCCGCTTCTCCCAACTGTTCAACGATCTCCTCGAATTCCTTATATTCTTCCAGATAAAGCTCAAGTATTTTATCGAGAAAATCGTAAGGCGGAAGCGTATCCTGGTCGGTTTGATTCGGTCTCAATTCCGCCGAAGGTGCCTTGTGAATTATCTCCCACGGGATTATCTCCTCGTTCCGATTTATAAACTTCGCAAGTCGGTAAACTTGAGTTTTGTACACATCCCCAATTACCGCCACCGCTCCGCACATATCGCCGTAAAGCGTAGCATAGCCGACCGCCATTTCGGATTTATTTCCCGTGGTGCAAAGCAAATAATTAAACTTGTTCGAAAGAGCCATCAGGTATGTTCCCCGAATCCTCGCCTGAAGATTTTCCTCCGTAACATCGTGAGGAAGTCCTCTAAAAACAGGTTCAAGCACTTCCAGATACTTTTCGAACACAGGTTGAATTGAAATGATATTATGAGAAATCCCGAGTTTTTCCGTCAACTTCAAAGCATCCTTCACACTACCTTCGCTCGAATATTGCGAAGGCATCAATAAAACATGAACATTTTCGGAACCGAAAGCTTGGACGGCAATGTAAGTAACAAGTGCGGAATCTATTCCGCCGCTTAATCCCACAAGTGCTTTCTTAAAACCGGTTTTACGCGCGTAATCCGATAAGCCGAGAGTAAGGGCGTGCAATACTTCCTCCTCAAACGATTTTTCAACCGTCCCGACGGGCTCATAATCTTTTTCCGTATCGAAAACGAAGTAATCTTCCTCGTAAGTTTTGCCAAGCAAACAAAGATTGCCAGCATTATCAAAGCACATACTTCCGCCGTCAAAAATCAAATCCGTTTGCGCTCCCACACAAGAAACATAAGCCAAAGGGATGCTATCGTTACGCGTAAGGGTGGAAAGCATTTTATATCTTTCGGTCCTTCGCCCGTATGCATAAGGGCTTGCGGAAATATTGAGAAGAATCGTAGCGCCTTTGTCAAGTAATTCTCTTACGGGGTCGCGATGATAACGTCTGTGTTTCCAATAGTCGTCATCGTTCCAAATATCCTCGCAGATGGAAATAGCCAATTTTTCGCCTTTGAATTCATGAAGCGCAACGTCCTTGGCAGGCTCAAAATAACGCACCTCGTCAAAGACGTCGTAATTGGGAAGAAGCATCTTGTTTTGCACGAATTGAACTTTTCCTTCGTAACAAAGCATCGCGGAATTATAAATGCCGGTACCAACACTTTCGTAACGCTCGGTTATCGTGCCGAAAAGTAATCCTACCGAGGAAGTTGCCTCCGCAAGCTTTTTATTTGCTTCCGCAACGGCTTTTCTGAATTCATGTTTTTCCACCAAGTCCTGAGGGGGATAACCGCAAACCGCCAGCTCGGGAACAATTAACAAATCGACTTTATCCCGCTCCGCACGTCTATAAACCTCCAAAATTCTGCGACTGTTCCCCTCGATATCACCGATAATACTGTTTATTTGCCCTAAAGCGATTTTCATTTCGTTTTCCGATTGTAAAAAATAAAATTAAGAGTTTCAAAGTTATTATTTTGTCAAGAACTCTCCAAAAGATGAATTACCCCTTCGAAGCGATGCAATAAAATTCCACAAACTTCTAACAACAATTTCTTTTTAAAAAAAGGAAAAATGTTTAACTTTCGTTCGCAAGAAACCCAGAAGTTTTCCAATTGAACGGAGAAAACAAAAATGAAAAAAATTGTTATCACACTTTTTCTTTTATTATCATTCGAGCTATTCGGTCAGGACACTTTGATTTTCGAACGGGATTATATCCCGTGGCCAGATACCACGCTCGTGTTCACTCCGACACATATCAAAGGCAAAATTCCCATGTTGATTCTTTTGCATGGCTGGTCGGGAAATTATACACAGTGGAGTCATGAAATAAACTTGCATGAATATTCAAATCGTTACGGCTGGATAATCGTAACCCCCGACGGTTTTTACGATTCGTGGTATGTAAATAGCCCGCGGAAGAAAAACTCGCAGTTCGAAACATTTTTCTGGCAAGATTTGATTCCCGAGCTTTTCAAAAAATATCCGATTGACAGTAGCAAAATTTTCATTTCGGGACTTAGCATGGGCGGGCACGGAGCGATGACGCTGTTTCTCAAGAATCCCAATTTCTTTCTGAGCGCAGGTAGCACCAGCGGCATCTTGGATTTAACTTATTTCCCCAACCGCTGGAGTATGAAAAACGCTCTTGGAAGTATCGAAAAATATCCCGAAGCATGGAAAAATAATTCCGCCATTTATTTACTCAAAAACATTGCGGGCACAAACAAGCAAATAATTTTCGATTGCGGTACGGAAGGATTTGCTTACGAAGTAAACAGACGGTTCTTCGAAAAATGTCGAGAACTCAAAATCAAAGCCACTTTTATTTCCCAACCGGGTAAACATACGCATTCCTATTGGCGAAAAAGTATAAAAGAACATTTCTTCTTTTTTGATCAACTTTTAAAAGAGACGGAAAGAAAAAAGAAGAATTGAAAATCAAAGATTAATAAACTCGTACAAAGTTTGCCTTACCGCAAACTGGGGAAAGGGAACTTTCCTCTATGACTCTCGTCTATTAATACAAACTTCGGAGAAATAAAATGAAAAGAAAACTTTACAGATTAAAGGAAGACAAAATTTTCGGGGGAGTCTGTTCCGGTTTGGCAGAATATCTTGATATTGACCCCGTACTGGTAAGAATAGCCTTCGTGATTTTAACTCTGCTCCACGGCTCCGGGCTACTTCTTTACATAGTGCTTTGGATTATCATGCCTTCCAAACCCGTTGTTTATTCTACAAAATACCCGGAAGACACCGAAACCGTAGAGGCGGAAGAAATTCCGGAAGAGGAGAGCAAAGAAGAAAATGGGAAAAAACATTCGGAAGAAGAACAGGGAAGATTAATCGCCGGAATCGCTTTGATTGTGATAGGTTTTCTATTCTTGGCGGATAAACTTTTCCCTTTCGTTAATTTGAAAGACATTCTTTCCTTGGGATTAATATTACTCGGCGGTTACATTCTTTGGGGAGCAGTTAGGAGGACAAAATGAAAACAAAACAACTCTTTTGGGGCTTTTTCTTTCTGACCTTGGGAATGCTTTTCCTTTTGGGAGGTTCCCTTTCCATTTACCTCGATGAAAATTTTGTATGGGATTATTGGCCCGTACTTCTAATACTCTTGGGCGTACTCATAATGATTCGCGACCACATCATCAAAACGATAATAATTGTAATGATTGCCGTGGGCTTCGCCGCTCTTGTTTACGGCATTTGTGACGGAGGAGAAAAACACATCGAGGAAGATTTTGATTGGGATGAATTCGACAACACTCCCACCGTTATTCATCAGAGATACAACTCGGACTTTGAGTTTGCAAACCTTACACTTAGCGGAGGTTGGGGCGATATTACTCTTTCCGAAGGTTCGGATTACTTATGGGAATTGCATTCGAACAAGACATTGGAAAACATTTCTAACACCACTTCCGCAGAAGGGAATAAGGTTACCTCGGAGATAACATGGGAAAAACGGGGATGGAAATTTTGGAAGGAGAACAAAAACAAATTCAATTTGCTCCTGAACAAAAATCCCGTTTGGAATCTGGTTTTCGAAATCGGAGCGGCGAATACTAAATTACATTTGGAAAAGTTAAAAGTGAAAAACGTTAAAATTAAAAGCGGAGCGACAAACATAAAAATTTATTTCGGGAAAAGATATCCCGTTTCAAAATTAACTTTGGAAACCGCCGCTTCGAATCTGGAAGTTTATTTGCCCAAGGAAAGCGGATGCCGAGTCGATATGAGTTCCCTTTTCAATATGAAAAAACTACCCGGCTTTGTCAAAGATTCCCAAGGACGTTACATAAATAAAAACTTCGAAAGCTCGGAAAATAAAGTCCTAATCGATTTAAAAGGAGCCGCAACCAATTTCAAGGTTTTCTATTACTAACACAAACAGAATTTCAATTCCCGCTAAACTTCAACAGATACGCTTTAATAAATTCGTTTATCTCTCCGTCCATCACCGCTTGCACATTAGAAGTCTCTACATTGGTACGATGATCCTTAACCATATTGTAGGGATGAAAAACATAAGAGCGAATTTGACTCCCCCATTCGATTTTCATTTTGTTCTTTTCAATCTCATCCAACTCCGAAGCCTGTTTTTCCAATTCCTTTTGATAGAGTTTTGCTTTCAGAATTTTAAGCGCATTGTTTTTATTTTGCAATTGGGAGCGTTCGCTCTGACAAGAAGCTACAAGTCCCGTGGGAATATGAGTTATACGAACCGCCGTTTCAACCTTATTAACGTTCTGTCCTCCCTTGCCACCGGAGCGAAAAGTATCGATTTTCAAATCCGCGGGATTTATTTCAATCTCGATCGAATCGTCAACTTCCGGCATAACAAAGACGGAAGCAAAAGAAGTATGCCGCCTCTTGTTGGAATCAAAGGGTGAAATACGCACCAAGCGATGCACTCCGCTTTCCGCCTTTAGATAGCCGTAAGCAAATTGTCCTTCCACTTCAAGCGTGGCGCTTTTAATTCCAGCCCCTTCGCCGTCAAGTCGGTCTATGAGAGTAATTTTAAAATTATTCTTTTCCGCCCAGCGCAAATACATTCTCATCAACATTTCCGCCCAATCCTGAGCCTCCGTTCCTCCCGCTCCCGCATGAATTGTAAGTATGCAATTTTTATCATCGTCCTTACCGCTCAGCATACTTTTAAATTCCGCATCCGCAATTTTCCGCTCCAATTCCGCCAAATCCCGCTCTATATCCTCCGCCTGGCTTTCATCTTCTTCCATTTCCGCCAGTTCGATGAATTCCGCCAATTCATTGTAGGAGCTATTCAGATTCTCCCACAAGTCAACCCAATTCTGAAGACCTTTGATTTTTTGAAGTGTCGCCTGAGCGGATTTTTGATCGTTCCAAAAATCGGCTTGTTCGGAAAGCGCCCTTAACTTTTTTATTTCGTCAATCTTGGAATCTACATTAAAGATAACCTCGTAGGTTTTCCACTTTTATTCTAAGCTCTTCCAACTTTTTCTTTTGATCTGCAAACATCCTTACCTCAAAATTTTTGAACGCAAAAATAAAAAAATATTCGGAAACGATACGGAAAGTATGGTCGATGTCAATCTTCTATTTCGATTTCCATTCTAAGAAGCGCCGCGGCAAGGGTTTTACCTTGGGCATCGTGCTTGAGCGAAACCGTTCCGCCTCCGCCAAGGGTGTTATGCAAAAGGAAATTAAGTGCGCGAATATTCGGCAATTCGAAGCGTTCAACCTCACCCAGACAAATCCCCTCGAAATGCTTTTTAACCCGTTCGACGGTTACGTATTTCTTGATTATTTCATAACCTTTATCGTCATAAGCGATAATTCCCACATTTGCGGCATCGCCTTTATCGCCGCTTCTTCCATGCGCAATATCTATTAGTCTTATTTTTTTCATCTTCAGATCTCCATTATTTCCACTTTCGGTTCGACGAGCTTTTTCGGAATCAGTGCGGGCCAATATGCGACCACTTCACTCGGGCGCGGGCGTCCGCCTGCAAACCCCGTAACGCTCGGCGGTCCCGTTAAAATCAAGGGTGCAATTTCCTTTCCGAAGCGTTCAACGGCGCTTTTGTCTTGCGAACGAACCGCTACGCGCATCACCACTTCGTTTATCAAATCTTCGTCAAGCTTCGTCGAAAGGGGTCCGTGACATGAATCGTAGCCGACAAACTCCGTGCGAATTTCATCGAAGCGCAAACCGAGATTTTTAAGACGTTCGCGCAGAATTTTATCCGCGGCTTTTGCTTTCGTAAGAGCCTGGGGCCAGGAATAAGTCAATTGTCCGACCGCCGAATAACCACTCTCGTAAGAAGCGGACACTTTATAAAATTCTGTTTCCGGTTTCCCCTTTACGCCGTAAACTTTAACGCGATTGTTACCCAAGTCCTCAAGTCTAATGGAAGTAAAATCCGCCACGCAATCAGGCGTTATATATTCGGTTGGGTCGCCTATTTCATAAACGAGTTGCTCGGCAACGGTTTCAAATGTAACCATTCCGCCAAGGGATTCATGTTTCGTGATAATAACATCGCCGTTCGGGTAAGCTTCCGCAATCGGGAAACCGATTTGTGCAAAATTCGGGACTTTCTGCCAATCGCCGAGGAAATTCCCGCCCGTAGATTGCGCACCGCATTCGAGTATATGTCCCGCAACGGTTCCCGCCGCCATTAAATCATAATTGTTCTTTTCCCAACCGAATTCGTAAATCATCGGTGCAAGCGTCAAGCCCGTATCCGTCGTGCGCCCCGTAATTACAATGTCCGCACCGTTTTGTAATGCTTCAACAATCGGGAAGGCGCCGAAATAAACATTTGCACTCAAAAGTTTATCCTTAACCGCGGTAATCGGCTCTCCCGTTTCCATATTTTCGAGAAGCGCACCTTGTGCAATAATTTCATCAATTCGCTCGCGTATGTCGTCGCCGAGTACAACCGCTATTTTTAATCCCTTGATTCCGAGTTCCTTTGCAACCTCAAAGACGGCATTGGCGCATGCGACCGGATTTACACCGCCTCCGTTCGTAATTACTTTAAAACCCTTCTCTTTCAAATCGGGCAAAATGCGCCTCATAAGATGTGGAATATCCTTTGCATAGCCGAGATTCGGATTTTTGTTCTTCTGTTTTTGCAAAATCGACATAGTAACTTCGGCAAGATAATCCATAACAAGATAATCGATTTTTCCATGCTTTACTTGCCACACGGGTGCATCGATTAAATCGCCCCAAAATCCTTGTCCCGAGGCAATTCTGATTTTTTCCTTCATTTACCAATCTCCATTTTTCCGATAATGTAATCTACTAATTCATCAACACTTTTTGAACCGTCCATCCAATAAATTCTTTCATCTCTTCCGAACCAGGTCAATTGTCTTTTGGCATATCTACGTGTATTCCTTTTGATTAGCTCCACGGCACGAGCGAAATCGTATTCCCCTTTTAGAAAGGAGATTATCTCTTTATAACCGACCGTATTGAGAGCGTTGCACTCCGGAGAAAATCCCATTTTCAAAAGTCTCTCCACTTCTTCCACCAAGCCGTTTTTCAGCATTTCATCAACTCGGTTTTCTATTCTTTCGTAAAGCTTTTCCCTGCTAATTCTCAGCCCGAATTGAACAAAATTGAAATCGTTTTTTTTCTTCTGCGCCTTGTGCAAATCCACGATTGACCTTCCGGTTTCTTCGAAAACCTCTATGGCGCGTATAACTCTCTTCCAATTCTGCGGAAGCATCGTAGCGGCGGCTTTAGGATCCAGAGTTTTTAATCTTTCATACAAAGCCTCATTGCCTTCTTCCCTTCTGATTTTCCAAAGTCTTTCCCGCAATTCGAAATTTGTTTCGCCCAAATCGATTATGCCGTCAATCAAAGCTTTCACATAAAGTCCCGAACCGCCGACCACAATTGGGGTTTTACCTGCAGCGGTCAAGGTTTTGATAATATCCAAAGCCTCGCTTTCAAACTTGGAAACATTGTAATATTCGCATGGCTCAAGGTAATCAATAAAATGATGTTTCACTTTTTTTAACTCTTGCGAAGAAGGCTTTGCCGTACCGATGTCCATGTATTTAAAAATCTGACGACTATCGGCAGAAATAATTTCCGTTGAAAGCCTTTGGGCAAGTCGCAATGCCAAATCGCTTTTCCCCACGGCAGTGGGACCGACTATTACAATTACCTTTCCTTCCACCCTTCCTCGCCAATCAAGGGAACAAATGTAAAGTGAGGAATTTCTTTTTCGTGAAATTCGTTCTCGGATAATTTGGTAAGTACCTTCAGAGCTTGAGAATGCCTATCTCCCACAGGTATAACAAGTCGTCCACCGACTGCAAGCTGTTTTTTCAACGCTGTTGGCACTTTCGGGGCTCCGGCGGTAACGATTATTCTATCGTAAGGCGCAAATTCTTCCCATCCCAAAGTGCCGTCGGAACAACGGAGAGCCGCCCTAATGTGTAGTTTATCGAAGAGTTTCTGCGTACGGTCGTAAATTTCCCTGTTTCTTTCAATTGAAAACACACGACATCCCATCGAAGCAAGTATTGCCGCTTGATAACCGCTGCCGGTTCCTATTTCCAGAACCTTTTCGCCACCCTTGATTTCAAGAGCCTGGGTCATAACAGCAACGGTATAAGGCTGCGAAATCGTTTGCCCGCTCCCGATAGGCAACGCCACGTCATTGTAAGCATGATGGCGAACACCCTGTGGGACGAACAAATGTCGTTCAACATCCATCATCGCGGAAAGAACATTCTCATCCGAAATACCTTTCTTGCGCAATGTTTCGATTAAATCTCTTCTTTCGGCTTCGCGGGACATCGAGCTTTCCATATTGTTTGAAAAATCGAAAAATCAAATCTAAAAAATAAAAACGATATTGTGAAAAACGGAAAACAGTATTATATTTGCCATTCAAAATTATATTTAGTTTCTTTGTTCTAAAAGTTTTGTTCGACCCAGATA
>CAZSYM010000027.1:0-29608 GCA_964611145.1 uncultured Melioribacteraceae bacterium
TTCTATGAGTAAAGGCGCAGAGGTGCGGGGGCGTGGAGTCATGTTCTAAAAAAGCTTATTTTTAGCTTTGAAAAATTTAATTTTATTCAATGCCACCGGTACAAATCAAGGAAAATATAAAGCGAGGTTTTCGTATTACCCTCGTGGGAGTGATAATCAATTCCTTTTTAGCCGCTGTAAAAATTTTTACGGGGATTATAGGTAATTCTTTTGCATTAATTGCCGACGGCATAGAATCCACGACGGACATTTTTTCTTCCCTGATTGTCTTCCACGGTTTGCGTATCGCGGCGGAACCACCGGATGAAAAACACCCATACGGTCATGGGAAAGCGGAACCGATTGCCGCCAGTATTGTGGCTATATTTTTGATTTTTGCCGCTTTGTTTATCTTTTCCGAAGCGCTTTTCAATTTGCTGGGCGAAAAGGAATCTCCGCAGCCTTATACTCTCGCCGTTTTAATTGTAGTTGTCCTTTTGAAATATTTGCTTTCACGTATTGCATTGAAAGTGGGTAAAGAAATCGACAGCCTTGCCGTTCGCAACGATGCCAAACATCACCAGGCGGACATGCTAACATCCGGTGCCGCCTTTATCGGTATCTCAATTAGCTTAATCGGCGGTAGAGGTTATGAAAATGCCGATGATTACGCCGCTATTTTCGCTGCCATTATTATTCTTTACAACGCAATACGATTGTTCAAGCCCTCCATAGAGGAGCTGATGGACGCCACACCTAAAGGCGCTTTGGAAAAGGAAATACGCAAGTTCGCTATGGAAGTGGAGGGAGTGGCTGGCTTGGATAAATGCAAGATTAGAAAAACCGGCTTCGATTATTATGTGGATTTGGATGTAATTGTGGACGGGGAAATAACCGTGCGAGAGGGACATAGAATAGCACATAAGGTAAAAAGAAAACTTCGGGAATCAATCCCCGCCATTGCTAATGTTTTGATTCATATAGAACCGAACGATGAAAGAATAGACGGCCGCTTAAAGGATAGCCTCGAAAATGAAATTCCACAATGATTTTCTATTCGAACTTTGATTATTCCCCTTTGTTCTATTCCCAAATAAGAATTAAATTTGTTTTGTGAAACGCAAGTTTTTCTATTTGTGGAAATTTCGAAACCGAGAAATCTTAGAGCAAAAATCGAATGGAACAGAGAAGAATACTTAAAACAATCGAGAATGTTCTTTCCAAGGAATTTGAATCCGAAGAAGAAATATTAAAACACGCCCTTTCGGAAATAGTCGTACGGGAAAATATTAGTATTTCGGGCGGAAGAATATGGCGACTAAATCCCAAGAAGCGCTATTACGAGCTTTTGTTTCAAGCCGGTAAAGTTCAGAGAATAAAAAAAGGTTTTGTCCTTCCTCTTGCGGAGTATCCCATTTTTAAGTTGGTTTCGGAAAAGCGCACCATACTTGCCAACGAGACAAACGAGATACTTAAGAAGAAAGGAATCTTTCGCTATTCCGCTTCGGGAATAGGGGAAAAATACAAAGTGAAAGATGAATATTATTATGAATATCTGTTAGCGGTGAACTCGGAGAACCTCGACGACGAGTTTCGTTACACATTGAATATTATCGCTACCGTCCTTACCTCCCGTATAAAGGAATTTAGGCGTGAAAAATCCACCAGTCATTTGATTAAAGATATAGACAAAGCCAAGCAATTGCAGCGTAGCATTCTGCCGGAACATGAGTATCGTTTTCATAATTACGAACTTTTCGGATTGACCGTGCCCGCGGAAACCTTGGGCGGGGACTTTTTTGATTATGTGAAAATAGGCAACGACGAGGAAAGATTGGGAATAGTGGTGGGGGACGCCGCTTCGAAAGGTATAAGCGCCGCGGCGGAAGCAATGTATATCTCCGGTGCAATACGCATGGCGAGTAAATTTCAAATTAAAATTTCTCCCTTTATGTTTCGCCTCAATAATTTGATAAATCAAATTTTTACGGACGACAGATTTTCAACGATGTTTTACGGAGAAATTTCCAACGACAAAAAAGGATTGTTTCTCTATGCCAATGCCGGGCATAATCCGCCTATCTTTTTCCCTCGCAAAAAGAAGCGCCCCGTTTTTCTTTATCCTACGGGTCCGATTTTAGGTCCTGCAAAGAATGCGAAATTCGAAACCGATAGCATCAATTTTTCCCCCGGCGATTTGCTTGTAATTTATACGGATGGAATAGTGGAAGCCGCCAATGAAAAGTTCAATTTTTACGGAGAGAAAAGACTGGTGCGAATTGTCTCGAACAATTTGGACAAATCCCCAAAGGAATTGGCGTATCTGTTACTTGACGATGTGATTAAATTTTCCACGGCGCAAAGTAAATATCAGGATGATAAGACAATTGTGATAATCAAACGGAAGGAAGAGAATGAAACTTGACGAAAAAATTATGCACGCGGGCGTGGTGGGCGCCGGTGGAGCGGGTTTCCCGACTCATGTTAAAGCGAAATCCGAAGTGGAATATTTGATCGCCAACGGTGCGGAATGCGAACCGCTTATGCATAAGGATTTCGAATTGATGTTGAATTTTGCGCCGAGAGTTGCCGAAGGTATGCAATTGCTTTTGGAAGGTGTGAAAGCTCGAAAGGGATTTTTCGGAATAAAAAGGAAAAACATTAAAGCGGCGGAAAAAATTCGAGAGTCTCTTGCGGACGGTAAAATCGAGATGACCTTTTTGGGGGATTATTATCCCGCCGGGGATGAATATGAATTGGTTTACGAAGCAACGGGAAAATTAATCCCGCCTCGTGGAATACCTTTGGATGTCGGTTGTGTGGTGAACAATGTGGAAACGATGTTTAACATTGCCAATGCTTATGAGGGAGTGCCCGTTACTAAAAAGTTTCTTTCCGTCAACGGTGCGGTTAAAAATCCTTCCGCCTTTTGGGTGCCTGTCGGTACGTCCTTCAAGGAAGTTTTAAAACATGCCGGTGGAGTTACCGTGGAAGATTACGGTATATTTGTTGGCGGTGTGATGATGGGAAAACTTACCTTCGACGACACGGAAGTCGTTACGAAAACCACCGGCGGATTAATTGTCCTCCCTCGTAATCATTATTTGATTGAAAGGCTTAATAAAAAGCCGCGGGAGATGAACAGAATAGGAAAATCCGCATGTGACCAATGTAGCTACTGTACCGAGCTTTGCCCTCGTTATTTGCTCGGTTACGATGTTCAGCCGCACAAGGTTATGCGCTCTTTGGAATTTACTACAAGTGGTGCCGCGTTATGGAATCAATACGCGGATTTGTGTTCTACGTGCGGGCTTTGTACTCTTTATTCATGTCCCGAGGGACTTTATCCGCGCGAGGCGTGTGTGCAATCCAAAGCGGTGCTGCATAAGGAAAATATTCACTTTGAGCAAATTCGGGAATTGAAAGTTCATCCCATGAAAGAAAACAGACGTGTGCCTTTGAAACAATTGATGAAAAGAATCCGATTGCTTGATTACGATAAACCCACGCCTTTTAATCCCGATATGCCTGCGCCGGAAAGCGTTAAAATACTTACGAAACAACATGTGGGAGCGCCTTCCGTGCCCGTCGTGAAAATAGGCGATTATGTCCGCGAAGGAGATTTGATTGCGGATATTCCCGAAAATTCTTTGGGCGCTAAAATTCATTCTTCAATAAATGGAAAGGTTACACAGGTTACCGCAGAGTATATTCGTATTAGGAAAAGTTAGCGGTTAAGGATTTATACACGTGAAAGTCTAAATAGAAAGGAAATAAAATTATGGTAATGAATTCAATAGGATTGGTGGAATTATCAAGTATTGCAAGCGGAATGCAAGCGGCTGATATGATGTTGAAAACTTCGGAAGTCGAGTTGATTATTTCACGGACTATTTGCTCCGGTAAATATATAGTGCTAGTTGGAGGCGATGTGGCGGAAGTGCAATCCGCCGTGGATGCAGTGGAAAAAAAATTGGATTATGCAATAATAGATACTTTTGTAATCCCGCATGTTCACAAGGATGTGTTTACGGCTCTTTCCGGTCATACGGAAATAGATAAATTGGAAGCGCTGGGGATAATTGAATCTTTTTCGGTTGCTTCTCTAATTGAAGGGGCGGATGCCGCGGTAAAGGCGGCGAATGTTCGACTCATTGAAATTCGTTTGGCGATGGCTCTGGGTGGTAAAGCCTTTTGCACATTGACGGGGGAAGTGGCTGCCGTTACCAGCGCAGTTGAATCTGGCGCGGCTATAATTTCCCAAAAAGGTTTGCTCGTAAACAAAGTTGTGATTCCACATCCTCGAAAAGAATTATTGAACGAGATGATTTAAGAAAAAGGACGCCAAGCAAACTCGTGTCGAAAGAGTGTCGGCGTCCTTGTCTTTTATTTTAGTAAAATCATTTTTCTGGTTTCTGTAAAATTTCCCGCCTGTAAACGATAAAAGTAAATTCCGCTTGGGAGTTTTTCCGCATTGAATTTTATCGAGTAATTTCCGCCGTTTTGAACTTTGTTTATGAGCGTTGTGAGTTGTTGCCCGAGCGAATTGTAAACTGCAAGAGTTACCCGATGATTTCCCGCAGGTATCGAATATTTGATTGTTGTAGCAGGATTGAACGGATTTGGGAAATTTTGATGAAGTGCAAAACGTGAAGGAATTTCTTTCCCTTCTTTTTTTACGTCAACTTTAATTTCGGAACGAACTCGAAGTATAGTGCCGAAATTTCCCACAGCCCAGCCGTCCTTATCTCCGACGAAGGTCATTTTGTTGATTGTAGCTATGGTTAAATCAGGCTCTTGTGACCAACTACCGCCGCCGTTTTGGGTTAAATATATTTTCCCTTCGCGGCCGAATACCCAGCCGGTTTTTTCATCGAGGAAATAACTTCCTTGCACTTCCAAACCGTTCGGGAGGGTAATGGGAGTCCAATTTTCGCCTGCGTCGGTCGATTTGAAAAGCCCTGTGGTGGTAACGATAAAGCCTGTGTTGTCGTTTACGAATTGAATGTTTTTAATGCTTTCCGTAATTGAGGACTGTATTTGAGCCCACGATTCACCTTCGTCCACGGAATATAACAAAAGTCCGCCGTAACCGCCGATGAAAAGTTTGTTGGGGTTGCGTGTGCAGAGGGAGTAAAGCGGAATTTCGCGAATGATTTCTCTCCACGTTGCACCGCCATCTGTCGTTTTGAAAATTTTACCGTAACCTGTTCCGCCCAAAGTTATGCCTTTCAGGGAATCCAAGAAGCGAATGGCTACAAGGGTTATTTGATCCGGTGTTAGGGATGTCGCCCATGATTTCCCGTTATCGGTGGTTCTTAGAACAAGTCCGCCATCGCCGCATATCCATCCATTATTGCCTAAAAAGAAAACATCGCCCATCATGTAGGGAGTGGGAGCTTGGTAGTTTTGCCAACTGAATCCTCCGTCTGTTGTTTCGGAGTAAAGTCCATGGTCTCCCACGACCCAGCCGTGTAATGTGTCCGAGAAGAAGACGGAATAGAGATTTTCCGACATTGCCGTTGTGGTGCGTTTTGCCCATGTTGTTCCGTAATCGTCGGAAGCAACTATTTGTCCTCCGAATCCCACCGCTATTCCGTGCGGACCGTCGGCAAAGCTAACGCTGTATATGTTCTGGGAGTCTTGTATTTGTTGTATTGCCCAACTGGTTCCACCGTTGTCGCTATACGCATAATACCCTTGATTACCCACGACTACTATGCGTGCGCCGGTGTATGCAATCGAGTGCATGACTTGGTAGTTCAAAGCCTCTGGAGTCAGATTGCCCATTCCTGTCCATGTAACTCCGCCGTCACTGGTAAAGTTTACGTAACCATCCTTTCCCGCAACCCATCCTGTTTTAGCATCGGTGAAATAAAGAGCCTTAAGGAGTGTGCTGAAACCGTCATTACCTTCGGAAACATTCCAAGTGGTTCCCCCATCGGTGGTTTTAAAAAAACCGAAATTGCTACCAACGGCATAACCGTTGGAATGGTCTACAAATTGAATGTCAAAAATCCATGAGTATTTGGTTTGGCTTCCTGTGGAAATCCATGTAATTCCGCCGTTCGTAGTTTTCCAAATTTCGCCGTAGGAACCGCCCGCCCAACCGTAAAATTGGTCGAGAAAGAAAATGGAAAGAACAGAGCTGGAAGTGGTGTATGCGACCGTCCAAGTAAAACCGCCGTCCTGAGTATGAAGTATTGAATTTACGGCGGCAATCCATCCTTCCGTCTCGTTGGGGAAATAAACGTCCATTAAATCTGAAGTTACAGGAGAAGGAATTTTGTTCCAAGTTGTTCCCGCATCTGTGGAACGTAAAATTGTTCCCGTGCTACCGACTACAATCGCAGTGGTATCGTTAATCATAAAAACTTTTTGAAGGTAATCTGCGACCGTAGGATTAAGTTTTTCCCAACGGGTTTGGGAAAATCCTTGTTGTACGAATAGAAGATTTAGAGCAAATAATAAAAATAGTTTTTTCATTAAACCTCCTTTAATGTGAAAATGCAAGATACGGAAAAAATTGTTAATAGGAAATTTTTTATGTGCAAAAAAATTTTTTTGTTAAAAAATTTTTACTTTCCAAAAAATAAAGGGGAGGTCTTCTCCTCGCGGTGAGTAATGACTGGTGGGGAAAAGCGAAGTTGAAGGCTGAGGGAAGTATCTCAGCCTGGGGGCCATTTAAATTTGCGCCCTCCTAATAAGTGCATGTGAATATGATAAACTTCCTGTAACGAGTCGGGACCACAGTTAAAAACAAGTCTAAAACCACTTTCGGCCACGCCTTCCTTTTTGGCTACTTCATTGGCTACGTCGAACATTTCTCCGAGAAGTTGAGCGTGTTCCTTTCCGTTAATTTCTCGGACGGAAGGAATCTCGATTTTCGGGATGATTAAAATGTGTGTGGGAGCTTGCGGATTGATATCCCGAAATGCCAAGACATTTTCCGTCTCGTAAACAATGTCCGCCGGAATTTCGCGATTGATGATTTTGGAGAATATCGTACTCATTTAACTCTCCTTTTCTATTTTGTATTTTTTAATTTTGCTGTAAAGATGACTCCTTTGTATACCCAAGGCTTCCGCCGTTTTGCTAATGTTCCAACCGTGTAAATCCAATTGTTTTTTAATGAAAAGTTTTTCCGCATTCTCTTTGAATTCCTGGAAGGAATTTGAAAGGTCGAACAGTTCCTCGTTCGGTGAGGAATAGCTGACCAGAGGGCGGATTTTCTCCGCCGTAATTTCCTTGTCGGGAATTAGTATTATAATTCTTTCGATTAGATTTCTTAATTCCCGTACGTTCCCTTTCCACGGCAAACCGCTCAAGTATTCATAGGCGTCTTTTGAAAAAGATTTTTGAGGATAGTTGTATTTGCGAGAAATTTTTTGGGCAAAGTAATCGGTCAAAAGTGGAATATCCTCTCTCCGTTCGCGCAAAGGGGGAACTTGAATTGGAATTACGTTTAAGCGGTGATATAAATCTTCGCGGAAATTTCCCTCTTCGATTTCCTCGGGTAAATTTTTGTTTGTGGCGGCGATAATACGGATGTCCACCTCGATTGTTTTGGTGCCTCCCACGCGTTGAATTTTCGAATCCTCTATGGCTCGCAACACTTTGGCTTGTGCCTGCAGACTCATATCTCCGATTTCATCGAGAAACAGAGTCCCGCCGTTTGCAAGCTCGAATTTCCCGATTTTTTGCTGCGAGGCTCCCGTGAAAGCGCCTTTTTCATGTCCGAAAAGCTCGGATTCGATCAATTCGTTGGGTATGGCGGCGCAATTGACTTCCACCAGAGGTTTATCGGCGCGGGGACTTAGTCGGTGAATGGCACGGGCTACGAGCTCTTTACCTGTTCCGTTTTCTCCGCTTATCAAAACTCGTGCGTCGGTTACGGCTATGCGCGGCAAAGATTCAAGCAGAGCCTTTATTTTCGGGCTTTCGCCGATTATCTCGTTTTCAATATCAAGATTTTCTTTCAATTCGCGGTTTTCTTTGAGGAGTTTTTTCTGCTTCAAGGCATTTCGCACCGCAATTAGAAGTTTGTCGCGGTCAATCGGTTTTTCCAGGAAATCGAAAGCACCCAATTTTGTTGCCTTTACGGCGTTTTCTATATTCCCGTGGGCGGAGATGATTATTACCGGTGTGGCAAGATTTTTGTCTTTTAATCTGCTCAGAATTTCAAAACCGTTAAGCCCGGGCATTTGAATGTCGAGAAGTATCAAATCGAATTCGGAATGTTCTAATTTTGCCAAAGCCTGCCGTGGATCGATGGAATATTCGACGGAGTAGTTTTCATACTCCAGAATCATTTTGATGCTTTCGCAAATGTTCCTTTCGTCGTCAATGATAAAAACTGAATTCATATTCAAAAAAGAATGGTTTTAAAAAACAGAAAATTATAAAGTCCAAGAAAATCGGACGGTTTTGCATTTGCTTTTTTTGAAAGAGCCTTTCCGAAAAGAGCGCCTAAATGATTTACCCTTAAATCCCGCGAATCGACAAAACCGTTCATTTTAAAATTGTTTTCAAAAAGCTCTATTAAAATACCCATAAAATTTGAAATATTGTAACATTTCAAATTGTACACCAAAAACGCATTTGCGAAAAAGTGGGCGAGCTTGTCAACGTCGCCGAATTTGCTGCGAGGTGAATCGAGGAAAAAATTATTGGGCAACGCTTTCAATTTTTTGCGGAAAATTTTTAAAGGTCCTACGGGGATTGGAATGTTTATCCGAATTTTGAAAAAAGGAGTAATCAACGGAAAGCGAGGAGAGGGAATAGTTGCGAAGGTGGAAACGAGCAAGGCTTCGGAAATTGACGGCGTCAGTTCTTTTGCTTTTTCAAAGATAAGATTTGTCCTTTCTAAATCGTTCAGTTTCCCTTTCGTTCTGCGGAAATTCTCGGACGCCAAATATTGACTTAATTCTTTTACAGCGGTAAAAAAGTCGTACTTGTCTTTTGCCACGATGATTGTTTGTGTGACTGTTAGGTATAGAATGGCAATAAAAAATATTGACTTTTTTGTTTTCATGTTCTAACAACGCGGTTTAGCAAGCGCCCACATGAATTTACGCAGCGACAACCAATTTTGTTGGGAGAAAATGTTTTCCGACATATAGTCGTTTTCATAACATTTTTTATGTCTGAATAACGCCCGTTTTGAATGGGGGAATAAAGGCGTTATTGTTTGCAAATTCGATTGATTTCGAGATGTATTTTCTTGTTTCAATTGGGTCAATTATTTCATCAACCCAAAGACGTGCTGCGGCATAGAGGGCGCTACTTTTTTCTTCGTAGGATTTTTGAATTTTTTCCAATAGCTCCTTCTTTTCCTTTTCGGAAAATTTCTTGCCTTCCTTTTCCATTTGTTTTAGTTTAATATCCAAAAGCACATTGCTTGCCTGGTTTCCACCCATTACCGAAATGCGGATGTTCGGATAAGCGAATATAAATCTGGGGTCGTATGCCTTTCCGCACATTGCATAATTTCCCGCTCCGAAGCTATTTCCCACGATTATTGTGATTTTGGGAACCACGCTATTTGCGACGGCGTTTACCATTTTCGCACCGTCTTTAATTATGCCTCCATGTTCCGCTTTGCTGCCGACCATAAAGCCCGTTACGTCCTGAAAAAAGACCAAGGGAATCTTTTTCTGATTGCAGTTCATAATAAAGCGCGCCGCTTTGTCGGCACTATCGGAATAAAGCACACCGCCTATTTGCATTTCGCCTTTTTCCGTCCGCACGATTTTTCTTTGATTTGCCACTATCCCAACAGACCAGCCGTCAATTCGTGCGTATGCGGTGATTATTGTTTTGCCGTAGCCCGCTTTGTATTCGTCCAATTGCGAATCGTCCACGATACGAGCAAGTAGTTCGTAAGTGTCGTATTGCTGAAGCGGGTCTTCCGGTAATATGCCGTAAATTTCTTGCGGATTGTATTTAGGAGGACGTGGAGCGACTCGGTTAAATCCTGCTTTTGGAAATTCTCCGAATTTATTCGTGAGGGAACGAATTTGCGAAATACAATCCTCGTCGTTCTCTGCGATGTAGTCCGTAACGCCCGAAATATTCGATTGTACCACAGCTCCGCCGAGGGATTCGTTGTCGATTATTTCTCCTATTGCGGCTTTTACCAAATGCGAACCTGCAAGAAATACGGAGCCCGTGCCTTTTACGATGAGAGCTTCGTCGCTCATTATCGGTAAATATGCTCCTCCTGCAACGCATGGTCCCATTATTGCCGCAATTTGAGGTATTCCTTCGGCACTCATTTTCGCATTGTTGCGGAAGATTCTTCCGAAATGTTCTTTGTCGGGAAAAATTTCTTCCTGCATGGGAAGGAAAACTCCGGCGCTGTCAACCAAGTAAATTATCGGTAGTTTGTTCTCCATTGCTATTTCTTGAGCGCGAAGATTCTTTTTTGCCGTCATCGGAAACCACGCTCCGGCTTTTACGGTAGCGTCGTTTGCAACAATAACGAAATTTCTTCCGTTGATTTTTCCGATTCCAAGAACCGTTCCGGCGCCCGGAGCGCCTCCGTATTCTTGATACATTCCGTAAGCGGCGAAGGAATTGAGTTCCAAAAATTCGGAATCCTTGTCGATTAAAAGGGCGATTCGTTCTCGCGCGGTGAGTTTCCCTTTTGAATGCTGTTTTTCTATCGCCTTGCTACCTCCGCCTTCTTCGATTTTTTCTTTGATGGCGTTGATTTTTCGCACGAGGTTTTTATAGAAATCTTCGTTGCGCAAAAATGTTTCGTTCTTTGGGAGATTGCTACCTATTTGTTTCATTTCAATCCTTTTGTAGTTCGCGAGCGATTACAATTCTTTGAATTTCCGATGTGCCTTCGCCTATTGTTAGGAGTTTGGCGTCTCTATAGAATTTTTCGACCGGATAGTCCTTTACATAACCGTAGCCGCCGAAGATTTGTACCGCTTCGTTTGCGACGCGTACGGCGGTCTCGCTGGCGTAAAGTTTTGCCATTGCAGCGGCTTTTTTGTCGTATTTCCCCGCATCTTTAAGAGCCGCCGCTTTGTATGTAAGGAGTTTCGCGGCTTCTATTTGTGTTGCCATATCCGCTAATTTGAAATTGATCGCTTGGAATTCCGCCAGAGTTTTGCCGAATTGTTTTCTTTCCATTGCATATTTTTTCGCTTCGGCATAAGCGCCTTCGGCAAGGCCCAAGCTAAGAGCGGCGATTGATATTCTGCCACCTTCAAGGATTTTAAGCGCTTGCTTAAAGCCTTCACCTTCCGTACCTAATAAATTTTCCGCCGGAACAAGACAGTCTTCCAAAATTAATTGGGACGTTTCGCTGATGCGCATTCCCAATTTGTTTTCTTTTTTCCCAGCGGAAAAGCCGGGTGTCCCTTTTTCCACTATGAAAGCGGAAATTCCCCGATGTCCCGCTTCTTTATCCGTTATCGCCATTATTACAGCGGTCCCGCTTACTTTCCCGTGAGTAATAAAATTTTTAGTGCCGTTTAATTTATATGTGTTTCCTTCCTTTTCGGCGGTACTACTCATAGCAGCAGCGTCGCTTCCCGAGCCGGGTTCGGTTAATCCCCACGCACCAAGCTTTTTCCCGCTTGCCAAATCTGGCAAGTATTTTTCTTTCTGTTCTTTGTTCCCGAAGAGATTTATATGATTTGTGCAAAGCCCGTTGTGAGCGGCTACGGACAAAGCAATTCCCGGCTCAACTTTTGCAAGTTCTTCTACAATCAAAGCATATTCGGTATAACCTAAGTTTGAACCGCCGAATTCCTCGGGAACCAAAACGCCCAGAAAACCTAATTCACCTAATTTTGTAAAAATATCTCGAGGAAAATGTTGCTCTTCGTCCCATTCGAGTATGTGAGGTTTGATTTCCGTTAATGCAAAATCTCGAATTGTGTCTCTTATAGCAATTTGCTCTTCGCTCAATTCTACAAAATGTTTGCCGAATTCTTCCATTCTCACTCCGTAGGGTTTTGTTTGTAATTATGAATTATTTCTTTTGCCACCACGTAGGGCGACAATTCTCCGTTCAAAACTTTGTTCAACGAGTCGGCGAGTTCCGCTTCCCGTGCGTCGTTCCAAATTTCATTGGAAATAGTGATACCGACTATTTCTTTTATTCTCGTTTTCAACTTTTCTTTTCTTTTTTCTTGGAACAGATTTTTAGATTTAAGGTATTCGCGGTGGGCGCCGATTTTATCGAGGAGTTCCTTAATGCCTTCACCGGAATTGGCGACTGTTTTAACTATGGGTTCGTGCCAGTCGTCCGTTTTTTTCTCCTTCATTGAGAGAATTGTTTTAAGAGCCATTACGGCAGCATCGGCACCCGGGCGGTCACTTTTATTCATAACGAAAATATCGCCTATTTCCATTAAGCCTGCTTTCATTGCTTGAACGGAATCTCCCGATTCCGGGACGAGCACGACAAGAGTTGTATCGGCGGCATTGGCTATATCCAGTTCGGATTGTCCCACTCCGACTGTTTCGAAAATGATTATATCGAAATTAGCGGCATCCAATACATCGGCGGCATCCACAGTTTTAGCGCTTAATCCTCCCAGACTTCCGCGAGTTGCCATGCTGCGGATAAAAACACCTTCGTCGTCCGAGACTTGGTTCATCCTTACGCGGTCGCCCAGTAAAGCCCCGCCTGTAAAGGGACTTGTCGGATCCACGGCGATTATGCCGACTTTTAATCCCATTTCTCTGTAACGTTTTGTTATTTGATTGGTGAGTGTGGATTTGCCAGCCCCCGGCGGTCCCGTTATTCCGATGCGATATGCAGTGCCGATATTGGAATAAAGGGAGTTTAATAGTTCTTCGGAGTAAGAGTTGCCGTTTTCTATAATCGAAATGGCGCGGGATATGGCGCGTTTTTCGGAATTTAATATTTTATTTTTCAGTTCTTTCAGGTTATTCATCTTTTCCGTAAAGACCTTTTTCATAAATGTAGTTTTGAACTTCCGGAGGAACAAGGAAGTTTATTGGTAAATTGTTTTTAACGCGGCGGCGTATTTCGGAAGAGGAAATATCTATCCGCGGAGTTTTAACAAATTGTGCAAAACCGAAAAATTTGTTTTCGTGTTTTGTCGTATCGGTATTACGCCCCAGCACTATAAGCTTTGCAAGCTTAACGATTTCTTCTGGCTCTTTCCATTCGTCGAAGCGAAGCAAATTATCATAGCCGATAATCAATTCCAACTCGTCGTATTTTTCTTTTAGATGTCTTAATGTGTTTATCGTATAAGAAATATCGGGATTATGGATTTCGTATTCGCAGATTTTGAAGTAGGGAATAGTGGAAGTGGCAAGCTTAAGCATATTAAGGCGATCTTCGCCCGAAGCGGTCTTACGCCCTATTTTGAAAGGCGAAATTCTACATGGTACGAAAAGTATTTCATCGACTTTCCGCAATTCGTAAACATATTGTGCGGTAATAAGATGTCCTAAATGAATCGGGTCGAAAGTTCCGCCGTAAATACCAACAGTTTTTGACATAACAGTAATTTACCTTTTGATAATGTTTTGCAAAATTAAGCATTTTTAAAGGGAATTTAAATTCGTTGTGAGGATATTTGTCGATAAGGATTTCGGAGCGAACTTAAAAGATTAATTCCCGTTGGGAGTATTGTATTCCAAAATCCCTTTTTTGAAATGTTTGGAGGCAAAGGCGAGTAAAAGGAAAAAAGAGATAAAAGTTATTGAAAGGGAAATCCATAATTCCGAAGGTAGAAGCGAATGCGCTATGAGTTTGAGCATTGCAGTTTGAATGGAGGTGAGCGGGAAATAAAGCATGAAGGTGGAGAGGAGGTCGTACGGAGCGTTGAAAATGTGCAACATGATTATAACCGGAAGAATTACGATTACGCTTATTACTGCCAGAAATTGCTGGGCGTCTTGGTCCGATTTTACGAAGGCACCGAGAATTACGAATAGCAGAGTGAACATTAAATATCCTGCCAAGAAGAGTGCAAGAAATTGAGAAAAGCCGGTGAACAAAAAGGCGGAAAGGATTTGTGATTTGAAAAAGAGAATACCCAATAGAACCCAGAGAAATAATTGAAGAAAGTTTACCGCAATAAGTCCCAGCGTTTTGCCTAATAATATGGTTTTCGCATCTGTGCTTGTGAGAAGAATTTCAATTATTCTGTTCGCTTTTTCGTCGGCCATGCTTCGCGTAAACATGCCTCCCGCAAAAAGGATGGAGGATATAAAAAACAAAAGAAAAGCGAATGTGCCCGAAAATCTCGTTAAAAAAATGTCGCCACCGTTTTCTTGAGTGGACAGAGAAATCTTCGGCTCGGATAAAAGTTGTTTTTTAATGTTCGGGGAAAGCTGTAATTCGGAAATTTTTTTGGATAGAAAAGCATGCTTCAGAATGTTTATGAACTTTTCTGCTTGCGCTTGAAGGCGCCTTGTTCTCGTTGTTATTTTTACAGATTTCCCCTCGCTGCCAATAAACAATATGGCATCTATATCTTTATTCTTAAAGAGAGTTTCGGGAGAAAGATGGGAGGTTTTTAGATTCATTAAAATAAATGAATTATCATCTTTTGCACGCAAAGCTTGTATTTCGCGTACTAAATACGGCGTGATGTAATTGTGTGAATCGATAAAGCCGATAACCAAAGGGCGTTGGGGAGTTGTGTTGTTTTTGAGAAACGGAACGGAACTTATTACGAAAATAAACAAAGGAATAAAAAGGGTGGAGAACCAGAAAGATTTTCTCCGAATTTTTTCTTTCACTTCCCATGCAAAGATAAGCGACAGTTTATTTTTCATGGACGCCCCGTTTTTTTAATTCTCGCAAAAATATTTCGTTTAACGAGGGGTGTTTCGCTTTGATTTTATCATAAGGAATTTTCTTTAATTCTTCTTCCGTCGTTTTTTCTTTCGAAATTTCCAAAACGAATTTTTCTTCCGAGTAAGTTTTTTGAATTTGTTCCAACCCTCCGGCAAAAAGCAAATTCCCCTCGTTGAGAAAAATTATTTCTTTGCAAATATCCTCGACGAAATTCATCAAATGAGTGGATAAAATAACCGTCTTTCCTTTTTGGGAAAATTCCCGAATCACTTCTTTTAGTAATTGCTGGTTTATCGGGTCGAAGCCGGTAAAAGGTTCGTCTAATATCAAGAGTGCCGGGTTGTGAATTATAGCCGTGATGAATTGAACTTTTTGTTGATTCCCTTTGGAAAGTTGTCCGATTAACTTTTTTCTCGATTCCGCCAAAGAGAAACGTTCCAACCAATAATTTGTTTGCTTCTCAAGCTTTCTTCCCGAAAGCCCTTTTAATTTTGCAAAGTAAGTGATTACTTCTTCTACGGGGCTGTTTTTGAATAATCCTCGTTCTTCCGGTAGATAGCCTATCGAATTAAAAAAATTGTTTTTTAGTTCTGGAGACGTAAAAATTACTTTTCCCTCGTTGGGTTCTATTAAACGAAGAATAATTTTGAGTAATGTGCTTTTACCGGAGCCGTTTGGTCCCAAAAGTCCATAAACCTTTTCTTCGTCCAGGTCAAGGCTAATTCCATTTAAGGCGCGTAGTTTTCCATAGTATTTTGTGATATTTTCAAGCTTGATCATTTGCATTACACATTAAGGAAAAGGAAGAATTATTTGGGATGACAACTTTTTCATTCCTTCGGTTTTTCTTTCTCTTCCTTTTTCTTTTCATCGACTTCGTCTATTTCCTCCTCGACTTCCTTGAGCGCTTTTTTAAATTCTTTCATTCCTTTGCCCAATCCCCGTGCAAAATCGGGAATTTTGGAAGAACCGAACAGAATGAGAATGACCAAGAGTATTAGAATTATTTCAGGTGTTCCTATGTTTCCAAACATTTTTCACCTCGTGATTTAACTTAATAAATTTTTTCATTGCCTTTCCAAGAAATTGATCCCCCAAATTATTTACATCCGTTTTTTATCGTTGTTTATTAGTTTGGCTAAAATTACTATTTGGTATTATTTTTTAATTTTGAAGGCATCACGAAAAAGTAAAGTTCTTTCAATGCACCATAAATGGCGAAAGCGCCGAAAGCAAAAAGGAGAATTTCATTGAGAGTAAATATACCAAACAGCAATAGCAGTATGAAGACTATGAAATAAATCAATTTAATTTTTCGAGATTGCTTTCCAATATTGGAAAGGGAAGTATAACGAACGTTGCTTACCATCAGCAGGGAAAGAATTACGATTGTAGGAATGATAATTATTACAAGCGTGCGTTCGAATTGAGTTTCGTTAAAATAAGAAAGCACCATCGAAGCGATTATTATGGCAGAAGCGGGAATGGGCAAGCCTCTGAAATCTATTTTGACATTTATGTCTTCCACTTGAATATTAAAGCGTGCGAGGCGGAAAGCACCAAAAAGAGGCAAGAGAGCGGCAATAAGAATACCCCAAAAATGAATTTGATGAAGATAAGTTTTGTAGATCAAAAAGCCCGGCGCTACTCCGAAAGTAACTATATCGGCTAAAGAATCAAGTTCAACCCCGAAAGGACTGCTTGTTTTTACCAAACGCGCTACCAGTCCGTCCGTAGCATCAAAAATAGCACCGATTAGGATTAGTGTTGCCGATAGTTTGAAATTTCCGTCGGCGGCAAATGCCAAGGAAAGAAAACCCGATAACAAATTTCCTGCCGTGAAAGCATTCGGGAAAATGGCTTTGGTTAGTTTAAAAGATTTCATCTTCATTTTTTCTTGAATAAAATTGTTTCTCCTCCGAATACCTGTTCTCCTTTTTTGACTTGCACACTCCAGTCTGTTGGGACAAAGATGTCCGAGCGGCTTCCGAATTTAATCATTCCGAATTTTTCGCCTGCTTTTACGGAATCGCCCGGTTCCAGCTCGTAGATTATTCTTCTGGCGACAATACCAGCCACTTGGGTAAAAAGCACTTTGGTCCCTTCGGCTTCTATCCCTATTTCCGTCCTCTCGTTCTCCGAATCCGCCTTATCATTGAAAGCGGGAAGAAATTTGCCTTTTACATATTTTAGATATTCTACTTTTCCGGAAATAGGGATTCGATTTATATGAACATCAAGCGGGGACATAAATATGGAAATTTGAGTCGCCTCGGAGTTCAGGAATTTTTTTTCGAAAACATTTTTAATCACAATGACTTTCCCGTCTGCCGGGGAAAGGATTATGTTTCCCGTCTGGGGAATTTCTCTCTTAGGATCGCGAAAAAAGTAAAGTGTAAAAAGTAAGAATAGAACTCCCAGTGCGATAGCACTGTATTTTAATACGGTATTTTGTGATAAAATTCCGAGGACAATAATTGCGAGAGCTATCAAAAGAGAAAAACTTACTGTGCCGTAACCGTATTTAGTTATCATTCCGTACCGTATTTAATTAAATTAATCGAAAAACAAATTTAACATTAAAATGTATTATTTTCATCACGGAAATTTGTAAACTTTAGTTTTGAATAATAAGTATATTTAAAATTTAAAAAAACAAATTGAGGAGGAAGTATGAAAGGAATGTCCGGAATGCTAAAGCAACTTCAAAAGATGCAAGCGGACATGCAGAGAATACAGGAGGAATTGGCAAGCAAGACCGTTACGGAGGAAAGCGGTGGCGGAATGGTTAAAGCAACTGTTAACGGAAAGAAAGAGTTAATAGGCTTGGAAATAGACGATGAAGTTGTGAAAGCAGGGGATAAGGAGATGCTCGAAGATTTGATAGTGGCAGCGGTCAACAAAGCATTGGAATCCGCAGGGAAGATGGCCGAAGAAGAAATTGCTAATGCCACTCGCGGGATGATACCGCCGGGGTTTAATATTCCTGGGTTTTAATGATGTTAATAGCGGAACCTCTTCAAAAAGCAATTGACGAATTAAGCAAACTTCCCTCGATAGGGAAAAAATCTGCTCTGCGCCTTGCTATCCATCTTTTGAAAAGCGATGATGAGAAAGTAAACGAATTGGTGGAAGCAATACAAGGCTTGAAGAAAAATTTGCGTTTTTGCAAGATTTGTTACAATATTTCTACCGAAGAGGTTTGTGATATTTGTAAGAATCCCAAAAGAGATAAAAGTATTATTTGCGTGGTGGAAGAGGCAAGCGATATTATTGCTATCGAAAAGACTAACGAATATAACGGACTTTATCATGTGTTGGGTGGGGTTCTTAATCCTCTCCGTGGAGAAGGTGTGGAATCGTTAAAGATAAAAGAACTTTTCAAAAGGCTTGAAGACGGGGAAGTTAAAGAAGTTCTGTTGGCATTGAATCCCGATGCGGAGGGAGATGCCACTTCCCTTTATTTGGCAAAGGAGTTAAAAAAATATAACGTAAAGGTTTCCCGTATTGCGCGCGGCCTGCCGATTGGAGGAGAATTGGAATTTGCGGACGAAGCAACAATCGGGCGCGCACTTTTGGGAAGAATTGAAATCTAAAATGAATAGGATTATACTTGCATCCTTACTTTTCTTATCTGCGTGCGACTTGTTTACTACTCGTGTACCGGAAAGTCCCGATAGCGGTAGGTCCCAACAAATAACCGCTGTGACTCCGCAGCAATTGTTTGAAAATTTCGAAAACTCCTTTAAAGAAAAGTTTTTGGATAATTATATGATATGTCTTGCCGATACCGTTTTCATCGATAAAAAATTTGTTTTTATTCCTGACGGCGAAGCGGCAAGTAGGTATCCTATTCTTAACGATTGGAATCTCAACTCGGAAAAACAGTATTTCAATAATTTTATTTCTCAAACTAAAAAAGATATCCCTGTTATTTTGACTTTGACGGAGGTTGCAAACAATTCTTTTGGCGACAGTGCTTATTATCAATTTGATTATAGCTTATTGGTCCCTTTTCAAGGGGAATCGGAAAGCGCAGAGTATTCGGGAACTTGCAAGTTTACGATTTGTTTGGATAGAAGTAACAAATGGGTGATTACACGGTGGGAGGATATAGCTAAAGCCGATGTGCCAAGCTGGAGCCAATTAAAGGGTAAGTTTGCAAATTGATTCAAATGAAGTTTAATATTAAGAAATATCTTTTACTATTTATAATTATGCTTGTAACCGGTTGTGTGAATCCTTTTGCGCCCGCTTTGGATTTTACTACGGGCTCGCGAACTTCGCTTATTTCCGATCAGAAGGACGTGGAGGGGGTTTTTAAAAATTTTCAGTATGCATATACCTTTAAAGATACAACCATTTATGGACAGTTATTAGACAGGGATTTTACTTTTAGTTATAGGGACTATGATTTGGGTGCCGATGTTTCTTGGGGAAGGGACGAGGAGATGCGTGTGACTTATGGATTATTTAAAAATGCTCAAAAATTGGATTTGATTTGGAATAATATCATTGCCATTTCCGATGACAGCTCAAACATAATCAGGAGTTTTAATCTTACAATCACATTTAACCCTTCTGATGTTATTTTTATTGACGGGAGAGTGAATTTGGATTTGAGGAAAGATTCCCGAAATCGTTGGGTAATTAAGAACTGGATTGACGAGTCGAATTTCTAATGATTTTCTTTAGTGTAAAAGAAGCGATTAAATTTTTAGGGCGAGCAAAATTTGCTTCCCTTGTAACTGTCCTTGCAATTGGTCTCTCGGCAATTTTTACTACCCTGAGCGTCTTGTTGTTTTGGAATTCGAACAAAATTGAAAAGCAGTTGCGAGAAAAGATTGAAATAAGGGTTTTTCTTCGAAACGAGGTTTCAAATTCCGAAATAGAAAAATTGAAAAGATGGTTCTCCGATAACAAAAATATTGCGTCGTTTGAGTTTGTAAATAAGGAACAGGCTTCCGTGGAGATAAAGCGGTATTTACAGCAGAACTTTGTTAAAATTTTGGGTGAAAATCCTTTACCACCTTCGTTTGTTGTACATTTTTCTCCGCACATAAGTGAAGCGAAAATTAGAGAAGTGATTGTAGCATTGAAGAAAAAGGAATTTATTGAAGATGTCGTATATGATAAAGAAGAAGTTCTTTTTATCTTAAACTCCATTTTTTATATCGAGATTTTTATGTATGTGTTTGCTTTGGTAGCGATACTTGTTACTTTTTATCTTATTGTCTCGGTAAATAACTTGGTTATGTCCACTAGGAAAAAAACTCTGGATATTATGAAGCTTTTCGGTGCAAAACTGGGCTTTATTCGTTTGCCTTTAATTTTTAACGGGGTTATCCTTGGAATCTTGGCTGTTATCTGGGGCACAATATTTTGGCTTTTTGTAAGTATCGTGTTGAAAAAGTTCGCTTCTTCTTTTATGTTTACAAATCGCATTTATTTAATAATAGCTGTTTATTCGCTGAGCTCTCTGTTATTAGGTTTCGCAGGGGGTATTATTTCGGCACGAAAGATAAATTTGAAATTTGAAAAATATTAACAACGAGCGGACAATGAAAAATAAGTTAATCATTCTTTTGTTTGTATTCGGATTCTTTTCAATTTCATTGGGACAATCCAAAAAATACACTATAGGAACGCCGTATCCGAACATTACCTCCCGTACCGGCGGGTTCTATGATTATTCCGATCCCCAGGAAGTGAACATCAAAGTTAGTGTATGGGGATTTGTGAAATATCCGGGTAAATATATTATTCCAGTTTATTCTGATGTTAGTGATTTACTCTCTTATGCCGGTGGTCCTACCGAAGATGCCCACCTCGAAGATTTGCGTTTGTATAGAATATTGAAAGATTCCACGCAGGTAATGTACAAGTTTAATTGGAACGATTTGTTGTGGAACGACAGTTTATATAGCAATAAATTCTCCATGCCCAAATTGCAACCGGGGGATATTTTGCTTGTACCAGGAAGTAGGCGTCTCTATTTTCGAGATTGGTTTAGTATGGGACTTTCACTTGTATCGGTTTTAATCTCATTGTCAATTTTAATATTAAATATTACAAGGAAGTAAAAGGTGGTAAACGAAAATAATTTTAATCGGGATTTTGAAGCAACTACTTCGCTTAAAGATTATATTGCACTAATTCGGCAGAATCTTACTCCTATTATTCTTATTACTTTGAGCGGTTTAATAGTAGCTATAATATATGCGATAAATGCCAAAGATATTTATGAAGCCAAAACTTCATTAAAATTGCAGAAACCACAGGGAAGTATACTCGAGGCTCCGATAATGCCCGAATTTTCTGATTTTGGAAACGATAGATTTATTGCTAATGAGATAGAGGTTTTGAAAAGTTATTCTGTACGGGAAATCGTCGCTAATTCTTTGATAGATACTTTTAAAGCTATCAATGAGCCAGATAGTTTTTATATGATAATCAATCACAATTTTGGTCAAGAAGGGGATACAAGCCTTCTGCGGGATAAACATTCCATTATTAAACTTTTGAAAAACAAAGTGAGCATTGAACAAAAACGTGGTTTGGATATAGTTGAGATTACTGTTCAATCGCCGTCTGCTTTCGAAGCGGCTTTGGTTGCGAATGACTATGCAAGAGCATATATGACTCTCAATCTGGATTTTAACCGTCAGCAGGTTACAAATGTAAAGAATTTTTTGGCTAAACAAAGAGTAGAAAAGCAAAAGGAATTGCTTGATGCCGAAATGAAATTAAAAAATTTTCAGGAACAGAATGGGCTTTTTGAACTTTCTGATCAGGCTCAAGCATTGATAGATCAAATTTCTAATTTTGAGGCTCAAAAGAATTCTGCAAAAATAGATCTGGAAATTTCCAAAAACAGTTTGGAACAGTTGAAAAAGGAATTGAAGAAGCAGGATCCTCGCCTTAATGCATATTTAGAAAGTTTTTCTACCGAGCCGTATTTAAAAACTTTGCAAGAACAAATAGCTGAATTGGAGGCAAGGAAGGATGTTGCTTTAGCGACGGCTAGTTCTGCAGAAAAAACCACTCTTACGGTAGAATATGATAAGAAGATAGAAAATCTTAAAAATAAGCTGAATGAAAAAATAAAAATTTATAAAGCGGGAATTTTAGCTGCTAGTCCGGAAGAAATTAAAGATTTGACTAAAAAGGTTCTTGAAGAAGAAATTAAATATCAGGCGGCAAAGGCTTCTTTTGCAGGTTTAAGCAAGGTTGTTGCCGAGTATGAAAAGAAGTTTAATGATTTACCCAAAAGTACCTTGGAGTTGGCTCGTTTGACGCGAAGGGTCTCTATGATAGAAAAATTGTATTTATTAGTGGAAGAAAAATACCAAGAAGCCTTAATTAATGAACAATCCACACCGGGGAATGTACAAATCATCGACAAGGCACGACGTCCTTTCGAGCCTGCTAAGCCTAACAGAAAATTGATTGTGATAATCGGACTTATTCTTGGTGGCGGATTTGGATTAGGGTTTGCGTTTGTGAAGAACTATTTTGATAATACTGTCAAAACCCCCGATGATATACAAAATAGAAATATGAATGTGCTCGCATGGATACCTCTTATTGGTGGGATAGATGAGAAAACTAATAAGGAGTTTGAATTTATTGTTGCAAAAAGACCGGATGCTATTCCTAGCGAAGCTTTTCGCGCTCTTAGAACCCGAATTCAGTTCTCAAAAGTTGGAAAAGATAAGATCAAAACTATTTTGATTACTTCCAGTGCTCCTAAAGAAGGTAAAACTACTGTTACGGTTAACCTTGCCGGTAGCTTTGCTCTTGCAAATAAGAAAACGGTTATTGTCGACGCGGATTTAAGAAAGCCCAGGGTGCATAATATTTTTAATGCAAAACGATACCCTGGTTTTACTGATTATTTCTTTGGACAGGTTGAGCTTCAAGAAATTATTAGAAAAAGCAATGTGGATAATCTACATTATGTTACGGCGGGAACAATTCCTCCGAACCCTTCGGAAATTTTAGGGTCCGAACAAATGGAGGAATTTTTAGGAATGCTAAAAAAGGAATATGATATAGTGATTTTGGATTCGCCTCCTATTATTGCGGTAACTGACTCCGAAATTCTTTCTAAAATGGTTGATGCAAGCATTCTTGTTGTTTCTGCAAATCAAACGGAAACGGATCTTATGGAGAAATCTGTAGAAATTTTGAGTCGGGATAATGACTCCTTTATTGGTGTGCTTCTTAACAGGTTTAGTTATAAAAGTGGTTATGGAAGTTATTACAAATATTATTACTATTACTCTCGTCCGCGAACCACCAAAACTAAGAAAACTCTTAAAACCTAATATGCGAGGCTTTTGTGTCTAAGGAAGTTGCGGTAATAACAGGTGGGGCGGGATTTTTGGGTTCTCATCTGTGCGATAGAATGTTGAAGGAGGGAATGAAAGTCGTATGTGTGGATAACCTTATTACCGGTAGCCTTAAAAATATTGAGCATCTTTTCGGTAATGAGAACTTTATCTTTTTTAATCATGATGTTACGAATTTCATTCATATTCCCGGAAAGGTAGATTACATTTTACATTTTGCTTCTCCCGCCAGTCCCATTGACTATTTGCAACTTCCTATTCAAACGTTAAAAGTGGGGTCTTTGGGAACGCACAAGGCTTTGGGATTAGCAAAAGAAAAGAAAGCAAGATTTTTGCTTGCTTCCACCTCGGAAGTGTATGGCGATCCGGAAATTCATCCGCAAAAAGAAGATTATTGGGGAAATGTAAATCCTATCGGTCCCCGCGGCGTTTATGATGAAGCAAAACGTTTTGCCGAGGCTTTGACTATGGCATATTACCGTTACCATAACGTCGATACTCGGATTGTTAGAATATTTAATACTTATGGACCTCGGATGAGGTTAAATGACGGACGCGCTCTTCCCGCCTTTGTTTCCCAAGCATTACGAAACGAGGATGTTACCGTTTTTGGGGATGGAAGTCAGACCAGGAGCTTTTGCTATGTGGACGATTTGATAGAGGGAATTTTTCGTTTGTTGATGTCGGAAGAGCATGAACCTGTAAATATTGGGAATCCCGACGAAATTACGATTGAAGAGTTTGCGAAGGAAGTTATAGAATTGACCGGTTCTTCCAGTAAGATCGTTTATAAAGAATTACCCCAGGATGACCCTAAAGTTCGCCAGCCTGACATTAGTAAGGCAAAAAAAATATTGAATTGGGAGCCTAAGGTTACTCGGCGTGCCGGGCTTATTAAAACTATTGAATATTTTAAGCGAGAACTATTCGGCGAATAATTTGTCGGATAGTTGTGGAATTATGAAAATTAAATTTTCCGCTTTCATTCTTTTCTTCTTAATTTTCAGCGAACTTTTTCCCCAAGGGGTTGGGAAAGGGAAAAGATTCGATTTGACCGACGAATTGAACCTCGATAGAAATGCAGGGCAATTTGCTCAATTGTTTATTCCCGATTATTTTTTATCTTCCGAGGAGGGCAAATACGTCCTTGTGTGTCATTTTCATAGTGCATCGTGGGCGGCTGAAAATGAAGTTTATAAATCACATGCAAATGTTGTTTTGTTCAACATTCATCTGGGAGCGTTTTCAAGTCCCTACAAAAATTATTTTTCGGATAGTAGAAAATTCGAGCAAATATTAACTCTTGTGAACGCTAAACTTTCTTCCGAAGGAATTTTACAAACTCCCTCGATAAAAAATTTAGTCATTACAAGTTTTAGCGCCGGGTATGCCGGAGTGCGCGAGATTTTGAAATCGCAAAGTTATTATGAGATAATTGATGCTATTACTCTTGCAGATGGTTTGCATGCCAACCTCGAACCCTCCATTATGAAGGAACAAATGAAGAATTTTCTTAGATTTGCGAAAGATGCACGCGATGGAAAAAAAATAATGCTGTTGACTCATTCTAGCATTTTGACTTATACATATGCCAATACAACCGAGACCGCAAATTATTTAATTGAAAATATCGGTGCCCGGAGTGTTCCAGTGCATATTGAGGATCCGATTGGTACTATGTACACGCGCTGCGATACTGGTAAATTTCATGTCTGTGGTTATTATGGAGATACCGCTCAAGATCATCTGAAACATCTTTATAATATGGATATGATGCTTAAAAGGGTTATGGAATATCTTACGAGCGCCGCGCAAGCGGAAACGAGAGAGCGGAAAAAATTGGGTTTTGAGCTGGAACAGAATTATCCGAATCCCTTTAGTTCCGTCACCACTATTGAATATAATATAAATGGAGAACTCCATGCCATGGATTTCCCTTTTAATAAGGTAGTGCTTGAAGTTTTTAATGTTTTGGGTGAAAAAGTGGCAACGGTTGTAAACAGTTTGCAGTATTCGGGAAAGCATAGAGTACGTTTTGACGGAACGAATTTACCCAGCGGGATTTACTTTTGCAGTTTGAAATATGGAAATCGAATGGTTTCCCGAAAAATGATTTTAAGAAAATAATTAGTTTTTGAAGAACACTATATCTCAAATCCGTTGGAAAGAAAATAAGAAAAAAGACGGTCCCCCGAAAGGAACCGCCTTTTTAAGTTTGACGGGTAAATTTTAAGAAGTGGCTTTTTTACCGAAAAAGGTTTTCTTAACCAAATCTATAAAGATGGTAATACCTCCCAAAATCATTAAAGAGTCAGGCAAAATACGGAACCACATCCATCCTTTTACGGACTCTACCGCACTACGAACGCGGGTATAATAATATCCCATTTCCGCGGCTACTCTTGTCTGCTCGAATCCGATTATTAGTGTCGGAAGAGCGAACAGTATCACCCCTATTGTGAGTAACCAGAAACCTATTTTGCTTAGTTTTTCTTCCCATACCCAGCCATTTGCCATTGCGTTTGCGCGGGAAGTCATGTACAAAAATGCTATGGAGATATAGCCGAATGCTCCCAATAAAGCAACGTGGCCGTGAGGCATTATTAAGTAAGTACCGTGAGAATAGTAAGATATTGTGGGAGTGTTAATTACCATGCCGAGGAAACCCGCTCCAATCCAGTTTAGAATGGCGGAACCGGAAATCCACATGAAAGGAGTGGCGAATTCATGTTTAATCCCTTCCGCTTTTTGTTCACGAGCCGTTTTCCATGCTTCGATAATCATCAATGCCAAGGGGAGGGGTTCGAGGGCGGAGAAAATTCCACCGACGGCAATCCAGTATTCATCCAATCCTTGCCAAAAGTAGTGATGTCCCACTCCCAATGTTCCTGCCATCATAATGAGGAATAGCTCGAAAAACATTGTCCTTTCGGCAGTCTTTTGTGAAATAAGCCCCAGAGAAACCGTCATAAATGCTATTACTCCCGCGGCAAAAAGTTCGAAAGTTAGTTCTACCCACAAGTGGATTACCCACCAGCGATAATAATCGTCCACCGTGAAATTCGGCATTACTTTATGCAAGGGCATCATTCCCGCAATATACAGGGTTGCGATTCCGAATGCCGACCAAATGATAGTGCCTACCAGCGGATTATTAGTGGCAGATTTTTTGATGAGCGTGATAATAAGGATGAACCAAAAAACGAGTCCGATTACCAAGCCGATATCCCACACTCGTCCGAGATTAAGAAGTTCGCGCCCTTCGTTGCCCAACCAGAACCATACGTCGCGCATAGCACCGGTTGCACCCATATACAATCCGATTATGGCGCCGACGGCGATGACAAGTAAGGCAATCCAAAGCACATCAACGAGCCACGGGAATTTATGGTCTTTATTTGCTACCCACGGAGCAATTAACAGTCCGCCCACTAACCAACCAACGGCAACCCAAAGTATTGCAATTTGTGTGTGCATTGAACGGATAACATTGAACGGCATTATGCTTTGTGGAATAATAAAATTTTGTGAAGGGTCAGCATATAAATGTGCCAAGTATGCGCCTAAAAATAGTTGTACTACGAAAAGACCGCTTACGATGGGAATATATTTCAGCAGTTTTTTCTGAGATTTGAATAAGGAAGTTACCTTAAGTTCGGGAGAAAGTTTTTCATCTTTTTTGAATAGATATTCATAGGAAAGGAAAATAACGATAATGGTGAATGTCCATAAAAGCAGGAATTCCCAAAGAGAAACGACATGATTTGTATAAAGCAGATCCTGGTCGACAAGTGGTTCCTTTGGCCAGTTGTTTGACCATGTTCTTTCTTCGCCCGGTTTCCCTTCCGTACCGGGGCGTATGGAGGAAGCAACCAATTGTGACCAATCAACGAAAGCCGCTATCTTTTTTGCTTCTTCCGGACGAATTACCCCGCCGGGGAAAGCCCGCTCTTTGTCCCCGTTGACGAGCATGTCGGTTAGTATCTCTTTGTTTTTCTTAAATGCTTCGGCAGAAGCCTGGGAATATGTTACGCTTTCTTCCGTTAGCTTTGTATGTTTATGAAAATCTTCTTTCACTTTCGCTTTTACCGCCCCCTCTTCTTCGGCGGTTAAATCCTTTGCCGTTTTTCCGAACATTAATTGTGCATAGTAATCATAGAGATATTCGGCTCGATGGTGGAAGAAATCAGTGGAAAAATCGGGACCCATGTAGGCGCCCATACCCAGCATTGTTCCCCAATCCATTAAATCGAATTCTTGAAAGAGTCCCTTTCCTTCAATGACGTCTTGACGAGTGTAAAGGACTTCTCCCGAGTCCGATTTTACG
Source organism: uncultured Melioribacteraceae bacterium (assembly GCA_964611145.1). Classification (GTDB taxonomy): domain Bacteria; phylum Bacteroidota; class Ignavibacteria; order Ignavibacteriales; family Melioribacteraceae; genus WFQV01. The sequence goes on from CAZSYM010000027.1 coordinate 27,467, forward strand.
ACGGAGGGGATTGGAGGAACTTCTTTTTGTAATGTGGCGGTTAAATAGATGAGAATTGTCACCATGAATATGGCGATAATCCAGAAAGATACGTACAAACCTTTCTTGGACATGAATTTGTCTAGTAACGTTTCTTTCATCCGATACTCCTTTAATAATGATTAAATAAATAGGATAAAATATCCGAAATTTATGAGATTATTTTTGCAATGTCAATTTTTTTTGAAAAAAAAGTTTAAATATTCAAGAAAGAAGTTTATGTGTGAAAGAAAGGGTAAAAGGGGAGATTTAACAATGGAAAGTTTCAAAAAATCGTTTTTAAAAATGTATTTTCTTTTTATCTTTGTCTCATTCGTTTTCGAAATTTTAATCAGAAGCGGGGAGAATTATGAAGAAGTTGTGGTTTTTAGCGCTGTTGAGTATGATTGTATTTAGCTCGTGTTCTACAAAGAGCGACGAAGATTTATATAACGAAGCCAAACAATATATCCAAGAGAAAAAGTATGAGGATGCGGTTAGGGATTTTCGGAAAATAGTGAACGAATATCCCAACGGTAAGTTTGTGGTGAAAGCAATGTTTGAGTTGGCACAATTGTATCATGGTAAAGCAGTTAAGGGTGTTCCCGAAAAGGAGTCCTTAGCAACCGCCGTTGAATATTATAAGAAGGTTTTTGAAAAAAGTCCAAATTCCAAGGAGGGAGAAAAAGCACTTTTCATGGCTGCCTTTTTGGATGCTAACGAGCTCCAGAAATACGACGAGGCGAAAAAGCTTTATGAAAAATTTCTGGAGAAATTCCCGCAAAGTGAATTGGCACCTTCGGCAAAAGAGGAAATTCAAAATATAGGAATTCCTCCCGAAGAAATTTTAAAAAGAAAAGTTAAGAATCCGAACAATTGAATCGTTCGACGAAAGACTATATTAAGTATCTCGACCCGCGCGTAGTTTCGAAACTGAAAACTCTTGAGTTGAAAGCAAAATTTGTAGTGGAAGGATTCATGGTAGGGCATCATAAAAGCCCTTACCATGGATTTAGTGCGGAATTTCGTGAGCACCGTCCGTATAACCAAGGGGATCCTATTCGCAATATTGATTGGAAGGTCTATGCTAAAAGCGAGCGTTTTTATATCAAACAATTTGAAGATGAAACCAATTTAATTTCGCATATAATTTTGGATAATAGCGGGTCGATGTCCTTTAAACGAGCGGGAAGTATTACCAAGCTGGATTATGGTAAAATTCTTGCTGCCTCTTTCGGTTATATTCTTAACGGTCAACAGGATTCGGTTGGATTAGCGCTTTTTTCGGATAAACTGGATGTATATCTTCCCCCGAAGTCCAATCGCATTTACTTAAAGGAAATTTTTTCTCGTATCAATTCCGCACAAGCAAGAGATAAAACATTCACGGAAAAATGTCTCGTTGATGTAGCGAGCAAGATAAAGAAAAGGGGACTTGTAATTGTCATCTCCGATTTTTTTGATGAAATCGATTCGATTGTAACGGCTTTGAAAAATTTTCGATACAAAAAAAACGAGGTTATTGTTTTTCATGTTTTGGATCCGTCCGAAGTGAATTTTTCTTTTGAACGGGACTCTGTTTTTGTGGATTTGGAGACGAAAGAGGAAATACAAACGAGTCCTTCTCAAATTCAGAAAGCATATCAGGAAGCCATGCATGAATTTATTACACGCTTACGGAGTGAATGCGTGGAGCATGGTATCGATTATAATCTTGTTACGACCGACGAGGCTTTTGATAAAGCGCTTTTTTCTTTTTTCCGTAAGCGTGCGAGGATGAGATAAACGCGAAATTTATGAATTTTACCCGGGGGAAGAGACATATTAAATCTTTGCAGAAATAGGTTCAAAAAATTATATTTGTAATTCGTTTTTTGATAAAGTTGCTTGAATGGAAGTGCCGGGGTGGCGGAATTGGTAGACGCACAGGACTTAAAATCCTGTGGGAGTTTTCTCCCGTGCCGGTTCGAGCCCGGCCCTCGGTACTCTTAAAAAAGAGAAGGGGTAATAGGCACGCTACATGTGTGCCTCCTCGCCTTTTGGTAAAAAGGGTTCTTAGCTCAGTTGGTTAGAGCGTCTGCTTGACGTGCAGAAGGTCAGAGGTTCGAATCCTCTAGAACCCAC
>CAZSYM010000028.1:0-29246 GCA_964611145.1 uncultured Melioribacteraceae bacterium
CTATTTTTCTTATTGTTTCCCGTTTTGCTTTTCGCTCAGGAAAGAATGAGCATTCATTATTATGACGAGCTCCGCTATGGAATTAAAAACGAGGAAATGTCCGACGCTTTTGCCAAAAAGGTTGAGCTCGTTCCTCTCAATAGGGAAGCGAATTCACTCAAAAAGGATGTGTTCGGTTATTTGCCCGATTGGGAATATGTCTCCGGTGCACAGAAATATTTTCGGTATGAATTGCTTTCTCATATTGCTTGTTTCGATTTTCAAGTAAGCGCTTCGGGAAATATTTCTGCGCCAGCCCGCTGGCCATGGACGGATGTAATTAACAATGGACATGCCAAAGGTGTGAAAATAATTCTTACCCTTGTGAATTTTGATAAAGACGACATTAGAAAAATTCTGACGGATGCCACGGTTCAAAGGAAAACCATCCAAAATGTTTTGACGTATATGCAGAGTTATAAGTTGGATGGCGTTAATGTGGATTTCGAAGGGCTTTATTCGGCGGATAAAGGCTCGAGGATAAATAATTTTTTGAAAGCGTTAACCGATTCTGTCCATGCACATTTTCCTGAAGGCGAGGTTTCCTTTGCCGCGCCGTCGGTTAATTGGGGAGGATACTGGGATTTTTCCGCTTTAGCAAATTCTTGTGATTATCTTTTCATAATGGGATACGATTTCTTCGGAAAATTTAGCAGTTATAGCGGTCCCACTGCTCCCTTGACGGGAGGTACATACAATATTACTAATACGGTTTTAACGCAGTATAAAGACGTTACGGATAATCATCCCGAAAAATTGATTCTCGGTGTGCCGTATTTTGGCGAGTATTATATAACCGAATCCTCCGCCGAAAATTCGAGGATTGTTCAATTTGTTAGCTCTCCTCGTTTCCGCTCTGCACAAGTGCAATCTATGGTTTACGGAAGATTGTGGTCGTCTAAATATCAAACTCCCTGGTACCGTTGGAACGACGGACATTGGAATCAAGTATGGTATGACGACGACCAAAGTTTGGGATTGAAATATGACCTTGCTGACTCTAAAAATTTGAGGGGAGTCGGAATGTGGGCGCTGGGATATGACGGCGATAGACAAGAGTTATGGAATTTAATTGATATGCGCTACGGTAGCGGAGTTATTCCCGCACCGGCTACGCCTACGGATTTTCGCGTTTTGGCGGATACGGATTCCACGTTGAGATTGCAATTTGAAATTCCCTCCCGAGCTACGAGTTTTATTGTTTATATGAGTAAAGACGGTGTACATTTTACCGATTCTGCCCGTGCGGTTACGAACAATATTGTAATTGCGGGGCTTTCTCCGGATTCAGCATATTTTTTCAAAATTGCGGCTGAGAATTCTACGGGGCGCTCGGCGTTTACGGAAGTGTTGGGCGGCATTCCGGGCGACAGCACAAAAGTTGAAAATTTGATTGTGAATGGCTTTGATAGAATTGATAACACAACGAACACTTTTAATCTTATAAGACAGTATAGAGTGCCGTTTTTGGAGGTGGGTAGGAAGTTTGCTTCGGCTTCCAACGAAGCGATTTTTCACGGAAGGGTGAATCTTAAGAATTATAAGAATGTCTTTTGGATTTTAATGGACGAAAGCACGGCGGACGAGACATTCAATAAATTGGAACAGGATACAATCAAAAGTTTTTTGGATAACGGCGGTTGCCTCTTTGTTACAGGCTCGGAAATCGGCTGGGATTTGGGACGTTCCTCAAGTTCGAGTAGCGGAGATATTTATTTCTACAATAATTATTTGAAAGCCGCATATGTTAATGATGCTCCGGGCGGGGACAAAGCCACGTATTATACTGCGGAATCCTATTCGGATGGAATTTATTCGGGCGTCTCCCGTTTTAGTTTTGATAACGGTAATCACGGTACTATCGATGTCGATTGGCCCGATGCAATTAAAGCGGTGAACGGCTCGAAAAAAGCGCTTAAATATTACGAGGTGCCGGAAGCAAAAGGAATTGCGGGAATTTATTTTGAGGGGCTTTTCCCCAACGGCACAAAGCCCGGTAAGGTCGTTTATTGGGCTTTCCCTTACGAAGCGGTATATCCCGATTCTAAAAGGACAGAATTGCTTAGAAAAACTTTGGAATTTTTCGACAAGGGAACCGATGTGGCTGATTCTCATCCTCTCGTCCCCGTGGATTTTATTGTTAAACAAAATTATCCCAATCCCTTTGGGAACGGTATCCCGGAAACTACGGTTGATTTTGTCCTTCCTAAGCATGGAAATGTGAGAGTGAGAATTTTTAACGTGCTTGGTCAACTTGTTTACAGCCGATTTTTTGGTGCTTTGGATGCAGGTTCGCACAAATTCGTTTGGAACGGAAGGGATGCTTTCGGGAAAAGACTTGCATCGGGATTTTATATCGCTAATTTTGAATTTACTTATAATGGCGGGAAAAAACTCCGAAATATCAAAATGGCTTTGGTTAGATAGGAGATTCGAATGGGAAGAAAATATTTTGTGAAGAAAATAACCTTCGGTATGAAACTGTATTTTATTTCTGCAATGCTTGTGTTGGCTTTCTTTTTCTCCGCGTGTTCCGGAGGCGGCGAAACAAAACCGAAAGAGAAGAAATCGTCTAAAGATTCGGTGATGGTACACGAACGGGAATCTTCCCATAAACAAGATTATGAAAAATATAAAAACAAAACTATGCCGATGAAAAAAGGGGCGGAACAGATAATTCATTTTTAGAGAGAAAATTGAAACGAGTAATTTTTCTTTTGATGCTTTTTCTTGCGGTTGGCTGCGGAAAGAAAAAAGACGCAACAAAACCCCGCAGCGAAAAGTTTTTTGCTGCCGGTGAGGAAATTTCAGTCGAAGGAGTGGAGTTTTCCGAAATACGTTTTTCGGAGAAATCGAAGTTTGCTTTTTTAAGAGTGGAAAACGGTAAGGGACTTTATCTGTACAATTTTTCTTCCCGAAAGTTGGAGCGGTTGGAGAAGGACGGAATAAAGGATTTTACGGCATTGCGGAATTGCTCGGTGGTGTTCTATGTTAAGAAGATTTTTCGTTTCCCGCCGACTTATGAGTTGAAAAAATATTCCGCTTCCACTGGGCGTATTCAGAAAGTTTACGATACGTTTCGAGGCATTTTTAGTCTGCAAAAAATGAGCGAGGAGGCGGTTGTTTTTTGGAGCGGAGAAAATGCTTATTATTATTCGTTGAAAATGAATAAGCCTGTTCCGGTGGAAAAGACGGGACGAAAGTTATTTTACTACGGCGTGGAGGGTAATAAACTGCAAATTGTGGATTTCGATAAAACCTTTTTTGAAAAGTTTGGAAAAGGGGAACGCTTGATTTGGGCTGATGTTAATCCTCATGCGGCGGAAGTCGTTGTTTATGCTTTCAAAAGCGGTGCGTTGCTCTTTTCTCACGGACAAAAAAAGGCGATAGGGGATTTGCGTTATCCTAAAATTTCTCCCGACGGTAGGTTCGTTATTGGTTATAGGGAAAGTTATAACAATCAAAAGATGTTGACTTCCGATATTTATGTTTATTCGATAAGTGACGGAAAGTCGGTGAACATTACTCGAAACCGAAATGCAATAGAATTGAACCCCTGCTGGAGCGAGGACGGAAAGTATTTCGCTTTTTCCAACCCCTCCGGTAAAATTAAAATATGGAAGTTTGAAATAAACAAGAGGAAAAAATGAAACAAATGTTCTTAATGTTGCTGCTGGCGGGAACGTTGGCGGCGCAGAGCGTAAATGTGGTAAGTATCGAAAAGGTAAATAGTGAAAAGCCTTTTTATTTTCCGAAATTTTCTCCCGACGGTAAAAGTCTGTTGGTAACAACGGAGTCTTACAAGGGATTGTATTTGTTGAATTTAAGGAACGCTACTGTAAGAAAAATTACCGATGAATTCGGCGCGGGATATAAGGCGCGTTTTGACGTCTCCGGTAAAAAGATTTTTTACAGAAGTTTCAAGTTTCGCGAAGGTAAAAAATATTCATCGGAAATCTTGTTCGATTTGGTGAACGGCTTCAGAAATGTGTTGGAAAGTAACGAAAGAAATTTAACTCCTCCCATAAAGTATTTAAACGGAGAAGTATTTTATTTGAAGGAGGGAAAGCGCCAAGTTCCGGAGGCAATGGAGAAAAGTTCCGTTGAGAAAAAACGCGCAGCGTTTGTTCGCGATAGACAAATAGTTTTTTTAGATGGTGAATCGGAAAAAACTTTGGAACCTTTGGGAAAAGGAATTTATGTCTGGGCTTCTCTTTCTCCCGACGGTCAGAAAATTGCCTTTACCTTCGGTGCAAAGGGAAGTTTTATTTGCGATACGGAGGGAAACGTTTTGAAAACATTGGGGGATTTGCATTATCCGAGATGGTCTCCCGATGGGAAATGGATAGCCGGTATGAATGACAAAGATGACGGCTACGTTTACACCTCGTCGGATGTTGTGGTTGTATATTATGGAAATCTGAAACGTTTTAATATTACTCAATCCGGGGATAAAATTGAAATGTATCCCGAATGGTCTCCCGATGGCAAGAAACTTGCCTTTCATGACTTAAAGGGGAATGTTTATGTGGCAAAGTTAATTTTGACGGAGGAGTAAAATGATAAAAAAGATTTTGATTTCGTTTGTTTTGACTACAGCGCTTTTCGCTCAGAATTTTAACGGTGTGAAAATTTATATAAATCCCGGTCATGGCGGACATGATTCCGACGATCGACATATTGTAGAAACTGGCTTTTGGGAATCCGAAGGGAACCTTACGAAAGGCTTGAGATTGCGGGATTATCTCGTCCACATGGGAGCGAATGTTAGAATGAGTCGTACGACGAATTATTCCTCCGATGATTTGCCCCTTTCCGTGATTGACGCCGATGCGAATAATTTTGATGCGGATTATTTTCATTCGATTCATAGCAATGCTTATAATAGAACTACGAACTATACTTTGCTCCTATATAAGGAAACGAACGGGCAACCGGTCTTTGCCAAAGCTAAACAAATGGCGGATAAAATGTCCCCTCGTATTTATCAAGTGGATAGAACTACGAAATATTATGTTCGCGGGGATTATTCTTTTCTGGGATTTCACTTGGGAGTGTTGCGCACTTTGAATATGCCGGGCACACTTTCCGAGGGCTCTTTCCACGATTATATCCCGGAATCGTGGCGTTTAATGAATTTGGACTACAGAAGACACGAAGCGCTGGGTATTACGCGGGCTTTTTTGAGCTATTATAATCTCGGAAGTCGTACCGTTGGCGCTCTTGCTGGTATTTTAAGAGATCCGAATGAAAAAGTTAAATACTACTACATCCCCGGTACCAAGGACGACAAACGTCCTGTAAACAATTTTACCGTTACGCTTTTACCTGTGGGCAAGGTTTATCAAGGCGACGCATTAAATAACGGTTTCTATTTCTTCGATAGCTTGCAACCGGGGAATTATACTCTCGTTTTTAATGCCGAAGATTATGAACCCGATACTGTCGAAGCCACCGTTACGGCGGGAACAACAACCTTCTATGATCGTTATCTTACTCCAAAACCCAATTATAATCATCCCCAAGTAATTTCTTTCCTCCCCGATACAAACACGGCAGCGGATTTGGATATTGAAATAGAAATTGATTTTGATATAAGAATGAACACTTCTTCCGTTATAAGTGCCTTGGGAGTTAATCCTACGATAAACGGTTCGGTTGAATGGAGTAACAACGACAAAACTTTGAAACTTATTCCCTCGGCAAAATTACAAGCGGGGGTAACTTATACCATTTCAATAGATACCACTGCCAAAAGTTTTTATGGGGTAAGTTTGGCAAAGAAATTCGTTGCTACTTTTACCACACGCTCCGATTTGAATTTCTTAGGTAGTTATCCCTCCGATGGGGAAGAGGATGTCAGCCAAACTGTTGTTATTTATCTTAAATTTGACGGACAGATAGACCCCAATTCTTTGACGGGGAGAGTGAGATTTGTCGATTCCAACGATAAAGACATTAATATTTTTGTTGATCCTTCGGGATATTCAAACGGCAAGATAATTTTTGAGCCGATGAAACCCCTTGCCAGAAGTGCCGAATATCGAATTTTGCTTTCTGCCGGTATTAAGGATAGACAGGGATTGGTCTTCAACGAGAATAAAACCATCACCTTTTTCACAACGAAAGAAAAATATGTTTCGGGAAATATCCTCGACAATTTGGAATCCCCCGGGCAGTGGTGGGACCCCGATGCTTCCGGTTCCACCAGAGGTACGGATGCTACTCAAACTACTTTCAAAATTTCGACCGAACGAAAGGTATCGGGCAATTCTTCCGGTAAAATTACATATGTGTTTACGGGCGACGATGGTGTCTGCCGTGAGTTTGACCCCGCTACTCCCTCCGTGGGTTCCGATGGTAACGATACTTTCGGAATGTGGATATTTGGGGATTTAAGCGGTAATGTACTCCAGTATTGGTTTTATGATTCACAACGGAATAATGGAATTGTTACGGTAGATACTCTCGATTGGACAGGATGGAAATTGAAGAAAATAAAAATATCTGAGATTCCTCTTTCAGGTGAAAAATATTTCCATAGTATTGTGATAAGACAAACGCCTTCGGGAACAAAATCCAGTGCTATTTATTTTGATGATGTTCAGACCGGCATTGTAACAGGTGTCAAAAATAATTCGGAGTTGCCTGTGGGATTTTCGTTGGCGCAAAATTACCCGAATCCTTTTGGGAGTAAAAGTATAAATGGCGGAGTAACTCGCATTAGTTTTTCCTTACCGAACTCTGCGTTCGTGAAATTGGAAGTGTTTAATATATTGGGCCAAAAGGTTAAAACCATTATCAATAATGAGGCGGTACCCAAAGGAACGGCAACGGCAATGTGGAACGGTACAAATGATTCGGGAATAAAGGTGCCGTCAGGGGTTTATGTTTATAGATTGACGGCAAAAGCCGGAAACAAAGTTTATTCCGCCGTTAAAAAGTTGATTGTGATTAAGTAGAAAGGATTAGCCTACGAAGCGGCTCAAGCCCCAAATAATAAGGATTAAACTTAGTAATAGAAGTATTCCGAAAATCAACCCCATCTTGGTCGGAGATGGGGTTTTTTCGTATTCGTAAATATTGTTTCGATAAGTCAATGTTTCGCCTGTTGTGGCTTGAACTTCCTGTTGGCGTATCATGGTAGGTTCATTTTCGAAGCTTCCCTCTGAAACGGCGTTGAATTGTGTAGACGTGCCTGCGAAAGTGTAATTTCCTCCGAAAGTGTTTGTTGAAGGAGGAATTTTATATGAATATTGAGCGTATCGGTCTTTCAAATGCATTGCTTGTTCATGCTCAAGCATTTTCGTCTGCTCGTCAATTTTATTCGTAATGCCGATATTATTAAAGTATTTTCTAATTAAATTTTTCATAAGCATATTAAATTTAATAAAATTTGGCATGTTGTCAAGACTTTTTTGAACATTTTGTTGGAATGTTCAAAAATTATCCGCTGGTTTAAAACAAGAAAAGCCCGAAAAATCGGGCTCGTAGAAAAAAATGAATTTGTTTATCTAACTTTTATCTTTTTCTCTTTTATAAGTTTTGCGAGTTCCGCAGTCCCTTTTTTTGAAATTGTCTTTAATGCTTTTGCGGAAAGTTTAACAGTTACGAATCTGTTTAATTCTTTTACCCAAATTCGTTTCTTCTGGAGGTTAGGCAAAAACCTTCTCTTGGTTTTGTTATGCGCATGCGAAATAGAATGACCGGTTAATGGTCCTACACCTGTAACTTGACATCTTCTCGACATTTTTATCCTCATATTCTTAAAATTTCCAGACTTCTAATTTAATAAAATATTTTGATAAGCGAAAGGGATTAAAAAGGAAAAAATTAAAGTTTAAAGGAAAGGCCGCTTAGGTAGAGGGCGGACCTAAACGGCCTGGATAGTTGTTAATGGAGGGAATCGAAAAATAAAGATTATTTGTTTACTTGTCAAGCTTTTTAAAAAATTCTTTTTACCTTCCAAAATATCTCTTTCAGAAGTGTGTGAAATTTTTCCTTTGAAATAGTGAAAAATGAAATGTTTTCTTTAAATTACGATGTTTTTTTGAATTATTTTGAATTATAAGTGAGACCGACAAAAGCCGTAATTAATCTTGCAAATTTGAGGTTTAATTATCTCAACCTGAAAAAAAAGGCTAAGAACAGACCTGTAATGGCGGTGGTTAAAGCCGAAGCATACGGGCACGGCATGCTCGATGTAGTGCGTGCGTTGGAAAGCCTAAACGATAAAAAACCGTTGTACTATGGCGTCGCTCTTTTGGAAGAGGCAATAAAATTACGCAAAAGCGCCTTGACACAAAGTAAAATCCTCACTTTTTCTCCCCTCCACAGCGATGAATTGGATTTTTATCTTAAGTACGATGTTATTCCCACTTTTGTTTCGGAGGAAAACTTAAAAGTATTGAAAGCCTATAAGGGTAGCAAGCCGTTAAAAATACATGTGAATATCGATACGGGAATGGGGAGACTTGGAATAGACTATAGAAATGCCGCGAGCATTATTCAAAAAATTGCGGATATGGAAAATGTCCTCATTGACGGACTTTATACTCATTTTGCAACTTCCGACGAAAAAAATAAAAGCTTTGCTTTGATTCAGCTGGGAAGGTTTAATGAAGTCCTGGCGGAATTAAAATTAAAAAAAATAAATACGGGGATTGTCCATGCTGCAAACAGCGGAGCGGTATTGGATTTGCCTGAAGCATATTTCGATATGATACGCCCCGGCATTTCGCTTTATGGTTATTATCCTTCGTTGGAAACTTCGGAATCCGTTAGATTGAAACCCGTTATGAAAGTCCTTTCTGAAATTTCAACCTTGAAGAAAGTTCGAAAAGGTGAATCCGTAAGTTATGGTAGAATTTATATTGCTAAAAAAGATATAATAGTCGCAACGGTACCGATTGGTTATGCGGACGGCTATAATAGATTGCTTTCGAACAAAGCTTTTGCCTTTGTCAAGGGGAAAAGAATAAGACAGATAGGACGTGTAACTATGGATAGAATCTTGTTTGATGTTACTGATTTGAATGTGAAGGTTGGCGATAAAGTGCTTTTAATGGGAAGAGAAAATAAAGCAAATGTGGACGCTTGGGAATGGTCTAAAATTTTGAATACAATTCCTTATGAAATTACGTGTAACATAAGTCAAAGAGTTCCGAGAGTTTACGTTGACTGATTTGGATTTTAAAAAACAATACGTGGTTCAGGCTATTACACTCGCGGCAAATAATCTTAGACTGAGTTCCGAAAAAATAGAAGTGGTAACGCTTTTACGTGAACATTTGCTTGAAAGCGAAGATATGTTTTTGGAAATTCAATCTATGAAAACCATTACGGAATTTTCGAAATTTGCCGTGCGACTTGGTGAGCTGTATGAATATATTTCGGGAGCCGCTATTGATTTTCTTAAAATTTCGGAAAAATTCAAGGAACAGAGTCATAATCTGGTGCGAGACTTAAGTGCATTGTTGGATACCGTTACTCCCGCCGATTTTAAGAAAATAGTTGAAAAAAGGAACGATGAAACCGAAGTCGAATATTCATTGAAAAAACATGATACCAATGAACTCGTGGATTGGTCCAAAGAAAGCAAGCAATCCTCCGAATTTGTTGAACTTCCAGAAGAGAAACAGAGCGAGGAAAAAGAAAAATTTATTTTGGGGGACTTAAAAACCAATGTTGAGTTTGATTTCGATAATTACGTTTTCTCCGTTTTGAGACCGATTAAAAAATTCGATGCTTTCCTTGAAAGGCTTGCGGGGGGAAATTATAAAAGCGAAGAACTCGAAAATTATTACGATACATTTCGTCAAAATGCTGTTCTATCCAGAAAGGCGGGTTTAGAAATAATAACTCGTATGCATAGAAACCTTTACGAAGCATTGGACTTGATTCACGAAGGCAGACTTGATGCCAGTAAAGAAAACCTTGATTTGTTGCGTGCCTGCTTGGTTGTAATTGTTGCTATAGTGCGGGAAAAGGATGTCGATATTTCCGATTTCCTTGCTAAAGCTGAAATTTTGACTCAAAGATTGAATGAATTATTAGAGGAGTAAAGATGGAACTATTTGCCGTGATAATGGCCGGTGGCGTGGGTTCACGCTTTTGGCCAAGAAGTAGAAAGGAAAACCCTAAGCAATTGCTTAAGATTTTTGGTAATAATACTATGATTCAGGATACGGTAAAAAGATTGGAAGGGTTGATTGAACCGGAAAATATTTTTGTGATTACGAATAAAGTTCAAAAAGTGCGTGTAGCCAGTCAATTACCTGCTGTCCCTTCGGAAAATATTATTGCCGAACCATTCGGAAAGAATACCGCTCCGTGTATAGGGCTCGCTTCGATGATTATCCAAAGGAAAAATCCTGAAGCCGTTACTGTTGTTCTTCCCGCGGATCATTTAATCCAAGATGTGGAGAAATTTCAAGCTCGCATCAAACGCGCGGCGGAATTTGCATATCATTCCCGTGGATTGATGACAATTGGTATAATTCCCGATCGACCGGAAACGGGTTATGGCTATATACAGTTTGAAGATAAGGAGATTGAGCCTTTGATTTTTCCCGTCAGTACCTTTGCCGAAAAACCCAATCTTGAAACCGCTAAGCGCTTCTTGAAATCGGGAGATTTCCTTTGGAATTCGGGAATGTTCGTCTGGCGTGTGGATTCCATTCTCGAAGAGATTTCCAAATATATGCCCGAACTTTATGCAGGGTTGGAAGAAATAAATACGGCAATAGGCAAGGAGAATTTCGAGAAAAAACTTACCCAAGTTTACGGACGCCTTGCGAAGATTTCAATCGATTACGGAATAATGGAACATTCCGATAGGGTCTTTTTGATTAAAGGTGATTTCGGCTGGAGCGATGTCGGAAGTTGGGAAACCGTTTACAGGCTTACGGAGAAAGATAAAGATAACAATGCTAAATTCGGGGATGTATATTTGCAAGACACAAAAAATTCGTACATTTACTCTCCCGATAAATTTACTGCTGTTATAGGTGTCGATAATTTGATCGTAATTAATACTCCGGATGCTTTGTTGGTGTGCAATCGTGAGCAAGCGCAGGAAGTTAAATCCGTGGTTGATTATTTGAACATGAACAAAAAATATGAATTAACGTGATGAAAAAAAATCTTTACACGGAAAGCGAAATTCAGAGATTGTACAATCGTGGGATAAGAAAAATTGAGATTAAGGAAGGGGATATCTTGACTCCCGCCGCTATTGATAAGATAAAAGCATTGGGAATGAATGTGAGTGTGATGCAAGGGAGAAAGGACCTTGCGGGAGAAGGAAACTCGAGGAAAGTTTCCAAAGCTTTTAACGATAAGGCAAATCTTCGCATTGCTATTGGCTCCGACCATACGGGCTTTAAATTAAAGCAAGTTTTATCGGAGTATTTACGAAACAAAGGTTTTGAAGTGATTGATGTCGGTACGTTTTCGGAGGAATCCTGCGATTATCCCGATTTTGCTCTTTCCGTAGCTCGTCGCGTTGAAAGGGGAGAGGCAGCGTACGGTGTAATGTTAGACGCTACGGGAATTCCCTCGGCAATTGTTGCTAATAAAGTGCCGGGCATACGAGCGGCGACTTGTTATAATGAATTCTCTGCGAAGAGTTCTCGCGAACATAATAATGCCAACATGATTGTGCTCGGTGCCAAAAGCTTGGGGGAAGAGACGATTAAATCGATTCTGGATATCTTTTTCGATACCGAATTTGCAGGTGGAAGACATCAAAGAAGGCTCGATAAAATTACCGCCGTAGAAAATAGGTATGGTAAAGGATAAAATCCGCCATATTTGTTATGAATTTTATATCATGCCTGTAAAGAGGGAGATATGTGTGAATAAGTGGAGTGTTTGAAATTGATTGAAATCCAAGAAGCGCTGAAACGCTTGTATTCTTTGCACGATTTCGGTGTGAAGTTGGGATTGTCCAATATTACCAGACTTGTGGAACATTTGGGTAATCCGCAAAATAAATTTAAGATTATTCATGTCGCCGGTTCGAACGGAAAGGGAAGTGTTGCTTCCTTTCTTGCTTCCATTCTGACGGAAAGCGGAAAAAAGACAGGACTTTATACTTCCCCCCATTTTGTTAGATTTAACGAACGAATAAAAATTGACGGTAAAGAAATCGAGGATGAAAGAATTGCACGATTTATTGAGGAGACGGATGATTTTGTCAAGAAACATAAACCCACCTTTTTCGAAGTTACTACCGCTTTGGCTTTTCAGTACTTTGCGGAGGAGAAAATTGATATCGCGATTGTGGAAACAGGCTTGGGAGGACGATTGGATGCGACAAATGTTGTCAATCCCTTGGCTTCCGTGATTACCACGATTAGTTATGAACATACCAATATCCTGGGGAAAACTCTACCGGAAATAGCCGCTGAAAAAGGTGGAATTATTAAAAGAGATACGCCTTTATTCGTAGGGCTTTTGCCCGATGAGGCTATGCAGACAATTGAAAATATTGCGCGAGATAAATCTTCGCCCGTATTTAAATTAAATGATTATTTGACGTTGAAAAAAGATTATGCCGTATTGAAAACGGATGATTTCGAATTTAAAATTTACGGGACAGGGCTTCGGGGTAAGCACCAATTAACAAATTCCGCTCTGGCTGTCTTGACGGCTCTTAAATCGGAGGGAATTAGGGATTACCGTGTGCTGGATAGGGGACTTAGGAATGTAGTCAAAAACACAGGGATACAAGGTAGATATGAGATTTATTTGTCCAATCCCAAAATAATTTTTGATTCCGCTCATAACGAAGCCGGAATAAAAGTTTTTCTGGAAGAATTTAGTAAGGAAGAAACCACCTGTGAAAAGAAAACTTTAATCTTCGGTGCGATGAAGGATAAGAATATTGCACAAATGTTAAAAATGTTATCTTTTCATTTCGACAAAATTTATGTTACCACCATTGACTATGAACGTGCCGCTTCAATTGAGACTATTTCGGAAATTGCCGATAAGCTGGGGATAAAAACATCTTCTCTGCCCGAACCCCTTGATTTTATTGAGGAATTTGCTATCAAAGTTTCAAATGAATGTCTGGTTGTCTTGGGAAGTATATACATATTGGGCTATTTGAAACAGAAACTTTTGGAGAGCGCTTGACTTTTAAGTATTGATAAATTATGTTTCGATGTTCCTCTTGTTCCTTTCAACAAAAATCAGAAAAAAAATTAAAGTCAAGAGCAAACTCAAGGAAAAACCCCTTATCAATAGGTGTTCAATATTAAACTAATCATGTATTTTAAAATTAAGTAGGATAGAATTATGCCAATGGATATTTCCGAATTGCAATCGATGAAAATCGTTGACCTCTACAAAATCGCTAAGGAATTGGATTTGTCCGGTTATAGCGATTTGCGAAAACAAGAATTGATATTCAAGATTCTGGAAGCGCAGACAAAAAAAGATGGCTTGACCTTTGCCAAAGGTGTTCTGGAAGTACTGGTTGACGGCTATGGTTTTCTGCGTTCAGCGGATTACAATTATCTCCCTTCGCCCGACGATATTTATGTTTCCCCCTCGCAGATTAAAAGGTTCGGTTTGAGAACAGGGGATTTTGTGAGTGGGCAAGTCCGTCCACCTAAGGAAGGCGAACGGTTTTTTGCCTTGTTGCGCGTGGAAGCGGTTAACGGTAAAAATCCCGAAGAAATTCGCGAAAGAAAACTTTTCGATAATCTAACGCCTCTCTACCCGATGAAGAGACTTAAACTCGAATCCGCTCCGGGCGAATATTCAATGCGTATCATGGATTTGTTAGCGCCTATTGGTAAGGGGCAGAGAGGTCTTATAGTCTCTCCGCCTAAAAGCGGTAAAACCATTTTGCTTCAGAAGATTGCCAATTCCATATCTCGAAATTATCCCGAAGTGAAGTTAATCGTATTGCTTATAGATGAACGTCCCGAAGAGGTTACCGATATGAAGCGCTCCGTCCAAGCGGAAGTTATCTCCTCTACGTTCGACGAACCGGCAGAGCGCCATGTGCAAGTGGCAAATATGGTAATTGAAAAAGCGAAGAGATTGGTCGAAGCCAATGAGGATGTTGTGATACTTCTGGATAGTATTACCCGCTTGGCTCGCGCTCATAATACGGTTATTCCGCATTCGGGCAGAATCCTTTCCGGTGGTGTCGATTCCAATGCTCTCCAGAAACCCAAAAGGTTTTTCGGAGCCGCACGTAACACCGAAGACGGCGGTAGCCTTACGATTATTGCGACCGCTTTGATTGAAACCGGAAGTAGAATGGACGACGTGATTTTTGAAGAATTCAAAGGTACGGGTAATATGGAACTTGTGTTGGATAGGGCTTTGGCGGATAGAAGAATCTTTCCCGCCATAGATGTGAACAAGACCGGAACCCGTAAGGAAGAGCTTCTGCTTAGCGAGGAGGAATTGAATAAAGTGTGGATATTAAGAAATCTCCTTAGTGAGTTCGATAGCGTGGAAGCAATGCAATTTCTGCTTAATAAAATGCGAGGAACTAAGAATAATAAAGAATTCTTACAAAATATGAATAGTTGATTTTGTTGCGGATGCCTTATTGAATCCCTCCTTTGCGAGGGATTTTTTTTATCCGTTAATTTTTATTGTAGTATTTTAAAAGAACACTAATTTAAAATGTTTAAATGTTGCGACGAATAGTTCTTACATCGGGAGATGTTAACGGCATAGGTCCTGAAATCGGGATCAAGACCATTAGCGAAAAGCTAAATGGCGGGAATTTCAAAGTAATTTTTGTAATACCTCGAAATGTTTTTGAAAAGTATTATAACGAGATTAAAGCAAGTTTCCCGTATAAATATGAGAAAGATATTTCCGATGATAGCAACATTGTTTCAATAGTTGATATTCCCGATGTGCCTATGAATATTGGGCTTCCGACTTCTGAATCGGGGAAAGCTTCTTACCAAAGTATTCTTACGGCGCTTTCGATTCTAAAAGAAAACCCCGAAAATTCCCTTTTAATAACGGCTCCGATTTCCAAAACGGCTTTTGAGCTTGCCGGTATTGATTTCCCCGGACATACCGAGCTTTTAGCCGAGTATTTTCACATTCGAAACTATGCTATGCTTTTTTTATCCGAATTTTTTAACGCCGCGCTTGCCACCATTCACGTCCCACTTTCAAAAGTCGCTGAATATTTGACTGTGGAATATTTGGAGGAATTTTTGCCCTTTGTTCTCGAAGTTGTTAGAAAGGATTTGGGAATAGCCCATCCGCGTATAGCCGTGCTGGGAATTAATCCCCATGCGGGTGAGAACGGTCGGATAGGGAAAGAGGAAAATGAAATTATAAAACCCGTTGTCGAAAAAATGCCTAATGTTTTCGGACCTTTTGTTCCGGACGCCTTTTTTGCCACAAAGAAATATAAGGAGTTTGACATCGTAATAGGAATGTACCATGACCAAGTGTTGATTCCTTTTAAGATGCTTGCTTTGAATAAAGGCGTGAATTTTACGGCGGGCTTGCCGATTGTAAGAACCTCCCCCGATCACGGTACGGCTTATGACATTGCTGGCAAGTTAATTGCCGATGCCGGAAGTATGTCGGCGGCTTGGGAATACGGCATTAGAATATTAAATAAAAGGCTTAAAAATGCAGACTAAACCGTATTCTTCCGTAGCCGCTATTTACGACTATCTTATGAATTCCATAGATTACGGGAGTTGGGCGGATTATATTTATGATATTGCCGTGTATTCGGGAGTTAAAATTACCAACGTGTTGGAAATTGCAGCGGGTACGGGTAAATTAGCGGCACATTTGAAAGATAGATTCCGAAATTTTTTCTTGACGGATATCTCGCTCGAAATGCTGAAACGTAACAACGACAGTACTCTACCTAAAGTTTGTTGCGATATGAAAGCTTTGCCTTTTAAAAAGAAATTCGATTTTGTCTTTTCCACTTTTGATAGCGTGAACTATTTAATGACCAAAGACGACTTGCGAAAATTTTTCTTAAGCGTTAAAAATATACTTGCGGAAGACGGTCTGATAACTTTTGACGTAAGCCTTGAACCTAACAGCTTGAAGCATTTGAGATATCTCAATCGGCATGGAGAGGTAAACGGCATTACTTTTACCCAGATAAGCAAGTATGATAAGCGAAAAAGAATTCATATGAACCGCTTTATTTTTGAATATCCCGACGGCAAGAAATTAGAAGAAGTTCATAAGCAAAGAATTTATACTCCCGACGAAATTTTCGAAGTTTTGGAGACTACGGGATTCTATGCCATGGATTGCTTCGAAACGTTTACATTTAGAAATATAAACCCAAAAAGCGAAAGAGCACAATTTTTAATTAAGCATGGGCGGTGATATGTTAATTATTCATGATGTAAAATTTTCTTACGGCAAACAAACCATATTTGACGGGCTGAATTTAAAAGTAAACGAAGGCGAGTTTGTTTATCTTATAGGTAAGAGTGGAGCGGGTAAAAGTACGTTGTTCGAAATGATATACATGAACGTTTTTCCTCAAGAAGGGTATGTGCAATTTCTGGATTTTTCTACCGAGACAATTCGTCCTTCTGAAATACCGGCATTGCGGAGAAAAATAGGGATTGTTTTTCAAGGCGCACAACTTTTGGAAGACAGGGACGTTTATGCAAATTTGGAATTTGTGTTAAGAATTACGAATCATAGCGGGAGAGAGATTAAGAAGAAAATTACCGATGTGCTTTCCGAAGTGGGTTTGACGCATAAGCAGAGAAGCATGCCCGATGAACTTTCCGGGGGAGAAATGCAGAGAATCGCAATTGCCCGTGCGATTCTAAACGAACCCAAATTACTTTTAGCCGATGAGCCCACCGGAAATCTTGACCCTGAAACATCGGACGAAATTATGAATTTACTGGGCAAAATAAATCGCCACGGTACCGCGGTTATTGTTGCCACTCATGATTATGAGATAGTTAAAAAACATCCCGCCGAAAGGATTCTGAAACTCGAAAACGGGAAACTCTATAGAGTTAAATTGAAAAACAAAACCCCCTCCGATTAAACATCGGAGAGGGTGAAAATTATTGATTTATCCCTAATCCCTCAAGGATTTTTTCCGTTACCTCTTGCATGGGCAAAGCTCCGTTTACATCTACGATTTTTACTTTACCCTTGTAGTACTCCAATACGGGAGCTGTTGTTTCGTGAAAAACGCGGAGGCGGTTCTTAATGACTTCTTCTTTGTCGTCCTCACGTTGATAAAGAGTGCCTTTTGCACCGCAATTCGGGCATGTGTCAGGTTCTTTTAATTCGTGGAGATTTGTAATGTATCCGCATGCTTTACAGGTCCTTCGACTGGAAAGTCGCTCGATTATGATTTCGTCGTCAGCGGAAAGCTTAACTATAACAGGATTTGAAAAGCCTAAATCCTTAAATATTTTTTCCAATAATTCGGCTTGAGGGACGGTTCGGGGAAAACCATCGAGGATGAAACCGTCTTTTGCTTCTTCGCTACTTAATACGTCCTTGATTAATCCGCCCATTAAGTCGTCCGGTACCAAACCTCCGCTGTGTACTATTTCCTTCGCTTTTTTCCCAAGTTCGGTTTCGTTTTTAATTGCTTCTCTTAAAATGTCTCCTGTGGAAATATGGGGAATGTTAAGTTTCTTGGAAAGGATTTTCGCCTGCGTCCCTTTTCCGACTCCGGGTGCTCCGAAAATAATAATTTCCATTTCTTTACCTTCTTCTTGTTCAAGTATTATTGACAAACAAAATTAAGGAGTATTTCCAAAAATAAAAAATGGCATTTAATTATTTTTTCTTTTCGATTCAAAATATTTCTTGAGCAATTCTTCGCTTTCCTCGGCAAGTATTCCGGAAAAAACTTTCGGGTGATGATTGTATTTTTTAGTTTCGATTAAGTTGAATACCGATCCGCAAGCACCGAATTTCGGCTCGAAAGCCCCGAAATAAACGTGGCGTATTCTGCTTAATAAAATAGCACCGGCGCACATCATGCACGGTTCTACCGTAATGTAAATGTCGCACTCGGAAAGGAACTTTTCCCCTATAAATTCCGAAGCTTCGCGGATTGCAAGAATTTCAGCGTGTGCCGTTGGGTCTTTTAACTTTTCGGTGGAGTTGTGTCCTTTCCCTATAATTTTACCTTCGGCGACAATGACCGCTCCCACAGGTATTTCGCCCTCTTCCATTGCAATACGTGCTTCGGCCAAAGCGGCGTGCATAAAGCGATATGTTTCCTCGCTAAAAAGCATGCGCAATAATAACAATTGCGCGTTAAAAATTAAAGTGGAAATTATGGAAGGAAAAATTTTGTACGCCCGGAAGGATTCGAACCCTCAACCTTCTGATCCGTAGTCAGACGCTCTATCCAATTGAGCTACGGGCGCAAATTTGAAGTCGAAATATAAATGAATGTGCAGCATTTTTCAACAGTGTTCCATCCGAAATTTTAGAGAAATTGCTCGGATTAAAAGTAAATAAAAAAACAGAAGTGAAATATTGGAACTCGTTAAATGTTAATGATACAAAGAAAGGGATTATTTGAAAATCATCGCAAAATTTCGGAAATTTGTTTTATTATTTTAAAATAATCGTTGGGAAAAATGATTGGGTTAAACAAGGAAAATAAGTATTATCACCAGAAATCCAATCTGATGCTTTTAAGGCATTGTCCCGATCATTAACCTTCCTCAAATTCCTTTTTAGTTAAATAATTTTTTATTAGCAAGGAGACTATCATGTGTGGAATAGTCGGTTATATCGGTAAACAAAACGCCGTCCCAATTTTGATTGAAGGCTTGAAAAGATTGGAGTATCGTGGTTATGACTCTGCTGGAATAGCTTTAATTGCTGGTGATAAAGCAGTTGTTGAAAAGAAAGCAGGGAAGGTTGCTATTCTTGCCGAGTATGTGGAAAAATTAAATATGTTTTCTAATTTGGGAATAGCTCATACTCGTTGGGCGACCCATGGTGAGCCTAATGAAATTAATGCTCACCCCCATTTAAATCGTGAAAAGACAATTATGCTGGTGCATAATGGAATCATTGAAAATTTTCATTTTCTGAAAAAGAAATTAATATTAGATGGATATAAATTTAACAGTGAAACGGATTCCGAAGTACTTGTGCAGTTGATAGATAAATTTTATGCGACGGAAAAAAATCTGTTTCGTGCCGTTCGTAAAGCGTTGTTGTTGGTGGAAGGGACTTATGGCATTGCCGTTATTTCTACTTATGAACCCGACAAAATAATTGTAGCACGTAAAGGCTCTCCCTTAGTAATCGGTATCGGAAAAGAAGAAAACTACGTTGCGTCCGATGTGAATGCTTTGATTACTCATACCAGTTCGGTTGTTTATTTGGGTGATGGTGAAATCGCCGTTGTTACTAAAAACGGTTTCACTGCAAAAACGTTGGACAATGCGCCAATAGAAAAAGATGTGCAAGAGGTGGATATGGATGTGGAAGCCATTACAAAGGCTGGATATCCACATTTCATGTTGAAGGAAATAATGGAACAACCGGAATCAATTCGTAATGCTATGCGAGGGAGAATTCTACTTGAGGAAGGCATTGCCAAACTTGGTGGGCTTGAAGGCTTTGAAAAGCGAATAATAAATTCAAAACGAATCTTGATTGTTGCTTGCGGAACTTCTTGGCATGCCGGACTGGTCGGGGAGTATATGTTGGAACAGTTTACCGGCATTCCCGTCGAAGTCGATTATGGTTCCGAGTTTCGTTATCGTAATCCTATTGTAACTCCCGACGACACGGCAATTTTTATTTCCCAAAGCGGGGAAACGGCCGATACCCTTGCCGCATTGCGCGAAGCTAAACGTCGCCATGCTTTGACCGTCGGAATTTGTAATGTGGTGGGTAGCACTATCGCAAGAGAAAGCGATACCGGGGTTTATATACATGCGGGACCTGAAATAGGAGTGGCTTCTACTAAGGCTTTCACCGCTCAACTTACGGTTTTGGCACTCATCACGGTTTTAATTGGGCGAAGCAAAAATTTGAGTAAACAAGACGGACAAATGATTCTGAAAGAATTGCAAAGCATTCCGGAAAAGGTTGAAAAAATTCTTGCTCTAAACGACCAGATAGAACATATTGCGGAAAAATTCAAAGATGCTAAAAATTTTCTCTATTTGGGACGAGGTTACAATTTCCCCGTAGCTTTGGAAGGGGCGCTCAAACTTAAAGAAATTAGCTATATTCATGCGGAAGGTTATCCCGCTGCCGAAATGAAGCACGGTCCTATCGCACTTATTGATGAGAACATGCCTACTGTCTTTCTCGTACCTAAAGATTCCGTTTACGAAAAGGTGCTAAGCAATATCGAAGAGGTTAAATCCCGTAAAGGGGTTGTTATAGCCGTGGCAAACGAGAATGATAACGAAATAGATAAACTTGCCGACTATGTGATTAAAATACCGGAAACAATAAGAATGCTCATGCCTATTCTTGCTTCAATTCCCTTGCAATTATTGGCATATCATATTGCCGTTAAGAAAGGGTTAAATGTTGACCAGCCAAGAAATCTGGCAAAAAGCGTAACCGTAGAATAAGAAAAAGGAGCAGAAAATATGGAAAGAAAAAATGTAATAATCATGGGAGCCGCTGGACGAGATTTTCATAATTTTAATGTTTATTTTAGAGACAAGGAAGAGTATAATGTAGTTGCCTTCACGGCTACCCAGATTCCGAATATTGAAGGGCGAATCTATCCTTCGGAACTTGCGGGAAAACTTTATCCCGAAGGAATTAAGATTTACGAAGAATCCCGATTGGAAGAATTGATTAAAAAGTTTAACGTCAATGAAGTTGTTTTCTCTTATTCGGACGTACCGTTCGAATATGTCATGACAAAAGCCTCCGTTGTTAATGCGGCGGGAGCTTCTTTCAGACTTCTTGGAGCGGCGGAAACACAATTGAAAAGTTCCAAGCCTCTGATTTCCGTTCTTGCCGTACGTACCGGTTGCGGTAAATCGCAAACGTCCAGGAAAATCGTTAAGATTCTCCGGGAAGCGGGTAAGCGCGTTGTTGCGATAAGACACCCTATGCCTTACGGCGATTTGGTAAAGCAAAAGGTACAGCGCTTTGCAACATTGGATGATTTGAAGAAACACAATTGTACCATTGAAGAAATTGAGGAATATGAACCTCACATTGCCTTGGGCGGTGTGATTTATGCCGGAGTGGATTACGAAGCTATTCTGCGCGAGGCGGAAAAAGAAGCCGATGTTATTCTATGGGACGGCGGGAACAATGATTTCTCTTTTTATAAATCGGATTTAACGATTACGGTTGTTGACCCGCACCGTCCCGGACACGAATTGACTTATTACCCGGGAAATACCTCTCTCCGAATGGCTGACGTGGCAATAGTTAACAAAATTGACTCGGCGGACAAGGAAAATATTCTTACTGTCATCCGAAACATTAAAAAAGTGGCGCCGCAAGCTACGATAATCGAGGCGGCTTCTCCCTTAACGGTAGATGATCCTTCGGTGGTACGCGGAAAACGTGTTTTGGTTGTGGAAGATGGTCCCACTCTTACTCACGGAGGAATGAGGTACGGCGCCGGAACCGTAGCGGCGGAAAAATTGGGCGCTTCGGAAATTGTTGATCCTCGACCGTTTACCGTTAAGTCTATTACGGAAACTTATGAAAAATATCCTAACATAGGTATTTTATTACCAGCAATGGGATATGGGGAACAACAAATGAAAGATTTGGAGGAAACAATAAACAGAACCGACTGCGATTCCGTGGTTATCGGTACTCCCATAGATTTGGGCAGGATATTAAATATCAACAAGCCTTCCACAAGAGTAAAATATGAATTGCAAGAAATAGGTGATGTTACGTTGGAAACTATTCTTAAAGAAAAGGGAATGATATGAGTAAAATTGCCGTGGTTGCTTTCGGAGGTAATGCTCTCTTGAGAGGTAATCAAACAGGAACTATCAAGGAGCAGGAAAAAAATACTTACGAGACTTGTTTGAATCTATTGGATTTGATGAAGCAAGGTTATGAAATCGTTATAACACATGGGAACGGTCCCCAAGTGGGAAATATTATGCTGAGAAACGAAGCAGGATACAAGGAATATAAAATTCCCAAAATGCCGTTGGATATTTGCGTGGCGGATTCCCAAGGAGGAATCGGCTATATGATTGAAAGACAAATGTTGAACATTCTCACGGAAAGGGGAATAGAAAAAAACGTGGTTACATTGGTCTCCGAAGTGCTGGTGGATAAAAACGACCCTGCCTTTGAGAATCCTTCTAAACCCGTGGGAGCTTTTTATCTGAAGGAAGAAGCGGAGTTGCTTGCAAAAGCGAACAATTTCGTTTTTAAGGAGGATCCAGGAAAGCGCGGATGGCGCCGTGTGGTTCCCTCCCCGAAGCCTCAGGATATACTTAATAAACAAGTGGTTCGTGAACTTGTGAACGAAGGAAATATCGTGATAGCGGCTGGCGGGGGAGGAGTGCCGGTTTATCGTGACGAAAAGGGATTACTCCACGGAGTTGAAGCGGTAATAGATAAAGACCTGGCTTCCGCCCTGCTGGCTCGGGAAATCGGAGCCGACGCTTTCTTTATTTTAACCGACGTTCCCAAGGTTTATTTGAATTTCAAAAAAGATAATCAAAAAGCATTGGATGTTCTTACCGTTTCCGAAGCGGAACGTTTTTATGAACAAGGTGAATTCGCCGCAGGAAGTATGGGACCCAAAATCCTTGCGGCGATTGACTTTGTGAAACATGGCGGTAAGGAAACAATTATTACGGAAGCGGGAGAACTTTCCAAAGCCGATTGTGGTACAAGAATAGTTAAGGACGAAAACAAAATGTGAGGAGATAATATGGCCGTAAACATGAAAGGCAAAGACTTACTCTCGATTAACGACCTTTCGCTTGAGGAAATTTATCAAATATTTGAACTGAGTAAAACGCTTAAACAAAAAAGATTGACCGGTGAGGAACATCCCCTTTTGAAAGGGAAAAAGCTGGGAATGATTTTCGCCAAACCTTCCACTCGTACCCGTGTCTCTTTCGAAACCGGTATTTATGAATTGGGTGGTATCGGAATGTATTTCGGTCCTAACGATTTACAATTGGGGAGAAGCGAAAATATTCATGATACCGCCAAGGTTCTTTCCCGCTACCTTGACGGAATAATGATAAGAACTTTTAGCCACCAGGACGTTGTCGATTTGGCGAAATATGCCGATATTCCGGTTATAAACGGACTTACGGATTTGCTTCACCCATGCCAAGTCTTAACCGACTTGTTTACAATTCTGGAGAAAAAAGGGAGTTTGCGGGGACTTAAACTTGCGTATCTCGGCGACGGTAACAATATGGCGCATAGCCTTTTGCATGGTTGTTCCAAAGTAGGCGTGGATATTGTCCTTGCCACACCGTCCAATTACAAACCCGATGAAACAATAGTGAAAAATTCGCTTGAAAACGCAAAGTATATGGGTAGCAAGATAGAAATATTGGAAGATCCCGTCGAAGCCGTCAAGGATGCGGACATAATTTATACGGACGTTTGGGCAAGCATGGGACAAGAAGCCGAAGCCGAAGAAAGACGCAAGTATTTCGTCAAATATCAAGTTAATCCCGAACTGGTGAAAAATGCGAAGGATGATTATATCTTTATGCATTGCTTACCTGCTCATCGCGGGGACGAGGTAGTGGACGAGGTGATAGATTCCCCGAATTCGGTGGTCTTTGACGAAGCGGAAAATCGCTTGCATGTTCAAAAGGCTATTATGGCTTTGGTTATGTAAGCTTTGTTATGTAACGGATTGCTCCCTAAAACCTTGTGGAGTTTGTAGAAGGGAGCAATCCGTTTTTCCCCGTTTGCTTGTGCTTTCCTTTAATTTTTCCGAAAAATATCTTTTTGTTGTTGGTAAAAAATTTTTTATTGCCTAATTTTCGTTTTCAAAATTCGGAACGAACATGAAAAAAATAATTTTTATTCTGGCACTCTTCTTTTCCTTTTCTGCGATTGCTCAACCGCGCTTGTCTTTCCTTTTTACCAGGTCTTATTCGGAATTGCATATCGCTCCTCGCATAACAAATTCGGGGATTTACGGCTTGAAATATTTCTTTTGGAAGGACGGCGAATTCTTTTTTGTTACGGAAAAAGATGTGATTGTTACGGATGCCGAGGGAAATCTTGTCGAAAGTCAACGAAAAAAAAGAGAAGTTTTAAGTTTGAAGCCTTCCTTGAGAAAATCCTTCGAAGAAAGCGGCGTGGTGCGGAATTTCTCCCTTCCCGGCGGAGAGTTTCTCAAATATCACGAGGGAACTTATGAATCGGATAGCGGGATTCGAATAACAGTTAACAGAAAAAGCGCATCTCTGTTGGAAATCGAAGGTTTGCCTTCTGAAAATGAAAAGGTAAAATTCGACTTCCCTCATAATCTTGCTTATTGCGGAATTTTGGGAACGGACAAGGCGGGAAACACCTTCCTTTTGATTGAAAAATATTTGAGCGAAGTGCCTTTAAAGGTTGAAAGGGAAATATGGACGCTTGCTCCCGATGCCTCTGTTTTGAACAAAATACATGTTCCCACAATCAAATATTTGAGTTTGGAAAATGAATTTTACGTTTCTCCCGATGGCGAGCTCTTTCATTTGATTTCTTTACCCGAAGGGATTAAAATTTTGAAATGGAGCGGATTGAATCAAAAGGTGAAAGGGATTTTGAATTATCCTGCTGAGTACGATTATTTCCTTCATTTTAACGATTATGTAACAACCAAAGAAATTCGGACGAAAATAAATAATCCCGATGTAATTGCCGTAAGCACGGAAAGAGCGAAGGTTTTGCGAACCGCCGCTTCTTACATAGAACATAAATATTATTGCACTCCTCAAAATCTTGCTCCTAACGGAACTATAGCGCCTGATGGAGATGCCGTAAAAACTCCCTCCTGGCTTAGAGTCGGTTGGAATGCGAGAATCCCCTACAAGTGGGGCGGTTTCAATACCGTTTGGGGCTTCGATCAAGATTTATCGCACGGGGAATATGCGGGCGATATAAATACCAACGGCGTAAGCGGTTATGCTGTCGGTGTGGATTGCTCCGGTTATGTGAGTCGCTGTTGGGGACTTACGTATCATGCCTCTACGGCGTATATGCCTAACATTACCAATAAATATAATTCGTGGGACGATTTAAAACCGGGCGATGCAGTCCACAAAGTCGGACATGTGCGACTCTTTGTCAAAATGAATTCGGACGGTAGCCTTAAAATTGCCGAAGCCGCCGGAAGAAATTGGGACGTTTCCTATTGGTCATATAAACCCTCCGACCTTTACAGCTATACTCCGCGGTATTATGTGGGAATGACAAATAAATACGCCGAAAAGACAATTCGACTTTTGAGCGTTTTAAACGTCGGCTCCGGCAAGGCTGAGCTTGTCTGGTCGTGCGATACGAACGGTGTGGAGGGATACAGAATTTACGAATCTGCCGACGGTAAGAATTGGGAATTGAAATATGATGAGAATGAAATCAAAAGCGATTCCGTTGTTATTCCCTTCGAGGGAGCGGGATTTTTCCGCGTTTCGGCGGTGTGCCGCTACGCAAACGGCCTTGTTGAAAATAATTGGTCGAACCCAATGGGATTGGGAACCGGAGAAGATGGCAAATGCTTGATAGTCGATGGCTACGATAGAGATTACGGTACCGCAAGCTGGCAAGGTGATGGAAACCCTTTCGCCGTCATTTATGGACGTGCTTTGGAGAATCTTTCCCGAACTTTTGAATCCGCCCGACACAGTGAAGTCATTTCGGGCAAAGTGAAACTTAGCGATTATAAAACGGTCTTTTGGTACGTGGGCGACGAAAGCACGGTGGACGAAACTTTTTCCGCTACGGAGCAGAGTTTGATTAAAAATTATTTGGAAACGGGTGGAAATTTGTTCGTTAGCGGTTCGGAAATTGGCTGGGACCTTTATTACAAAGGGAATTCGGCGGATAAGAGTTTTTATAAGAACTATTTCAAAGCCGTTTATAAATCGGACGATGCCAGAACCGATGTGGCGCTGGGAGTGCCGGGAACGAATTTCGAAGGCTTGTATTTTTATTTCGGGCAAACATACACGGAAGATTATCCCGATGTAATCGAACCTTACGGTGGTAGCGCACTTTGTCTTAAATATTCCAATGGAGGCGGAGCGGGAATATTTTATTCCGGTTCCTTCGGGAATTCTTCTCAAAGTAGCAATTTGATTTATTTCGCTTTCCCACCGGAAACCACCGCCGATGATTCCGTGTTTTTCGAAATCATAAAAGACGCCGTTGCATTTTTCGACAGAAATACTTCCGTGAACGAGAGAATTCCTTTCGTAAGAGATTTTAAAATTTACTCGGCATACCCCAATCCGTTCGGTGCGGGAAGTGCTTCCGGAAATTCCGTTATTACATTTTCCTTTGTTCTTGCAAAGTCGTTTGACGCCAAAATAAGCGTTTATAATGTGCTGGGAGAAAAAGTAGCGGAAGTTTTGAGAGGCACTTTGAAAGCAGGTAAATATTCGTTCGATTTTTCCCCGACGCATCTTGCTTCGGGTGTTTACTTCGTCGGATTTGATTTCGGCGGTAGAAAGACTTTTGAAAAAATAGTTTTTCTGAAATAAAGAAATCTTAAAAAATATTTGTGAGAATTACTAATTTTCACAAATAAATTTTGCAGTTTTAGATAATCGAGAATATCGGAGGCGAACTTCGAAGGGAGTAAAAACTCAAACGGCGTTCTGAATGCAAAAGTTCTTTTGCTAAATCAGAGCTACGAGCCTTTGAGCGTTTGCAGCGTTAAAAAGGCTGTCATTTTGATGTTTCTGGGCAAAGCCGAAGTGGTGGCAGAAAAAAGAGATAAGCACATCCGTTCCGTTTCCGCAAGTTTTCCGTTTCCCACGGTCATTCGCTTGAATTCTTATATCAGAGTGCCTTTTTTAAAAGTGCTTTTGAATCGAAAGAATATTTTGAAAAGGGATGGTTATAAATGCGCTTATTGCGGTAGGAGCGATTTGCCTTTAACTATTGACCATGTGATCCCTCGTTCGAAAGGGGGAAAGGATACGTGGGAAAATTTGGTGGCGGCTTGCTATCGTTGCAATAACAAAAAAGGTAATCGAACTCCGGCGGAAGCAAATATGCCTTTGCTTATTAAACCGTATCGTCCGACGCATATAATGTTTATCAAAAACAGTGTGAACCGTTTGGATGAATCGTGGAAACCTTTTTTGTTTCAGTGAACAAAAAGTGTATATAGCTAGAGAACTTAGTTGTGAATAGTAAAATATAAAGAGGTTAAAAAATATCATCCCGACATCCCGCCATTTCATTTTCGAAAAATTTTCCTTGATTTTCCGTTTAAAAATGGTTAACTAAACTTTTAAAAAGAAGCAATTTAAGAAAGGAGAAAAAAATGAGAAAGTTGGGAATCGCTATTGTTTTTTTATGGACAATAGCATTTTGCCATTATAAAGTTTTTGCTCAGGAAAAGGCACACGAATTTTTATTCTATGAAAAACCGGGGATTTCCGGAGGAGCGGAATATTCCTCTTTGCTTCAGCGGGCAATTAATTTTGGAGCGGCTTCAAAATTCCGTGTCAAGAGCCAAGTCATGTTAAACAAAGGAGGGGAAAGGCTTGGCGCTACAGCCTCTATTACTCCTATCTACGGAGTGGATTTCGATACCGACGCCAGTACTACGGGCTATTATCATATTCCACCCGATCCGTCCGGTGTGGCGGGACAATCTTATCTGGTCGGAGTTAATAATACTTCTATCCGCTGGTCAGATAAAACGGGTGGTTCGGTTGTAACTAAACGATTGGGTAAAAATGCTACAACTGCAAGCGGAAGTTTTTTCGAAACCCTTTCTCCCGTCAATGGGACCTTTGACCCGAAAGTAATCTATGACCAATACAAGGGGAGATTTATTGTAATAACTTTGGAAAAACAAGATAAAAATGATGGTGATCCTGTGGATTCTTCCCGTATCCTTATTGCGGTTAGCGCTAGCGACGATCCAAACGGGACATGGTACTTCACCGAAATAGATTCCAAAATTAATGTTAGCGGTACCGATACATGGGCGGATTACCCCGGTTTAGGATTGAACAGCGATGCAATTTTGATAACCGCCAATTTATTTACCTATGGTGCCACTCATACCTATTCCGGTTCTCGTCTGTGGGTAATCGAGAAAAGCCCTTTCTATACAGGGGGAACGGCTGTTGTGCATATTTATGACCCCGCTAGTTCGGCGGGGACAAGCTCTACCACTATGCAACCGGCTCATATGTTCGGAAGCGAACCGACAAATCTCAAGGCTTATCTTGTGCGTT
This sequence comes from uncultured Melioribacteraceae bacterium, assembly GCA_964611145.1. Lineage (GTDB taxonomy): Bacteria > Bacteroidota > Ignavibacteria > Ignavibacteriales > Melioribacteraceae > WFQV01. The sequence goes on from CAZSYM010000028.1 coordinate 28,425, forward strand.
ATAGCGGTTTTACCGACGGTACTAATGAGGCAATAAGTGTGATAGAATTTACAGAGACCTATTCTTCTCCCACTTTTACGAATTATTATGTCTCTCTTTCGGATATTGATAATACGAGTGCTTCAATGCCAGATGCACCTCAATCGGGAACATCGACTTTAATTGAAACAAATGATAGACGCGCTCTTAATGCCGTTTGGCGCGATAATTATCTTTATACGGCTTTTACTATTGTTCCCGGTAGCGGCACCGACTCCGCACAGGCTACTGCTCATTGGGTTAAATGCTCGGCTTCGTTGGCGGGGGGACTTGCTCTATCCGATCAAGGCAATTGTGGCGGCGAAGACATAGCCACCGGAGCTTATACGTTTTTCCCTTCCGTGGCGGTGAATAGTACGGGACAAATGGTTGTGGGATTTTCTGCCAGCGCGTCTTCCATTTATTGCGGTGCTTATTATGCGGGTAGAGTTTCTACTGATCCCGCCGGAACGACTCCGCATACGGGAACATTAAAGGCGGGTGAGGATTATTATGTCCGTACTTTCGGGGGTGCAAGAAACAGATGGGGGGATTATACGGGAATTTCAGTGGACCCTTCCGACGATAAAACATTCTGGTTGTTTAATGAATATGCCCAAACGCGTGGAACTTCTTTCGGCGGGGAAGATGGGCGTTGGGGAACGGTATTCGGGAAAATAGTTGATTCGCCTTTCCCCGTGGAATTGTCCGGTTTTTCCGCTAATGTTGACAATAGTAAAATAAAATTAAATTGGCGAACCGAGACGGAGGAGAACAATTACGGTTTTAAGATAGAACGTAAAA
>CAZSYM010000029.1:0-28607 GCA_964611145.1 uncultured Melioribacteraceae bacterium
TTAAATCATAAAAAATCAGTCAAATCAGCGTCCTATGAATAAAAGGTGCAAAGGCACAGAGGTTCAAAGGGAGGGGGGGATTTTAGAATTTTACATTTAACTCTGCGGCGGCTTTTGTTATCCTTTTGAATTCGTGAAGCGGTAGAGAAACTGTTCCGAACATTGCGAGATGCTCCGTATAAAGTTGAACGTCCAAAATTTCAAAACCCCTCTCGTTCAATCTTTCCAGTAATTTAATAAGCGCCGATTTCGAAGCTTGGCTGACTCTGGAGAACATGGACTCGCCGAAAAATGCGCCTCCTACGGCTATTCCGTAAAGTCCTCCGACAAGCTCACCCGCTCGGTAAACTTCAACGCTGTGCAAATAACCCGCCTCGTGCAATTTTTCGTATGCCTCGATTAACTTCCGCGAAATCCACGTCTCCTTTCGATTTGCGCATTCATGCACGACTTTTAATGTATTGAAATCATAGCGGTATTCGAAATCCGCCTTTCGCATAAAACTACGAAGGCTGCGGGGAAAATTATAATTGCGTGGAAATATTACCGTCCGTTCTACGGGTTCATACCAGCGTATCGCCCCGTCCTTATCCGCCATGGGAAATAATCCCTCCGTATAAAATCGGGCTACGATTTCCGGCTGGCGCAGTATCTCTTCCGGCGCTTCGTAAACGAACATTTGAAAACGACATCCCTTTCTTGTTTCTTAAAAATAATTTTCCTCGCCTTACTTCGGAAATTTTTCCCGGGTGAAAGTAAATATTTTTAAGAACAAAAACCAAATTTATTGCCGTTTCTTGGGATTTTTCCGCGGAAGGAACCCGCATGGATAATTATATCCAAAATCTAATTTAATTTTTATTGTTGCATTATTAATTTTCATTCTGTATTTTATGGTTTGACAATAAACATTTAGGAAAAAAAGAAGTGTTAAAGCGAAGAATTGGTACTGTACTTTTCCTTTTTATCCTTTCAAATTTTGTCTTGGCACAAGTCCCGGGTAAGATTACCGGTGTGGTAACGGATTCGGAGGGGAATCCCCTTCCTTCCGCAAACGTGGTTGTGCTTGGGGAATCGATAGGCGCAAGCACGGACATGGAGGGCAATTATATTATTCTTAATATTTCTCCGGGTACGTATTCCATCAAGGCTTCTTTCATAGGTTATCAATCGGTTGAACAAAGAAATATTGTGGTGAAGCCGGGGCTAACGACTCGGGTTGATTTCAAACTACCGGAGCAAAGCGTCAAGCTGAAAGGGACAATCGTTGTTACTCCCGAAGAACCGCTGATTCAAGCGGATGCCACTACGAAAGTTACTACCATTACCGCCAGTCAATTGGAATCCATGCCGACGGAAAATCTTCAGGAAATACTTTCCACGCAATCGAATATTTCCGTTCTGACCAATACTCCTAATGCGAAAGCGGGTTATAATATTCGGGGTATAGACGATATTCGCTTGCGCGGAGGACGCACGGGCGAGGTGGCGTTGATGATCGACGGCGTGAAAGTGTCCAATCCCATTTTCGGCGGATTCGGAACTCAAATAAGTAAATCGGCAATTCGCCAGGTCTCCATTGAATCCGGTGGCTACAGCGCAAAATACGGGAATGCTCTTTCGGGCGTTATAAATCTTACTACCAAAGAAGGCGGGGAACATTACGCGGGCTCTTTTCGCTATTATTCTTCTTATCCGTTCGACTTGGATTTTCTTACTAACGGGCGTGGAAAGGCATTGCGAAATCAAAACGGGCAGTTCTCCTTGAGCGGACGCCTGCCGCTTATGAGAAAGGTTTCTTTCTTCCTTTCCTCGGAGGTCAATTCCGCCCGCGGTACCACCCTGCTTTTCGATGATATTACATGGGATAAATATCGCACGATAATGATTGATAATGACGGCGACGGCGTTCCCGAAACACCTTTCGATTTGCCTACCTCCCGACAAATTATTGACGGTTATTTGAAATACGGAAATCTCGATTCCGTTCAGGCGGGACTTTCTCGCAACTGGAAAAAAGTTGTAGGTCCCGACGGAAGGAAAATAAATCCCATCGACATGTATTCCGGTTGGGTAGGACTGGGTTGGAATAACTACTATAATATCTTTGCCAAGCTTTCCTTTTCTATAACGAAAAATTTACGTGTTCGCTTTTCGACTTTGTTCGATAAGCGTTATCGCCAAATAAATAATTTTAATGCGTGGTACGATTACAACATGGCGGGGCAGAATCTACAGATAATTGGCAGCAATAAACAAACGCTTACCGTCAATCATACGCTTAGCTCCACCACCTTTTACACCGTTCGCATTTCAAGGTTTAATGAAAACAGGAAGGTGAGAATTCTTAGGGATTATTCCCAAAAGTTTGCCAGCAAGTGGAACATTTTCGACCCGCCCGCCGATAATCTCAAAACTCCCGAAGAATATCTTCCCTATGCAAGTTCCAACGCGGTGCGGGATCCTTTCGAAAATGCCTTTTATTTGCGCGCGGATAATAGATGGTACTCCGGCGAAAACAGTTACAATTACGAATTCCGTTTTGATTTCACGAGTCAGGTAACGAAGAAATATATGGTCGAAACGGGCTTTCAAGTTAATCAATTGGACATTGATTATTATTCTTATCAAAATATTTCTACGGTTGATCCTTTCCCAACCATTTACCGTTATAAGCCGTTGGAAGGGGCGGCGTACGTGCAGGTGAAGGCGGAAATGGGCGATTTGATTTTTAACATTGGAACTCGCTTCGATTATCTGAACTCCGGAGGAACGTTCTGGGATAATCCGTTCGACCCTCTCGCCGCTCAGGATAACGCTTCCGATTCGATACGTTATAACGTATTGCATAAAGTAAAACCGAAGATGAGTCTGAGCCCCAGAATAGGTATTGCGTATCCTCTTACCGATAAATCCGTCCTTTCGTTTAACTTCGGACATTTTTATCAGAATCCGAACTATCGCGATATGTATCGTGCCAGCGGAAGTAATCGGGAGGTTAGCATTATGCGCGGCAATATAATAGGAAATCCCGATTTGAAGCCCGAAAAATCCGTGCAATACGAAATAGCCTTGCAACATCAATTGACGGATGATTTTGTCATAAAGCTAAATTTGTGGACGAAAGAAACCACGAATCAGGTCGGTTCGGTTGTCGTGCCCGCTTATTCCGACCCCGGGAGGGATAATCCTTTCACCTATTCGGTTTTTGTTAATAATAATTTCGGTTCCGCCAAAGGTTTGGAAATCAATCTTCGCAAACGATTGAGCCATAATTATGCTTTCGAGTTGAACTATTCTTACTCGAAAGCCAAGGTGCTTTTGCCGACTTCGTGGGACGGATATTGGAGCGGGGATACGCAGGACGATTTGCCGAAGCAGGAAACCACGGCGCCGTGGGACCAAACCCATGTGATTCGCGGTAGTTTTCAATACAATATTCCCAAGGACGGCGGTTTCGAGCTGTTCGGCAAGCATCCCTTTTCCAATATGAACATAGTTGTTTTCTATTACGGTTCCAGCGGCATGCCTTATACTCCTACGATTCCGGGCGGAGTGATTGTGGAACCTTATTCTGCGCGCTGGCCCTTTTCCCACCGCTTCGATTTAAGGGTTTCCAAAACGTGGCGCTTCGGCGGAATTAAAGTAATGGGCTTATTGCAAATAAAGAACCTCTTCGACAGAAAGAACGTTATTACGGGTTATACAAGAACGGGCTCGGCAACGAATCCCGGAACCTCGAGTTATTATACTCGCTCTTCCACCTATTGGGATTCGCGTAACAATAATAATTTTGGTCTTCCGAGAACCGTTTATCTCGGTGTGGAGTTAATATTCGGAGGCAATGGAAATTGATGAAAATGAAAACTACAACTTTGATTCTTCTCTTTTTGATTTATACCGGTGCGAGTTTTGCACAGTACACGGATAAAAAAGAACAAAATAATAAGAACAAGACCGTGTTGGGAAAGACCGCCTCGGTTTTCGATCGCGCAGTGGGATTTATGGATGCGGGGAACATGAAAATTCACGGTGTGGAAAATTTCGGATTGCTTTGCGGTTATGACCATCCGGGTTATCAATCATGGTACCCGGGTGCTTTCCATGGCGATTGGGGCGAGGTGCGTTGGATTGCACCGGTTATTCTAATGCCTCCCGGACCATGGGGAGCGCAACATACCAACGGTCCCGATTTGCCCGAAGACCGTAGCGACCAGTACAATGCGATAGAATCTTTTTCCGCCATCCACGTCAAACAAGGCGACGGTGCCAATTTCACCGATTGGGAAGCGGCGGATAAATCAAATGTTTATTATCACGGGAATTTCTTACAGGATAATATCCCTATGGTCGCTACAAGCACTTTCCCTCAAAGCTGGCCGGAAGGATATTTTAATGACAACGGAAAATGGATTTCTACACCGGGGGAACATCATTGGCCCGGCGGTTGGGCATTGGACCCCGACCCAAGTTCTCCTACCTACGGAAAACCGCTTAAAGGACAATTTGTTTCAAATAAAGATATTTTCTTTATATCTACGGATAAATATAACGGCATTCGGCCTGGTGCCACTACGGCACGCTACGGTTATCCCGTTGGCATTGATATGGAGGTTTCCGGTTACAGTTATTCTACCAATCTCTATTCGAACGTGGTTTTCTTTAATATAAATTTCATCTATCGCACGAAGGAGGAAATAACCGACCCGGATAGCCGTTTTTACGACCCGAACAGACATTTTTACGACGGACGTATAGATAGTGTTTATTTTGCGTTCTTTGTCGACCCCGATTTGCCGGGGAGATATTTGGTGCCGGGGTCGAATCATCGCCAGGCTACTCCCTGGGCGGAGGACGATTACGGCTTGGTTTATGATTATGACGGCGACGGTACTATCGATGTTTTTATAGCGTATGACAAAAAGGATTATTTTACGGACCAAATCTATCCGCAAAATAGCGGTCCCGTTTCCGCATACGGAATTAACTTTTTCCGTACGCCTCGTGTAAATCCGAGCGACCCGAATAGTCCCGAAATAGGCATTACGGATTTCCACTGGTTTGACCAGGACGAGGCGATGCGTCCTTCGAATATTGATGCGCAATGGGAGAAAACCTTGTACGGGATTTCCAGCGGAAAGCCGGAGCTTCTCCCTGCCGAGCAACGTAGCCTTTGGTTCCATAACAAGAATAATCCTCACATGGATGACGTGGATTCCTTGCGGGATTATCAGGAAAGCTACCCCGAAGGTAGCCGTCCCGATATACAGTTTTGGTTTAGCTCCGGTCCTTTTTCCATAGCTCCGGGAGATACCATTCCCATTCATATCGGAATAGTTGGCGGAACACCGAATCCCGGACCTTTGGGACCGGACGGTTTCCCGACGAACCCTCCCAGTATTCGCTTCAAGACGATTTTCGAGGCTTTGAAGCAAGCCGATACTTTGTATAAAAACAATTTCATAGGTTTCCGTCCCCCTTCCGCTCCCACTTTGCATGCGGTTGGTACGGAGGTAATAGACAAGGACGGCTTGCCCGTTATTTACGGCGAAAACGGTAAAGTGACTCTTTATTGGGACGATAAGGCGGAAGATTCTTACGAAATTGTTACCCGCGAACATGATTTCGAAGGCTACAGAATTTATCGCACTCAGGCTTCCGTACACGGTCAAGGCGATCCGGAGTGGGGCACGCCCATTTACGATTATACCGGCGAAAAGATTGTCGGTTATAAGCCGATGGTGATTTATGATAAAATCGACGAATGGAGCGGACCGGATACACTGAACCCGTTCTTCGATTTGGGTAGTAATTCGGGTTTGAAATATACTTTTACCGATAACAATGTTGTAAACGGTGTCCGTTATCGCTACACTATTACCGCTTATGACCATCCGGTGCTGAGCGCGGGACAACCGGCATTGGAATCCTCGCGCGGGAATGACCCCCGCCTGATTCAAACCGTGGATGTTATCCCCGGAGTGCAACCGCAAGGCTTTACGCCGGGTACGGCTGATTCCGCGGCAAAACATTTGACAGGCATCGCTACGGGTCCCGTTACTATTACAAGTATCGATCCTATTAACATTACGGGCGATACGTATTTGGTTACGTTTCACGATTCGGCGGGCACAATCTCTTTCGACGTCTATGACCAGGATGCCGGGGTTTATGTGGTTCGAAATTACAAGAAAATATGGACGGAAGCGGAAAGCAATCTTGTACAACCGCGCCCCATTTTTGACGGCGTGGGCTTGAAGATAATCAATCATAATACGATAGGTGAACTTCGCCAAGGTTGGCAAAATGTAACGGGCGATACTTCCGATTACGAGTTCTCCACTCTTACGCCTTTTAACGATACCAGCGGGACGAATTGCGATTATGCCGTTGTTTTTGGAGATTCCTCCTTGAAATTTTCAAGTGTCCCGACGTCCAAAAAGGTTCCTTTTCAGGTATTTAATGTTACCAAGGACCCGAAAAGAGAAAAGCCGTTGCAACTTTTCGTGATGAATCCGAGCTTGGAGTGGAAAAGCGGGGATTTCATTTATTTGCGAGAGCTCGATACGGTGCGTTTCGTGCCTGATTCGAATATCGTGGATACGGTTCGTGTACTTACCTGGAAATTTACGATTAATTGGACGGACAGCTCGCGGGCGCCCCAAGCGGGAGATGTTTATCTCTACGAAACTAAAAAGCCTTTTACGAGCAATGATAGTTATGTTTTTAAAACCGTAAAGGAACAGGCATCCGAGAAGGGAGCCGATTTGTCGAAAATTAAAGTCGTTCCTAATCCGTATCTCGTCTATAATCTTGCCGAACAAGCGGCTCGCACGCCAGACAGATTTACGCACGAATTGCGGTTTACTCATTTGCCGAAAGAATGCACCATTAAAATCTACACGATTAGCGGGAATCTTGTAAAAACGATTCACCATTCCAGTACTACTGTCGGGGAGGAACGTTGGAATCTTCAGTCGGATGAACAATTGATTGTTTCTTATGGTGTTTATGTTTATACCGTAAGTACACCCGATGGTCAACATAAAATAGGTAAATTTGCAATTATCTGGTAATTCAACGGATTGAAAATGAAAGATATTAAAAGACATCTCGGAAGATTTTTAACAATATGCACGATTCTTGTGCTTGCGGGGTCGAACGTCATGGCGCAAGGGTTGACGAAGGTGGGAACCACGGCGGCAAATTTCTTGCAGATTGAAGTCGGTGCCCGTGCGTTGGGAATGGGAGGAGCCTATACGGGACTTGCCGGTGATCCTTCTTCCCTTTATTGGAACACAGCGGGAATCGGAATAAGTAAGCACGGCGCGGCTCAGTATCAATACGGTAAAAGATATGCGGGAATTACGCAACATTTCCTTGGCGTTACCGTTCCGATTTCCTCTTCGGACTATTTGGGCTTGATGATCGATTATTTCGACCTGGGAGAAATGGAGGTTACCACACTCGAAAAACCGGACGGCACGGGCGAAACCTTCCAAGCCAGCGATTTTGCTATTGGATTGGGCTATGCTCGTCAACTTACCGATAAGGTTTATGTGGGTGTGTTGGCGAAGTATATTTATGAAAGTATATGGATGGAGTATGCTTACGGATTTGCCTTTGATATTAGCACCATTTATAATTTGGAGGAAAAGGGAATTCGAATCGGAATGAACATTTCCAATATGGGACCCGATATGGGAATAATGGGCGGTCCTCATCTTTCTTTTTATAAGGAAAAACCGGAGGATTACCCCGGTAGCCCGCAGCCGGAATCCCGACTCGCCACGAAGGACTTTCCCTTGCCTTTGGGATTTACCATCGGCGTCTCGACGGTATTGATAGGGAAGCAAGCCACCTGGCTTGATAATCCCGAACATACGGTTACACTCGCCGCATCAATCAATGATTTTTATGATTCCCCCCTGCGAACTAATTGGGGAGTGGAATATACGTGGAGGGATTTGCTTTCCTTGCGTGCAGGCCTTCGCGTCGGCTATGACACGCAGAAATATTCTCTCGGCTTCGGCCTCGATTTCGAGAGCTTTACGAACACTCCCGTCAAACTGGATTACGTCTGGGTCGATTACGGGGATTTGGGTAGTATAAACGTTTGGTCGTTGGAGTTTGAATTTTGATTGAACATTGCCCGAACAACGGTTCTCGGACAATGCGGGGGTACGGGTTAAGGTATGTGGAAAAAAGTAGGTTGGATTGAACTTGTCCGTGCAAAAAAACAATAACGTTTACAGAGATTCCACTCCCTTGGCTGTGGGAGTGGGAATTTTTATTGGCGTGCTTATGACGGCGAGTTTCTCATATGCCGCATTGGTGCTCGGTTTTTCAACGAACGGCTCTCCCGTTGCGGCGGTGCTCGGCTGGGGAATAATGCGAGCGATTTTTAAACGCGGTACGGTGCTGGAGAATAATATAATTCAAACCGTGGCTTCGGGTATCAATACCTCGACGGCAGGTGTGATTTTTACCGTTCCGGTGCTTTTGATAAAAGGCGCCGAATTTAATTTTTGGTGGATTGCCGCCGCGGGAGTTGCGGGAGCCATTTTGGGAGTCGGATTTATAATACCGCTTCGGAAACAAATGATTGATGTTGACCGTCTTCGCTTCCCCTCGGGAACTGCAATAGCAAGTATTTTGCGCTCGCCCGCAGAGGGAATGAAGAAATCGAGATTGTTGCTTTGGGGAGCTTTTATTTCCGCAATGGTTTATTTCGTAACTCAATTCCCCAAAATGGGATTGCCTCAAATAATTCCTTCCAGCTTCGATTTGAATACTGTTCTGGGTTTGCCCGAATATTTTAACAATGTATGGGCGGTCTCTCTTTTGAGCGTCGGAATCGGTTTTATTGCGGGACGGAACGGATTGTTCGTCTTGGCGGGCGGAATTTTAGCCTATTGGTTTATCGCACCGATAATGATTTCCATGAATTGGCTACCTGCGGGAATTTCTCCCGATAAAGCCGCCGATTTTGTTCATGCGAATATGACAAGACCTCTGGGAATCGGAATGTTGATAGGCGGTTCTTTGATGAGTATTGTGTTGATTATTCCCGCCATTAAAGCCACTATTAAAAGTTTTAATTTTAAAACGATTAAAAGCGACGATAACGACGAGCTTCCCATTAAATTGCTTTATAGCGTTATCGCCATCGCTTTTACGTTGTTTTTCCTTGCCGCGTATTTTACGAGCGATATTTCTTTAATTTCCGCCTTTTTCATTTCCTTGATTGCAACTCTGTGGCTCCTTTTCGCCGGAATAATCGTTTCTCAAGCGACGGGAATGACGGATTGGACTCCGATTAGCGGGATGTCCCTTATCGCCGTTGCCATTTTGATGATGTTTTTAACCCCCGATGAGATAACCACGGCGGTTTTAATCGGCGCTGCCATATCTATTGCTATTGCCGAATGTGCCGATATGATGCAGGATTTGAAAACGGGGCATTTGGTAGGAAGCCGACCCGCCAAGCAGCAGGCTCTTCAACTCGCCGTGGCTGGATTGGGTCCCATTATTTCTCTCAGTGTAATGTTATTGATTTGGAACTCGGGCGGTACGGACCCCGTTACCGGTGCGAAATTGCCGGGATTCGGACCCGGCACCGAAATAGAAGCGCCGCAAGCCGTGGCGCTTGGCGCTACAATCGATGCGGTTGTGAGCGGAAACGTGCCGACGGATAAATTCCTTGCGGGGGGAATACTCGGCGCCGCTCTCTCTTTTACTTCTATTCCCGGCCTCGGTGTTATAATGGGAATCGCAATGTATCTTTCTATGAAATACATCTTGCCTTACGGACTCGGTAGTTTGCTTAACATTCTGATTGTGTTTTGGAAAGGTAAGGAATGGGCGGAAAAATGGGGTGTTCCTTTTGCCGCGGGATTGATTGTCGGGGAAGCATTGTTGATAATTACTTTCGCCCTCCTAACGGTTTTCGGGGGTATCTGATGACGATGAAAGTTTTAAATATTATTGTGATTGCCCTCGCGGTTATTGCCGCTTCCGTTTTCGCTTCTCGAATCCCTCCGATGTGGGAGGAGTTTTCAATTGCCGTTTTCGTTCTTGCGCTGGCGATTTTTTATCAGCGCAAATCTTTGAAAAAGGAGATTATGGAAGCGCGCTCGGAAGGAGAAGGATATACGTTGGAGGCTTTCGAAAAATTTTCTTCCGAACTTGAGAAGGCTTTGAACCTTGTTTTGGAAAAGGATTTTCATGATGAGGAAAAAACCGCAAGCGTTTTGGAGGAATGGATTGAAAGAATTTCAATAGAAATGGATTATTACCGTGTGAATATAACGGAGCAAATCGGAATAGGAAAGTTTACGGAAATTATGGCGTCTTTTGCCAAGGCGGAAAGAAGATTGAACAGAGGTTATTCCGCTTTGATAGACGGCTACGTCGAGGATGCAAAGGAAAATATTCGCGACGCCGTTCGCCTTCTGGCGGAAGCCCAAAAGACTATTAAAAAATTTGTTTGAAATAATTTTGAACAGGAGTAAGAATGGCTGAGGAAAGAGACCTTAGAATCGGGAAGAAAATTCGCGATACGATGAAAGCTTACGGCATTTCGGTCAAGGAGCTTGCTCAAAGAACGGGAATAGAATTGCAGACTCTTTATTCCATTATTAACGGGCATCATAAACCCAGTGTAGAGAAGTTGGAAGCAATTAGTAAAGTCCTGCAATTGAGCATAGATGCCCTTTTGGATATTGAAGTCAATACTTTTCCCATCTTTGCCAAGGAGCACGAGGCTACTTTCAGTTACGCTCAATTCGAGGATATTTGGTTCGGTCCTACGGGCGGAGAGAGAATATCGGTTTCCCGAAATTTTAGTGTGATGAATCAATCCGAAGAGTTGCGCAAAGAATATCTCAAAAATATTTATGAGTTCTCCGACGAGCAAGTGGAAGCCGCTTTGGAAGCTTTCCGTAAAAGAAAAGAAGTTATCAAGGAAAAAGAAAGAAATCGCCTCGAGTTTGTGGTGCAAAGCGAGGTGATTGATTTTATTAGCGGACGCGAACCTTTCGATAGGCTTTCGCGAAACCTTGTTTTCGAAAGCGTGGAGGGAATAATAAAAAGATTGGAAGAAGAACCGCTTAATTTCGAAGTGATAATTATTCCGAGACAATATTTCTTGGTGAATTACGAAATAATTAATCGAGAAGTTATTCTCTTTGACTTGGGAACGGTCTTCTTTCGACAAACCCACCCGAAGATTCTTCAACATTTTTTGAAAGAAGTTGAGGAATTGAAATTTAAAAAAGCTAAGATAGCGGATAGACAAAAGGTAATAGAATTTTTGCGGGAGCAATTGAACAATGCAAAATAATCTTGATAAAGAAAAGGAATTATTGAATACAATCAAGGATTTGGTTTCTTTCAAAACGACGGAAAAACGCTTTGACGAGTTTGACAGAACCGTTAATTATGTGAAAAATTTTTTTGCCGAAGCCAATGTTACCATTTTTGAACATCGATATAATAATCATCCCGCTCTTGTAATTACCACCAAGGGAACAAAACATCCTCATATTTTGCTACAGGGACATCTGGATGTTGTAAACGGGAAATCGGAACAATTTATCCCTCGTGTCGAGGGGGATAAACTTTACGGACGTGGCACGGTGGATATGAAAGGCTTTGTGGCACTGGCAATGCACGCCGTACGCGAACTCAGCTCCGAAGATTTTGACATTGGCTTGATGATTACTTTCGACGAAGAAATCGGAAGCGCTAACGGAGTTGCACGACTGGTTGAAGAAGGATATAGCTGTGATATTCTTTTTAATGGCGACGGCGGATATAATTATGCCGTTATTTACGGAGAGAAAGGCATTCTTAAATTCAAACTTTCCGTGGATACCGACCCCGGACGGCACCCGTTCCCATGGAACGGCGAGAGTGCCTTCGAGGTTTTTGTGGAAGAGTACGAGAAAATCAAGGAGCTTTTCCCGGGTAGTAAATTGGCAACCGATGCCGATAATTGGCATACGACTTATTCTCTTTACGATATAAAAGCGGAAAATAAAGAGTTTTATCCGCCCCATCATGTGGAAGCCCGCATGAATATTTACTTCGCGCGGGATGTGAGCGTGGCGGAACTGTTCGATTTGATAAATTCCACTCTTTCGAGAACGAAAACACAATTGATTACGGGCAGCGAAAGGGTTTACCTGAATCCCGATTCCCCTTATGCGCAAAGCCTCCGACGCATAATGGAAAGGAACTTCGGAAGGGAAATAGTTTTGAGAACCGAAAACGGAAGCTCCGACGCACGGTTCTACGCCAATAAAGGTATTCCTATTGTAATTGTTAAAATGGTGGGCGAGGATCATCACGGGGAAAACGAACATATTTTTATCCCCGCTATTCTGCCGATGTATAAAACAATATTGGATTTTATAACGGAGCATTGCGAATTTAAATTGGAAACGAGCGATGAAAAGAGCGAAAATATTTAAAGCGTTGTTTTTTATACTTGCTTTTGCAACCGTACGTCCTCAGGCGAACAAGATAGTTTTGGAAGTGGAACTTACCAAACCGCCCGTTGCTACGCGGCAATTGGGACCCGCCATATTTTTTGACGAAAGCGTGATTGAAAAATTGGGCGTCGAGGAAGGCATGCCCGTAAAGGTTACCGTGAAAGATAAAAGTGAATACTTGCGAATATACAAGTTTTTCGGCGGCGTGGGGAAATTTGCGCTGCGGAAAGAGTATGCCGCGAAATTGGGAATTGAGAAAGGGCGTTACAAAGTGGCGCTTGAAAAAACCACGCCGGAAGTGGCGGGAATATCGCCCAAACCAGTCCGCTTTTGGGTTGAAAATTACAAGGGAGATTTGAAGAAATGGAAAGGTTATGCTTTCGGCGCACCTCACGGCGATTGCGACAACGAAACGGGCGAAGTGGTTAAACTTGTAAGCGAACGATATGGAATTCCTGCAACCGCAGCCTACGGTTGCCGCCTTTCTTACAGAGGAATTTGGTTCGATTGTAATCGCCCTTTGATGAAATTACCGAAGGACGGTAATCGCGGCGTGCTCCCCGAACGTCAATGGAATAAAGCCGCGGAGGAAAAATATGCCGTTTATCAGGATAGCGTGTGGGCGAATAGCGGACTTGGATTTGGCAAGCGGTTTACTCTTTTTTGTAGTTTCCACGGGCACGATTTAACCGTAAAGCTCCCTGATGGCAGTAGAATTCAACGTCCCGTGATTGAAGGAATAGGTGTCGGATTTTCCAAGAAGGAATTGAGAAAAATAAAGAAATTTTATTACTCCGTGAGAAATAAATATTATTCCACTCCACCCGACCTTTACTTCGGGAATTTACCGGAGGATTTGAAATATGAATATAAAGGCGTGCCTTTGACGTTCTTTTATAGCGGATTGGGAACGCGTACTTACGGCTCGCTGCGGAGCGACTTGGTGCAAAATGCCTTGCATTTGGAAACTCCCGATTTGATGCGTATCGGAAAAGAGGCGCAGTCGAAAACGGCGGATTTATTGTACTCGCTCTATGTTTTTATTAGAGATTCCGTTTTAGCGGAAAGAAATACGGAGCGAACGAATATTGTTGTGAAAGAACCGAGGGATTTGGATACGATGATTACTATTCCCGCCGGGACTTTTTTAATGGGCGCTCCGGAAGGCTTTGGATGGAGCGCTGAAAGACCACAGCATAAGGTCTGGCTGGATGAATATAAAATCGATAAATACGAGGTTACCAATTCCCAGTTTGTGAAATTTTTGAACGAATATTTCACCACTAAAAAAATCAAAGTGCTCGACGGCGTGGTGGTAAACGCTTATGACACTACGCGAAAATATTGCCTTACGAAGAAAGCGGTTCCTTTTGCTCAAATAGATTTCGATGGTTCGAAATTCTTTGTTGAAAACGGTAAGGAATTTTTCCCCGTAGTCTATGTTACGTATTACGGAGCTTTGGCTTATGCGCATTCGTTGGGAAAGGATTTACCGACGGAAGCCGAGTGGGAAAAAGCGGCGAGTTGGAACGGAAAGAAAAAATTCCTTTTCGGAGTCTCGGCGGATAGCATTACCGGCGCCCAAGCAAATTTCGAAGATAGCGGCGATCCGTTCGATATGAATGCCTTGCCCGGTACCACTCCTGTGGGATTTTATGCCACCGCCAGCCCGTACGGGTTGAAAGATGTTTCCGGTAATGTTTGGGAATGGTGTTCGGATTATTATATTTACGGTTACTACAAAACAATTAAAGAAGAAATTTCCCGAAATCCCCGCGGACCGGAAAAATCCACAATGCGAACAATTCGGGGGGGAGCATGGAATACGGAACCTTTTGTAACAAGAACCACAATGCGACTTGGAATCAATCCGAACGTGTCTTTGGTGAACCTCGGTTTTCGTTGCGTTAAAAGAAATGCTTTGAGAAAGGAAAAGTAAAAGTACGCTTTTTGTTCAAAGCTAAGTTTGAGTAAGAAAATTTAATCGAAAGAAAAAAATGAAAAAAATATTATTGATATATCTGACTGTTTTCCTTGTTGCATTTTCGCCTAACCTGGCAAAGAAAATTTCAAGAGAGCAAGCATTGAAAGTCGCACGGAATTGGGTAAGGAGCAATGCGGAGTTGCTGAAACCCAATAAAGACGGTAACTTTTTCCGTGTGAACGATATTAAACCTTTGATGGATTCAAGCGGTGATGTTTTGCTCGCTTTCGTAGCGGAGCTTTTCCCGAGGGGATTTGTTATTGTCTCTCCTGATGATGAAATCACCCCTGTGCTTGGATTTTCCACCGAAAGTAATTTTAATTTCTCCGAAACTCAAGAGGATTTTTATTTATACTTTTTGAAATCCGATGTTAAGTTAAGATTGAAAATGCTGGAGGAGAAAACGGCGCGACCGGAAATAGTGGAAAGGAATAAGAAAGAATGGCTTTCTCTGTTGGACGATAAAGTTCAAAAGGAAGTGCAAACGAAAGATGTCAAAGAAATATTCGGACCTTTTCTTAATTCCACCTGGGGACAGGCTTATGTGAACGGCGAGGCGGTTTTTAATTATTATACTCCTCACAATTGGCCCGCTGGGTGCGTGGCTACGGCTATGGCGCAAATATTGAACTATTACAAGTGGCCACTGCGTGGTTACGGTTATCATTCATATACGGATGACAACACCGGTTTTCATAGTGCAAACTTCGGGAAAACCGAATATGATTGGGCAAACACTCTGGACGATTATGAGAATGTTTTGTTTACCACGGAACAACAAAAAGCGGCTGGCTTGTTGACCTATCACGCTGCCGTTTCCGTAAATATGGATTTTGAGCGGGACGGTTCAACTGCATCGACGGGAGATGCGCCTTATGCGCTTAGGCATTATTTCCGATATAGCGGGCATTATTCTTCCGTTTCTTCTTCCGGCTTTTGGACGGCGCTTAAAAACAATATGCTGGATGCCCGCCCCGCCATTCTTTCTATTAAAAGAAGCGACGGCATGGGACACGCCGCTGTGGTTGACGGCTACGCCGAGATGAACGGTTATTATCATTTGAACCCCGGCTGGTACGGTAACAATATCGGTTGGTACGATATTCAAGGTTCATGGAATATGGGGGGATATACTATTGTGATAGGTGCGGCGAAGGGTATCGTGCCTTCCCCTATGATAAACGATATGGAGCGAATTGACAGTCTGGATTTTTACCTTTCTTGGAGTACAAGCCGACATCAAGATGCCGATTTTTATCAATTGCAACAAGCTCGTTCCTCGGGGGGACCCTGGACAACGTTAAGCGACCACATCCCCGATACCGTTTACCAGGTGCATGTTGGGAGTATCGGCTCTTATTATTATAGAGTTCGTGCTAAAAGAGACGGTATTTGGTGGGATTACTCCACGGTAAAAAAAATACAACTCGGTTCCGATAGAGAAATTGTTTTTCAGGTTAATATGAACAATCATCCTCTTGGGGAAGGGGAGAGCGTCGGTGTCCGCGGTAACATTGCACCCCTTTCGGGCATTACCAGCCTGGGACCGTTCGAGGATAAAGACGGCGACGGAATTTATAAATACACCGTTAAATTCGATTACGATGATGTCGGTAAAACGCTTATTTATAGATTTACCATTGATAGCGCAGGTACGCTTAAACAAATAGAATCGAAAAATCGAGAGTATGTTATAACTTCCGATATTGTTCAAATTCTTCCTGTGGTTTATTTCGACGATTTGAACGCCGTGTCGGAGAATGCTCAAGAAAATTTTGATTTTGCTTTGGAGCAAAATTTTCCAAACCCCTTTAATCCCGCCACAACAATTTCCTATTCGATTCCAAGTTCCGTCAATAACGGAGGAAAACAATCTGTTATGGTCTCGCTTCGAGTTTATAATTTGCTCGGGCAAAAAGTTTCTACGCTCGTGAATGCGGAGCAGAAGCCGGGCGATTATACGGTGCGATTCGATGCAAGCGGCCTGCCGAGCGGTATTTATTTTTATGTTCTTACCGCGAACGGGATAAGGAAAACAAGAAAGATGATTTTATTAAAATAAACCAAGGAGGAGAAATGCGAAAGCTGTTTTTATTTTTAACAATTATGTTTGCGAGCCTTACGTTGTTGGCTCAGCAAAGTCTGACTCCGATTACGGAAGTGGATTATTACAATGCTACCCGTTATACGGGCGCGAGGAATATTGCTCGAACCACTGACGGTAATGTGGTGGTGGTTTTCGAACCGGGTTCGGGTTATACGAACATGGATATTTGGTATGCCGTTTATAATTCGGTTTTCGGTAGCTGGGATGTTGCTCAATTAAGCAAGTCTTCCACGAATGCTACCGGCACGCCTGCCGTGATTGCCGACGAGGAAGGACATATTTTTGCTGCATGGAAGGAAAAAGCCCCCGACGGCAAACGTAATGCGATGTTTTCAAAATGTACTTTTATCGACCAATTCACTCATCAGTGGACAGACCCCGTTGTGGCGGATACGATTGATAATAATACCGGTGTTTGTACCATTGATGCCGATAGCTACGGAAACCCCTTTGTTATGTTCTCCATTTGGAACGACCCCGCAATTTTCCGAGCCAATATTTACGTAAGTCACAGTACGGACGGAGGGGAAAATTGGGTTACGGATAATCTTACTTCCGTTTTCCCCACTCCCGATAAACTTCCTATCAATTATCTCGATGTTAATCTTGCCAGCGGGAAAAACGGCGTAATGTATGCCGCATGGGAAGATAAACCGGAGCCTTATACGACTCAATATGAAGTTCTCTTTTCGAAATATGATCCCTCCAACGGCTGGTGGGAAAAGCCCGAAATAGTTACTCCCATTAACGATGGCGTGGGTATTGCGAAGTATGTTGACGGCTATATTCCCACGGACAACGCCGTTTCGGTTTATCAAATGGGACCTTCGGATTACGAACTTGCGGGCTATTCCACGGTTATTTACAATCAAACGAGTACGTCTAAAACGTTGATTTCTTCTTTTAATCCTTATTATCAATTCCCTACAAGCGAGAGAGACAAGTACTTGCAAGATGTTGTTAACTTTTTTGGCGTGAGTTCGCAGGATTCCGTCCTGGTTGTGGACGATGACAATTATCATAACAACGATACTATCATTACCAAGGTTCTCGATGAAATGGGTATCAATTATCGCGTATTCGATTGCGGTAACAGTAGCGGTATGGCTACGGCTATCCCGACTTATGATAAAGACTTGAAAGGAAAAGAATTGGTGATTTGGTTCACCGGTGATGACTATAAAAACCTTGCTTTTTGGAATGTTGCCGACGAGGATAATCCGGAGTTGAAAAAATATTTGGACGATGCCGGTTCACAATTGTTTGTTTGCGGAAGGAGTTGGATGTACGACCGCTATGGTAATGCGCCCGATACTTTGCATCCCGGCGATTTTGCTTATGACTATTTGGGAATTTCCATGTATATGGCACAATCGTGGCATGACGACGGAAACAAAGGAGTAACGGAATTGGATTTGGTGGATAATACATTGGGAGTTAGTACCGTTAACCCGATTAAGTGGAAGAATGCGGGAACTCGCCAAGGCGAACCCAGTATTGCTTGCGACCCATCCGGTAAACTTCACATGGTTTATTACGATGCAAACGGAATGCGTATTCTTTATAAAACTTATGATGGTAACACTTGGTCCGACTCGATTAGAATTGATAATTCCGCCGATACGGTACAAGTTATGCGTCCCAACATTGCCATTGATCCCAATTACGGAATTTATGTTACTTGGGTTCAGGAAACAAGCAAAAATAAAGACGGTAAGAGAATTTATAATGTTTTCTATGCCACTTCTCCCGACGGCGGGAAAACATGGAACGAGCCTGTTCAGCTGAGCAATACCGATTATATGAACGATTCTTATTATTCCGTTAAAAATCCCACTATCGGCAAGAAAGTGCGCAAGGAAATTCCCGGAGTCTTCGACGGAGGAGCCGATGTCGTTTGGACGGAAGCAAGCGCCAAATCGTCTTTGGGGTATTACATTATGTATGCACGGATTCCTTATGTGGGAACTCTTAGCGATGTGGAAACGGATAATCTCAAGCCGATTAAATTCGACCTTGCGCAGAATTACCCGAATCCTTTCGGTACTAAAGTTACGGGAAGTGCTACGACGGAAATTTCTTATAGCATTCCTTCCCAAGGATTTGTTACCCTTAAGGTTTATGATTTGTTGGGACGAGAAGTGGCTACTCTGGTTAATAAACAGATGAACCGTGGACATTACAAAGCGACTTTCGATGCCAAAAACCTTGCGACGGGTGTTTATCTTTACAGATTAACTTCCGGTGCGAATACCGTCGTGAGAAAAATGTTGTTGGTCAAATAATTCATAACCCTCCCCTTTCAAAAAGCGGAAAGACGGCGCGTGCTGTTTTTCCGCTTTTTTTCTAAATTTGGTATATGCTAAAATCCATTCTTTACATACTGCTTGTTTTGTTGTTTTATTCATGCGCTTCTTCGGTTAGATTTTCTTCCGAAAGGAAGGTAAATCTACAGACCAAATCCCGCAAGGCTTTTGCGAATGTTAAGAAAGATACTCTCGCTACTCAAAACATTTCGAGGGATTCGGTTTTTTCTTATGCCGATCCTTCTTCGGGAAAAGTGTTGTATTCGGAAACGGGAATCGCTTCCTATTATGCGGATGCTTTTCACGGTAAGCGCACGGCAAGCGGGGAAATTTACGATATGTACGAATTAACCGCGGCACATCCGACCTTGCCTTTGGGGACAATTGCAAGGGTAACGAACCTGAAAAACGGAAAGTCCGTGATTATTAAAATTAATGATAGAATGCCGAAGCGACCCGACCGAATAATTGACTTGTCTTACGGTACCGCGAAACTTTTGGGTATGATAAAAGACGGGATCACAAAAGTTAAGCTCGAAGTTTTGAAATGGGGAGATAACAAGTATCACAGGGAATAATAAAAACGGGACGCCCTTTGCGTCCCGCTTTTGATTATAGAGTTTACTTCTTTTCGAATTTTAATTTGTCGTCTTCTCCGCGAGAGACAAGTATGGTATCCCCCGCCGTGAAGTTTCCCATAAGAATTTCCGTAGCAAGGGGATTTACTAAATACCGTTGAATCACGCGTTTCAACGGGCGTGCGCCGTATGTTACGTCGTAACCCAATTCTATTAGAAAGTCTTTTGCGTCCTGGTTAACTTCGAGCCTCATGTTTTTCTCCGCCAGCATTTTATTGA
Organism: uncultured Melioribacteraceae bacterium; assembly: GCA_964611145.1. GTDB lineage: Bacteria > Bacteroidota > Ignavibacteria > Ignavibacteriales > Melioribacteraceae > WFQV01. The sequence goes on from CAZSYM010000029.1 coordinate 19,752, forward strand.
CTCGCTCGAGTTGAATATCCACAATTTCGCGGAGTTCGGATTTCAACAACGGTTTGAAGAGTACGATTTCGTCTATTCTGTTTAGGAATTCGGGACGAATGGTTTGGCGCAAAAGATCGTTTAATTGTTCGCGGAGCTCTTCCATTATTTGTTGATAATTGCTTTCGTTGAAGTCGGACAATTTGGCTTGAATCAGATGCGAGCCTATGTTGGACGTCATTATGATTATTGTATTTTTGAAGTTTACGGTTCGCCCTTGATTGTCCGTTAGTCGTCCGTCGTCTAATACTTGCAGAAGTACGTTAAAGACTTCGGGATGCGCTTTTTCTATTTCGTCGAGTAGTACTACGGAATAGGGCTTGCGACGAACGGCTTCGGTTAATTGTCCGCCTTCTTCGTAGCCCACGTATCCGGGCGGTGCTCCAATCAAACGGGAGACGGAAAATTTCTCCATGTATTCGGACATGTCTATTCGAATCATTGCGTGTTCATCGTTAAAGAGGAATTCCGCCAATGCACGTGCAAGTTCCGTCTTGCCCACGCCGGTGGTACCGATAAATATGAAAGAGCCGATGGGACGATTGCTATCCTGCAAACCTGCTCGCGAACGACGTATTGCATTTGCTACGGCTTTTACCGCTTCGTCTTGTCCCACCACGCGCTTGTGGAGTTCTTCCTCCATTCGAATGAGTTTGCTCCTTTCGCTTTCCAGCATTCTATTGACTGGAATGCCTGTCCATTTCGCCACGATTTCCGCAACGTCCTCGGCGTCCACTTCTTCTTTTAAGAGTTTTTTGTTCTTTTGTATTTGCGCCAATTCCTCACTTGCTTTTTTGAGTTCGTTTTCGAGCTGAGTTATTTTGCCGTAGCGAATTTCCGCCACTTTACCGAAATCGCCTTCGCGTTCGTAGCGTTCCGCTTCCGCTTTCAATTTTTCGATTTCGCTTTTCATTTCGCGGATTTTCTGGATATGGGAACGTTCCAATTCCCATTGGGCTTTTAGCGAATTACGTTTTTCGGAAAGATTGCTAAGCTCCTTTTCTATTTCTTTTAATCTGTCGGCGGATTTCTCATCTTTTTCTCTCTTCAAAGCCTCGCGCTCTATTTCCAATTGTTTTATTTTCCTCTCGAGTGTATCCAGCTCCTCGGGCATGGAGTTTATTTCGATTCTTAACTTCGACGCCGCTTCATCAATCAAGTCTATTGCCTTGTCGGGCAGAAAGCGATCGGAGATGTAGCGACTGGAAAGTTGCACGGCGGCTACGATTGCCGCATCGGTAATACGTACACCGTGGTGAACTTCATAGCGTTCCTTCAAGCCGCGCAAGATGGAAATAGCGTCTTCCTCGCTCGGTTCCTGAATGAGAACGGGTTGGAAACGTCTTTCGAGGGCGGCGTCCTTTTCGATGTATTTTTTGTATTCATTGAGTGTGGTCGCGCCTATTGTATGTAGCTCTCCGCGTGCCAAAGCCGGTTTTAGAATGTTGGCGGCGTCCATTGCTCCTTCGGTTTTACCCGCACCCACGAGCTGATGTAACTCGTCGATAAAAAGAATAATTTCCCCGTTCGAATCCACGACTTCTTTAATTACGGCTTTCAATCGTTCTTCGAATTGTCCTCTGAATTGTGCACCGGCTACCAATGCACCCATGTCCAAAGCGACAATTCTTTTGTTCTTGAGGTTTTCCGGTACGTCACCCGCCACGATTCGATGTGCAATGCCTTCCGCAATTGCGGTTTTACCCACGCCGGGTTCTCCGATTAGAACGGGATTGTTTTTAGTTCTGCGGGAAAGCACTTGCAAAACGCGGCGAATTTCCTCGTCCCTTCCGATTACGGGATCGAGTTTTCCCGAGCGGGCGAGTTCGTTTAAATCTCGTCCGTATTTTTTGAGGGATTGATATGTATCTTCGGGATTTTGGGAGGTTACCCGCTGATTGCCGCGAATGTCCTGCAATGCTTTTAACATTTCATCTTTTGAAACTCCCGTTCCTCTAAGTAAGTCCCCTGCATTTCCGCTATCGTCGAACAAAGCCAGGAGCAAATGTTCGGAGGAAATGTATTCATCCTTAAATTTCTTTGCCTCCTCCGCTGCACGGTCGAAAAGCTCCGCTGTTTTTGTGGAAAGTTGTTGATTTCCCACTCCGGCGCCTGTTACTTTCGGTAATCTTTCCAAAAGCTCGCCCGCTTTGACTTTCAGGCTGTTTAAATTTATACCTGCTTTTTGCAAAGCGGATACGGCAGCGTTCTCGGAATCCTGTAATAGGGCGGCTAAAATATGCTCGGGCTCTACGATTTGATTGTTGTAGTTTTGAGCAATTTCAACCGCATTCTGCACGGTTTCCTGTGCCTTTACTGTAAATTTGTTGAAATTAAATGCCATATCTATTCTCCTTTTTCACTTTTATTTTTCAAATTTCCAAAATGATTTTGACTAAAACAAATTGAGAGTAGAAACCCTTTGCTACCCTCGGTTCAAAACCGCCCTTTAAACAAGTGCAAAAAGATAATGTTTCAAAAAGAGAATCGAGAACTCCCCTCCGATTTTTTGAATCTTTATACTTTTGGTAAATTTGAAAAACAAATAATCGGACTGGTTGCGATGAACGAGAATATCAAAAAAATATTTTACCCCAAAAGCCTTTGTGTTGCCGGTGCTTCCACTAAAGAAAAAAGCATCGGATATGAAATATTGAAAACGATAAAAGTTTACGGATATACCGGAAAGGTCTATCCCGTTAATCCCCACGCGGAAGAGATTCTCGGCTACGAATGTTACGAAAGCGTTGAAAAAATTCCTTACGAAATAGATGCTGCCGTGATTGTTACTCCGAAGAAATTCGTTAAAGACACGGTGAAAGCATTGTTGCGGAAGGGGGTGAAAGCGTTGATTTTGGTTACGGCGGGTTTTAAGGAAACGGGGGAAGAAGGCGCAAATGAGGAAAAAGAGATTGCGGAAATGGTGCGCAAGGCGGGAGCGAATTTGGTGGGACCGAATTGTATGGGCATGATTAACACTCACGATGAAATTCGTTTGAACGCTACTTTCGTTGCCGAAAAACCCGAGGGTGGCAAAATCGGCTTTCTTTCCCAAAGCGGAGCTTTGGGCGCGGCGGTGTTGAATTCCTTGCGAACGTCGGGAATTCGCTTTGCACATTTTATTAGCGTCGGTAATAAAGCGGATTTGACCGAGAATGAAATAACTTTGTATTGGAACGAAGACCCGAACGTGCAGATTTTGACTTATTATTTGGAAAGTTTTGAGAACGGAAAGAAATTTTTATTACCTTTCATAGACGGGCGAATATCGAAACCTGCAATAGTTTTGAAAGCGGGCAGAACGGCGGGAGGTAAGCGTGCCGCTTCTTCGCATACGGGAGCTTTAAGCGCCGAGGATTCGGTGGTAACGGAATTGTTGCGGCAATTCGGGATAATCCGTGCCGAAACGGTTGAGGAGTTGTTCAATATTGCCAAGGGTTTCGAGAACTTCCCCTTGCCGAAAGGCAATAGAGTGGCGGTTGTAACCAATGCCGGAGGTCCCGCAATTCTTGCCGTGGATGCTTTGGAACGTCGCGGTTTTAATCTTGCCACGCTGGCGGAGGAAACAAAGCTTAAGCTTAGGGAAATAGTTCATCCGAACGGAAGTGTGAATAATCCTGTGGATTTGTTGCCCGGTGGAAATGCCGAAAGTTATGCTCGTAGTGTGGAGCTTGTGTTGGCGGACGAAGGCGTTGATGCCGTTGTTTCTATCTTTGTAGAACCCGTAATGGTGGAACCGTTCGGAGTGGTGGAAAAGTTGAACGAAATTAAATCCGATAAACCTTTGATGCAAGTTGTGATGCCTTTACCCGAGTTCTGGAAAAAATATGCGGAAGAATCAAAACGAAAACTTCCTCTTTTCCGAAATCCCGAGGAGCCCGCGGTCGTGTTGGAAGCGATGCTGTTCTTTGGCGAAAGGAGAAAAATTCTTGAGAAAAATGCGGATGAGTATTTCGAGTTGTTAAGAAAGGAAACTTCGGAAACCGTAAAAGGGAAAAAGCGTTTCCTTTCTCCCGAAGAGGTGAAAAAGTTTTTGAGCGGAAAGGATTTCCCGCTTGTAGAGGAGAAAATTATTTTTCCTTCCGAATTGTATCAAACAGCGGAGTTGAAATTTCCCTTGGTCTTGAAAGGCTATGCGAAAGGGGCGATTCATAAAACCGAGTTGCAAGGGGTTAAGCTTGATATCGGTAATAAGGAGGAATTACTTACGGCGGCGAAAGAAATGGAAAAAGCTTTTTCGGAGGCGGGAAAATTCCTGGAGTATTTTATCGCTCAGCCGTTTTTGAATTTCAAATTCGAACTTTTAATCGGTGCACAGAGGGATCCTTCTTTCGGAGCTGTTGTTGTTTTCGGAAGCGGGGGAAAATATGTTGAGGTTTATCGCGATGTGGCGATTCGCTCCGCCTTCCTTTCGGAAGACGATGCCCTGGATATGATTGTATCCACGAAAATAGGGAAAATGTTGTTGGGTGTGCGGAACGAAAAGAGCGTAGATATTGAGCCGTTGAAAAAGTTGTTGCAAAAAACAGCGGTTCTTATGCTCGAACATCCCGAAGTGTTGGAATTGGATTTTAATCCCGTGGGAGTTACCCCTGACGGAAAAATAGTTATTGTTGATACTCGAATCGGAGTTGCCGAGTAATATACGGGTTTTGTTCTATGAGTTCGCGAATCTTTCGATTTCTTCCGCGATGATTTGCTCGTATTTTTCTTTTAAAATTCTGTTAAAGCCTTTCGGTTTTGGTAAATCGGCGGTATAAACTTCCGGAAGCAGTGTTTTTTTTCTTTCTTCGTCGGTCATTTTGTATGACTTCAATTCGAAAAGTATCGCTTCGGCGTCCTCCTCGTCGTTCGCTTTTTTTATTATCTTTGCTGAAATATCGTCTATGACTTTGTTTCTCTCTGGCAGAGAAAGATTGGCAAATTTTTCGGTTTTGTTGAGAGCTATCAATACTTTTGCATAAATATAATTTGCTTCCGCCGTGTCGAGATTGGTTCTTTTACGCATTTGTTCACCTTGGAAAAATTTACTTTAAAAATTTCTTTCGATAACTTTGTCCTTAAAATTAGGAGATTTAATGTTAAAATTAAAACCGTTTGTGCTTGTATTTCTCTTCCCGCTTCTTTTGTTTGCGCAACAGAAGAAGGCGGACGCGAAAAAATTTCATGCGGAATTCGATTCTTTGAGCGCTCGCAAGGCGGAACTTTTGAAGCTCAAAGACGAGTTGAAAGCGGAAGTGGAAGCTTTGAACGCCAAATCGGAGCGGTTGGACGCCGCGCTTAAAAAATGTCTTCCCGCCTTTTATATGAAAAAATACGGTAGAAAAATCGGTTCGAGAATCGCATTGGGAAAAGTCTGGCGCGGTATGACCGAAAGAATGTTGCGTGATAGTTGGGGCAAACCGGATAAGGTGACCGTTAATCGCCAAAAATACGGCGTGTTCAAACAGTATTATTACGGAAATATCATTTACTTCTTCCGCGACGGAAAATTGATAGATTGGGAAGACGGCGGTCGAAAGAGATAAGGGCGTTGCGGATTTGTCTTCGACGGAGGGGAACGCGCTCTTGAAGCGGAACAATGTAATTATTTGAAACTGAATTTATGCCGAACGAAAACCCTTCGAAAATATTGATAATTCGCCTAAGTTCACTCGGCGACGTACTTTTGACAACGCCTCTTATAAGAAGCGTGCGGAAAAAGTATCCGAAAGCAAACTTGGATTTTCTGGTTAAACCTCAATTTGCCGACGCTATTCGTTTTAATCCTTACCTGAACGAGATAATCGAATATAACCGCCAAAAGCCGAGGGAAACAATAGCGAAGTTGCGAAAGGGGAATTACGATTTGGTGATAGATTTGCAGAATAATCTTCGCAGTCGGCGGGTGCGCAAAGTTTTGAAATGCGAAAGTTTTGTTTTTAAAAAGCCCACTTTCGAAAAATTTATGCTCGTGCATTTTAAGAAGAATTATTTCGGCGGCGTCTTTCCCATTCCTCTTCGTTATATTCAATCCGTTAAAGGCTTGGAACCCGATTCGGAAGGCTTGGATTTGTTCCTGCCGGAGGGAGTGCAATCGGTTTTGGAAGAGGATAAACGCTACGTGGGACTTTGCCCGGGGGCAAAGCATTTTACAAAAAGATACCCGTCCGATTATTTTATTGAACTTGGGCGAAAACTTGTCGAATACGGCTTGCAACCTGTAATTTTCGGCGGGCGGGATGATAAGGAAATTTGCGAGGAAGTTGCAAGAGGCGTCGAAGGCGCAATTAATTTGTGCAATGATAATAAATTATTCCAGACGGCTGTCGAGATGCGGAAATGCAAGTTTGTGGTTTGCAACGACAGCGGATTAATGCACGTGGCGGCGGCGGTGCGAACACCCGTGGCGGCTATCTTCGGCTCCACCGTTAGGGAATTCGGCTTTGTGCCTTTCGGTGTGAAACATATCGTAGTGGAAAACAATCAACTGGATTGCCGACCGTGTACTCACATAGGCAAAAGCAAATGTCCCAAAAAACATTTCGAGTGTATGCGTAGCCTTACTCCCGCGCTCGTTTTCGAAGAAATTAAAAAATTTTCGAGTGAACTATGAATTTATGGCGAATTATTTACACTTATTTTTTCTTTCCCCTTTTTGCCTTTATTGTAAAGGTGGCGTCTTTCTTTAATAAGAAAATCAAAAAAGGGCTTGAGGATAGACAAAAGCTTTATGAGAATCTTATTATAGATTTGACCGGTTTGAACCGAAGGCGGAAAACAATTTGGTTCCATTCGGCTTCGCTTGGCGAGTTCGAACAGGCGAAACCGATAATAGAAAAATTAAAGGGAAATTATGAAGTCAATATAATCGTAACTTTCTTTTCCCCTTCCGGCTATGACAATTCAAAGAGTTATCCTTTTGCGGATGTGATAGCGTATATTCCTTTGGATTATCCGACTAAGGTCAAGAGGTTTTTGGATCTTATTCGTCCCGACTTGACCGTCTTTATGCGCTATGATATTTGGCCGAACATGATTTGGGAATTGGGACACCGTAAAATTCCTGTCTTTATTGTGGATGCAACAATGCGGAGTAATTCCAAAAGAAAACTCCCGCTGGTAAAAAACATGCACGTTTCCCTTTATAAGGACATCACAAAAATAATTTGTGTTTCCGAGGAGGATAAGAAAAATTTTCTGCGTTTTAAAATTCCCGAGCATAAAATCGAAGTTGTGGGAGACACACGGTTCGACAGAGTTTTTCAAAAAAGTTTGGAAGCGAAGAGCAAGAAACTTTTCAAGGACGATTTCTTCGAGGGCAAAAAGGTGTTTGTTTTCGGGAGTTCTTGGGAGTTCGACGAAAACGTAGTTTTCCCCGCTGTGGAAAAAATGTTGAAATACGATTCAAGTTTTGTAATGATTGTTGCTCCCCACGAACCGACGGTTTATAATATTGAAAGAATCGAGAATTATTTCGCCAAAACCTTTGCGACGATTCGCTTTTCTTTCTTGAACAATTACGATAGCGAACGAATAATAATAATAGATTCAATCGGAATTTTACTTACGCTTTATTACTATGCGGATGTGGCTTACGTTGGCGGAGGTTTCAAGGCTGGTGTGCATAATGTTTTAGAACCCGCCGTCTATGGCGTGCCGGTTTTATTTGGTCCCAAGATAGAAAACTCGCAAGAGGCTTTGAAGCTTGTGGATTTGGGCGCTGGCTTCGTGGTTCGGGATAAAAAACAAGCTTACAGAATTTTGCGCACTCTCTTTCGGGACGATGAACAGAGGCGGAAAAGCGGTTTGATTTCTTTCGATTATGTCGAAAAAAATCTTGGCGCTACGGATAAAATAATAACGGAGATAAAATCCGTATTAAATTTTGATTGAGCTAAAAAATTGTGGAGGCGAAAATGAAGATAAAAACGTTTTCCTTCACTGTGGAAACCAAGGGCTTTACCGATATAATTGATATTACCGAAAAAGTGCAAAATGTCGTTTCCGAAGAAGGATTTACGGAAGGTAGTGCTTTGGTTTTCGTGCCGGGTTCCACGGCGGGTATTACTACCATAGAATACGAGCCGGGACTTTTGCGCGATTTACCCGAATTTTTCGAGAGAATAATTCCTTCCGACAAAAGATATTTTCATAACGACACGTGGCACGATGGCAACGGTTTTTCGCATGTGCGAGCGGCGTTGCAGGGTGCATCGTTCACCGTCCCTTTTTCCGCTGGCAGACTTTTGTTAGGAACCTGGCAGCAAATAGTTCTAATCGATTTCGATAATCGTTCTCGCAATCGCCGGGTGATTGTCCAAGTAACGGGGGAATGAGATGAAATATATTACCGTCTTCGGTAGCGCAAAACCACAGCGGGGCGACGAGGAATACGAAATCGCAAGGGAATTGGGAGAGCTTATTGCCAAGGGAGGCTTTGGAGTTGTGAGCGGAGGCTATGGCGGAATTATGCAAGCCGTCTCCGAAGGTTGCTCCGCCTTCGGTGGAAAGGCAATAGGTGTAACGGTTGCAAGTTTCGGCAGAAAACCGAACCCCTTTTTGAGCGAGATAATCGAGACGGATTCCATTTTTGAAAGGATTGAAACATTGATGGAATTGGGCGACGGTTTTGTGGTTTTGAGCGGTGGAACGGGAACGCTTTTGGAACTCGCTGTCGTTTGGGAAATGTTCAATAAAGGGGTTTTGCCGCCGAAACCGGTGGCTGTCCACGGCGAGATGTGGAAATGCCTGATTGATACTATGAAGCGTAGAATGGAATTCGAAAAACGTTCCCCCATACCTCTACAACATTTCCGGACGGTTAAGGAGTGTTTT